>JANYJY010000004.1 GCA_025358295.1 Gammaproteobacteria bacterium
ATTCGATCAGCGAGCGGGTATAGAATTGCTGGTCGCGCAATTGCTGATCGGACTTCTGTTGCTCGGCTTCGACCCGCTTGCGCGCGGTGTTGTCGGTTCCAATGAGCAGATAGCCGATGATGGCACCCTGAGCATCGCGCAGCGCGGTGACCGAGACGACAGCCGGAAGCCGGGTTCCATCCTTGCGGATGTAGGTCAGTTCGTAGATGTCCTCGATCCCGCGAGAGGCCTTGAACACCAGCGCTTCGAAGCCCGGCGTAATCGGGGTTGCGAGTTCGACACTCAGTGCTTTGGCCCTCGCGATCAGCTCCGGCGGATCTGAAATGTCGGCCGGCGTAATCTTGTTCATCACCTCGGCGGCTGTGTAGCCCAACATGCGCTCGGCGCCGACGTTGAAAATCTGAATCACGCCCTTCGCGTCCGTCGCTATACTCGAAAAGTTGGCGCTATTGAAAATCGCGTTCTGCAAGGCCCCCGCTCTAAGCAGGGCCTCTTCCGCCCGCTTGCGCGCGGTGTTGTCGGTGCCGATCAACAGATAGCCGATGATGGCGTCCTGCGCGTCGCGCAACGCCGTAACGGACACCACGGCGGGGAATCGACTGCCATCCTTGCGGATGTAGGTCAGTTCGTAGATATCTTCGATTCCGCGGGAAGCCTTGAAGACCAATGCCTCGAAGCCTGGAGTGATCTCGGTGTCGAGTTCGACGCTGAGCGCCTGGGCCCGCCCGATAACTTCCTGTGGATCGGAAATGTCGGCGGGCGTGATTTTGTTCATTACCTCAGTCGCCGTATAGCCCAGCATGCGCTCGGCGCCGACGTTGAAGATCTGAATGACGCCATTTGCGTCGGTGGCGATGCTCGAAAAGTTGGCGCTGTGAAAAATGGCATCTTGTAATGCGCCCGCTTTCAGGAATGGCTGCCGCGCCTCTTCCAATGTGTGTTCGACCCCCATACGGTTGCGGAGCACCCGCCTTATTCTCCCAGACAGTTGCGCCAGGAACGCCAAAAGGACGAGGATGCTGGCCACGATGAACGCAGCGACGGATGGCGTAGCGTTGATCCACGCGATACCACTGACCATGAGCAAAACGGCCAGGGTTATGCCGAAACCTATCAACGTGAGCCGTTCGACCGAATGTTTTTCTATTTTGGACATCAGCTTAAACTTTGATTCGCAAGCAAATGAGCGCGCTCCCCAATTTCCCACGGTTTGTGAAAAGAACCATTAAATTTTCGTGTTTTCGTTGACGGACATCTTGCCACGGGCACGGCATTGCCACCCGGTTGACGTTTACGACGATTTAGCGGTTCTGCATATCCGACAGACAGCGCCCCACTTTTTATATTGACTACCGCGTATCACTCGCATACTCGAGTCGCCGCGCCTGACCTGGTTTAATAATAGCAACCCTCGCTATCGCAAGCGGAGATTAAGATGGATAGTCAAGGTCTTTGCCGCCGCGGTCTGTGCGTTAGGGCACATGAGCGCGCCTCCTTGAGCAGCGAAATGTCGCGCTGGTGGCCGGTGGCACGGCCTTGCCTTATTATTTCTGCCAAAACAGACGATAGAAATTCCCGACAAGCGTAGGAGCCAGTTTCGATAACAGGTCGATGCTATTCACTTTCCTGTTCAGTAAAAAATTAGAAAATTTTCCTTTTAAATCAAACGACTTTCTTCGCGGACGCCCTCGAAAATCCCACCTTCGCCGCCAAACGAGGGAACCCCTACTCTGAGCACCTCGTTCACTATGGGCTAGGAGCCGCGGAAGCTCTAAGCGGGTCGCCGCGCCGAAGAAGCCGAATGTGCTGATAATTACCTCATTGTAAGTGCAGATGTAACCGGACTTGAAAGAGCAATTATGCGGGGGTTTTTACGACATAACTAATTGATATATAATGTTACATGACCAGGTTTAAACCGGCCTAACAAACGGACATAAAAGTGGCAAAAGACCGGGGCGAAGCGGTATCGCTGATGGAACCGCTGCTCATTGGCGAGAATTCACGCCACCGCCCTGCCCTGACCGACCTCGCATTAGAGCTGGCCCAGAAGAGCGCCGGGTTCCGCCTTTCATTACCCGCTAGCCTGCTCGGCTCGCTGGCCGACCTCGTGCGCTCGATGAATTGCTACTCCAGCAATCTCATCGAAGGGCACGATATGCACCCGATCGATATTGAGCGCGCCTTGAAACGTAACTACAGCAAGGACGCCAAAAAGCGAGAGTTTCAGGTCGAAGCGAAAGCCCACATCGAGGTCCAGCAATGGATCGATGGCGGCGGCCTTAATGGGCGCGCGGTCACCGCCGATTCCATCCGCGAAATCCATCGCCGCTTCTGCGAACTGTTGCCCGACGATCTCTTATGGGTGGTAGACCCCGTCACCAAGGAACGCTTCAAAGTAATCCCCGGGGAGCTGCGCCATCGCGATGTCGCGGTCGGCGCCCACGTCCCAATCAGCCCGCCTGCCTTGCCGCGCTTCCTGATCCGTTTTGAAGAGGAGTATAGCCGCCTCGGCAAAACCGAGACCCATTCTCGCCACAGCCGCCGCGCACCACCGGCTCGCATGGATTCACTCGTTTCTCGACGGCAACGGCCGCGTCGCGCGACTGATGTCGCACGCGACGATGCTGGAGGCGCTCGACACGGGCGCCGTGTGGTCAATTGCTCGGGGTCTTGCCCGCAAGGTTGATCAGTACAAAGCGCATCTCGCCGCCTGTGACCAGGCAAAGCGCAACGATCTCGACGGCCGGGGCAACTTAAGCGAAGAGAACCTTGCTGAATTCACGCGCTTCTTTCTGACGACCTGCATCGATCAGGTTACATTCATGGAAGGACTCGTACAGCCTGACCAACTGCGCGCGCGCATCATGCTGTGGGCAGAAGAGGAGATCAGGCTCGATCGTCTGCCACCGAGGTCCGCCGCCATCCTCGAAGCAATCTTGTACCGCGGCGCACTGCTGCGCGGTGACGCCGCGGCTATCGTCGGGACCGGTGATCGCCAGGCACGCCGTGTCGTAGCATCCCTGCTGGAGCTAGGCGTGCTCGCCTCCGAAAGCAGCCGCGCCCCGCTGCGCCTTACCTTTCCCGCCGCCCTCGCATCTCGCTGGATGCCAGGTCTGTTCCCAGACAAACCCTAATTGGCCTGCAATGCCAGTTTTTTAGAGATCGCACCCCGAGTAGCTCGCGTGTCGTAATCGCTTTGCAGCCGTATCCACCAGCCATCCGAGACGCCAAAGATGCGGCATAGGCGAAGATTCGTGTCCGCAATGATGCCACGGCGCCCCGCTGTCGAACTTGTCTGTGGATCGATTGCTGCGCCGGAAATGGATTAGCTGCGCGCCATGCACCCTTGTGGCACGGAAAATAAGGCGATCCCCATAGGGAGACCTGGTAGGATCGCGGACTACACTTTTTCTTTGAATGCGCATGGAGCTAAGCAGCTCAAAGGTGAAGTAGATGGGGCAAACAAAACAAAAACTATCGCCTGTGTGCCCGAGCTTTCTTGCCGCCGGCGGAGAGATGGGCGCGCTGATACGCGCACATGACTGGGAGACCACCCCGCTCGGGCCGCCGGACACCTGGCCGCAACCGCTACGCACGATGTTACGGTTGCTTCTCAATACCAGCCGTCCCATGTACGTCTGGTGGGGACCGCAGCTGTTGTGCTTTTACAATGATGCCTATCGCCAATTCATTGGAATAGAACGACACCCGGGATCTCTCGGGCGCCCTGGCCGAGATGTGTGGGAGGAGATTTGGCCGGTCATTGGCCCACAGATAGATCACGTGATGTCAGGAGCTGGATCTATATCCCACGAGAATGCCCTGGTACCGATTACCCGCAATGGCAGGCTTGAGGATGTCTATTGGACCTACAGTTACGAGCCAATCGATGAAGATACCGCGGCTAACGGCGTCGGGGGGGTGTTAGTCATTTGCACAGAAACCACTTCGCAGGTATCTGCAGCACGCCGCGCTTCCGAAGAACGCCAGCGCTTGGCGGAATTGTTTGAACAGGCCCCCACCTTTATGGCAATGCTGCGAGGAACGGACCATCGCATCGAATTGGCCAACCCCAGCTATCGGCGCTTGGTGGGTAATCGCGATATTGTGGGTAAAACCATCACAGAAGCGCTTCCTGAGTTAACTGCGCAAGGCTATGTTGAGCTTCTGGATGCGGTGTATCGCAGCGGCAAGCCGCATAGCGCGACTGAAGCTAAATATGCCATGCAAAGTGCACCGGAAGGACCCGTCGAAGAGCGCTACGCCGACTTTGTCTACCAACCCCTTCGCGACCCAGGCGGCGCTGTTAGCGGAATTTTTGTGCAAGGGTCCGATGTCACCGACCGAGTTTTGGCGAGAGCCGCGCACGTCGATAGTGAGGCGCGTTTTCACACACTCGCGGAGAACTTACCCACGCTGTGCTGGATGGCGGATGGGACCGGATATATCTTTTGGTACAACAGCCGTTGGTACGAATACACGGGTAGTACGCCTGAGCAGATGGAAGGATGGGGGTGGCAATCGGTACATGACCAGAAGCAGCTGCCGGTAATCCTTGAACGGTGGCGCGCGTCGCTCGCCACGGGCGAGCGGTTTGAAATGGTGTTTCCGCTTCGTGGCGTAGATGGGGAGTTTCGGCCCTTTCTCACCCGCGTTGTCCCTTTGCGCGATCCGACCGGGAGCATCATTCGCTGGTTTGGCACCAATACTGATATCTCGCAGCAGCTCGCTGCCGAGGCGGCGCTACGGGATGCCGATCGGCGTAAAGATGAGTTTCTCGCTACCTTGGCTCATGAACTTCGAAATCCACTGGCACCCGTCCGTAACGCCGCCAAAGTGTTGCGCGCCGCCCGCACCGATACAAAAACTCGGAAGTGGGCCGCCAAGATCATTGACCGGCAAATCCAGACAATGGCCAGTTTGCTCGACGACTTGCTCGACGTCTCGAGGATCACTCGCGGAAATCTGACGTTAAATCGCCAGCGGATCTCCCTTTCCTCGATCATCGAGGCGAGCCTAGAAGTCGCACGTCCGATCATCGACGCCCGACAGCATACCCTGACCGTCTTGTTGCCTCCGGAAGCCATTGATCTGGACGTAGACCCTCTACGGTTCACGCAAGTATTGGCGAACCTCTTAACCAATGCCGCAAAATATATGGAACCGCGCGGTCGTATCGACCTCACCGCGAAAATCGCCCTTGACGGCGTAGATATCGGCATCAAGGATTTTGGGGTCGGCATTGACGCCGAGTCCTTGGCAGTCATCTTTAATATGTTCTCGCAAGTAAAAAGCACGCTCGATCGATCCGAAGGCGGCCTTGGTATCGGTTTAGCGCTCGTGAAGGGACTGGTTGAGTTGCACGGCGGTACAGTGCATGCGTACAGCGAAGGCTTGGGATGTGGCAGCGAATTTCACGTCTTGCAACCGTTAGCTAAAATCAGCCTGCCGACGGCGGCAAAAATTGTTGATGAAAATCCACAGATCAAATGCGCCCGCTGCCGCGTGCTGGTGGTCGATGACAATCAAGATGCCGCACAGAGTTTAGGATTTCTCCTGGAGCTCTCGGGGCACGAGGTGAGTTTCGCGCACGATGGCGAACACGCACTGACCGTCGCTCGAGAATTCCGGCCGAATGTGACGTTACTGGACATAAGCCTGCCCAAACTCAATGGCTATGACGTCGCTCAAGCTCTTCGCCGAGAATCCTGGGGCAAAAAAATGATCTTGATTGCGATCACTGGCTGGGGCCACGAAGACGATAGGCGCCGAGCGCTAGAATCCGGCTTTGATTTTCATCTCACCAAACCCGTAGATCCCGATCAAATTGAGGCACTTATCGCAACGCAAACGGCACCGCCCACCTCTGCTCACTGATTGTCTGTGCTCTGCAAATATTAGATGACCCAGTTGTAGCGATATGCTTCGCTTCTTCGCGATCTTTTTTTGCGGACTAAAGGGGTGGCGCCGCGCCATTTTTTTATCGTGGAGATAACGTAGGCAAGATCCTACTGTGAATTATACAGTGAGGGTTGCCCCGCCGGGAAATTATCCTACAGCCCAACACCGTATATTTGGATGTACTACCCGCGTTCGTCGGATTCGTTCATCAACACTAATCAACACGTAGGCGGAGTTCATCATGGCTGGAAAAAACACAGCGGTATTCGGAATTTACACATCTGCAGAGCATGCGGAGCGGGCAGTCGATACGTTAATTGCGGCGGGCTTTGCCAGTTCAGCAATCTCCGTGCTGCTTCCAGATACGCGCAGCACGAAAGAGTTTGCGCACGAAAAGAATACCAAGGCTCCTGAAGGAACCACCACGGGCGTGGCTGCGGGCGGAGCAATCGGAGGCACATTGGGGGTGCTGGCAGGGGTTGGGGCGCTTGCCATTCCGGGCATTGGGCCATTCATTGCGGCCGGTCCTATCATGGCTGGACTCGCAGGTCTGGGGGTCGGGGGTGCTGTCGGCGGACTGGTCGGGGCGCTCATAGGGATGGGGATTCCTGAATACGAGGCCAAACGGTACGAAGGGCACGTTAAGGGCGGCGGCACCTTATTGTCCGTCCATTGCGATACTTCGGACCAAATCAGTCGTGCTAAAGACATGTTGAAATCGACTGGAGCTACCGACATTTCTTCGACTGGAGAGAGTGCGGGTGTTTCGGCCTCTCAAGCGCGGTCAGCCTAAGGCCGGCGCTATCTAGGCCTCGCTATGGGAGGGTCCGCGGCAGGACCCTCCCGTGTTTTCAATTAAATTTTACGGTGACTTATGAAAACTCAAAAATTAGCTGCCTTCCTGGGAAGTGTATTGGCTCTTCTAGTTACTCCGTATGCGGGGGCGCAGACGTCCGCGCGGGACGCTACTAGGGAATCGATGGGTACAAGCTCAACGCCGAATGACAATAGTAAGAGTAATAAAGTCGACCCTTCGAACGCGCAAATGACGCCGGAGCAGCAAAAGAACGACTCCAGCGATTTAAGCCTAACTCAGCGAATTCGCAAGAACGTCATTGCGGACAAAACCTTATCAACGTACGCGCACAACATCAAAATCGTCGCGGTGGACGGCTCCGTCACACTAAACGGGGTCGTGCGTACGGAAGAGGACAAGACCAAGGTATCCGCAATTGCAGCAGAGGTGGCGGGTAAGGAACATGTTGTGAATAAATTGAAAGTTGCGCCACCGAAATCCTAGCGCGATGTAGCAACGTGGCCGCAAGGAACGCGGCCTTCGCGTTCCGTCAATCTTTTGGCGATGATATTTGATGTCGCTCTAAGATCTTCGTTGTCGTTTTTTTCTACGACACGGGCGGCCAGGGTTCGGATATCGATTGAAACCGAGCGCCCGTGTTGGCTTGCTACATATGTTCGTGCAGCACGCGCTGATGCGTGTGCCGCGGCGCCTAGTCCGACGTGCGCTCGCAGAATTTGCGCTGCGCTGACCAATGCAACAATGCGCCAAGAGTGAGTTTCATCGATCAGCGCAACCAAGCCCTCGCTCACCGCACAAGTTATGTGAGCGAGATCCTCGAGTTGCCACTCAGCCAACTGGCGATCCGTATAGAGTGCCAGCCCTGTTGACACAATTGCTACTGTAGCTGCAGTCAAGTTGTCCGTAACTTGCGCAGGTCCGCCGGTGGCCCAAGGAAGTGATCGCGACCTTAGGAACAGCTCCAAGGGAGCCCGACGAAGGCGTAACTCGAGCGCACCATCCCAACGCGCTGCAATGGCCGGTCGCGGAATTAGAATGCTCACCCGGCAAGCCTTTGCCGTCTGGTTCCATCGCGGACGATAATGGCAGCGGCACGCATTCTCATATAACTCGATTGAGATTATCAGAACGTGGACCGCGATTGGCCGTGCAATGTCGTAACTGTGAAGCGCTTCAAGGAACAACGTTGCGACGGATTTTGCTGGATAACGTGGACCCGTGCGCAGCGTGGAGTTGGTTGGTGAATTTGCCGCGGGCAAACGGCCGACGGCAGCACGGCTCAAAGGTCAATTCCCCATGCGGAGATGTGCGCCACCGACCCAGTCCATTGCCGATTCGGAGATCGCCGCTCGCACCGCTCTAGACGCTGCCCGAACCATGGAATACCAGGCATGTGATTGGCCGAGTGAGGTATGGTGCCCCGGGCAGGAATCGAACCTGCGACCTAGCGCTTAGGAGGCACTCGCTCTATCCACTGAGCTACCGAGGCCAAGGATCAACGGCCGGAGCTTTTAAACCCCGGCCGTGGATTTGGTGGAGGAGAAGGGGATCGAACCCTCGACCTTCGCATTGCGAACGCGACGCTCTCCCAACTGAGCTACTCCCCCGAAAAAGGGCCCGGAATATTAGCAGCAAAGGCTGCCTCTGCCAAAGTATCGCGCCTAAAAACCTCAAACCTAGGCTAGGATGCCCCTAGGAGGGGTAACAACATGATTAAATCGGGCGAACGCGCGCCGGAATTCACACTGCCGGATGACGCGTCCAAAGATAGGTCGCTGACCGAACTGCTAAGTATCGGCCCTATCGTACTGTATTTCTACCCTGCGGACTTCACGCCCGGATGCACACGGCAGGCCTGCGCGCTGCGCGACCTGCACTCTGAACTCGAAGCGTCCCGTTTGCGGGTGGTCGGCATCAGCCCCCAGAGCCCCGAATCCCATGCCAAGTTCAAGGCTAAATACCAACTGCCCTACGTTTTACTGTCCGATGAGCAGAAAACCGTCATCAAAATGTACGGGGTCAATGGCCCCTTAGGGATGGGTGTCCGCCGCGCCACCTATTTGATCGACGAAAGCCGCCGGGTTCGCGATGCAGTATTGGCAGATTTCATGGTCGGCCGACACTCGGATTTCGTCCGCAAGGCCATCATGCTGCGTGCGACAAGTTCTCAATAGCTCAATCGCAGCAAGTTAGCGTGCCCGATTCGCGGCACGGTAACGATATACATGGTGTCGTACTCCTGGTCACCGATCTCAGGAATATTCGGCACGCCGCTCAGCGCACCGACAATCTCTGGAACGGTGTCGCTGTGCCCAACGACCAAAATTCGGCCGCCGGCATGTTCGCGCAGCACCCGGCGCACCAAGGCTTTAGTATCGTCGGCCGGCGCCACGGTTTCACTGATGTGTAGCGCCGCTGCGAGCGGAGCCGCCGTGAGCCGACTGCGCAATGCCGGAGATACGTAAATTGCGTCCAGGCGCCCCAGGGACCCGGATGCGCCGAACATTTTTGTCAGCAGGGCTGCCCTCGCCTCGCCTGCCGCGGTAAGCGGCGGCTCGGTGGCGCTGATGCTCAAGTCCTTTTCGGCGTGGCGAATGACAATGACCGTGGTCGACCCCGCGGTTGCCCAAATCCATGATGTTGCAATCACAAAGCCCAGGGTCAAAACAGCGGCGATTCCCATCAGCCAAATCGGCGTCAGGAACGGCCGGCGTTGAAAGCTGATATGGTCTCGTTTCATGACGCTATGATAGCAATGAACGCAGCCACCCTGCCTAAACTGCAAATTGTGATTCTTGCCGCGGGCTTTTCCTCCCGATTGGGGAGCCCCAAGGCGCTGGCAAGGGTGCGGGCTCAGACACTGTTACGCAGAACCCTCGCTCTGGCGGCGCGTTTCACCGATGCCAAAACCATCGTGGTAATCCCCCGGCAAAACCTGCGTTACCAGGTCGAAGCGCGGGGTCTGGATGTGGTATTTGCCGCCAATCCGGGACGCGCCGCCGGCCTTTCTAGCTCGGTTCGCCGCGCTACTTGGCTGGCTCGCTACTCTACAGCCCTGTTGCTGTTGCCGGTCGATCTGGCCGTGCTGCAGCCTCGTGACCTGGCCCGATTGATATCGCGCTGGCGCGCTACGCCGCGCCGCGTTCTGGCAAGACGGATCGAGGTCGCGGGCGGAGCACCCCATGGCGGCGTACCGCTCATCCTGCCGCGCTGGCTATACCCTCGGGCACTTGCTATTACGGGCGACATTGGATTGCGAGAATTGGTGCGCGCGCTGCCCGCGGAGCAGAGAGTGCTGGTCGACCTTCCGTCCGCGGCGCTGGATGTCGACACTCTGAGGGATTTACGCAAGGCGAGGCGAACCGCGCGCCGTTAGTCCCGTGCGGTTTGCACCAAGCGATAGCCGACCGCGGTTTCGGTCAAGATATGTTTTGGCTGCGCCGGATCGCGCTCCAATTTCTGCCGCAGATGGCCCATATAGACCCGCACATAGTGGCCGTCATCCGTGTGGGAGGGACCCCATACCTCTCGCAAGATCTGACGATGGATGAGTACTTTGCCGGAATTGGCGATCAGCAACGACAACAGGCGATATTCGATCGGCGTTAGGTGTATCGGCACGTCCCCCTTGTGCACGGTGCGCAAGCTCAAGTCGACTCTGACATCGCCGAATTCGAATATGGAGCCCATACCGGCGCCCATATCCCGGCGCCGCCGCGACGCAGCGCGCACCCTGGCGAGAAGCTCGCCCACGCCGAAAGGCTTGGTCAAATAGTCATCGGCGCCCGCATCCAATGCCCCGATCTTGTCCTGCTCTCCGACACGTGCCGACAAGACGATCACGGGTACGCTCGACCAGCCCCGCAGGTCATGCAGAAATTCCATGCCGTCGCCATCCGGCATCCCGAGATCCAAGATGATGAGATCGGGCTTACGGGTGGCGGCGTCGATCAGGCCTTGCCGTAAGGTGTCGGTCTCATGCACCGTCCAACCCTCGGCTTCCAAGGCCGTCCGCACGAAGCGCCGAATTTGCCGCTCATCCTCGACCAAGACCGCCACCGGCTGCTGCTCAGCCACTGTCAATCTCCGGTTCCTCGGCAGGGGCCGGCGGGTCCCCCAAAGGCAGGGTAAAGGTAAATCTCGCGCCCCCTCCCGGTCGTTGGGTGGCGACGATGCTGCCATGATGGGATTCGACGATCGCGCGACAAATCGACAAACCGAGCCCGACTCCCGGTGTGGCCGATTCACGCTCGCCCCGGGTAAATTTCTGAAACACCGCCTCCTCCCGACCGGCAGGGAGGCCTGGGCCGTTGTCGGATACGGATACGCTCATGTGATCGTCAATGACCTCAGCCGCCAGAGTAATGCTGCTGCCCGCCGGAGTATATTTTGCAGCGTTCTCCAGCAAGTTGACCAGGACGCGCTCGATCAGCAAGGCATCGATACGCGCCAGCGGCAGATCCCCCGGCACCTGCACCTTCACTCGATGCCCCTTCATCATCTCGCGGGTCGCACCCAGGGACGAGCCCACGACTTCCTCGAGAGGCTGCCACTGTAGATTCAAATTGACTTCGCCGCTTTCGATGCGCGCCATATCAAGCAGATTGCTGACCAAGGTGCTCATGCGGCGCGCCTCGTCCTGAATGGCCTGCGCACTCTCGAGCTGCACCGGCGAGAGCTCAGGTTTGGTGAGCGTCAGGGACTCGGCCAACCCCACCAGCACTGTCAGGGGCGTACGCAGGTCATGCGAGAGTGCTGCGAGCAAGGAATTGCGCAGGCGCTCCGACTCCATGCGCACCACGGCATCCTGTGCGACCTCGACATAGTGCACTCGCTCCAGGGCGATGGCGATCAGCGCCGCGAATGTATCCAGTAATTGACGTTGTTCTGGAATTCGCAGCAGCCGCCGATTTCGCGCCTTCACCGCCAGCACGCCGCGCGCGCGGGACGGTGCGCGCAGCGGAACATATAGCACCTCGCTGCCGGGCAGCGAATCGGTGCCGAATCCCGCGGCTTGCTCCTTGTCGAAGGCCCATTGTGCAATTCCCAAATCGACGGTGAGCGCTGCGGCGCCGCGCGGCGACGCCACGGTCAGCTCGCCTGCGGCGTTCGGCAACAGCAGGGCTGCGGCCGCGCGAAACGTGCGCTCGACCGATTCGTCGCTGATGCTGACGACTTGATCGAACTGCACAGCCGCAGATAAGTCGCGCGCGAACGTATACAACGAACCCGCGCGCTCCTCGCGGTGGCCGGCGACACGTGCTTGAAAACGCAGTCCCGCAGTCAACTGGCCCGTGATCAGGCCGACGGCCAACATGATGCAGAACGTCAGGAGATATTGCACGTCGCTGACTGCAAAGGAGAATTGCGGAGGAACGAAGAAGAAATCGAAGGAGCCCACACTCAACACCGCCGCGAGAGCCGCGGGTCCCCGACCGAACCGGATCGCGACCAACACTACGGCCAGAATGAAAATCGCAACGATGTTGGACCGGTCAAAATGCAGGGCCAGTGGCATGGACAGCAAAGTCACGGCCGCACAGGCAAGCGCGGCCCACAGATAACGAAGGCGTTTGGCTTTATAACGATCGCCCGACTCCGCGACCGTCGCCGAGGACGGACGGTCGGAATTCCTGGCCTCACGGTTTTGCATCACGCCGTCGGTTCGGCCGATCTCAATGAGATCGATATCCGGCGCAAGCCAGGCCATTTTTTGGCCGCTCGACCTTTGCCACGGCCACAGCCGTCGGGCCGGATCGCGGCCGATGACCAGCTTGGACAGATTGTGGTTGCGTGCATAGGCAATCACGCTGGTTGCGACATCTGCGTCCGCGATCACGGCTGTCGTCGCGCCCAATTCCCCGGCTAAATTCAGGGTACCTAGAATCTTTTCGCGCCGAGCAGCAGGAAGCCGCTGCAATCGCGGAGTTTCCACGTACACGGCGTGCCACTCGGCATTCAGCTGACTGGCGAGCCGTGCCGCCGCGCGCACCACCCGCTCGGCGCCCGCATCCGGACCGACGCAGGTCAACAACGCATTGGCGGTCTTCCAAACCGAACCAATCGCCTTGTCCGCCCGATAAGCCTGGACATCACCCTCGATACGATCGGCCGTGCGCCGCAGTGCCAGCTCGCGCAGGGCCATTAAATTCCCTTTGCGGAAGAAATTATCCGCCGCGCGCTCGGCGTGCTGCGGCAGATACACCTTGCCGGCCTTTAGTCGCTCAAGCAATTCCTCTGCTGGGATATCGACCAGCACTACCTCGTCGGCGTCGTCGAATGCCGTGTCCGGCACCGTTTCCCAGACGCGCACGTTGGTGATTCCACCCACCACATCGTTGAGACTCTCCAGATGCTGGACATTCAAGGTGGTGAATACATCCACCCCCGCCGCCAAGAGCTCATCCACATCCTGCCAGC
Organism: Gammaproteobacteria bacterium; assembly: GCA_025358295.1. GTDB lineage: Bacteria > Pseudomonadota > Gammaproteobacteria > Steroidobacterales > Steroidobacteraceae > Bog-1198. The sequence goes on from JANYJY010000004.1 coordinate 13,142, forward strand.
GCTTCGGGTGCCGTGCGCCCTGTACATTGGAATGCGCCAGCTCATCGACCAGGATCAGCGATGGATGGCGCAACAGCGCTGCGTCGAGGTCGAACTCGCCGAAGTCCTTGCCCCGATACGACATTTGCTTGTGGGGCAGAATTTCCAGCCTGCCCACCAGCGCCGCCGTCTCGTAACGGCCATGGGTCTCGACGATGCCGATAACGACGTCTCGACCTTCTGCCCTGAGCGCGCGAGCGGCCACCAGCATGGCGTAGGTCTTGCCGACCCCAGCGGAGGATCCGAAATAGATACGCAATTTGCCGCGCTTCGCCCTCGCCTCTTGGCGCTGCAGCTTCCCCAGCAGCAGGTCAGGATTGGGGCGTTGGTCGCTTGAGATCGGCATCAACCGCTATTGTGCGCGATCGAGGGCCAGATTGAGCAATAAAACGTTGACTCGCGGCGCGCCGAAAATTCCCCATTGCGGCCGTTGCACACTCTGCAGAACCATCTGATTCAGCTTCGCCGGATTCAGGTGCCGCTCGCGGGCCACGCGAGTCGCTTGGTACAGCGCCGCTGCAGGGCTGATATCCGGATCGAGTCCGCTTGCCGATGCAGTCACGAGATCTACAGGGATGGGCAAGGAATTGCCCGGATCGGCGGCCCGCAAGGCGTCGATGCGCGCGCGCACGGCATCGAGCAGCGCCGTATTGGTAGGTCCCAGGTTTGAACCGCTGGAAGCCGCCCCGTTATTGGGCATGGGTGACGTAGCGGAAATCCGGCCCCAAAAATGCCCCGGATCCTGAAACGATTGACCGATCAAGGAAGATCCGACGGGCTTGCCGTTGCGGATCACGAGGCTGCCGGAAACCTGGTCTGGGAACAGCACGCGACCGGCCAGAGTCGTCAGCAAAGGATAAGCGAGACCGGTCAGCACCGTCAGCAATGCAAATACGACGAACAGCGGGCGCAACATCGCACTCATGAGTGAACTCCTTTAGACCAAGCGCAAGGCAGTAAGGGTCATGTCGATCAGCTTGATGCCGACGAACGGCACCAGGATGCCGCCCAAGCCATAGACCAATAGATTCCGGCGCAGCAATGCCGCGGCGCCGAGCGCGCGATACTTCACTCCCTTCAACGCCAGCGGGATCAACAACACAATGATCAAGGCATTGAATATCACCGCAGATAAAATCGCGGAATTCGGACTCGCCAGCCGCATGACGTCCAAGGCAGCCAGCTGCGGATACGTGGTGGCAAACGCCGCCGGAATGATGGCGAAATACTTGGCCACATCGTTGGCGATCGAAAAAGTCGTCAGCGACCCACGAGTGATCAGCAACTGCTTGCCGACTTCCACGATCTCGATCAGCTTGGTGGGATTCGAGTCCAGGTCCACCATGTTGCCGGCTTCCTTGGCCGCTTGAGTACCCGAATTCATGGCAACAGCCACGTCCGCCTGAGCCAGCGCGGGGGCGTCATTAGTTCCATCGCCTGTCATGGCGACCAGGCGTCCTTCGCTCTGATATTGACGGATGAGTTTGAGTTTCGCTTCCGGAGTCGCCTCGGCGAGAAAATCATCCACTCCCGCCTCGGCGGCGATCGCCGCGGCGGTGAGGCGGTTGTCCCCGGTGATCATCACCGTACGGATGCCCATGCGGCGCAGCTCGCCAAACCGCTCCTTGATACCGCCTTTGACGATGTCCTTCAGCTCCACCACGCCCAGGACGCGGCCGCTGTCGCAAACGACCAGCGGAGTGCTGCCTTTGCGAGCGACTTCATCGACCGTTTGAGTCACTCGCGACGGGAAGCTAAGTCCGCTCGACTCGATGTACTGTCGAATGGCGGTGGCGGCGCCCTTGCGCACTTCGCGCTTTCCCAGATTAACGCCGCTCATGCGGGTTTGCGCCGAAAAGGCTACAAAGGTTGCGTCGAGTTGCGCCAGATTTCGTTCGCGCAGATTGAAGCGATTCTTGGCAAGAACCACGATGCTTCTGCCTTCCGGAGTTTCGTCGGCGAGCGAACTTAATTGAGCAGCGTCCGCGAGCTGCTGCTCGGTAACTCCCTCCGCCGGAATAAACGCCGCCGCTTGCCGATTGCCCAAAGTGATGGTGCCGGTCTTGTCGAGCAGCAATACGTCCACGTCTCCGGCCGCCTCAACGGCGCGGCCCGAGGTCGCGATGACGTTCGAGGCCATCATGCGACTCATCCCCGCGACGCCGATGGCCGACAGCAAGCCACCGATGGTCGTCGGAATGAGACAGACCAATAGCGCAACCAATACGGTGATCGTGACCGGGGAACCCACCTTGGCGACCGCCACGCTGTAGATGGAGAATGGCAGCAAAGTAGCGGTGGCGAGCAAAAATACCAGAGTCAAGGCGATGAGCAGTATGGTCAATGCGATTTCATTGGGGGTCTTTTGCCGCTTCGCACCCTCCACCATGGCAATCATGCGGTCGATGAACGCCTCACCGGGATTCACAGCCACTCGCACCACCAGCCAGTCCGACAAAACACGGGTGCCGCCGGTCACAGCGGAAAAGTCCCCGCCGGATTCTCGCACCACCGGGGCAGACTCGCCGGTAATTGCGCTCTCATCCACTGAGGCAACGCCTTCGACGACTTCGCCGTCGGCCGGAACCACGTCGCCGGATTCGACCAGGAAATAATCTCCCTTGCGCAGTTGCGGCGCGGGTGTGACGGTCCAATCCGTGGCGTGTTTTGCACCGCGCAGCTTCTTGGCGCTGATGGAGTGCTTCAAACCTCGCAGAGACGCTGCCTGTGCTTTGCTGCGGCCTTCCGCCAGCGCCTCCGCAAAGTTCGCAAACAGCACCGTAAACCATAGCCACGCCGTAATGTCGAGAATGAATCCCGAAGGCGCCTCGCCCTGCCCGCGCAGCGCCTGAACGTACAAGAAAGTGGTCAGCAAGCTGCCGATGTACACCACGAACATCACCGGGTTTCGCAGCTGCACCGCAGGTGAGAGCTTACGGAACGAATCGGCGATGGCAGGTCCGACGAGCGCGGAATCGAAGAGGGTCAGGGATTTTCGAACCATGTTTGGGATCTCAATGATTGGCGTAGAGCTGCAGATGCTCGATCACGGGGCCGAGCGCAAGGGCTGGCACATAGGTGAGCGCGCCCACCAGAACCACGGTACCTACCAGCAGCGCGACGAACAGAGGCCCATGGGTCGGCAACGTGCCGGCCGTTGGCTCTATGCGTTTCTTTTTGGCAAGGGACCCGGCAATGGCCAGGACCGGGACGATGAAGGCAAACCGTCCGAACCACATGGCCACCGCCAGCAGCAAATTGTAGAAAGGAGTGTTGGCGGAGAGACCCGCAAAGGCGCTGCCGTTGTTATTCGCGGCAGACGACAGAGCGTAGAGGATTTCCGAGAATCCGTGCGCCCCGGGATTGAGGACGCCGATTTTGCCCTGTTCGGCGATTACCGCGATCGCCGTGCCGGCCAACGCCAGAAGCGGCGTCACCAGAATCACGATCGATGTCATTTTCATTTCGAACGATTCGATCTTCTTGCCGATGTACTCCGGCGTCCGTCCGATCATCAGACCCGCGACGAATACCGCCATGATGGCGAAAATCAGCATGCCGTACAGACCGGAGCCCACGCCGCCGAATACCACCTCGCCGAGCTGTATCAGCCACATGGGAATGAGTCCCCCAAGGGGAGTAAAGGAATCGTGCATGGCATTGACGGCGCCGCACGAGGCGGCCGTCGTGATGGTGGCGAACAACGCAGACGCGACGATTCCGAATCGCGTCTCCTTGCCTTCCATGTTTCCGCCGGATTGCAGCGCGCTGTGCGCCTGGTCCACGCCGAGCGGGGTGAACGACGGATTGCCTTGAGTTTCGGCCCATAGAGCAACCACCGTCATCACCACGAATATCGCCGTCATGGCGCTGAATATCGCCCAGCCCTGGCGCGAGTCGCCGACCATGCGGCCGAAGGTGAAGCAGAGCGCCGCCGGGATGAGAAATATGGAAATCATCTGCAGGAAATTGCTCAGGGGCGTCGGATTCTCATAAGGATGCGCGGAGTTGGCATTGAAAAATCCACCGCCGTTGGTACCCAACATCTTGATTGCTTCCTGTGAAGCCACCGGGCCCATCGCGAGGGTCTGGGTGTGCGTCGTCAGCGTCTCGGTGACGGCATTGCCTTGCGCGTCCTTTATCGGCTGGCCGGCGGCATCTGTCTTTGGCTGGGTGTACGTCAAGCTTTCCAGCGGACTGACATCTTTGTATGCGTCGAAATTCTGGATGGCACCCTGGCCCATGAATACGATTGCCAGAAGCATGGACAGGGGTAGCAACACATAGGCCGTGCTGCGGGTCACGTCCACCCAGAAATTGCCCACGCCTTGCGCCGAGTGACGCGCGAAGCCGCGTATCAGGGCAAAGGCCACCGACAGACCCGTGGCCGCGGAGAAGAAATTCTGGACGGCGAGCGCCACCATTTGAGTGAAATAGCTCATCGTGGATTCGCCGGCATAGCCCTGCCAATCGGTGTTGGTCACAAAGCTGACGGCGGTATTGAATGCCGAGTCGGCCGTGATATTTGCCATCTGCTGGGGATTCCAGGGCAGCCAGATCTGCACGCGCTGGACGAGATAGACGATCACGACGCCCAAGGTGTTGAACAAGAGAACGGCCACTGCGTAGCGGGTCCACGGCATTTCTTTCTCGGGATCGATACCGGCAACGCGGTACACGGCGCGTTCCATCCGCCCCAGGAACCCACCTATCGGTCGCGACGCGGCAATTCGCGACAGCAGGATCGCAAGCGGATACGAGAGCGCGACGAGCACACCCAGATACAAAGCCAAAGTGAACCAGGATTCGCCGCTCATCACAGATCCTCTGCGCGAATCAAGGCAATGATCAGGTATACGAGCAGTCCCGCGGCGATCGTCCCGCTCAACGCATAGGACCAGATCATTTCTTGCGCTCCAGCGCCGCGCACCCGGCGACCAGCGCGAGGGTGATCACCAAGAACACAGCAAGAATGGTTAAATATAGGGAATCCACCGCAGCTCCTTCGATGACGTCACGCAGGGCAGAGTCTGCGATACAGTCAATCTAGGCGCCGGGGTGGAAAAACGGCGCAGTGATAACCACCGCCGCCGTAAAAAAGGTGTAAATGCGCGCCTTACAAGTCCCAATGTGGATAATCGCGAAATGCTCGCAGGGCAATGTCGATCTTGGCGCGCGGCGCATCCAAATGCGTCACCAGGCGGGTGCGCGTTCGGACGGTAGCCAGAATGCCGCGCTCCTCCAGATGTTGGCTCAATTGTTCGGTTTGCGATTCGGGAATGTCCACATACAAAATATTCGTTTGCGGCGGCTCGGACTTCAACCCCAACTCGCGTAATCCGCGCGCAAGGTAATCGGCGTTCGCGTGGTCCTCCGCCAGCGGCCGCACATTGTGCTCCAAGGCGTAAATTCCGGCCGCGGCGAGCACGCCAGCCTGGCGCATGCCGCCGCCCAATGCCTTGCGCCAGCGCCGGGCCTCGTCGATCAAGTTGCGCGAACCGAGCAGTACGGAACCGGCGGGAGCGCCAAGCCCCTTCGAGAGGCACACGGACACCGAGTCGAATCCCGCCACTGCGGTGCGTTCATCGACGCCGAGTTTGACGATGGCATTGAATAGGCGCGCGCCGTCCAGATGGGTGCGAAGATTCTTCTCGTGCGCGAAGGCGGTGACCTGCCGCTGGTATTCCGGCGGCAATACACGGCCGCCGATGGTGTTCTCGAGGGCCAACAACCGGGTCGGCGCAAAATGAATGTCGTGCGGTTTGATGGCCTTGGCGATGCGACCGATCGAAATGCTGCCGTCGGGCTCGTTATCCAACGGCTGTGGCTGAATGCTGCCGAGAGTCGCGGCGCCGCCGCCCTCATAGCTGTAAGTATGTGCTTCTTGGCCCACCAAATATTCATCGCCGCGCCCGCAATGAGCCATCAAGGCTGCCAAATTGCTCTGCGTGCCGCTGGCAAAGAAAAGGGCGCGCTCGAAGCCAAAGCGCTCAGCGACGAACGCCTGCAGGCGATTGACCGTCGGGTCGTCGCCATAGACGTCGTCCCCCACGTCCGCGCCGGCCATTGCGGCCCGCATGCCCGGCGACGGCCGGGTTACCGTATCACTGCGTAAATCGATGTCGTAGCGACTGACGTCCAAATCACTCTCCAGGATTGCGTGGCTTGGCGCCGGTATACGGCCGTCCATCCGCGTGTGCATATCCTCCGTGCCCCGCCAACACCTTCAGATCGATATCCGGGTAAACCACTTCATCGCCCTCGATACGTCGCGAGCCCATCTCCAAATAGAGCGCGTCGTCGGCGCTGCGATTCTGGAGATGATGACCATCTGCCACGCCCGCCTTGAATCCAGCGCAATCGCCGGCGCGAAGCACCTCTTCCCCGGCGTCGGTGACCAGAACAAGCTCGCCTTGAACCACGTAAATGAATTCGTCCTCGGCGGAATGCCAGTGCCTCTGGCTCGACCAAGTACCCGGCGGAAGGCGCGTCAGATTGACGCCGAACTGCGTCAGGCCCGCCGCATTCCCCAGGCTGCGGCGCGATCTGTTCGCGCACGGAACATCGTAAGGCGCGGGGTAGCGTGACCCGGCAACCGTCTTGACTGCAGTCAAATCAATTTTCTTTGGCATTAGTACTCTCCTCTTTACGCGGCGGTCAGCGCCGCGACGGACGCGCGGTGGAATTGCGAACCACCAATTCATGGTCGAGCAGGTGTCTGGGAACGGGCTCAGGCCAGCCATTGCGTTTCGGCTCGAATTGAATGATCAAATCAGCCGCGATTCTTGCCATCGCCGCGACCGGCTGACGCACCGTCGTCAACTCCGGCCAAATCATGCTCGCCACGGGTGCATCGTCGAATCCGGCGACCGACAGTTGCCCCGGAAGATCTAGCCCGAATTTGCGGGCCATCGACACCACGGCCGCGGCCATATCGTCGTTGCTGGCAAAAATGGCGGTCGGCGGCAAAGACGCGCGCAGCATGCGTTCCGCGCACAGCAAGCCGTCGCCGAATGCGAAATTGCCGGTTTGTACCAAATCGGGGTCCACCGGAATTTGGTGAGCACGCATTTCCTCGACGAATCCCAGATAGCGCTGTTCGGTGGCGCCATGTTCCGGCCTGCCTAGAATGAAGCCGATTCGGCGATGCCCGAGATTCACCAGATGCGCCGTCACCTGCCGCGCCGCCACGTAGTCGTCTATTCCGATCGAGGGCGTGGTGTTCAGATGATGCTTCGGAGCAATTCGAACCATGGGGATCGAGGCTTCATGAAGCTTGTTCAATACGACGGGATGATCGCTCAAGGGAGGCAGCAGGATCACCCCTTCCAGGCGCAATTGCCCCAATAAGGTATCGATCCGTTTATCTATCCCCGGACTGTCCACGTCCCAGGGTTCGACCATCAAGTGCAAATTTGACTCGCGGCAGCGCTCAACCGCTCCTGCCTGGAACTCGCTCAGATAATCGCCGGGCTTCTCGCAAAACAGGCCGATGAGAAAGGAACGATTGCTGGCCAAGCCTCGCGCATTGAGATTCGGCCGATAATTGAGCGTTTCGATGGCCTCCAGAATCCGCGCCCGCGTGTCGGAACGCACCCGTGGCTCATTGTTGATGACCCGCGATACAGTCTTGGGCGAGACTTTCGCGAGATCTGCAACTTCTTGAATCGTGACAGATGCCGGACTTAAGTTGATGGCCAATGGAGCAACCTCGCGAGTGTGCGCCTAGTTTAGCGACTCGTTCGTATCCGCGCCCCAAAAGCCTCAGATTGTTTCTGGGCAGCGCTCAGCGGTTCCTGCGGCCTTTGGCAATAGACTCACGCTAGCGATGGTCAACCCGAAGCGCCCGCCGGTCTCTATCGCGAACGGCACTTCAACCTCTCTCAGGTCCGCAGCCGAGGCCGCAAAGCAGGACAGCGGGATGGACAAGGTTCGCCAGGACCCCGGCGTTGCGCTCTTGAAGGCTGTGGTCACGTTGAGCATGGCGCCGCCCTGAGTTCCGCAGAGTGGCTCGGTGCAGCGCATGCCGACGCTGACCTTATCTTCGGGAGCTTGATCGACGCGATAATGCACTTCGACGCGCATCCCCTGCCCAAGCTTCTCCCTAAAATCGCTCGCGCGCCCTGAAATCATGAATAGACCGCTGCCCTTGCCCGTCCAAACCACCGAATTGCCCACGGGATCCGACACCGTCGCGACGGCTCCCTGCGGACTTTCCTGCCGCTGAGTCGTCTGATGGACCTGGATGCCGTTATCCGCGACAAAAATTGACCACGGCGCCGTCACGTGGCCCGCGCGAAATAGGCTTCCCCGCGGGACGATCGAACGGGGTGCGATGCCTGGATCCTCCGGCAGCAGCGTCGATGCGATACTGCTGCGATAGTCGAGACCCGATCCGCGCGGAAACTGCGCTCCGGATACATTTCCGGCGGCATCGAAGCGTACCGGCATGGCTCGCTGTGGCCACGAGAATGCCAGGCGGCCTGTGAAATCGAATGTCGCCCGGCCTTGCTTGCTGAACAAGAGATCGGCAACGCCCTCGCCCTCGCTTCCCGGCAGCCAAGCCAAAACAAAGGCATCGGCCGCATTGATCTCCGGATTGACCCACATGGGCCGGCCCGACAAGAACACAGCCACGGTTGGGATGCCCTGGGCATGCAATCGCCGCAGCAGCGCGAGATCGTGCTTGTCGTTCGGCGAGAACTCAAGATTTTCCCGGTCGCCCTCAAATTCCGCGTAGGGAGCTTCACCGAAGACGACAATGGCGGCCGCGGGCTTTTTCGCGAATCGGCCATCCTTGCTCAATGCCGCCGATCCGCCGGCCGCCTCAACCGCCGCCTTGATGCCCGCGAAAATGGAAGTCCCACCGGGGAAGTCCGCGTTGCTGTTGTGATCGCCCTGCCAATTGACGGTCCAGCCGCCCGATTGGGTACCGATGGAGTCAGCGGCATTGCCCGCGACTCCTATGCTCGCGTGCGGATTCAGCGGCAGGATGCCGTGCTCGTTCTTGAGCAGGACGAGGGACTTGCGCACGGCTTCGCGCGCCAAAGAACGATGGTCCGCGCTGCCGAGGATGGTGAAATTGCCTGCGTCGGCGCGTTGCTTCGGCGCCGCCCGTGTGAACAAACCCGCCGCGGCTTTGACGCGCAGTATTCGCCGCACGGCATCATCGATACGGGATTGAGGAATTTCACCGGACCGCACCTGCACCACAGTGTTTTTATAAACTGCCCGCCAACTATCCGGCGCCATCAGCATATCGACACCGGCGAGAATTGCCGCCGCACACCGATCTTTCGTGCAGCCCGGAATCTGTTCGTGTGCGTTCCAGTCCCCGACCACGAATCCTTGGAAACCGAGCCTACCTTTCAATATGTCCGTCAAGAGGTAGTGATTGGCATGCATTTTCACGCCGTTCCAGCTGTTATAGGAGGCCATGACTATCATGGCGCCCGCCTTGATCGCGGCGGGGTATCCCGCGCCATGCACCGCGCTCAGTTCGGCTTCTGACACGACGGAGTTGCCTTGATCTCGGCCGTCAAGCGTGCTGCCGTCGCCGAGAAAGTGCTTGACCGACGATAGCGTGTGTCCCGGCGCCATGAATTGCTTCGTGCCGCGCTCGCCTTGAAGCCCGGTCACCATTGCCGCGGCATATGCGGCGACCAACTCCGGCGATTCCGAATAGCTCTCGTAGGATCGACCCCAGCGCACATCGCGTGCGACGGCGACCGTCGGTGCAAAGGTCCAATCGATGCCGGTGGCGGCCACTTCCGCCGCGGTTGCCTGACCGATTCGGCCGACCAACTCCGGATCGTGCGCGGCCCCCAGCGCTACATTATGTGGAAAGACAGTGGCACCTACGATCTTCGCATGCCCGTGCACTGCGTCGATGCCGAAAAGAATCGGTATCGCGGGATGCGCGGCATTGGTCGCCGACAACGAGGCTCGATAGAACTCGTCAGTCAGATTCAGCCAAGCCTGCGGTGCGGCGCGCACGTTAGCGCCGGGAGCGGAACCGCCTCCGGCAAGTATTGAACCCAGCTTATAGGTGCGCAGTTCCGCCGGCGAGATCGAGGCGATATCGGCCTGGATCATCTGGCCGACCTTATCCTCCAAGCTCATGTGCGACAACAGATCCTGCACGAACGCTTCGGCTGCGGCGTCCATCGGTACGGGGGCGACAGCAGGCCATAGCTCAGGATGTACACTGCTGCCGGGAGCGGGCGCCGACGACGATGTCGCGGCGGCACCCAATAAAAAGAGCGCGGCAACGGCTGTTAAGGCAGGGCGCGACGACACTGAATTCTCCTTGAGCTCGACACACGGGGACTGGGTCGCCAATGAGCACGGCGTCGGCTCACAAAGCTAACCTCTAGAGACAGAAATAGTTTATAACTGCATGTAATATTTATGGTTTTATACATTCTGACGCAGCTTATAGCATCGCGACAAAGCCCCCCACGAGCGGAGTTTACAGGAATAAAGGGAATAATGTCAGCGCTGTCAAATGATCGTGGCACCCCCGTGTCGAGCCCCGCTCATGCCGACTAGCTCCGCCTCTCTCGGCCTGCTGGGGCTGCTCGATTGGGGAGTGGTGGCTGCGTATGCCGGTGGGCTCATCCTCCTGGGACTTCTGGTGTCGCGGCGTCGAATTGCACCGGTGGATTATTTTCTGGCATCGCGCGCAACCACCTGGCCCGTGATCGGTTTGGCGTTGCTCGCGTCGAATATGTCCTCGACGGCCTTGGTCGGCTTGGCCGGCGGCGCGTATTCCATGGGAATCTCGGTCTACGACTATGAGTGGTCTGCAATCGTCATTCTGGTGTTCTTCTGCCTGTTCCTGTTGCCGTCCATAATTCGCAGCCAGACGTACACGATGCCGGAGTTCCTCGAACGCCGTTACGACCGACGAGCCCGCCTGCACTTCGCCATGCTCACCTTGTTTCTCAACATCTTCGTTGATTCCGCCGGCGTGCTGTATAGCGGCTCGCTGGTCTGTCAGCTGCTGTTCCCCGGATGGCCCTTGTGGCTGATCGTAGCGGTCCTGGCGGGCACGGCCGGCATATACACCACTCTGGGCGGTCTGCGGGCCGTCATCTATACCGAAGCAGTCCAGGCCGTGGTGCTCATGGTGGGAGCGCTCATGATATCGATCGGTGCCTTCAGCCGCGCCGGCGGCTGGCATGTCGTGATGCACGGCGTCGATCCGGCGGCGCTATCGCTGATCCGGCCGATGGGCGACCGCGGCGTTCCGTGGCCCGGATTGTTGCTGGGAATTCCTCTTTTGGGATTCTATTACTGGTGCACGAATCAATCGATCGTGCAGCGTTTGCTATCGGCCAAGAACCTCGATCATGCGCGCTGGGGCGCGCTGTTTGCCGGGCTGCTGAAACTGCCGGTGCTGTTCTTGATCGTATTACCGGGGACCTGCGCCCTGCTGCTGTATCCGAGGCTGCCGCGGGCCGATCTGGTGTATCCGAATTTAATTCTGCATTTATTGCCGACCGGCCTCGTCGGTCTCGTGGTTGCGGGATTCGTCGCGGCGACGATGGTGTCGATTGCCTCCATGCTCAATTCCGCGTCGACCCTCATCACCATGGACGTCATCAAGCAGATCAAGCCCGGACTGTCGGACTCCCAAGTGGTACGAGTCGGCCGCTCGTGCACCGTCGGTCTATTGTTGATTGCGGTCGCATGGGCGCCGCAACTGCAGCTATTTCCGTCGTTGTGGCAGTACTTACAGGCCGTATTGGCCTATGCAGTACCTCCGGTGGTGGCGCTGTTCTTGGTGGGGATGTTCTGGCGCGGAGCCAGTCCCGACGGCGCCGCCGCGACCATGATATTGGGCTCGGTATGCGGCTTCGCATTGTTCGTGATCAATGTCGTGCTTCGCTGGACGAATTTTCACTTTCTATATGCAGCCCCCCTGCTCACGGCGCTGGATGTCGCTATCCTGATCGGCGTCAGTATGCTGAGGCCTGCGAAACTTCAGCCGGATCACCCGGTTACCATGTGGCAGTTCGATTTTAGCCCGGCCGAGCGGCTGCGATTGAAGCTCCTGCCCGTATGGCAGGACTATCGAGTTCAGGCAGCGGCATTGCTAACATTGACGGCAGCGGTCGTGATTGCCTTTCGCTGACCGATCAGGAGGATCTCGAGCATGTGGTCCGATAGGCGCGTCATTGATTTGTTCGGTATCGAAGTACCGATTGTTCAAGCGCCCATGGCGGGACCCGGTACGCCGGAATTGGCGATAGCCGTCAGCGACGCCGGCGGTTTGGGTTCACTGCCCTGCGCCCAGCTAAGTGTGCCGCAGGCTCGCACGGCGCTCGATCTGATCGCAGATCGGACGTCGCAGCCGCTCAATGTCAATTTCTTCTGCCATTCCCCAGCTGCGGCTGACGCGGCACGCGATGCGGCCTGGCGTGCGCGTCTGGCGCCCTACTATATTGAACTGGGGTTGGACCCGCAGTTGCAGCTACCCGCCGCGGTGCGGCGGCCCTTCGACGGCGCCTTTTGCGAATTGATCGAGGAGTATCGACCCAAGGTGGTGAGTTTTCATTTTGGACTCCCGGCGCCGGAACTCATGGCGAGAGTCAAAGGGGCCGGAGCAAAAGTAATATCCTCCGCGACCACGGTCGCAGAGGCGCGCTGGCTTGAGGACCGCGGCTGTGACGCCATCATCGCCATGGGACTGGAGGCGGGCGGTCACCGCGGCAGCTTTTTGACCCAGGACATGTCGCGACAGGTCGGAACCTTCGCTCTCGTGCCGCAAGTGGTCGACGCGGTGACGGTTCCCGTCATCGCGGCCGGCGGCATCGCGGACGCGCGCGGCATCGTCGCCGCCTTAGCGTTGGGCGCGGCGGCCGTACAGATCGGAACCGCCTATCTTTTCTGTCCCGAAGTCAGCCTGCCAGGAGCGCATCGAGAGGCTCTCGAGCGTGCCGGGGATGACGACACCATGATCACCAATGTATTCACCGGCCGGCCGGCGCGCGGCATCATCAATCGCTTGATGCGTGAACAGGGGCCCATCTCTGCCTACGCACCGGAGTTTCCCCTGGCCGCGGCGGCGCTGGCTCCTCTCCGAGCGGCATCGGAAGCAGCCGGCTCGGGCGAATTCAGCAATCTATGGTCGGGGCAGGCGGCACGGTTGGCCGAACGGTCGATAGCCGCCGGTGAACTCACCCGGCGGCTTGCGCAGGAGGCGCAGCGGAGGCTTTCGCACCTGACCGTTTCGGCTTCCCCGGGCGATTAGACATAATGCAATCATTGTAAGATTTAAGATTAACGAGGTCGAGCCGAAAACCCTTACATAAGGGGCGCACGCCCCATAGAGGGATGTACGAATGCCCAGTGGCTCCAGTGCGCCGACCTATCGGTCCGGCGACAGTTCGGTTCAGGCGACAAGCACGATGGCGGCTGCGGAAACTCGGGGAACTGCGCTCGATTTCCTCCGTCATCTGGCGATGGAGGTATCAAACGGTACAGTGGACCTGCCGTGCTTTCCCGACGTCGTCCTGCGTATTCGCCATGCCCTGGCCGATCCGCGCACGACTCTCGATAAGACAGTGGCCATCGTCGGCAATGAGCCGCGCCTGGCCGCGCGTCTGCTGCAAACGGCCAATTCGGCAGCGTTCAATACGTCGGGCAAGCCGCTCACGGATTTGCGTTCCGCCATCACCCGCCTCGGTCAGCAGCTCGTGCAAAGCGCCGCAATGGCGTTTGCCGTGCGGCAAATGAAAAATGCAGAATCCTTGCGCGCAATCGCAAAGCCCCTGGGCGAGTTGTGGAAAGACTGCATATCAGTCGCATCGGTCAGCCAGGCGCTGGCGAGGCGGACCAAGGTCAGTCCCGACGAGGCATTCCTGACGGGCTTGCTGCACGGAATTGGACGGCTGTACATCCTGGTGCGCACCGCAGACAACGCGGCTGAGTTCAGCAGCGATCCAGTCTTCATCGAATTGGTGGCCGACTGGCACGGATCCATCGGTAAAGCCGTTCTGGAAAACTGGGGCTTTGCGGAGGAAATGTGCAATGCCGTCGGCGATCAAGACGACTACGAACGTCGTTGGGTTCATGACAGCGAGCTGTCGGACGTACTAACCGCGAGCGTCGCGCTCGCTGCCACATTGCGAAATCCGTCCGCCGGACCCGTCGCAATCGACCAAATCACGGCATTTCACCACATCGGCCTGACCGTGGCGGATTGCGCACTTATATTGGCCAACGCCAAGATACATATGAGCTCGCTCCACGATGCGCTGGGCGCCTGACGGCGTCGAACCGCAAGCAGAACTAGGGTTTGGAATCGCTCGGCAAGCCGCGGCATCCGACACCCTCGCCGCACACTTGATTGACGGGACACACAACCGGCGTGCCCTTCACGCATCCGCGTGCATCGGCGCCCACAGTACGCGGCGCGCAATGTTCATGTCCATTGCAGCTGCGCTTATCGTCACAGTCCGCATCGCTTCTGCAGGCGAGAGCCGACTGATCTCTGTCCATGGTGGCGAGTTCCCCCTGACCGGTAATCACGCCCGCTAGCGTGGCGTCCAGAAGCAGCTCGGGAGCGTCCCGGTGCGACGGCAGGCGCACATCGGCTGCGACGATTTCCAGCTCAGGCGCCACCGGACTCGCGCTTCGATAATACAAGCTGAAGCGCACGACATTGCGAGGGTCGAGCGCCTCATTGAGTTTCACGGGAATAATATGGGTTGAATCGCGAGCCCAGGATTCGCCATGCACCAATGGCAGGCGCCTGACCGCATTGCCGGTCTCGTATATGCGTAGCTCCAAGGAGCTGCCGGCCGACAGTTCCTGCGCGCCGGTGATGACGTGGACTTCGAGGCGTGAAACCGGCAAAGCCGCAACGCTTGCGGCGCCGAATGTGCACATCAACAGAATCGACCACACTGACATCGGCAGGCGTAAATTCACGGCAAGCTCCCGTCTATCTGAATGCCTCCCCTATCATAGCCGATACGGGCCAGTCTGCGTCCGGGCACCCGTGACCGTCGCCGAACGGAGACGCCTCGCCGGATACTAGGGAACTCGCGGCAGCGGTTTATTCGCCCTGTTTGTAGACCTTGCCCTCTTTCATCACGAACTGCACGTTCTCCAACTTGCGTATGTCGGCAATGGGGTCGCCTTTCACGGCGATGATGTCCGCCGACTTGCCGGCGGCAACAGAGCCAAACAGCTCGGAATGTCCGATGAGGTCCGCGGCATTGACCGTGGCCGACTGAATCGCCTGCATCGGCGTCATCCCATATTTCACCATGAAGGCGAATTGCCGTGCGTTGACTCCGTGCGGACAAATGCCGGCGTCCGTCCCGAAGGACATTTTCACGCCGGCGCGTACCGCTTTGGTGAAATTGCGGCGTTGCGCCTCCGCCAAGTCTGCGTCGTGCTGCAGAAAGTCCGCCGGCGTGCTGGCAGAGGACTGAATGCACTCCTCGTCGTATATGTCCATGTCGAGATAAGTGCCATGCTTCTTGGCGAGCGCGATGCCTTCGTCATCGATCAACGTGGCATGCTCAATCGATGCAACCCCTGCTCGTATCGCGTTATTGATGCCCTCTGCCGCATGCGCATGGGCCTCCACGCGAAGGCCAAAATTGGCTGCCTCTTCAACGGCGGCGCGTAACTCTTCGGGCGTGAATTCGACCGACTTCGGATTGCTGCCGTGGGTCAGTACGGCGCCCGTGGACAGCACCTTGATGTTGTCGGCGCCGAGATGCGCCAACTGGCGAACCTTCTGCCGAACCTCCCAGGGACTGTTGGCCTCGCCGAAGCGCATGTCGAGCGGCAGCTGCACATCGAGCGCAATACCCGTCATGGCACCGGCACCCTGGCTGATGGTTACATAGGCGCCGGCGACGTACATGCGCGGCCCGATGATGGTGCCTCTCGCGATGGCATCGCGCATGGCGACATCGTTGAAGGCCCGATAGACCCCTACATCGCGGACGGTGGTAAAGCCCGCCAGCAAAGTGGCCTTTGCGTTGGGAATAGTCAGATACGCGGTTTCCACCGCACTTTTCGTCAATGAGTTGACGGGTTCCGCGTCCGTGAGATCGGCCAGGTGTGTGTGGCAATCGACGAGGCCGGGCAGCACCGTCATATTCGACAAATCGATGACGGCGGCGCCGGCCGGTATGGCAAGTTTGGATCCAACCGCCTCGATCTTCTTGCCGCGAATGAGAATGATCTGATCGGCGAGCACGCGGCCCGCATCCACATCGACGAATTTGCCGGCGCGGATTGCGGTCACTGCCTCCGCGGATTGCGCCGCGCAAAACAACGGCATCAGGCAAAGACATAGAGTCGCAAACGCTAACTTTTTGTGCACAACCATCCTTTCACCGTGCGAAAGCCCGAAATCGGATAATCATACTACTAATCGACCGTTCAAGTAGAGAGTGCGCGCGGCTCTTGTTGTGTAATGCAGTGAATCCCGCCACCGCCGCGAAACAGATCCCGAAGCCCCAATGACACGACTTGGCGGTCCGGATACGCGCGCCGGAGAGTGGCCGCAACCTCTGCATCCTCGGCAATTCCGTATGCAGGCGCGATGATGGCGCCGTTTGCGATATAGAAATTCACATACGATCGGCAATAAAGATCTTCGCCCTCGGGCACCGACGTCCGCGGCGCCTCGGCGATCGGCAACAGCTCTAAGCGACGACCGTGCGCATCGGTCTCGGACTGCAGAACCTTTCTGTTCTCCGCCATGATGGAATATCTCGGGTCTCTGGGATCGGCCACTACCTCGAGCAGAACCGCCGCCGGCCGGATGTAGGCAACATACCCATCGACATGGCCGTCCGTTGCGTTGTCGCTCAAATCGCCCGGCAGCCAGATGATTTTCTGAACTCCCAGCATGGCCCGCAGCTCCGCATCAGCCTGCGCCTTGGTCCATCCTGGATTTCGGTTGGCATTGAGCACGCAAGACTCGGCGGTAATCAGGGTCCCCTCACCGTCCGACAGAAATCCTCCACCCTCGACCACGAGATCGGAGCAAAAAGCCCGCGCCAACACCAAATCCGCGACCCCGGCGCCAACCGCCGCATCCCGATCGAAGGGCACACACTTGGCGCCCCAGGCGTTGAAGGTGAACAGCGCCGCCGCGCGATTTCCGCTCGTGTCGAGCAGGAAGTTCGGGCCCGAGTCGCGCAGCCACGAGTCGTCCATGGGCATCGCCACCACGCGCACCGAGGACCCGCAGCGCGCAGCGGCATCCGCCGCAAGCGCCGGGTCGGCCAGCATGGTCAGGGGCTCGAATCGGGCAATGGCCTGTGCGACTCTGGCGTAGTCGTCGCGAGCGGCCTCGATGTGCCCATGCCAAATCGATTCTCGCTTGGGCCAACCCATCCAACATCCCGCGTGGGGAGCCCACTCGGCCGGCATCGTGAATCCCAAATCGGCCGGCTTCAAGATTGAATCTCCATGTTCATGCGCTCCCGTCAGCACAATGATAATGCCGGCACGATAACTCAAGACTGGACATCTTGTCCTCGGCCGAGTCTTCAGCACCAAATTTCGCTAGGATAGCGAATGCTCGGAAAACAGGAGGCTGCATGAGCGATTTTGCCGATTTTCCCATCACCAAGAAATGGCCGGCGCAGCACCCAGAGCGCTTGCAGCTGTATTCGTTGCCCACGCCTAACGGTGTGAAGGTTTCCATTATGCTCGAGGAGATCGGCCTGCCCTACGAGCCCCACTTGGTGAACTTTGAAACCAACGATCAAATGAGCCCGGAGTTTTTATCGCTCAATCCCAACAACAAGATACCCGCCATCCTGGATCCGAATGGACCCAGCGGCAAGCCGCTGTCCCTGTTCGAGTCGGGCGCGATCCTGCTCTATCTCGCCGATAAGGCCGGACAGCTAATCCCCAAGGATCCGGACAGCCGCTACCAAACCATCCAGTGGCTGATGTTTCAGATGGGCGGCATCGGGCCCATGTTTGGACAGGTCGGTTTCTTCAATAAATTCGCGGGTAAGAATTACGAAGACAAGCGTCCGCGCGACCGCTACGTCGCGGAAGCGAAGCGTCTGTTAAGCGTGCTGAATGCCCGGCTTGCAGATCGCGCCTGGATCGTGGGCGACGCGTTCTCGATCGCGGACGTGGCGACGTTCCCGTGGATCAATAACTTGATCAGCTTTTACGAAGCGGGAGACTTGGTGGGAATCGCCGACTTTCCGCACGTCAACAGAGCGTTGAGTTCCTTCATGCAGCGGCCCGCGGTGATGCGAGGATTGAGCATCCCCTCGCGCGTCAAGTAATCCGTCGCAATCGCCGGTTGATCGCGGCCTGCAATTCTTTGAGTTCCTCGATGTGCAGAGCGGCGCCGCAGGCGGCAAAAACCAAAGCGCCCACGACAACCGTTGCCAGCAGCGCGCCGAGCTTGCTCCAGAACGCCTGTGTCTGCCAATCGGCCAGCAACCAGTGCGACGAGGCGCCGCAAACCGCCACCAACGCGACTGCGGCGACTGCAACCTTCCCCAACATAATGAGCATGCGGCGCGACTCAAGACCGTTCAAGTGACGGCGCATAAGCGCATACAGCAACAGGAAATTGACCGTCGCGATGCAGCCGGTGGAGAACGCCAAACCGCGGTGCCCCCACCCCAGATGGAAGGTGAACAGCCAGTTGAGAAGAAGATTGAGCGCCACGGCCAGGAAGCTCACCAGCATCGGCGTCTTGCGCCGATCGAGCGCATAGAACGCGTTCACCAACACCTTAAGCGCGGCATATCCGGCCAGCCCGATGGCGTAGAATCGCAGCGCGCCGGCGGCTTGGACAGCCTGGTACGCGGTGAATCTTCCATGCTGATACAGCACGGAAATAATCGGCTCGGCGAGCACGATGAGTCCGATCGTCGAAGGGATGGTGAGCAGCAGCGCCAGGCGCATGGCGCGTGCAAGTTCGGTGCGAAATGCATCCATTTGACGCGCGACGACCAGTCGCGACAGCAGCGGCAAGGTGACGGTGCCGAGCGCGACGCCGAACAGGCCCAAAGGCAATTGCATCAGGCGAAAAGCAATCGACAGCCAGAAAATCGGTCCATCGCCGAGCGTCGAGGCAAACATCGAATTGACCAGCACATTGAACTGGGTGGTACTGGCGGCAATCACCGAGGGACCCATCAGCAAAAGAATTGCCTTCACACCGGCATCGCGCCAGTAAAAATCCGCGCGGAAGCGATATCCGAGGCGGGCCAGCGACGGCAATTGAACCGCGAGTTGCAAGCCGCCGCCGATGACCGTGGCAGCGGCCAGTCCGAGCAGCGCGCGCGGGCCGTAATGCGGGTCGATCCAGTAGCCGAGAGTCACCCCGCCGACGATGGAGCCGATATTGAAGAAACTCGACGCCATTGCCGGCATGCCGAACACGCTCTTGGAATTCAGCATGCCCATGACCAATGCGGCGAGCGAGACCAAGAGAATGAAGGGAAACATGATGCGCGTCAGCTGCGCGGCCAACGCCGCCTTCTGCGGGTCGAATCCGGGCGCCAGGGTCGCCACCAACTGAGCCGAAAAGACCATCCCGGCAATGCACAGTGCACCCAGCACCACGGCCGTCAATGTGGCCACCTTATTTGCGAGCCGCCAGGCGGATTCATCGCCGCCGCGCGCGATGGTCTTGCTGAAGGTGGTTACGAACGCCGTCGACAGCGCCCCTTCCGCGAACAGATCGCGCAACAGATTGGGTATGCGAAATGCGGCGGTAAACGCGTCCATCGCAGCACCGCCACCGAACAGAGCGGCGAATATTTGCTCGCGCGCGAGCCCGAGCAGCCGGCTACACATCACCGCAAGACCGATGATCCCCGCCGCCTTGGTATTTAGCTTCTCGGCGCGCTCATCGGGGGTGGCGGCGGGCAGCGATGACGGATCATTCATGAATGCACAGCTTAACCTTTCTCCACCGGTTACGCCGTGGCGAACATCCCGATGACGGTGACGGCCATTACTGCCGTTGCCAACCACCCGAGACGGCGCAGCTTCGGACGGATCACAAATCTTCCCATGATGTCCTCGCGCGAGGCCAACAGCATCATGATGGCCATGATCGGGACCGCAATGACACCGTTGATTTCAGCGCTCCAAACCAACGCGCGCATCGGATCAAGATGGGTAAAATTCAAGGCCACGCCCCCGACCGTCGCGATGGCGATGATGCCGTAGAATTCCAGCGCCTCGTGCAGCTTCATGTCCATGCCGGACTGCCAATCGAAACTCTCGCTCACCGCGTAGGCGGCCGAGCCTGCCAACACCGGCACGGCCAACATTCCCGTACCAATGATTCCCAGACTGAACAGCAAGAATGTGGTCTGCCCGCCGATGGGGCGCAGCGCCTCAGCGGCCTGAGCGGATGTTTGGATGTCGACGCTGCCCGCCGTATGCAGGGTGGCCGCGGTGCTCAAGATGATGAAGAAGGCGATCAGGTTCGAGAAACCCATCCCCACGTAGGTGTCCCAGCGGATGCGCCGCAGGTGCTTGCGCGTCACTTCCTCGCCATGCGGCAGCAAGGCGCCGCCGTTGAGTGCGTTGACCGCCCGTAGATCTTCCATTTCCTGGGCGGCCTGCCAGAAAAATAGGTATGGGCTGATTGTCGTGCCGAAAACCGCCACGATCATGGTGATGGTGTTGTGATTGAGCACCAACCGGGGCAGCACCATTTCTGACAGGACCGATCCCCATTCAATATGCACGGTGAATATCACCGCTACATAGGACAGTAGACTCAACGTCAGCCACTTCAGATAGCGTACGTAGTCCGCGTAGCGCAGAAAGACCTGCAACCCCAGGCACAGCAAGCCGAATCCCACCGAATAAAGATGTGCCGAGCCGCCGAGCAGCAAGCGCAACGCCTCGCCCATCGCCGCGATGTCGGCGGCTATGTTGATGGTATTGGCGATCAACAGCAAACCGACGATGCCGTACAGCACGGATCGCGGGAACACGGATTTTACGTTCGCGGCCAAGCCCCGCCCCGTGATGCAACCGAGCCGGGCGCTCACCATCTGGATGCTGACCATCAAGGGGTAGGTGAAGAGCACGGTCCATAGCATGCTGAAGCCGAACTGCGCCCCCGCCTGGGAATAAGTGGCGATTCCGCTTGGATCATCATCCGCCGCACCCGTAATGAGGCCCGGGCCCAATTGCTTGACCCGTGCATTCTCCGTGATGCTCTTAAACAGATTGACCATCGACATACTCCAAATCAGCTGGAGCCCCCGTGGGAGAAAGGGTGAAATTCGGCGGGACGATAGACCGGCCGCGGTGAGGTGTAAAGGAAAAAAACCGCGCATGAGAAAACGCGCTCGCGAGTCGAGACGCGTTTCTCATGCCCATCGCAAGGTCGCGGTGGATTGCACCGCGAATTACTAGGCTAAAGCTGCAGCCTTGGCCTTGGCCACTTCGGCAATGACTTCCTCGGCGACATTACGCGGCACGGGCTCGTAATGCGAGAACTCCATCGTATACGAGGCGCGGCCGCTGGTCATACCGCGTAGCTGCCCGATGTAGCCGAACATTTCCGATAGCGGCACGTTTGCGACCACGGCTATGTTGGCCCCGCGCTCCAACTGATCCAGAATCGAGCCGCGGCGGCGATTGATATCGCCGATTACGTCGCCCAGGTAGTCGCCCGGCGTCACCGTCTCGACCTTCATGACGGGTTCCAACAGAATGGGTCCGGCCTTGCGAATGGCCTCGCGGAAGCAAGCCTTGGCTGCGATTTCAAAGGTAAGTGCGTTTGAATCGACGTCGTGGAAGCTGCCGTCGATGAGCGTGGCGCGGAAATCCACGGTCGGATAATGGGCCAGCACGCCATCTTCCTTCTGAATCTTCAGACCCTTTTCGACCGAAGGCACGAACTCTCGCGGCACCGATCCACCGACGGTTTCATCCACGAACTCGAATCCGGCGCTGCGCTCCAACGGCTCGAACGTGATCCACACTTCGGCGAACTGGCCGGAACCGCCGGTCTGCTTTTTGTGAATGTACTGCTCGGTCAACTTCTTGGTGAAGGTCTCGCGGTACGCCACCTGCGGCTCGCCCATGGTGCCTTCCACGCCGAATTCGGTGCGCATACGGTCGAGCGTGACTTCCAAATGCAACTCGCCCATGCCGCGAAGAATCGTCTGCCCGGTCTCACGATCGGTCTCCAGATGCAATGAGGGATCGGCGCGAACCATCTTGCCGAGAGCAGTACCGAACTTCTCCTGCTCCGCCTTGAGCTTGGACTTCACGGAAACGCTGATGACCGGATCCGGAAAGCGCATGCGCTCGAGAACCACCGGGTCGGCGGCGTCGCACAGCGTGTCGCCGGTCTCGGTATCAGCCAGGGATACCAGCGCGATAATGTCGCCGGCGCGGGCTTCCTCGACCGGATTGGCCTCTTTAGCGAACATTTCGACCATGCGGCCGATTTTCTCGCGCTTGCCGCGAGTGGAATTCTGCACCGAGGCACCCTTGGTCAACACACCGGAATAGACGCGAATGAAGGTGAGCGCGCCATAGGCGTCGTTGATCACCTTGAAGGCCAAGGCCGAAAATGGCTCGTCGTCCGAACACTTGCGCTCACCGATGGGCTCACCGTCGGCATCGACGGTCTTGATCG
Source organism: Gammaproteobacteria bacterium (assembly GCA_025358295.1). Lineage (GTDB taxonomy): Bacteria > Pseudomonadota > Gammaproteobacteria > Steroidobacterales > Steroidobacteraceae > Bog-1198. The sequence goes on from JANYJY010000004.1 coordinate 35,817, forward strand.
AGGCGACGTCGGTCGGGGCCGGCATGTAGTCGACCACCGCGTCGAGCACCTGCTGCACGCCCTTGTTCTTGTACGACGAACCGCACAACACCACTGTGAACGCGGAGTGCAAGGTGCCTTTGCGAAGGCACTTACGCAGCACGTCGCCCGAAGGAACCGTGCCATGCGTCAAATAGGCGTCCATGGCCTCATCGTCCTGCTCGAGGCATGTGTCGATCAATTCAGTGCGGTACTTCTGGATATCGCCCAGAATCTTTCGATCGCTGGGGGTAGTGATTTGGAGCTTGTCCGCAATGTCCGGGGTGATGTCGAGGACCTGCCATTGGGCGTCCTTGTCATCCGAATCCCAAACCAGCGCCTTCATCTCGACCAGATCGATCATGCCCTTGAAATTCTCTTCCGAACCGATCGGTAGTTGCGCCGGCAGCGGACGTGCGCCGAGGCGCTTCTTGATCATATCCACGCAGCGCAGAAAATTTGCGCCACTGCGATCCATCTTGTTCACATAGCAAATACGCGGCACGCCGTAATTGTCGGCCAGGCGCCAATTCGTCTCCGACTGCGGCTCGACGCCGGCGACGCCGTCGAACACCACCACAGCTCCGTCCAGCACGCGCAGGCTGCGGTTGACCTCGATCGTGAAATCGACGTGTCCCGGCGTGTCGATGAGATTGATCTTCTTGTCGCGCCAGAACGCGGAAACCGCGGCGCTCTGAATCGTGATGCCGCGCTTCTGTTCCTGCTCGAGGTAATCGGTGGTCGTGGAGGTCTTCAGATCCTTGGTATCGTGGATGTCGATGATGGTGTGCTTACGCCCCGTGTAATACAGGATGCGCTCCGTCGTCGTTGTCTTGCCGGCGTCGACGTGGGCGATGATGCCGATATTGCGGATATCGGAGAGGGGCGTTGTGCGGGGCATAGCAATCTTCCGTAAAAAAAGAGGGGAAATCAGGATAGCCGCGTAAGCGCGGCGTCAAAACCGCGCATTCTGGCATAGCGTCAGACTATCTGTCCAAAATTCTTGGCCAAGCCTACTTAACGGTGTAGCCGCGACCCTCGAGGCATGCCGTTTGCGCTCGAAAGTATTCCGACCGCTTTCCAGGCGGCGGCGCGCTGGTCACTTGACTGGGGTCGAACCCCGTCTGACCAACCGCCCAGCGATGGCACTCGAATTTATCCGTGGCCTGCTGCTGCTGACTCTGGCCGTTCTTGGGGTAGACCATCAGATCGGAAATGCCCTGGTCCGGGGCCGCGCCCTGATTTTGCAGTGCAGGCGCAGCCACGGTCTCATATCGAGCGACCGCGCCGTTCCAACGATAATAAGTACTGTCCGCGTAGTAGTAAGGAACGCCACCCCACCAGATAGTCGAGTAGTAGAGCGGCAGGGTCGCAACATACAGCCCTACGCCCAAGGCTCCCCAACCCCAGGGGCCGCCGTAGTAACCGTAGCCGCCTCGCCAGCTATAGCCGTCCCAGCCATAGCCACCGTGCCCACCATAGCCCCCTCGCCCGCCGTACCCGCCGTGGTAACCACCGCCATACCCACCGTGCCCCGCCGGGCCGCCCATGTGTTCGCCGGCGTGCTGCGCAAGCGCAGACGCGCTCATGGCCAGCGCGGCAACTCCGCAGCACACGATTAGAGACAAACGGCGAAACGCCCCGAGCTTTTTCATAAGGTCACCGATGGCCCGCCGATGCAACAATTGCCCTGGATCCAATTATATAAGAGTTCGCCAGACCCGGGCAGTTCAACCCAAATACGAGGCCGCCGGCGGTCGGTTTGCCACGTCACAAGTCACTGAAACTCCGCCTTCTTCTCGAGAGGCGATCACCAGGCGGCCGCCCATGGAACTCGCCCGAAAACGCATGGTGCGCATGCCGAGACCGGGTCCGGGCGAGTTATTGGACGGCAACCCGGCGCCGTCATCGACGATAGTCATTCGCAGGCCGTTGGCGTGCGCCCACAAGCTGATCTCGATGACTCTAGCCCTGCCATGCTTGAGCGCGTTCTGCACCGCCTCCTGGGCGATCCTGTACAGATGATTGCGCGCCTCGAGATCCAATGTGATTGAGGTGTCGAGACGTGAGCGAAAGCTCACCTCAGTGCTTTCAAAACTGCTTCGGGCTGCCAATGCGAGTAGCGCGCCATGGAGGCTGCCGTCGGCCTCGCTCAAGGGAGAGACTCCCTGCGCAATGCGACGCGCCGACTGAATACACGTGGTGGCGAGCGCGGCCAGCTGATTCAAGGCGGCGGCGATGGGTTGTCCGTTGCGTTCGGCGCGAGTCGCCAGCGCTCGCGCCGAGAGGGAAAGGCCGGTCAATTCCTGGCCCAGCCCGTCATGCAGCTCCTGCCCAATGCGGCGCTGCTCATTGCCGATGGCCTCGATGAGCGCGCTGCCGAGCGCCCGGCGCTCAGTGACATCGCTGGCGAACACCAATTCAGCGCGCCGCCCGCCCAAGTCTATGGCGCGGATCCAGACCTCGACGGCTAGCACTCGCCCGTCTCGAGTCTGGTGATGAGTCTCGAAGGGCTCCGGAGGCGACGCCGCTTCGTCATGCCCTTGGGGGAGCGGCAGGACACGCGATCCACCGCGCGTGGCGAACGTCGCCACCCGTCGTGACAGCAATTCCTCTCGGCTCCAGCCGTACTGACGCACCGCCGCCTCATTGACAAACATGAATTCCAGCGTCTCGGGATCATGCACCCACAGGGGCTGGGGGCTACCGTCGAATATCTGTGCATACCGATGTTCAGCGAGAAGAGTCTCCCGCCCGGCCCGGTCGCGCTCATCGAGCAAGGCGGTAATGATCAGGCTCACGCCCGTGAGCGCAGCGCTATATGACCAGATGGTCGCCAGGCCGGCGGATTCCGACATGGCGCCGAAAACGCCGCGCCCGAAGGCGAAGCTCAATCCGGCGGCCCCGGAAATGGCCAGCGCGCCGAAGCTCGCCACCACCAAGCCGAAGCGGATGGCTGCGACCACCAGTAAAAGAAATGCCAGGGTTAGCACCAGAGGCCTGCCGACACCGTTCGGATCGAACAACAAGGTGCCAGCACAGCAAAGCACAACGCCGATCACCCACGCACCGCCTTGCGCCCAGTGCCCGACGAACTGGGCAAGGCTCTTACGACTCACGGCCACCAGCATGGGGCCGACGAGCATCACGCCGGCGGTGCTGTTGCTCCACCAGCGAAGCCAACGCAGCGGGTCGAAACCCCGCGGCATTAGGTCGGACCAATAGAACCCCAGCATTCCGAGCGTGGGGACGGCCATGGTGCCGACGGCTCCGGCCACAATGAACAGCGGTACGTCCCGCGCCCGGCCGAATCCGCTGTCGAAGCCGCGCACGTCGAGAAACCAGGCGGTAAACACTGCTGCAGTGGCGGATCCCGTACCGACTGCCAGCGAGGCTATCACCGGCTGCTGCATCCATAGATCGATGGCCACGCTGGCGAGAAATACGGCTGGCCACATTGGCCGTCCCCAGCGTATGCAAGCCGCGGCCGATATTCCGGCGGCCAGCAGCGGCAAGGTCGGATGTACCCCGATGCTTGGCAACATGTACCCGAGGGTGCCTGCTGCAAAGACTGCGGCGAAAGTGCCCAACAATTTGGAAAGGTGTGTCGGATTCAAGTCCATCGTCAAAGCCTACGACGAACCGCCCGAGCTTGTCGTCTATTTGTAGAATACCGGCCCTATGCGCCCAAACACCCCTACGCCCAATTCCATGGCGGCCACTCGGCGAATGGGCTTGTTGCTGGCAACCGCGGGCGCGATCGCATTCTCCGGCAAGGCCATTATCGTAAAATTGGCCTATCGGTACGGAGTCGATGCCGTCACTTTGATCATGTACCGCATGCTGTTCGGGCTGCCCCTGTTCGTGCTGCTCGCTGGGTGGGCGGGCCGGGGCAAAGCGCGGCTCACGCGGCGCGATGTGCGGGCGGTGATCGGTCTGGGATTCAGCGGCTCCTATCTCGCGAGCTTCCTGGACTTCGAGGGACTGCGCTACATCAGCGCGAGCTTGGAACGCTTGATTCTCTACCTCGGGCCGACGCTGGTGCTGCTCATCGGTGTCATCATTTTCAAGCGCAAGGTCACGCGCCGGCTAATACTCGCACTGGCGATCAGTTATGCCGGCGTGTTGTGCGTGTTCGGACAGGAAGCGACATTGCAGGGTGCCGATGTGCCGCTGGGGGCGACCCTGGTGTTCGCCAGCACGGTGAGCTACGCCCTGTATCTGGCCTATAGCGGAGAGGAAGTCAGGCGCATCGGGGCACTGCGACTCACCGGCCTTGCCACCACAGTGGCATGCCTCATTTGCATTGCCCAATTCTTTATTTTAAGACCCTGGAGCGCCTTGACCGTGGCCCCGCAGGTCCTGTGGCTGTCGGTCTTGAACGCCACCGTTTGCACATTTGCGCCCGTGCTCATGGTCATGATGGCGATCGAACGAATCGGCTCTACCTTGACCGCGCAGGCAGGTTTGGTCGGCCCCCTATCGACGATCTTGATGGCCGCGGTGTTATTGGGCGAACCGTTCACCGTTTGGGTCGCCGCCGGCACGCTGCTGCTCATTGCCGGGATTTGGATGCTCAGGAAGCCGTAAATTCAGCGCCTATTTCTTTCTGTCGGACATTTCCTTCCGGTATTCCACAGACAGCGTGCCCTTGCTTTGCGCAATAGGCAACAGAGTCGGATAGAACTGCACGAAGCTTGTGTCCACTGCCGCGTGCGCAGCGTGACAGGAATAGCAATCGGCAGTCCGCGGAATGATTTTGGCCGGATCGTCGCCCTCGAAACCGGCAAAGGCCCAGTCACTCGCGAATCGCGCATGATCCTTCACATGCACTTCGAGGGCGACGACCTTGGTGCCCTGATAGCTGCCTCTCTTGTTGATGGAGCCTATACTCTCCGCAGCGCGATTTTCAATCACCAGTACGGTCTTATCCGGCCAAGTACCTGTCGCCAAGAACGATCGATATGCCTGCGGATCGACGAACACATTGTCAAAACTGTGCTCTCCCATCGGCATCGCGGCGCTGTAGCTCATGTCGAAGCCCGATGTGAGGTACACCCATTCCCGGTAGTGCGCCGGACGCTTCATCAATCCGTCTGACGTGTATTCCAAAAGCCCATTCCCCGTGCTTGCGCCGTCACCGAGCGCCGTTAGACAGAACATGGACAGGGTGCACGCGATCCTGGATATGATTTTGAGCGTCATCGGCGCACCGGAATATCGATGTAGCTGTCGTTGTGCCACTGAATCTTAATGGGAGCCTTGCCGTCGGCGATAGTCTCTTCGCTCACGTCGGCGCCGGTACCATAGTTGATTTGCCGATCCGGCCGCTTGCTGAGGCCGAGAATCATAATCAGGCGGCTGCCCGGAAGCAGCCGCCGGCTCGTCATCCGCTCGCTCTTGAACGCTAGCTCTTGGCGCTCACCCGCTTTTAATAAGTGACGCGTGACCCGGTCTCGTGCATAGCTGGCGCGAAATTCGTAGGTCGGATTGAAGAGATAAACATAGTCGCCACCGGGCAGTTGCTCATACAGCGTGACATTCATGTCCATATCCATCTTGTTTACGGTGAAATCGAGGCGCCCTGAAAACAGGCCATTGAATTCCGTCGTCTTCGGCATGGGATCGCTCACAAACATCAGGGCATTGTGCGTCGCTAGACTCGTGCTGATGAAATCGGCCGGCGCCGTCCAGGCGAAGTCGCTTCGATCGGTCAGACTGACCGTCTGCCGCAAGGCAGCGGGACGCGACGCCTTGCGCTGCATGAGCCGATGCTTATCGCCGGAGCCGCCGCTGTCCAGATAGAATCGCAGCGAGCCCTTCGCCATTCCCTCGAGCGAAGCGGCGTGCCGCCATTCATTGGCTCCCATGACCTCAAAATTGACTCGATCCCCCAGCAGGGGCGGCATTGCGGCGCCCTTTAAGACATGATCGAACCACTGATAGCGCAGTTCGCGAAGGTCGATCAGTGCGGCGGAATCCACTTCATACCCCTGCAACATGGCCAATGGTCCTTGGTGCATTACGCCGTCGTCGTAAGGTCCGATCAACAAGGTGTGATTAGCTCGCGGATTGTATTTATGGTGCTGCGTGAAGTAATACAGTGCGCCCGGCTCGCTGCCGGCGTAATAGCCCGTGGTGGTCAGCACCGGGATATTGATGCGGGCGAATTGTTCGCGGTATGGGATCATGTTCTGCCAGTAGCGATCGTAGCTGGGGTGATTGAGCCAACGGATGAAGATTGCATTGGCCTTGCCGTACACTCGGCCCAAATCGCGATAGCGCTTGCCGCTTCTGTACCACTTCTGATCGAGTGCGCGCCAAGACGCATCATCGTAGTAGCCGCTGTCGTCGGACGGTTTGGTATTGGTGACGTAGGAGGACCAGCGGTACCCGGAGTTCTGAAAAATTCCGCCCGCCATGGACATGTCGACTCCGGGCGCATTGGCCGCGGAGGTGGCGATGGCCTTGAGGGCAGAGGGCAGGCGTTTGGCGGCCGCCCACGCGGCAAATCCGCTGTAGCCGTCGCCGAACATCCCCACGCGACCGTCGCTCCATGACTGCTTGGCTATCCAGTCGATCACCGTGCGGGAGTCCTCGCCGTCGAACTGATAGGGAACTACCGTGCGCAGACCGGTGCGTACTCCGCGCGTGTAGGCAACCACTCCCACATAACCGTGCGACGCGCACTCCAAGGCATAGTTCTGCGAGTCGTAGATGGTGAATTCGAGCAGCGCGGGATACCGCTTGGCCGACCCATTGGGGCGAACCACCAGAACGGCAATGCTGGCGCCGTCAGAAGTTTTGACCTGAACGCCTTCTTCCACCGTGTAGCGGCGGCGATCATCTTCGGCCACCAGCGGCGCAACCAGTGGACCGAAACTGCGATAGGCATCGAACGACAGATACTTCCAGATCAGATCCACGGCGGCCGGCTGGTCGATGCTGTCACTGGTTCGCTGTTTATCGAGCGCCTTTTGCAGATCCTCCTGATACACGGAAGCCGCAGTGCCCAGCCAGCGCGTGATCGCGAAGGCGTCCTGGTCATTCAGACGCGCCAGAACCTCGTGGAACGATCGGATGAATCCGTCGGCGAATGAGACTTTATTCTCCGCTTGAACGGCCTTTGCGTAGGCATAGATGTCGAATATCCAAGCCCGGCTGATGGGCCGACCGGCATCCAAGCGGCGCCGCCGATCGCGCAGCGACTGCCGCGAGACATCCGCCGCCGGATAGTTTCCCGCAACCATTTGCAAGGCGGAGACATTGGCAAGATAGCGATCCGGATCGGCCTCTTGATAGACGGGAAGGACGCGCTCTGCCAAATCGCGCATCGCCGCGGCCAACGCCGTGCTGCTCGTCGACGCTGGCGCATGAAATTCGAATTCTGGCGCGGCGGCCCGTGACGGCAGCATCGTGAGAAAGCTGAGCGAGACGCAAACACCCAGCCTGCAGGCGGCAATCATCCAGGTTGCTCTCACGACCCGGGTCATTTGTCGCGTCCCGGACGGCTCATCGACGCAGCGAGGCCGTGATCCTCGCCTGCCTTGATCAAGTGCAAGGATCGCGTGAACAACGGATGTGCCTGTGCGGGGCCGCCGATATGGATGATTCCGGTGTGTTGCAATTCCTTCTCGAACACATCCATGACCAACTCGAGAATGTCGTCGTCCAAGGAGCCGAATGTTCCATCGATGAGCACCCACGGCGGCGCCTGAAGCAGAATGCGCGCAACAACGAGGCACAGTTGCTCATCCTGACTCAGCTCCCGATCCCAGCGATGAGTGGTGTCGAGCAGCGGTGCGAGGCGTTCGAGACCGAGCCTGAACAGGGCCCGATTGAAGGCACTGTCGCCGAAACTCTCAGCCTTCAGAGGATACGCCAGAACCTCGCGCAAGGTACCGCGCGGCATGTAGACGGTCCCTCGCTGCAGGTAGAAAATCTGTTCGCCCGTCGGACGCGTAATGCGCCCGGCGCCCCAAGGCCACAATCCCGCTAGCGCTCTGAAAAGTTGCGTTTTACCGGTTCCCGGCGCGCCGAGAATCAGCACGCGCTCGCCGGTCGTCACCACAACCTTCGGCTCCTTGAGCATGTCTGCGTTCGCCGCGGAGACAATCCTCAGATCATCGAACCGGATCTCGCCGGGACTGCCATCGAGGTAGGTGATACGGCTCTCGAAACCGCTCGGCTCATTGGTCGTGGTCAGCGCGTAGCGAAAATTAGCGACCCGCAGCAAGGTCGCGCGCCAATCGGCAATGGCGCTGAAATTGTCGATAAACCAGCGCAGCGACGACTGTGCCTGGCTGAACGCCCCGGCCGCCATCATCAGACCGCCGAACGTCACCTTGCCGTTGAAATACAGGGGCGCTGCCGCAAGTATCGGCGCGATGATAGTGACCCAGCCGAAGCCGGAAGTAACCCATGTGAGGTTGGCATGGCCCATGACAATGCGGCGCGTTGCCGCGAGCACATTGCCCAAATGAAGTTCGATGCGGCGCTTCTCGTCGGCCTCGCCCTGCGCCAAGGAAATCTCATCGACATGCTCGTTGACGCGCACCAGCGAGAAACGCAGATCGGCCTCGCGCGCATAGCGGTCTGCATTGCGGCTGATCAGGCCTCGCCCCACCCAGTAGCTCAGAAGCGAGCCTGCGCTCGCATAGATAATCGCCGTCCACACCATGAAACCGGGGATCGTATAGTCACGGTCGCCGACGCGAAAAATAAATCCGGTCGACAGCACCCAAAGTATGCCGGCGAAGGTAATGAACAGTATCGATGCCTGCAGCAGCCCGACGCCCAGGTCGGCCGACAGCTCGCACAACTTGCGTGCGTCTTCGTGAATGCGTTGATCCGGATTGACGCCCATGGAGCCCGAGTTGGCGAGCCAGAACGCACGGCGTGGCAACATCCAGTCACGCAATAGGCTGACGACGAGCCCCTCGCGCAGCTTGAGTTCCAGGGTCTCCACCAACCAGCGCTGTGCCACGTTGACCGCGAGCAGAAATCCGGCGATTAGAAAAAAGACGCCGAGCTCGAACAGGAAATCTCTCAGATCGCGGCGCGACAGGGCATCGTAGAACGGCTTGTTCCAGCCATTGAGCCGAATCTGGCCATAGGCCGTCGCCGCGACGATGAGAATAATGACGGCCACCAGCACCATGAGCGTCTTGCCCACGGGAGAGCCAAAAACGGTGCGGGTGATGAGGCTGACCTGGCGCCGAAAACTCAGCTGGGGGGTCTCGCCCTCGTGCGTAGCAGCGGTAGATTCCGTGGCAGGCTCCATCAAGTGCTGCAGGTCACTTCGCAGGGAACGCGCAGCAGGCTGACCGATTCCGCGTCGAACGTAAGCCACTCCTTGCCGTCGACAGTGACGGCGCGTAGCGCCGCCCCCAACGGCGGGCGCAGAACGATCCCCGCTGAAATTCTACCTCCTATCTCGAATCTCAGTGTTGCGGCGTCGATTCTGCGCAGCGAATAGGTCAAGTCTCCGTAGCGCGTCGGCATGCACGTCACTTGGACGCCCGGCCCGTCGATCCATTCGGGCGCCACGCCCGCCGCCAACACCAAGGATCCGTCGGCTTCCCGCTCGTAGGCGAACAGACTGCGCACCGCAAGCAGATACTCCGCGGCGATCCACGTATGCGGCAGATCGCCGACGTGCGCCGGCGCTTTGCGGTCCCGCCAGGCGATTTCCGGCCATTGATTCCAGGATTGCGGGCGGCGATCCGTCAAGAAGAATCGCAGCAGCTCGAGCGCCGCGTCGCGCCTGCCCAGCCGCACGAATGCGCCGATGATGCGGATTTCATAGGGCGTGTAATTCGTCCAGACGACGGTGCCGTCGCGCTTACCGCGCCAATCAGCGAGGTATTTATCGAAGGTCAATTCGACCGCGCGACGATTCAGCCCATCGGGCACATCGAGCAGGTAAATCGCGTTCGCGGTGGCGGTAGGATCGAAATCCGCCCATTCGACGCTGCCTGGAATGAAATCCAACCCGCGCCGCGCGCGGGTCGCCTCGATCGATGCGTACAATGTAACCTCGAGGCGCGCAGCGAGCGCTCGCCATTTTTCCGCAGCGGCATCGCGCCCGGCATCTCTCGCCAAATCGGCGGCATCGCGCAGGCCGCGCACCGTCCAGAAATCGTCCCAGTAAGAATGCACGGGCTGCGCGAGGTAGCCCTCATGGCTCACGGATATCGGCATCAGACCGTCCTGGCCGAGCAGCGCCGCGATGCAGCCGACCGCCTTTTCAATGGTGGGCCACCACTCCTGGAGAAGGGCATCGTCGGCGCTGAAGCGATGATAGTCGGCTATCAATGCCAGCAATTCTCCGTGACTGTCGTGCTCGACCAGCCAATCCGGGCCCTGCGAGTCAACGCAACAGGGCACGAAACCGTCGGCGCGCTGATACGGGGCATACCAGCGAATGAACTCCCGAACCGCCGGCCCCTGCCCCATCCGCAATAACGCGGCACTCATCATCGCGCCATCGCGAATCCAGGAACGTGTGTAGCGGCGCGGGCCGGGTTGCAAGGCCGCGCCGCAGCGGGTTACAAGTACATGCGCCGTCGCGGTCAGCGCGGCGCGAATCGCATCCATCGCCCACCCGGCGCCGGCCCATTGACGTGTGGGTAGCTGGGCAGCCCAGTCGAAAGCCGGCTCATCGGCAATCCAGGCCGCGGCGACGGGCAGGCAGCTGACCATGCTCTCGGCGCTGCCCTGCGGCGGAAGCGATAGCTCGAACTGCAGCGCGCCCGTAGCGAAACCAAAAGGATCGTGCACTTGGGTGGCTGCCGGGAGCACACCGGATTCCAGGTGGTCGGCCATGAACCCGTCGTCGAAACGCAATGCGCCGAAGCTCGGTGCCGCGACCGCACCTGCTGCGGCCGAAGGGACCAGCCGGGTGGTCTGATTGACTTGCACAGCGCCGTCGCGCCACTGCAGGTCGTGGATCAAACTCACGCCGCCCAAATTGCGGAAACTCTGCCAGGGTGGCGTAACTTGAAAGGGCCGTACCAGGAGGAATAGGCGCGCGCCGAGCGGGGTCGCAGCAAGATTCTCGACTCGGTAACGAACCCGCGGGACACCGGCGACGGTCGCCTCCGCTTGCACTCGCAGGCGCCAATCCTTGCCCTCCCAAATCACACTCGGCACGGGCATCCAACCCTCCCGCAGTTCCTGTCGCGCCGTAACATCCGCCCAGGTATGGAGCCGGTTCGCAATCCACAGCATGGGCTCGATGGAGAAGGACCCCTGATCCGCCTCGACCATGCCGTCTTCATTCATAAGTCCGCACTGCACGCCGCTCGACGTGCCGAATGGAGTCCAAACACTTTGTTCATAGTGCAGCCAGCGTGGATGTCGGCCACGAGATTCTGCATCGGCAATCTTGTTCCAGAAGGCGTGTATGGAACGAGAGAATTCGAACGACTGTACACGCAATGTCGCGCCCGCAGACGGCTCGTCGAATTCCAAACGCAGAAACCGGGTCTTGAGGTCCGGCAAATACACGTAGCTGCGTTTGCCGCCCGCCCCCGCCGCCGCGTGCATAGTCTTCCAGCGGCGGCCGGTGTTCGAGATCCGAATCCGATATCCGCTTGCCGGCGCGTGTTCCCGCCAGTCGATGATCAGGCCGCCGATGGTTCGAGGTGCCGTGAAATCGACGGCAATCCAGGGATGCGCATCATCCGTCCGCGGTCTCCAACCGTTATCGAGCAATGCAGCGCCGGCATCGACGCCAGGCTGGGTGCTGGAGGCCGATGCCTTCGGCGCCTCCGTGGGAGTGCGATTCTGTATTTCTATGTCCGCGATCCACAGACTACCCGTGCCGCCCTCGCCTGCGACGATGGCAAGCTCCAGCGAGCCCAAGGCGGTGATACGTCCGCCGCTCGAAGGGCCCCAAGCAAAGTCGATATCCCGCCCGTCCACCGTCATTTGCTTCCAGCGAGTCGGCGGTCGCAAGTTCTCGTATACGTAGCGCCATACGTTCTGCCCGCTCGCATCGACCAGTTTTAGCTCGAAATTGTTCACCGCGCCGCGGCCGCGCAGGCGAAATGTCACGGCGTAGTCCTCCGGCATGGGCTGCTTGAATGCCCGGCGCGCAACCACGAAGCCTCCGCCTCCCTTGAAATCGAAATCCATGCGCAGCGCCGGCGCCTGATCGCCGGTGGCCGTGGACAGTGTCAATTCCGCGTTGCCGGAGACGATGGGCTGCCATTCGGGCGGGGTGGGGGAATCGGTGGGCTTGGTCTCCATGGTGGGTTCAAATATGACATGGACAGCCGAATTTGACATGAACCGGCCACGCAATAGAGGCCGGTTCGGCTGCAGGCGGGCAATATTCATCAATATTGTTGACTATCATCATAATTGTTGATATTAATCGACTATGGTGAACATTGGATCGACTCTACAAATAGTGTCCGACGCCGTCGGTACCGACGACGTACGGCTGGATCTCGTATTCCAGGCCCTCTCCGACCCAATCCGGCGCCGGATCCTCGAGCGGCTTGATGGCCGGGCCCTGCTGGTGTCCGAGCTGGCCGGCCCGTTTGAAATCTCCCTCCAGGGAGTATCGCGTCACATCCAGGTGTTGGTGCGCGCGGGATTGGTGCAGCAAGAGCGCAGCGGACGAATCAGCCGTTGCAGTCTCGATGTGGGGCCCCTGCTCGACGCAGCCGTCTGGCTGAATCGCTACACCAAGTACTGGCAGGAACAATTCGACGTGTTGGCGACGACCTTGGCCCAGATCGATGAGCAGCGCGCAGCCGACGCCATGACTACCAAAAAACGGCCGCGCCCGCCGCGGCGCCGATAGACCTCACTGCAGGAGAAATCCAAATGAATGATCATCTTGTCGTATCTCGGGATCAGTGGACTGCGGCTCGCCGCCGCTTGCTCGCCAAGGAGAAGGAGTTCCTGCGCCTGCGCGATGAATTGAGCAGCGAGCGCCGCGAGTTGCCGTGGGAGCCGGTGGAAAAGAACTACGTGTTCGCGGGTACGGATGGCGAGGAGACACTGGCGGACCTGTTCGCCGGCCGTAGTCAGCTCATCGTCTATCACTTCATGTTCGCGCCCGATTGGGACGCGGGCTGCAGAGGTTGTTCGTTTTGGGCGGACAACTACAACGGAATCATCCCCCACCTGAAAGAGCGCGATGTATCTGTGGTTGCCATCTCGCGGGCCCCTCTGGGCAAGTTGCAGGCCTTCGCCGCACGCATGGGTTGGACGTTCAAATGGGTGTCAGCGGCGGATAGCGACTTCAATTACGACTACCAGGCGTCCTTTAGGCCGCAGGAAGTGGCACGCGGCACGGCGGTTCACAACTACACCCGCTACGATCAATCGCTGACCGACAAACCCGGCTTCAGCGTGTTCTTCAAGGACCCGGCGGGCGCCATCTTTCATACGTATTCGACCTACGCACGCGGCCTTGATCCGATGAATGTGGCCTATCAATTGCTCGACCTGGTACCGAAGGGGCGCGACGAAGCATCCCTGCCGCACCCCATGTCATGGGTCAAGCTTCACGATCAGTATAGCGCCTTATGAAGTACGCGACTGGGTCGAAACAAATGCTCGCCTATCGCGCGGAGATTGCCGACATCCGTCGCAAAATGCGTAAGACGCTGGAAGCAACAGAACCGCAGGAAGTCATCGATTATGAGTTCAAGACCCTGGCAGGGTCGGTGCGCCTGTCCGAACTATTCGGCGATCAGAAGGATCTCATGGTGGTGCACAACATGGGCTCCTCCTGCCCGGCGTGTACGCTTTGGGCCGACGGCTACAACGGTGTGCATCATCATGTGATCACCCGCACCGCCTTTGTGGTTTCAAGCCCCGATACTCCGGCCGAGCAGCGCTCGCTCGCCGCATCCCGCGGTTGGAAATTCCGCATGGTCAGTCACATGGACACGACATTCGCGGACGACATGGGTTATCGCTCCGTGGAAGGCCGGTGGCGTCCGGGAATCTCGGTGTTCAAAATGGACGGCCGGAAAATCCTGCGGATTTCCGATACGGCTTGGAGCCCGGGTGATGACTTCTGCACCGTCTGGCATTTATTCGATCTTTTGCCCGACGGCGCCGCGGGCTGGCGACCGAAACTGAACTATCCTTAGGGGGTTTTGCTATGTGTCCATTGTGCATTGGAACAGCCACGCTGCTGGTGTCCGGCGGATCTTCCGCCGGCGGCCTCGCAGCCCTATTCCTCAAGGTGCGTGGCCGCAAACGCGGCAGCGTGCAACCTCAGCTACCCACCGTGTTGGGATCGCGCCAGACTCGCTCGAAAGGCAAGCGCCAGGCGTGAGGGGCAACGAGCTGATGGATGGCGTTGGGGCCCCACGACCCCGGATCGTAAAAACGCACCGGCGGGGGTGACTCGAGCAAGGTGGTCGATACCTCCCAAAGACGTTCGATTCCCTCGGCGGTCGTGAACAGCGTGTGATCGCCGCGCATGGCGTCGAGTATCAAGCGCTCATACGCTTCGAGTACATCGCCGATGTGACCCGTGTCGTGCATAGCGAACTGCATGCTCAATTTGTCCAAGCGCATTCCTGGACCAGGCCGCTTGCCGTAGAAAGACAGCGACATTTTCGCGGCGTCCGCCAAATCGAAGGTCAAGTGGTCAGGGCCCTGGGCGCTGACGCCGGACCCGGCGGGGAACATGCTCTTGGGAGGCTCCTTGAAAGCAATTGAAATAATGCGCTGCCCCTGCGCCAGCCGCTTGCCCGTTCGCAGGTAGAACGGCACTCCGGCCCAACGCCAGTTGTCGATGAAGCATCTCAGAGCAATGAAAGTTTCGGTATCCGAATCCCGGGAGACGCCCTCCTCGGTGCGGTATCCCGTGTACTGGCCGCGGATCACATCGACCGGCTTGATCGGCAGCATGCTGCGAAAAACTTTGTTCTTCTCCTCGCTGATAGGGCTTGGCTCCAAGGAGGTCGGGGCCTCCATCGCCATGAAGCCGAGAATCTGGAACAAGTGGGTGACCACCATGTCGCGATAGGCCCCCGTCTGCTCGTAGAATCCCGCGCGTTTGCCCAGATTGAGCTTCTCCGGCACGTCGATCTGCACGTGATCGATGAAGTTGCGGTTCCAAATCGGTTCGAACAGTCCATTGGCGAAACGAAACGCGAGAATGTTCTGCGCGGCCTCCTTACCCAGAAAATGATCGATGCGAAATATCCGTTCCTCTTCGAATACCTCGTGCAAGCGGTTATTCAGAGCCACCGCAGTCGCCAAGTCGGTGCCGAACGGCTTTTCCATGATGATCCTGGATCGATCCACCAGACCGGCCTCGCCGAGCAAGCGCACGGCTGACAAGGCTGCATTCGGCGGCACACTCAAGTAATGAAGACGGCTGCTTTCACCGTTGAAGGCGCGTTCCGCCTCGAGCACGGCCGCCTTCAGCGCCGCAGCGCCTGCGCTCATGGGCACATATTGCAAGGTCTTGGCGAACTCATCCCAGTCGGAGTCGAGCACCTTGCGTGTGGAAAACTCGGTCAGCGATTCGCGCGCGATCTTTCGAAAAGCATCCACATCGATATTGTCCAGGGAAACGCCGATGATTCTGCAGCCGGGAATGAACCCGGAACTGGATAAATGGAACATTCCGGGCAAAAGCTTGCGCCGCGCCAGGTCGCCGGTGGCGCCCACTAGTACCACGATTTGCGGGAATTGCGGACCAACGCCGGGAGGTATCTTCGCCACCGTTCACATCCTATTCAACAGTTGAGCAAGCGGGTAGGAAAGCACGGAATGGCGCTGCAGCGAAAGGCCCTTTCGAGGCCGCGACAGATATCAGCCGAGATCGACCTCGGGTTTGGATGCCGAACGCGTCCCCGCCTGCGGCGCGTTGCTGCGGCCATGATAGGTGTAGACCAGCGAATATTTCACGGCGTCGCTGGTATTCCTGCCGGCCGAATGCAGTGTATTGCAATGAAAGAACAGCACATCCCCAGGGGCGAGCCGCGGGGACTCGCCGCCGCGAATGACTGCGGCATTGTCCGCGTGGTCGGCGCGAAAGAATTTGGCCTCATCGAATCGGTCGGCACTGAATTCCATGCGGTGCGATCCCGGCACCAACCACAGCGCGCCATTGCCTGCTTCCTCCTCGCCCAGCGCAACCCACACCGACACGAGATCCTCGCGTGCGAACGACCAGTATCGAACGTCGCGGTGCCAGTTCGTCAAGCTTCCATGGCGCGGATGCTTGGTCATCAGGCAATTGTGATGGGCACGCGACATCAACGCGTGCTCGCCGAAATAGGCCGTCATCCAATCTCGCAGCTCCGGCACCGCGGCCCACTTGGCGAACTCAGGATGGCGATCGTAGGCACCGAGCAACCGACGCACGGTCTCGCCACCGACGGCGGAACGCGATGCCGGCGCGCCCGGATACTGAAGGTCAGCCTCGAGTTCCAGCGGGGGGCTGCGGGCCGCGAGCTGCAAACGCGCGACATGATTGAGCTTGGCAAGCCCTTCGGCTGTCACCAAGCGTGGCGCGACCGCATAGCCTAGTTCACGGAGCTGTTCAATTTGATCGCTGATGGCAGGCATTCGTCACTCGTGCGCGAGGCGGCGGACTCCCATATCGCGCAAGCTATCGGCCACGGCTGCAACCGCCTTCCTGATGGTGCCTGCATCGATTGCGCCGATGCAGCCGACGCGAAACGTATCGACGGCTGTCAGCTTCCCCGGATAGAGGACGAAGCCACGCTCGCGCACCTGTCGATAGAATTCAGTGAAGTCGTATGACGGATCCGGCGGAGAATGGAATGTGACGATGATCGGCGCCTGCAAGGCATCTGGCAGGAAGGTTCGCAAGCCCAATGCCCGCATGCCGGCTACCAGTGCCCTGCAATTCTCGGTGTAGCGCGCCAGCCGGGCGGGCAATCCACCCTGCGCCTGATATTGATCGATGGCGGCACGCAAAGCGGCGAGCACGTGGGTGGGCGGTGTGAAGCGCCACTGCCCCGTCTTCTGCATGTACTGCCATTGGTCCAGAAGATCCATGGCAAGGGAATAGGTGTTGCCGGCCGAAGCCTCCAGCGTCTTTTGACGGGCAATGATGAATCCCATCCCCGGCACGCCCTCCAGGCATTTTCCCGAAGCGGCAATCAGTGCGTCGAAACGCAGACTGCGGGCATCGATCGGTATCGCTCCGTAGGAGCTCATGGCATCGATGACGAGCCCCCTGCCCCGGCCCGCAACGACGGCGGCAATCTGCGCTAGCGGATTAAGAATGCCGGTGCCCGTCTCGCAGTGCACCTGCGCGACATGTGTGATGGCCGAGTCGGCTGCGAGCGCGGCGTCGATGCGCGCAGGATCGGCGGGTTCCTGCTCGCCATGGGGCAGCACCACGGCTTCGCGGCCGATATATCTCAGAATGCGCACCATGCGCTTGCAGTAGCTGCCGTTGTCCGGCACCAGCACCTTGGCGCCTCTCGGAACCAGAGTTCCCAGTGCGGCTTCGACCGCAAAAGTGCCACTGCCTTGCAAAGGCACGCAAACGTGATCGGCCTGGGCGTTGACTATGGCAACGAGATCGCGGCACACCGAGGCGGTCATGTCGTTAAACGCCCGATCCCACGATCCCCAATCCACAAGCATCGCGGATCGGGTCTGCGTAGACGTCGTCAGCGGGCCTGGGGTCAGAAGTATCGGGTCCGTCATGGGTTGCTCGTTAGGTTCACGGTAGGATGGGTTTGTCCGGGGTGCGGCTTATCGCTGTTTTGCGCCTGCGGAATGGGGAGTCCTTGAGGCGGCTGCGCTGCAGAGCCCCCGCGCGTTCGAGTACCGGATAGGCGGCCGAGCAAAGGTGTGAATGGACACGCTTCAGATCGCGCAGAATATCCAAATCCAGCGAATACGACTCGATTGACTCGGGCGTGCCTTCGCGCAATCGCCCTAAATACCGTTCGGCGGCCGCAAATTCCGTCTCGCGCAACTGAGCCTTGGCCGCGACGAGCTGGCGCGCCACCTGCATGTCGCCGGACATGAATATGCCCACCGCAAGCCTCAGGCTGTCGACAACTTGCTGATGAAATTCCACCAGATCCGTTTCGCCTTCCTTCGAGAACGTGATGCCGCGGCGGATCTTCTTGGAAGCAAGGTCCATCAGATTCTTGTCGATGATGTCGCCGACATGCTCGAGATTGATCGAGAATGAAATGATCTCCATGGCGCGATAGGCATCCCGATCATCCAGGCTGTCGCGCGTCATTCGCGTGACATATAGCTTTACGGCGTTATTGAGGCTATCGACCGCGTCGTCCATCCGGCTGATTTCAGCAACCAGCTTTCGATCGTTGGTCAGCAACGCCGTCATGACCTGGCGCAACATGGCTTCAATCAGATCGCCCATTCGCAAGACCTCGCGCGCTGCACATACCAGCGCCACCGCGGGGGCGCTCGCGGCAGACGAGTCGAGATACAGAGGGGTTCCTGGGTCCGCTGCTTTCGGCTGCTCCGGGAGCCATCGCGTGAGCTGCCTGGCGATGAGATTGAGCGGACCGATGAACATGACCGCCAGCAGGATGTTGAAGGCAGTATGAAAATCCGCCGCCAGCCGCGCGGGATTCGGCTCGAAACTTTGCATCAGCTCCGACAGCGGATGCAGAAACGGCAGTACCAGCGCGCAACCGACCAATCGCGTGAGGAGATTGCCGATCGGCAGACGCCGACTGGCCAGATTCCCCGGCCGGCTGCTCTCGATCAGGGGATTGAGCGCGCTGCCGACATTCGCCCCCAGCACCAGGGCGATCACCGCGGTCGGAGAGACCAGGTGGGCAGCGCCGAGCGACATCACTACCAGAACCACCGCGACGCTCGAGTGCGCTGCCCAGGTAATGGCCGCCGCGATCAACAGACACAGAAAGGGCTGATCCGCGATCGCATCCAGCAATGCGCGCGACACTACGGCGCTTTCGGTGGTCACCAGGGCGCTCAGGAAAATGTGTAGTGCGAGCAGCATCAATCCGATGCCGATCACAACGCGTCCGATGTCGCGCGTGCGAGTCCGCCCGCCGCGCTTGAAGGCGATGACGCCGCTCAGCAACAGAATGGGCGTCACCAAAGATATATTGAATGACAGTACCTGCACCACCAAAGTGGTGCCCACATTGGCGCCCAGCATGACGGCGAGCGCCGGAGCCAGATCCAAGGTGCCGCCGATGACGAAGGAAGCGGCCATCAATCCCGTTGCGGTACTGCTTTGCAGAAGCGCCGTGACGAATGCTCCCGCCAGAAATGCGCGAAATCGGCTTTGCAGGGCGATTCCGAGCAGCCGGCGCAGATCGGCGCCGAAGGCGCGTACGACGCCGCTGTGGACCATGTGCAGTCCCCACAGCAGCAGGGCGACCCCGCCCATCAAATCGAGAATGACCGTGCTACCCATGGACGTTCATCGAATTACCACGGCAATGAATAGGTTTTCGTGTTGCAGAAGCTTCTCATCGCCTCTTTGACTCCTTCCTTGTAGCCCAAGCCCGAATCCTTGATCCCGCCGAAGGGTGTCATCTCCAGGCGGTAGCCCGGAACCTCACGCACATTGACGCTGCCGACCTGCAGCTCTTGGATAAACCGTGTAATCAGGTCGATGCGGTTCGTGCATAGCGAGGACGATAATCCATACGGGGTGCCATTCGCGATGCTGATAGCCTCGTCCACGGTTTTGAAACGGATCACCGG
Source organism: Gammaproteobacteria bacterium (assembly GCA_025358295.1). Taxonomy (GTDB): domain Bacteria; phylum Pseudomonadota; class Gammaproteobacteria; order Steroidobacterales; family Steroidobacteraceae; genus Bog-1198. Next base: position 55,527 of record JANYJY010000004.1, read on the forward strand.
CGAAACGGGGCCGAAGGTTTCTTGCCGGACCACAGTCATGCTGGGCACCACATCATCAAGCACGGTCGGTGAATACAGTGCACCGCGTCGGACATTGCCGATGAGCAGCTTGGCGCCCTGCCCGACCGCTTCGTTGACCACCGTCTCGAATCGACGCGCCGAAGCCTCGTCGATCACCGTACCCATGTCCATCGTGGGATCGAACGGATCGCCGTATCTTACGGCACGCGTTTTCTCGACCAGGAGTTCGACAAAGCGGTCGGCCACGGTTTCTTGGACCAGAATTCGTTTGACGGCAGTGCATCGTTGGCCCGAGTTCTTGTACGAACCGCCGGCAGCAAGGCTTGCCGCCTCTTCGATATCTGCATCTTCGAGCACGATGATGGGATCGTTGCCGCCGAGCTCGAGAATTTGGCGTTTGTATACAGCCTTGCCGGCGATGTATTTGCCGGTCGCCACACCGCCGGTAAAGGTCACCAGATCCACATCGGCGCTGGTCAGCAATTCATCGGCGATTTCGGCCGGATCGCCGGTCAACACCGAGAGCATGGCCGGCGGCAATCCGGCCTCGTACAGGATGTCGGCGAGCGCATAAGCGGTCAGCGGAGTCTTTTCACTGGGCTTGAGCACGACCCGATTATTGGTCGCGACCGCGGGAGCCACCTTGTGGATCACCTGGTTCAGGGGATGATTGAAGGGGGTGATCGCGACGATTGCACCCTGCAGAGGTTCCTTGAGGGTGTAAACCTTGCGGTTCTTGCCGTGTGCGGTGAGATCGCAGGAAAACACTTCGCCGTCGTCGACCAATGCGAGATTGGCGGCGAACAACAGCACATCCATGGCACGCCCGACCTCGTACTGCGAATCCTTCAAGCTCAGGCCCGACTCCAGTGTAATCAACCGGGCAAGCTCATCACGCCTCGAGGCGATGAGGGCGCCCGCCCTCATGAGAATCCGGTAGCGGTCGTGGCGCGTGAGCGTCGACTTAAAGTCTCGCGCAGTCCGCAGCGCGCGCCTGACGTCATCGAGCGTGGCCTTGGGAACCGTGCCGGCCAAAGTGCCGTCGTACGGATGGCGAATTTCAATGATACGGTCACGCGAAATCTTCTCCCCCGCGATGCGCAGCGCCTCGTTGATAGGCTGTCGTGGGAGGAAAGGAGCGGCGCCGCCGGACATGATTCGCTTACGACGCTCGAGACGCGAGGTTGAGCCCGAGTTCGAACGCATCGAAGTTGCGCCAGCGGCGTGCCTCTGGCTGCTTTTCCACGCGGCGATTGATCATCAGCGGCACTTTCTGTTCGGACAATCCGCCGTGCGAACGCAACGGAACGTCCAGGCCCGACAGGTCATGCCGATCGCGGCTGGTGCCGATGACCGTGTCGCGTATCGATACGACGACGAGATCGCCGATGCGTTCGGGCGGCAGTTCGAAACGCACGGCGGCTTCGGCTCGAGTCTGTACGGATTCGATTCCGGGGATCGCCGCGATCCGCTCCGCCAGCGCGCACTCACCCGCGCCGGCTGGCAGATAAACAAGCGCGAATGAGCCGAGTGCGCCGTGATGCACCACGTACGGATCGGTGATGGGCAGAATCACACGCGCCTCGCGCTCGCCGAGCCAGGCGTCGAGAGTGTCCTGCAGATAGATCACCTTCGGTTGACCATCGGCGCCGTGCTTGGCGTTCATGCCATGATCCGCGGTTAGAACCACCGTGGCCCCCAACTCATCGAGACGCGCAAGGTTCCGATCGATCATCGCGTAGAAATCATTGGCCATCGGCGTACCGGGAGCTGCCTTGTGCTGGATGTAATCCGTGGTCGACAAATACATCAAGTCGGGGCGCTCTTTTTCCATCAGCTTGACGCCCGCGACGAAGACGAATTCCGACAATTCTGCGCTGTATACGGAGGGCGCCGGCATACCGACGCGCTCGAGCACATTTTCGATGCCGTTCTCTGCCATGCTCACCAGAACGGCCTTCTCGGACGAGAAGCAGATTCCCTTCATCTGATGGCCCAAGAGCTTGCGCAACTTATCCTTCGCCGTGATTACGGCAACCTTTGCGCCGGCCGCAGAGAATGCAGCGAGAATCGTGCCGACCCGCAACAGACGCGGCTCGTTCATCATCACCTCTTCGCCGCGTTCCGGGTCGAAAAAATAGTTGCCGCATATCCCGTGAATCGAGGGAGGCACACCGGTAACGATCGACAGATTATTTGGATTCGTAAAACTCGGCATGACGCAGTCGGCGATGAATGACGTCCCGGCACCTGCCAGCAATCGGCCGAGAAAGGGCGCGACGCCGGCCGCCACTGCAGCCGTGATGTAGTCGAATTCGCAGCCGTCAACGCAGACGACCACCAGGGGACGATCCATCCACCGGTAAGTACGACCGTTGACGGTGATATCGGTTGGCAAATTCATTTCTCCGTAGGCGCCGCTGCGGCCCTGTGCATTCGCGCGCGGCTTTCGATCGCATGTTGGCGCAGTAACTGCCCCGCTCGGGCAGAGTCTCCCGAGGCAATGGCCTCCAGTACCGCCTTGTGCTCGCTGTTTGATACGGCAAATCCACCGCCGCCTTGCAGTCCACGCAGGCGAAACAACAGCAACCCCTTGGTCAAGAGCCGGTAGGTTTCGGTTAAGCGCGCATTCCCGGCGAACTCCACCAGCATGTCGTGAAATTTCAAATTCAATGCGTGGTAGCGCTTGATATCATGCGTCGCGGTTGTCTCATCCATGGCCATCGACGCCGCCTTGAGATCGCGAAGCTGATCCGGCGTCACACGCTCCGCGACTCGTTGGCCGATTAATTCATCCAGAGCCTCACGCACGTCGTACATTTCGTCGGCTTCGGCGACCGATATTTCGCGCACGAACACCCCGCGATTCTTCTCAGAGCGGACTAAGCGGCACTCCTCGAGCGCCCGCAACGCCTCGCGAATGGGACCGCGGCTGGTGCCGAAGCGCAGCGCCAGATCGCTCTCGTTGACGCGTTGGCCAACGGCCAGTTCGCCGCTCAAAATGAGTTGCTCGATCTCGACCTGAACCAACGCCGGCAGCGAATTCGACTGCACCAGTTGAAGCACTGTGGGTACGGCGGCGTGAGCCATCGGCGTCCATAATTGTTAATTCAGTCAAAACAGTATCATAACTGTAGATTGTCGACAATCTTCAGTACACAGTGCGCTTGTAACTCCGAGGGTCAATCGAGCCGGGCGGACCGACGATGCCATCGCCTACCGATCTCTGCGCTAAGAACGATAGCGAACCAGCGCATCGCCCAAGGCGTCCTTGAGCGGCCCGAGCCACGGCTCGTAGTTCCGCCACTGGTCCAGGCCCTCGCGGAAAATCGGCTGACGTACTTGCTCGGAGCTCGCCGTGCGGATGCTGCGCTCGGTGCGGTGGAACTCCAGACATGCCGGCTCGAAAGGCAGTTCACAGTAGTCGAGGATCCGGCGGACGCTCTTCTCGAGATCGTCGACCACGTCCTCGTGATAGACCCGCAGCACTCTGCCCGGCAGCGCCGCATCCCAGTGTTCCATGAGCTCGAGGTAGGTGCGGTAATAGCGGGCAATGTCATCGACGCTGTAGGCAAACTCCTGACCCCGTGCGTACAGCTGCTTGAGGTTACCGAAGCAGCACGCCATCGGCTCGCGCCGCGCGTCGATGATCTTTGCGTTCGGCAGCATCAAGTGGATGAGCCCGATGTGCCGGAAGTTATTCGGCATCTTGTCGATGAAGTACGGGTTGCCGCTGCGGTAAACCTTGGTGTCCGCAAGGTACTTCTCGCCAAGTGCGCGGACTTCGTCCACCGACATGGACACCAGACATCCCGGATAGCGCGGGTTGTTCAGGTCCGGGTTGTAACCCTGCAGATCGAGCACCGTCCGCGGCACGTCGGCAAGCTCCTGGGTTCCCTCCACCTGCGAGTGCGACGCCAGGATCTGTTCGAGCAGAGTCGATCCGGCACGCGGCATGCCCAGGATGAATATGGGTTCGCGGCTGGATGCGCCGTAGCCTGAGCGTTGGGCGAAAAAATCGCGGGTGCAGAACCGCTTCTGATTGGCGGTGTTCTGTTCCAAGAGCTCGGCACGATAGCGACTCTCGGCGCGCTTCATGGCATTGCCGCGCTCATAGAAACGGAAGGACAGCTCGTAAGCTTTGCGATCCTCATGCGCCTTGCCGAGCGCGAAGCACAGATGGTAGCGGTCGTTCAGCGCGGTGGCCGGATCCGCTTCGGCCGCCTCGAGCTGGTTGATTTCCTCGGCGGAGAACCGGTAAGTCTTGAGATTGGCGAGGCTCCAGTATGCGTCACCGAAGTTTGGTCGCACTTCGATCGCCTTACGGTACTCGACGATCGACTCGGTGCCGCGACCGAGCGTCTTCAGGGAGTGGGCAATAGACAGATGCAGGTCGGCCGCCAGGCGAGACTTGGGGTCCGTGTCCGCGAGCACGTCGGCGAAGCCGCGGATACCGCCTTCGTGGTCGCCAAGACCGACGGTCGCCGTGGCCCGCAGGGTCCGGTAGTCGATACTCTTGGGGTCGCGCTGCAATAGTCCATCGAGTTGGGCGATCGACTCGGCATGTTTGTGGCGATCGAGCAGAACGCAGGCGTAGTCGCGCCGCAATTCAATGTAATCCGGGGCCATCTTCAGAGCGGCAGCCAGGAGAATCTCGGCATCGTCGAGAACTTCGCGGGCGACGCCAATGCGGGCGAGCAGTCGCATCGCCTCGACATGATCGCCATTGCGCAGCAGGAAAGCGCGGATGAGCTTTTCGGAGGCCGAGAGCTCGCCCTCGCAAAACAGCCCGGTAGCCGTGATGACCTCGGGCGGCACCGACCTCAGTTTCGCGACGTGCGCGGTAGCAACCCGCCGCTGCTCCTCGTTGCCGGCCATGTTATGAAGCCGTTCGAGCATGCCCCAGGCATCCGGCAGGGCAGGATTGATCCGAACCGCGCGGTCGTACGCCTCGATCGCGTGCGGCGCATCCTTGAGCGCGACGTAGCAATGGCCGCGCTCCTGATAAAGGCGGCTCGCGCCCGGATGGTGACGCTCCATGTTCGCGAGCGTAGCGAGGGCGTCGGAAGTGCGCCCCATATGCCGCTGTCCAATGGCTAGCAGGTACAGCACGTCCCGGTTTTCGGGAACCAGAGTCAATAACGTTCCGGCGGCGGCGACCGCCTCACCGAAGCGGCGCGCTTGGACCAGGCCGCGGATTCTCTGCACCTCGAGCTCCACGCTCACAGGCCCCGCAGCCGGCTGCGAGGTCACAGTCATGGCGTCATCATCCAAAAAATAAGGGCGGACATCACTGTCCGCCCTTGGATTGTAGCGCAGTCGCTACGGGTATCGCCGATCAGAACTTGTAGCCTATCTTCACGCCCAGCACCCGCGGACGCAGTGGCACTTCCGCCTTGATGTCCTGGCCGGAGGTCGTGAACGTACTCGCGTTCTTGTTCGCCAGGTTCTGGCCATAAGCCAGCAGGTCCCATGCGCCCTTCGAGAGGCCGAGCGATGCATCGTAGGTGTTATATCCCGTCATCGTGTAACGCAGCCAGGTCGTGGTCGGAATGACCACGCCGTCACCCGACTGGAAGCTGCTCGGCTGGTTGCTCATGTCGTCGACGTGCGTCATGCCGGCCTGGATGAAGGCCTTGTAGTCGTTGAAACTCCAGTCATAGCGGGCGCGCAAGTTGTACTGCAGCTTGGGTGAGAACGCCGGAGTCGAGCCGATTGCGCCGAGCGCATTCTGAACTGCAACGTTGTGGTCGCCCGAGCGCACCTGCGTGATGCAGTTACCGGCCGGCGTCGGATTGGCCTGCGTCGTCGGCGTTACGCCTGCAGAGTGGATGCATGGCGAGGTGGTTTGCTTGGAATCGTTGTACGACGCGTTAGCCATCAACGTCAAGGCATCGGTCGCCTTGACGGCGAGTTGCAACTCGCCGCCCTTGATGCGGTAGGTTGGGCCGGTGAGTCCGAAGGTCGTGTTGCCGTACACCGGCGGGTTGTAGATCAGCGTCTGCACGTCCTTCCAATCCATCTGGTAGATCGAGGCGTCGAATCGCACGCGATGCTCCAAGAAATCAGATTTGAAGCCGACTTCGTTGTTAGTCAGTGAATCGGGCGCGTAGCTCAACGGCTTGTTGAACTGCGTCGGCTTCTTGTCGCCGGCACCGGCGATCACGCCATTCGCGAGCGGCACGCCGTTGGCATCCACCCAGATATTGGTCCGGCCGCCGGTGAGGCGGTTGAAGGCGCCGGGACGATAGCCCTGCGAGAATGTGTAGTACAGCATCATATCCGGCGTAATGTGCCAGGTGATATTTCCACGGCTCTTGAACCCTGAGAATGTCGCGTGGTGATCGTCATATGTGATCGCCGTCGCAAGGCAGTCGCCGTTCGGCTTGTTGACGCATTTACCTCCGGTGCCGTACTGCGAGCCGACTTCCTGCTCGACGTACTTGAAGTAGCGCGTGCCGCCGGTGATCGTGAGTACTTTCGGGATGAGGTCGAAGTCGGCCGAGAGAAACACCGCGGTCTGCTTGTAGCCGCGCTGCAGGTCCTCGCCGAAGTTGGTGGTGTCGCCGCGCGTGGTCGGATCGATGGCCGCCTGCACCGGGGTCACGTTCGACAGGCAAATCGGGCCGCCGGCGAGCGCCGCCGCGAGATTTTCGGGTGTGCAAGACGGAATCGTCTTCTGCAAGAAGTTCATATCGTCTTTGATCTGGAAGTCTTCCCAGTAAGCCCCAAGGAGCCCGCGCAGCCGCCAGTCGTCCGGCGTCGACGCCCGAACTTCGTGGCTCTGGTGCGTGCTCTGGAAATAGTCGTGCCAGCCCATGACGGGCGAGTAGCAGGTCGCTGGACCTGCGCCGCCAAAGTTGGAGCCGCCGCCGCCGGTGCAGGAATAATAGAACCCACCCGCGGTGCGCGTGTAGTTGGTGTAATCCATGTTGGCATCGACACTGCGGGTCAGGTAGGAACCGGTGTAGAGGGCCTTGAAATCCCCAATCTTGCCGTTGAGCGTCCAGGCCGTGCTCTGAGACTTATCCTTGTTCCAGGCGGGAAAGAAGGAGGTTTCTTCGAGAGGCCCCAGTGCCGTCAACCCTAAGCCTAACGGCATTTGCACGCCCATGCCTTCCGCATCCAAGTACTGGTAGGTCTGCTGAACCAGTGCGTCCCAATTGTCATTGATCTTCCAGAGCGCCGCGAGGCGAAATCCCTGGTAAGTAGTCGGGTTCTGCGCCTTCTGCACCAACGCGTAATTATTATAGGTATCGAGGTGCGCCGGGTACGACGAACTGTAGGCGCTCGGACCCTTATCGACGTTCGGATTGCGGGTAAACGTCGTCGGGACATTGTCGATATACCCACCGCGCTTGTCGATGTAGACCACGGCGCGGACCGCAAGCTTGTTGTCGATGAGCGGCAGGTTGATCGTCACATTCGCGCTGGTATTCGGATCACCATGCGCCGTGGCGCCGAAACCGCCCTCGGCACGGCCTTCAGTGACATCGAGCTTGGGCTTGTTCGTGATGTAGCGGACCACGCCGGCTTCGGCGCCACCGCCGAACAGAGTGCCCTGCGGACCCTCGAGCACTTCGATTCGTTCCATGTCGACCATGTAAACGTCGAGGTTGCGACCGGGGAAGGTCAACGACGCCTCATCAAGGTAAGTCGCGACATTCGGGAACGGATTGATCGATGCCGAGGACTGGCTGCCCGCGAAGCCGACGGACAGGCCGCGCATATAGATGTTGCCCTGACCCGGACCATTCGCGCTGAACGTGACGTTCGGCAGCAACTTGATGGCGTCGTCGAAGGTCGCCACGCTCAATTGCGATAGCGTCTCGCCGCTGATCGCCTGAATCGTGATCGGCACGTCCTGAATCGATTCAGAGCGGCGCTGCGCCGTCACGGTGATTTCCTCAAGTCCCGACGATGCGCCCGTGTCCACGTCGGTCGCCGCATGGGTCGCACCCGTGTATCCGCTGAGCACGGCAGAAATGGCCAACGCAAGCTTCTTATTGGTGATCAAGAGACTCTCCCTGAAGAATCAGTGGCAAAACAATATGAAACACGACGAATCTAGAATTCGTCGCGCACGAAAAACCGGAACCGCAATTGACATCCCAAATCAAGGTCGAGCCTCCATCCTTCCCACTTCGGCCCGCCGCGTCCCCGCTGCGCTGTTTTGTACGCAAAGCGGCTTGCATTTTTATAACAGTACTATGACTTAACTGTGACCAACGATTCAAGCGGTTTTCCGCCGGCCTGCCTTGGATACGCAGAGGACGGTACTTTTTCCGGGTCCTGTGCTGGAATGGGGGATTAGGTTGCTCATCGAAGGTCCATTCCCCATGCAGAAGATCCATGAAGCCCCCCGCACACTCGACGTAATCCTCGAAACCGACGTCCTGGTCGTCGGCAGCGGTCCCGGGGGGTTGGCGGCGGCACTGGCCGCGGCCCGTGCCGGCGCCCGTACCGCCCTGATCGACCGCAACGGCTGCTTTGGCGGCAACATCACCCAAGTAGGGGTCGAAGGTTTCGCCTGGTATCGCCACGAAAATACCGTCGACTGCGAAGGCATCGGTATCGAGTTCGAGCAGCGCGCCAAAGCCATGGGCGCGGCGATGCCGGAGCCGCAGTCCTTGAGCCACGCCCTCGATGCCGAAATGTTCAAGTGGGTGGCCGACACCTTGGTCCAGGAAGCCGGCGTTACGCCCTTGCTACATCGCCTCTGCGTGGCGCCGATCATGGAAAACGGCGCGATTCGCGGGGTCATCACTGAGAGCAAGGCTGGCCGCGAGGCCATTCTCGCCAAGCGAGTCATCGACGCCACCGGCGACGCGGACATCGCAACCCGAGCCGGTGCGCCGGTGCACAAATCGCCAAAAAAGGACATGATGGCCGTATCCGTCATGTTCTCTATGAGCGGCGTCAACAAGAAAGCCTTCATCGACGCGGTCAAGGCCGATCCGCAGACTTATGCCGACTGGTCCGGCAACGGCGAATGGGACTATGAAACCACGGGCAAGGAAGACCAGATGTTCTCGCCCTTCCTGCGCAAGCCCTTCAAGATGGCGCTCGACGCCGGCATCATCCCGAAAAGCCTGCACACCATCGCCGGAACCTGGGGAACGGTCACGGATCAGGGCGACTTGACGTATCTGAACCTGGTGCACGTGCCGGAAATCGATGGCACCGACCCGACCGATCTGACCATCGGCGAAATGCGCGGGCGGCGCGAGGCCATCTATGCCGTGGACGCCCTGCGCGGGTTCATGCCGGGCTGTGAGGGAGCGAAGCTGCGCAATTTCGGTATGACCTTAGGCATACGCGATACTCGCAAGATCGACGCTCTCTACAATCTCACCGCCACGGATGTTCGCGAACAGGGCCGCTTTGACGATGCCATTGGGATATTTCCTGAATTTATCGACGGCTACGGCATATTGATCCTGCCGACCACGGGCCGTTACTGGCATGTACCCTATCGCGCCCTGGTGCCCAAGGGCGTCGGCAATTTGCTGGTCGCCGGCCGTTGTATCGGCGGTGACAGGATTTCGCACGCATCGGCTCGCAACATGATGTGCTGTGCGGTGAGCGGCCAGGGCGCCGGAGTCGCGGCGGCAGTTTCGCTGCGGCGCGACGAAGCCTTCGATCAGTTGAACATCGGCGCGGTACAGAAGGAGCTTGCGAGGCAAGGCGCCCGCTTCCAGTGAGTCACGCCACGACGGCAAGCAGCGCCGATCGCGACAACGGCAACTCGTACCTGCGCTGGTGGATGTTGGCTCTTGCGGCAACAGCGGTGTTTAGCAGCTACTACGAAGACGACGTAATCGGTCAGATCGCTGATCTGCTGCACCGGCAACGAGGATTTAGTCAATCGCAACTCGGCATGCTCAACGGCGTCATGAGCATCCCCAACGTAGCGCTTGCGCTCATCAACGGGATACTAATCGACCGATACGGTCCCGCCCGCATCGCGATGTGGTCGGCCGCCATCGGCGTAGTCGGCGCGGCCTTGACGGCGGTGGGTAAACCGTACGCGCTCATGGTTGCCGGCCGATTCATCTTCGGCATCAGCGAAGGAGCAATCTTCATCGCGCTTATTGCGGGACTTGCGCAATGGTTTCCACGTGCCGGGATTGCGCTCGCCACGTCGCTGTTCCTGAGCCTGGCTCGCACCGGCTCCTACACCGTCGATACCTCTCCCACCTGGGCTCGTGCGCTGTACGACCGGGGATGGCAAGCGCCGCTATGGTTGGGCACTGGCATGACCGTCGTCGGTCTCGCCGCCGCAGTGTTCTTCTTCTGGCTTGACCGCCGCCATCGCCCGCAATTGCGTTCAGCACAGTCCGGCGCCGCGGAGCGCATCAATTGGAGCCATCTTTTCAGTTTCGACATGTCCTATTGGTATATTTTGGCCCTGCACGTGTTGTATGCCGCCGTGTTCTTCCCATTCCGCACGACTTATGTGGTCGAGTACTTCCAGCACGCCAAGGGCCTCAATCTTCAGCAGGCGAGTTCGGCCAACAGTTGGGTATTCTTCGCGGCTATTTTCGCCACGCCGTTTTTCGGTTTGCTGGCCGATCGTTTCGGCCACCGCGCGCTGATGCTCACCTGCGGGACCGCGTTGCTGCCCGCGACCTTCGTGGTTCTCGGACTGACCGACATGAGCCTCTGGGTCTCCACCGTCATGATGGGCATCAGTTTCTCACTGGTGCCGGCGGTCATCTGGCCGGCGACCACGTTGATAGTCCAGCCGCGCCGCCTGGGTACGGCGCTCGGCCTCATTACCCTTATCCAGGCGCTTGGAATGGCGGTGGCCAATCTTGCGGCGGGCTGGCTCGCCGACCGAATGAGCGCCGGAGCCCATAATCCGGCCGGCTATACAGCCATGCTCTGGTTCTTCTTTCTGCTCAGCCTCGTGGCCCTGCTCTCAGCCGTGCTCCTTTGGCGGCGCGAAGCGGGTGCGAAGGGGCATGGCCTGGAATTGGCCAAAGGCGTCCCCGATGGCATCATCTGATGTGATGGAATTTTTTTGCGTCTATGCTGTCTCATGACTCGGCACTTCCACGACGGCGCATCAGCATCGCACAACAATTCCTAGCTGATTCTATGAGCTTGAACCATCAATCGCGTGCGCTGCGAATCTTCGCTGCCCTTCCCTTGTTGCTGCTCGCGGCCTGCGCCGTCGGTCCCGACTTCAAGAAGCCGGCCGCGCCGGAGGCCGGCGACTATACCGCCGAACCCCTGCGCGCCACCGCCGGCACCGACCTGCCTGGCAGGCAGGTACAGCATTTCGCGAAAGGCAGCGACATCTCTGCGGATTGGTGGACCTTGTTCCATTCCGCACCACTCAATGCGCTGATCGACACATCGCTCACCAACAATCACGATCTGAAAGCCGCCCAAGCGGCCTTGTCAGCGGCCCGCGAAAATGTCTTGGCGCAACGCGGTGTTTACTATCCCAGCGTTGCGGCGGGGTTTTCGGCCAGCCGCCAGAGACAATCTGGGCAGATCGCGCCGACTCTGAATTCCAATGCCTTCTTGTACAACCTGTTTACGCCCCAGGTCAGCGTCTCGTACGTGCCCGATGTATTCGGCCTGAATCGTCGAACGGTGGAGTCACTGCAGGCACAGGCGGAGGGAGTCCGCTATCAGATGATCGCGGTGTACACCACATTGACAGCGAATGTGGTCGTGACGGCTATTCAGGAAGGCTCGCTGCAGATGCAGATCGACGCAACGCGCCAGCTCATCGACAGCTACGCCAGCACGCTCAAAATCCTCAAATACCAATTCGGCAAGGGCTATGCCGGCGGGCTCGACGTAGCCGCTCAGGAGACCCAGCTTGCGCAAGTCACGGCCACGCTGCCGCCGCTGATCAAGCAAATGGCCCAGCTCCGCGATCAAATGGCGGTGCTGACCGGACATTTCCCCAATCAGGCACCGGCCCAGAACTTCGATTTATCGAGTCTCCAATTGCCGCAGACTATTCCCGTCAGTCTGCCCTCCGCGCTCGTGGCGCAGCGTCCCGATGTCCTTCAGGCCGAAGCAAACTTGCACGATGCCAGCGCCAAGATCGGAATCGCCAGAGCGAATCGGCTGCCGAACGTCGTTTTGTCCGCGAATGCCGGGAGCTCGGCGGCAGTTCTGAATCAGCTGTTCACCACGGGCACCGGCTTTTGGGGCCTGGGGGCCGACGTGACCGCGCCTATTTTCCAAGGTGGCGCGCTACTACACCAGGAGCGCGCGGCAAAAGCGGCCTATACCCAAGCGGCGGAACAGTATCGAAGCACCGTGCTCACCGCATTTCAAAATGTCGCCGATACGTTGACGGCACTGGAGCAGGACGCCGAGGCGGTCAAGGCTGCGGCTGCGGCCGCAGATGCCGCCAAGGTCAGCCTTGATTTGGCGCAGCATCAATGGCATGCCGGCTACTCCGGTTACATTGCACTGCTAAGTGCCGAGCAAGCCGATCAACAAAGCAAAATCAACTTGGTCCAAGCCCAGGCCACTCGCTACGCCGACACGGCGGCGCTGTTTCAGGCACTTGGCGGCGGCTGGTGGCACCGCTCCAATTTAGCCGCGGAAAAACATGAGCAATAAATCGTTCGCTTGGAATTCGACGCGCCGCCGGCAGGTCAGCCTTCCGTCCTCGGCGGCAATCGTCGTCCTTGCCGCCATCTCCGTGATGAGCATTGTGGGCTGTTCGGGTAGTAAGGGCAGCGACGCACCGGCAACGCCGCGCGCCGACGGCAATGTCACGCTGACGGCCGCTCAAAAACAAAACATCCGTCTCTACCGTATTCAATCATCCCAGTACCGCAGGGTGATCGAGACCACGGGAACGGTTGATTTCGACAACGACCAGGCCACCAGCGTGCTGGCGCCCTTCTCCGGTCCCGTGTCTCGGCTACTCGTATCGCCCGGCGACCAAGTCAAGAAAGGCGATCCACTCGCATCGGTTGACTCGCCAGATTTTGCGGCCGCTATGAGCGCCTATCAAAAGGCGCTCGCCACTGCGCGGACCAACCGCCGGCTTGCCGACGTGGATAAGGATTTAGTCCAGCATAACGGCGTTGCCCAGCGTGAAGCGGCGCAGGCGGAGACCGATGCCGTCAATGCTGAAGCGGACCGCGATGCCGCGTTGCAAGCTTTGGCCTCGCTGAATGTTCCGCCCGAGGCCATCAAGAACATTCAGGCAGGCCGCAGCGTCGCGCGCCTTGAGGGCATGATTCGCTCGCCCGTCGCGGGTACGGTTGTGGAAAAGCTGATCACCCCGGGAGAATTGCTGCAGGCGGGAACCACGCCCTGCTTCACCGTCGCCAACCTCTCGCGCGTCTGGGTGATGGCGCATGTGTTCGGCTCCGACCTCGCCTCTGTGCGTACCGGCGATATGGCCGACATCATCACCGACGGCGGCACAAACAGCCTGCCAGGAAAAGTGGACAACATATCGGCCCTGGTGGATCCCGACACACGTTCCGTGGCGGTGCGCATCGTGGCCGAGAATCCGGACCGCCTGCTGAGGAAGCAAATGTATGTTCGCGTGCGCATCCAAGCGCGTCAGGAGAGCGCCGGGCTGCTGATTCCGGTTTCCGCAATATTGCGCGACGATGAGAATCTTCCCTTTGTTTATCTTTCTCAACCCGACGGCAGCTTAGCCCGCCGGCGCGTGACCATCGGTTATCGTGCCGCAGAACAATACGATATTGCCGACGGCCTGAAAGCCGGCGACCAGATTGTGATCGATGGGGCGATTTTTGTGCAGTTCATGCAAAATCAATGAGCGATCCCTTGGTCCCTGACGAAGCCGCGCCGCGCAGCCGTTCAATCATGAACCGTATGGTGACCTCGTCCCTGCGCCAGGGTTTCCTCGTCGTGCTCATGACGCTCGTGCTTATCGGCGCGGGTACACGTTCGTTGGATCGCCTGCCGGTCGACGCCTATCCGGATCTTTCGCCTCCCATTGTCGAGGTCATCACTCAATGGCCCGGCCGTGCGGCCGAAGAAGTCGAGCGGCTGATCACGGTGCCGGTCGAAAGGGACATGAACGGCATCCCGCACTTAAAGACGATTCGGTCCATATCGCTCTACGGACTCTCCGACGTCATCCTCACTTTTCGCATTGGCACTGACAATTACTTCGCGCGTCAGGAGGTTTTCAACCGCATCGGTAATCTGAGTCTGCCGAGCGGCGTCAGCGCATCGGTGTCGCCGATGTCATCTCCTTCGGGGCTGATTTACCGCTACGTCTTGCAAAGCGCCGACCGCTCTCCGATGGAACTGAAGACCTTCGAGGAATGGATCGTCGAGCCTCAATTCAGATCGGTTCCCGGGGTCGCGGACGACTCCGGTTTCGGCGGTGGAACCATGCAATACCAGGTGCTGCTCGATCCGGCCAAGATAGCCGCAGTCGGCCTATCGCCGGCACAGGTTGAAGCTGCGCTGGCGGCCAACAACGACAATGCCGGTGGTGGGTTCTATTCGCAGGGCGGGCAGTTCTATTACGTTCGCGGCATCGGCCGCATGACGACGTTGGAAGACATTGGCAATGTGGTCCTGGCGGTGCACGACGGCACGCCGGTGTTGGTGAAGGACGTCGGACGTGTGGTCATAGACATCGCACCGCGACTGGGCAAGTTCGGCTTTCAAAAGCAGGATGATGCGGTGGAAGGGGTCATCCGGTTGCGCACGAGCGAGAAGACCCAAGACGTGCTGAAGGGGGTCGAAGCGAAGACCAAGGAACTCAATTCCGAAATCCTGCCCAAGGATGTCAAAATCGTTCCGTTCTATGACCGCAGCAATCTCGTCGAGCTCACGACGCAGACCGTCGAGCGCAATCTGTTGCGCGGCATGTTGCTGGTTGTCGTCATCCTCATATTCTTCCTCTACGATTTACGTGCGGGCCTGATTGTCGCCACGAGCATTCCGTTGGCGCTGCTGTTCGCATTCATCTGTCTCGATCTGCAAAACGCGTCCGCCAATCTGCTCTCCATCGGCGCGGTTGATTTTGGAATCCTGGTGGACGGCGCGGTGGTCATGGTGGAAAACATATTCCGCCAGATCGTGGCGCGCCGCGACACGCCGCGCAATGTCATCGACATCATTCGCGATGCGGCCGCGGAAGTGGACCGGCCGCTTTTCTATTCGGTTGCCGTGATCGTGGCGAGCTTCCTTCCCATCTATGTCCTGTCCGGCCCCTCAGGCACGCTGTTCAAGCCGATGGCCGATACGATGGTGTTCGCGCTGATCGGCTCCCTGATCGTCACGCTGACTTTGTTGCCGGTGCTGTGCTCCTGGTTCATGCGCAATGGCGTGCGCGAACGGCGCAACGCCGCGTTCGAATACATCAAATCGGTCTATACCAAGGGTCTTGATGCCTGCCTTGCCCATCCATGGATGACCACGTTCGCGTCTGCGGCTCTGTTGGCCCTCTCGCTGCTGCTTATCCCGCGCATCGGCGCGGAGTTCATGCCGCACTTGGACGAAGGCGCAATGTGGGTACGGGCAACCATGCCCTACACTATTTCGTACGACGAATCGGCGAAGATCGCACCCAAGATCCGGGAGATACTCGGCTCCTTTCCGGAGGTCACCACGGTCGCCTCAGAGCTGGGCCGCCCCGACGATGGCACCAATCCCATCGGATTTTTCAACGTCGAGTTCTATGTCGATCTGAAGCCCTACGCCGCATGGACCGGCCCGTATCGCAACAAGGCCGGCTTGATCGAGGCGGTCAACAAGAAGCTCGAAGCATTCCCCGGCATCAACTTCAATTACACCCAGCCTGCTGAGGATGCCGTGGATGAAGCAGAAACGGGATTGAAGAGCGCGCTGGCGGTCAAGGTGTTCGGCCCGAACCTGAATACTCTGCAAAAGAAAGGCAAAGCAATCAAGCAGATCTTGGAACGGGTGCGCGGCATTCGCGATGTGACTTTGGTGCAGGAACTCGGACAGCCGAGCCTGACTATCAAGATCGACCGCGCCAAGATTGCACGCTACGGCTTGAATGTCGCCGACATCAACAGCCTGATTCAGACCGCCATCGGCGGAGACGTGGCCACCCAGGTGGTGCAGGAGGAGAAGCAGTTCGATCTCGTCGTACGCCTCGAACAACAATATCGCGACAACCCCGAGCGGATCGGCAATATACTG
Source organism: Gammaproteobacteria bacterium (assembly GCA_025358295.1). Lineage (GTDB taxonomy): Bacteria > Pseudomonadota > Gammaproteobacteria > Steroidobacterales > Steroidobacteraceae > Bog-1198. The sequence continues at coordinate 71,697 of JANYJY010000004.1, forward strand.
GTCGCGACTCCGGCCGGTCCGCAAATTCCATTGAAGGAGTTCGCCGACATTCAAGTGGCGAGCGGCGCATCCTTCATTTATCACGAGGACAACTCGCGTTACATCGGCGTCCAATTCTCGGTGGACGGGCGCGATCTGGCCGGCGCCGTGGACGATGCCATGCAGCAGGTCAGCGCAAAAGTGACTCTGCCCCAGGGCTACCGTCTGGATTGGGGCGGCGAATATTCCGAATACACCGCCTCGCGCGCGCAACTAAGCGTCATTCTGCCGCTCACATTGTTTCTGATCTTCCTGTTGCTGTTCGCGCTGTACAGCAATCTCAAATTCCCTTTCATCACCGTGCTTGGCGTGGTGCTGTCCGCCCCCGTGGGCGGCATCTTGGCGCTCTGGCTGACCGGGACCCCGTTTTCGGTTTCTTCCGGCATCGGATTTCTCGCGTTATTCGGCGTCTCGGTGCAGACGGCCGTGGTCTACATCTCCTACGTCAATGAACTGCGCCAGGGCGGCGCCAGCCTCGTCGACGCCGTTCGTGAAGGCGCGATCCTGCGGCTGCGTCCCATCATGATGACCGCGCTGGTGGCTGCGCTGGGTCTGTTGCCGGTGGCGCTGGCCACGGGCGTCGGCACAGATTCACAAAGGCCGTTTGCCCTGGTCATTGTCAGCGGACTGTTCACGCGTCTGTTGATCAGCGTGTTTCTCATGCCCGTTCTGTATACCTTGGTGGCACGTCCCGGAGATCGGCTGGAGGTGTAAATCGAGTGCAGCTGGATCCGATTTGCCATGTCGCCGGCATAATGTATAAAGGGACTATGAGCGATCAGGCAAAAGTCGAATTGGCCGGCTCTGCTGCAATTCTGTGGCTCATTGTCTGTCCGCTCATGTATGTCTGGGACGGCGAATTGAATAACCTATTTTCGCTCGAGTCGATCGCTTTCCTGATCGTGGGAATGATTGCCGTCGCCATTGTCGTGGGAATTCTCAACTACTGGGTGTCGCGATGGCTGACGACCAGGATGGCGGCCAAACATGGTGCTCTCAGTAGTCCCGCAGCGATTAGGGATGTGCGTAGGCATTGACGTCTTATCGCTGTGATTCGACTGGCTCTCGAATTACTGTTGCCCATGTGGGGATACGCCATTTATTATTGAATCGAAAGGGTGGGATTGTTCGCGGCTGCGCCGCTCATCCCTCGCTCTCGCTCGGGCCTTCTTGTCGGTACCTACGCCCACGATTCTGCGCCGCGTTTGCGCATTAATAACCGGCGAAGAACGTCTTGGCCGCCGCGAAACAGAAGGGAGCAACCAGAGTCGTGTGATAGGCCTCGGCAACCGCAAACGCCCCGCCGTCAGTCGCCCCTTGGGAGACGGCGTTGGCGGCAACCAGCGCTTTTGCCGCCCCAAAGTCGTTTTTCAGATGCTGGTAAGGATCGTTGGCCGAAACCGCTGCCTCGAGATTGAGCACATTCAATTTTGCCGGCGGCTGCGCTTGCGCGGCCCAGTAGCTCTGCATCAGCTGAGTGTTGAAAAAAAATACAATCGGGTCTAAAGCGCCGCCGCAGAGCAGGATCGGAGCGCTGGGACTCCAGTTTCGTAAGTCGTTCAGTTTCAACGCCTGGCGCGCCGGCAGCTGCGGGGCCGCCGCGGCCACCCCCGTGGTAGCAGTAGGAAAGCCGCCGTCGGGATTGGCCAATGCGTCTTGCAGGTAACTGAGGCGATAACTGTTCTGCAGCAAATTACCCGTGCCAAAGCCCATTGCAAACACGAACGCCAGATTTTCCGGCTTCGCCGGGGGCGTGATGTCGGCGAATTGGGTGGCCGGCGGTGTCAGGCTGAAAAGGGCAAATTCGGGGAGTTTGCCTTCCGAATACAGCTGACTGCGCGGCGTCGTGCCTGGCAACAATGCATCGATGCCTGGCGCGTACTGCGGCTCGAATATCTGATTGGCGCTGCCGTAGATATTGCCATACGCGTGCTGGTAGGCAGTGAACAAGAGCGCGGCCGACACGGGCCCGCTGCCATTGACCTGGCCGTAGAACACCGCGTCAACAAACGCGGCCAACGCATAGGGACCCGACAGCGGCGCCGATGCGGTCACGGGCATGCCAAGATTCTGCATGGCTCGATGAGTGGCCATTGCCACATAACCGCCCTGCGAGTAACCGGTAATGAACAGCTGGCCGTTGTCGTGAGTCAACGTCGCCGAAGCTAGCGGCAATGCAGTGCGCGCAGCAGTCAGTGCATCGATCATGTCCTTCGATTGCTGATCTGCAATCAGGTACGGCGTGTACGGCAGCGTCGAGGTGTCGAATCCCGCATAGTTGGGGGCAACAACGATGTAGCCCTTTGATGCATACAACGCCGCCAGAAACAGCGTCTCGCCATTTTGCATGTCCGCCATATTGAATGTCTGATCCGTGGACGCGCCATGCGCGTATAGAACGATAGGACGTGCGCCAGTGCAGTTGGAGCCCAGGCCGGTGGGCACCATCAATGCCGTTGAGGCCGTCGTGGGTTCATTGGCACCGCCGACGGTCGCGTATTCAAGGTGATAGATGAGAATGTCGCACACCGGCGGACCGCTCAACGCAAGCAGTTGCAGATTAGTCGCGAGATTGAGCTTAAGCAGCAGACTCGACGCCGTCACGGTGGACAGCAATTGTGGTGGAGTCTGCAGTAGCGTGCCCCGCGACGGGGGTCCGTTCATGCCGGAGTTCGATGCGCCGCCAGTGCCGCCGCCACAGCCTGCAAGCAGCAGCGCTGCAAAAAATAGCACAGAGAGTCGACTCGTTGACTGCATAGTTGCTGCTCCGCAATGCGTAAATAAATAAGTGCGCAGCCTCTACAAGGCCCGTCGGCGGATCCGAAACGCTTTCGGCTCAAACTCTTAGTCGAAGGGCATCGTTACGATGCAAATGACTAGTCTAGGGACTCCGACCACGAGCAATCGTTCGCCAAAAATGGTGTTCGCCGATTAGATCGCGGGTACCCCCAACAGGACAACGCGGCGCCGACTGTTGCGATAAACTCGGGATGCGCGCGCGAACTCTGGTCTTCTAGCACATTTCGCAAATGCGACAAATGGGAGATACGCTGTGTCGCTCCAGGCAATTTTAAGACTCGGGGTTTCGTCCCCACACCCTGTCCTTAAAAACAAAGAGGCCCCAAGGTGTGGCCACTTTGTTTTTAAATGGCGGAAAGGGTGGGATTCGAACCCACGGAGGGGTTACCCCCTCGCCAGTTTTCAAGACTGGAGCCTTAAACCACTCGGCCACCTTTCCGGTCTTTGTAAATCAATGCGTTAGCGCATGTACCTCATGTGCATTTTACGCATCGAATGGAATTTTACCTGACCTGTACCACAAGCGCTTAGCAGCTTCGTCACATAGCCGTGAGACTCGTGATAGCTCTATTTATACTTCGCCATCGCAATTTGAAATGGAGTACGTAATGCGGTTGATAACCTTTTATGCATGCGAGATTGTCGCGGCTTCGATTTTACTGTCGATGTCGGCCTTCCCCGCCCCGCCGGATTTGGCGCAATCCCAGCGTCCCATTTGGAGCAGCAAGCCCGATATCGCTGCGTTCGACCAGATAGAGAACGACCGGCTCGCGGCCGTGCAGAAGGACATAGATGGAATCGCCGCCGTCAAAGACGCTCGAACCATCGAGAATACGCTGGTCCCATATGATGAGGCCGTCCGGCAGCTCGACGCAGCCGCCAGTCTCTCCGGTCTTGTGGAGGCAGTGCATCCCGATGTGGCGTTTCGCGACCATGGCACGGCGATGACCCGAAAAGTGAGCGCCGTTCAAACCGCGATCTCCCTCAACCGCGATGTCTTTCAAGCGCTCGCGGCGATTCCGCTGACCAAAGCAGACGCGGTCACTCAGTACTACGTCAAGCGTCAATTGCTCGAATTTCGATTGTCCGGCGTCGACAAGGACGATAAAACGCGCGCACGCCTGAAGGAGCTCAACGATAAGCTTACGGAGGAGAAATCCGCCTTCGAGCGCAATATCAACGATGGACAAAAAACCATTGAAGTGCGTGATGCGTCCGAACTCACCGGCTTGCCGAAGGATTACATCGACAGCCACAAACCCGACAAGGAAGGGATCATTCACATCACTACGGCCTATCCGGACTACATTCCGGCGATGACCTTTGCGGCAAGCAATGCTTTACGGAGCCGGTTGAACCTGGCGTTCAACACCCGCGCCTATCCGCAGAATCGCGATCTGCTGATGAAGATGCTCGCTACCCGCCAGGAGATCGCCACGCTGCTGGGCTACAAGTCCTGGGCGGACTACAACGCTGCGGACAAGATGATCGGCACCGGCGCGCGCATCGCAGAATTCATTCGCGATCTCGATGCGGCGGTGAAACCGGTCGCGGACAAAGAATTTCAAATGCTGCTCGCGGAGAAGCGCAAGACCGAACCGCAGGCGACGGGCATCGGTCTGCAGGAAAAAACCTACTACCAGGAGCAGGTGCGCCGTTCGAGCTTCAATTTTGATTCCCAATCCGTGCGGCCTTATTTCCCGTACGAGCGCGTCAAGCAGGGAATTCTCGACACCGCGGCAACGCTTTTCCACGTCACGTTTCAACGGGAGGCCGGCGCTCCGGCCTGGGATCCTCTGGTCGAAACGTGGCTGGTATTGGACGGCGGCAAGGTCATCGGGCGCATTTATCTCGACATGCATCCTCGGCCCGGCAAGTACTCGCACGCAGAAATGATCCCCATATTGGACGGCGTGCTCGGCAAGCAGCTTCCCGAGGGTGCGCTGATTTGCAATTTCGCGATTCCGACCGCCAGTGACCCGGGACTGATGGAATACGACGATGTTGAGACCTTCTTCCATGAGTTTGGACATCTGATGCATCAAATCCTGGGGGGTCAGCAACCCTGGGCAGGCATCAGCGGGATTTCCATGGAAGCGGATTTCGTCGAGGCGCCCTCGCAGATGCTCGAAGAGTGGATTCGCAGTCCGCAAGTGTTGGCATCCTTCGCTCGCGACTACAAAACCGGGAAACCGATCCCCGCCGAACTCGTTGCCCGCATGAACCGAGCATCGGCGTACGGACGTGCCAGCGACGTGGGCCAGCAGAATGCCTACACCGCTCTGTCCTTCGAGATGTATGACACCAATCCTAAAACCGCGAACCCCGATAAAATCACGAAGCAAGCCATGGTGCAGTACACCCCGTATAAACCTCTCGAGGGAACGCACATGTACGCCTCGTTCGGACATCTCTCGGGATATTCATCGGCCTATTACACGTATATGTGGGACAAGGTCATCGCTTTGGACTTCTTCGAGCAATTCGACTCTAAGAATCTGCTCGGCGGCGACGCCCCGATGCGTTATCGGCGCACGGTACTGGAACCCGGCGGGTCCGAATCGGCGAACGATTTGGTCAAGAACTTCTTGGGTCGCCCGCAGTCTATGGAAGCGTTGCAGCGCTGGATGTCGGTGGAATTTCAGCCGGCACCCCATTGATTGAGCGGTTTTGACCCTTATATGGGTGGTTGCCGGGCTAATTCGGCACCGCTGTCGTGAGGGTGCTAAAATGCAGCGCCGAGAATTACTGGAGGATCTATAGATGGCTAACTTTCCAACCAACAATGCAGCATTCCCGGGTGCTCAATCGGACAGCCGCAGCGTGTTTATCACGCGCACCTACACTCACCTGGTGGCCGGGATCCTCGGATTCATCCTGGTCGAGCTGGCGCTGTTCGAGTCCGGACTCGCGATCCAAATCGCGCGGTTCATGCTGGGCTTTAATTGGTTCCTGATTCTCGGCGCTTTCATGCTGACCGGCTGGCTGGCCTCGCGCACTGCGCAAACCAGCTCATCGATCGGCATGCAGTACTTCGCGTACGCGGCCTATGTGGTGGCGGAAGCCCTGATCTTCGTGCCGCTTCTGTATATCGCCGACGCCAAGGCTCCAGGCGCCATCGACAGCGCCACGCTGATAACGGCACTGGGAGCCGGCGGACTCATGTTCGTCGCTCATCGCACGCGCAAGGATTTTTCCTTCCTGCGCGCAGTGCTCATGTGGGGCTTCGTCCTGGCGCTGGTCGCCATGTTCGGCGGGGCCGTTTTCGGCTTCCAACTCGGTACCTGGTTCTCGGTAGCAATGATCGGATTTGCGGGCGTTGCGGTGCTCTATGATACCTCCAACATCATTCACAACTATCCCGAGGATCGTTACGTGTCCGCTGCCATGCAGCTATTCGCATCGATCGCATTGATGTTCTGGTATGTGCTGCGCCTGGCAATGGGCAGCCGCAACTAGTCCTTCGAGGGATCCCCGGCGCGCAGGCGCAGGGAATTCTAAGTAGCGCGGGCCTTTACGGCCCGCGCTCATTTCAACACAGCGATTCCACCCATGTACGGCGCAAGGGCACTCGGTACGGTGATGCTGCCGTCCTCACGCTGATTGTTTTCCAGAATCGCGACCAGAGCGCGGCCGACGGCCACGCCCGATCCGTTCAGCGTATGGACCAACTCCGGCTTTCCCGTGGCGGGATTGCGCCAACGAGCCTGAAGCCGGCGCGCCTGGAACGACTCGCAATTGCTGCAGGAAGAAATCTCACGATAACGCTGCTGAGAAGGCAGCCAAACCTCAAGATCGTAGGTCTTGGACGCACTGAAGCCCGTGTCGCCCGCACACAGCGCAAGCACGCGGTAGGGCAATTCCAACGCCTGAAGCACGGCCTCGGCGTGGCCGGTCAATTCTTCGAGTGCCGCGTAGGAATTCTCCGGCCGCACGATATGCACCAATTCGACCTTGTCGAACTGATGCTGGCGAATCATGCCGCGAGTGTCCTTGCCCGCCGCGCCCGCCTCCGAGCGAAAACAGGGCGAGTGCGCCGCAAATTTAAGGGGCAGTCCGTCGGCAGGAAGGATCTGATCGCGAACCAAATTGGTCAGCGGAACTTCTGCGGTGGGAATCAGGTAAAAGCCTGGGTCGCCGCCCACGGCAAACAAATCCTGCGCGAATTTGGGCAACTGTCCCGTGCCCAGCAGCGCGGGCGCCTGCACCAGGTAGGGCACATAGGCTTCGCAGTAACCATGATTGGCCACATGCATATTGAGCATAAATTGGGCGAGAGCGCGGTGCAGCCTCGCGAGGGGTCCCGTCAACACCGTGAACCTCGCTCCCGAGATTCGGCCGGCGGCTTCAAAATCCATGCCGATTTTTTCGCCTATCGCCACATGATCCTTCGGCGTGAAATCGAATTGTTTGGGAGCGCCCCAGCGCCTCACCTCAACATTGGCGGATTCATCTCGTCCCTCGGGTACGCTGGCATGCAGAATATTGGGCAGGCCGAGCTGCAACTCCGAAACCTGCGTTTGGATAGCCTCGAGTTGTGTTTCCACGCCTTGAAGCTGCCGGCCCAGGCTCTCGCCCGTCGCGAGCAGCGCTGCGGCGTCCTGGCCTTTGGCCTTGGCCTGACCTACCGCCTTGGCATTGGCGTTACGTTCGGCGCGAAGCTTGTCGGATTCGATTTGTACTGCCTTGCGCTGCTCTTCCATCGAGGCAATGGCGGTAACGTCGAGCACGAAGCCGCGCCGTTTGAGTTCGGCGGCAACTCCCGTCAAATCGCTGCGCAGCAGCTTCGGATCGAGCACGATGAATTCCTTGGACTAGATACAGGGGCCGTTATTGTAGGCTAACCAGGCACGGCCTTACGATCCACTCGCCCCACGCACCTTGGCATCGCGCTCGCGCCGGGCATTGAGGGCCTCGCCGATTTTGATTTCCAATCCGCGCGGCGCCGGCACGTAGTAGCGCTTGTCCGGCATTGCATCGGGGAAGTAGCGCTCGCCCGCGGCGTAGCCACCCGGCTCATCGTGGGCATACCGATAGCCCTTGCCGTAGCCGATTTCCTTCATCAAGCGGGTGGGCGCATTGCGCAAGTGCAGCGGCACTTCGAGCGATCCCAAACTGTTGGCGTCGTCGGTTGCCGCCTTGTAGGCCGTATAGACGGCATTGCTCTTGGCCGCACAGGCCATGAATACGATGGCTTGGGCGATGGCGAGTTCGCCTTCGGGACTGCCCAGCCGCTCGTAAACCGCGCAGGCCTCCAAGGTCATGGTCAGTGCGCGGGGATCGGCATTGCCGATATCCTCGCTCGCGATACGCAGCGCGCGGCGTGCTATATACAGGGGGTCGCAACCGCCGGCCAACATCCTGCACAGCCAATAAAGCGCGGCATCCGGATCGCTGCCGCGAACCGACTTGTGCAAAGCCGAAATCTGGTCGTAGAAATTCTCGCCGCCCTTGTCGAAACGCACATAGGTGGTGCCGATCACCGCCCGCATGGTATCGATGTCCAGCGAGCGCCCCCCATCCTGTGGCGTGCTCAAATCCGCCGCCGTCTCCAATAAATTGAGCATACGGCGCGCATCGCCATCGGCTGCGGCCAGCAATAGTTCACGCGCATCGGAGGCAATCCGCAGCCCCAGTTTGCCCAAGCCGCGTTCACCGTCACTCAACGCGCGATCGAGCAAACTCCCAAGATCGGCGGCATCGAGCGACTTGAGCACATAGACTCGCGCTCGTGACAGCAAGGCGTTGTTGACTTCGAAGGACGGGTTCTCGGTAGTCGCGCCGACAAATATCAGCGTGCCATCCTCGACATAGGGAAGAAAAGTGTCCTGCTGCGACTTGTTGAAACGATGTACTTCGTCGAGAAACAGCACCGTATCGCGCGTGCCGCGCAGGCTCCGCGCCTGCTCGACGACCGCTCGGATTTCCTTGATGCCTGCGAGCACCGCCGACAACGCGATGAACTGCGCATCGGCGCCGGTCGCCACCAGGCGCGCCAGCGTCGTCTTGCCCGTGCCCGGCGGCCCCCACAGAATCATCGAATGGGGACGCCCCGACTCCAGCGCGCGGCGCAGCGGCGCGCCGACGCCCAGCAAGTGAGATTGCCCTACGTATTCATCGATCCTCTGCGGGCGCAGCCGGTCCGCCAGCGGTCGATACGTGCCGTCGCTGACCGTCACTTGCCGCCACGTCCGATCACATCCACTCCCGGCGGCGGCACGAACGTGAATAGATCCGACGACAGCGTGACATTTCTCTTGGAGTTCGAGAACGTCAGCTGCGTGATCTGATTGAGCTTGTCGGCGAGAAACATGGACGCCAATTCGCCGTTCTTGTTGAAGCCGATTCGCACCAGCTGAAAATCCGTGTCCACGTGCTTCGGAACGAGCTGAAACCATTGCAGACCCGAACTGGCCGGCAGCGCCGTGACATTGAATTGCGCAGCGACCGACGCATTACCCGACAACAGGCTCGCGGGCGTGCTGGCGAGGCTGGTATCCATGTCCCGCACATTGGCTTGCGCGAGGTCCTTGTCGTAGAACCAGATCTGCTTGCCGTCGGCGAGCACGAGTTGCTCCGAGGGCTGTGAGTAGTCCCAGCGAAACCTGCCCGGCCGCTGTAGATAGAGCTTTCCTGCCGCGCTGCGCAAAACGCTGCCATGGCCGTCGTCGATGGTTTGCGTGAAGTCCGCGCTCCAACTGGCAAGACCGTTGAGATACTTCTCCACTACGGCGGCCGGCGTACCGGCGGCCGGCGCGGCAACTGCGGGCGCCGCACGCAGCGTAATGGCACCCAGCATCGACAGCATGGCAATGACGCTCGCCCCCGCCATCATGCGGGAGACGCGGTGAATCGTTTTTCTCGTCATTGCTGCGACCTCGATCATTCTTCGGGTGGCGCCGCCCCGTAAATCTCGCGGGCGCCGTTCGATTGCAATGGACCGACCAAGCCGGCCGCTTCCATGGCTTCGACCAGGCGCGCGGCGCGGTTATAGCCGATCTTTAGCCGGCGCTGCACGCCGGATATGGATGCCTTTCGCGTGTCAGTGACAATGCGCACGGCCTCGTCATACAGTGGATCGGCTTCGGCATCAGCCGCACCGCCCTCTCCATTCTCGTCATCATCCGACGGGAACCCCGGTATGGGGTTACGGGGTCCCTCCAAAATCTCATCGATATACACCGGCGGCGACGCGGACTTCAGCCCGCCCACGACACGATGAACCTCTTGATCCGAGACAAAGGCGCCATGCACACGCGTCGGAATCGAAGTGCCAGGCGGCAGATACAACATATCGCCGTGGCCAAGTAGCGACTCCGCGCCGCTCTGATCGAGGATGGTGCGCGAGTCCACCTTGGCGGAGACCTGGAATGCGATACGGGTCGGAATATTGGCCTTGATCAACCCGGTGATGACATCCACTGACGGCCGCTGCGTGGCCAGGATGAGATGGATGCCGGAGGCACGGGCCTTCTGCGCCAAGCGCGCAATCAGCTCCTCGACTTTCTTACCGACGATCATCATCAGATCGGCCAATTCGTCGATGATGACGACGATGAAGGGTAAAGACGTTAGATCCGGGACGTCTTCCGCGACCACGCCAGGAACGCCTTGAGCGATTTTCTGCATGCGGATTGGATCTTTGATGGGCTTGCCCGCATCCGCGGCATCTTTGACCTTGCGGTTGAAGCCGCCGATGTTGCGCACGCCGAGCATGGACATGAGCTGGTAACGCCGCTCCATTTCGGCCACGCACCAGCGCAGGGCGTTCGCGGCCTGCTTCATGTCCGTCACCACCGGCGACAGCAGATGAGGAATGCCCTCGTACACCGACAGTTCCAGCATCTTCGGGTCGATCATGATCATGCGCACATGTTCGGGAGTCGCCTTGTACAAAAGGCTCAAGACCATGGCATTGATGCCCACCGACTTGCCGGAGCCCGTGGTGCCGGCGATCAGCAAGTGAGGCATGCGCGCAAGATCGGCGACGATGGGTACGCCGCCGATGTCCTTGCCGAGCGCCAGTGCCAGCGGCGAGCTGACATCGTCGTAAGGCTTGGACTTGATGATCTCGCCCAGAGTGACGATTTCACGCTTCTCATTGGGTATTTCCAGACCCACCACCGACTTGCCGGGAATAATTTCCACGACGCGGACGCTGATGGAGGACAAAGCGCGAGCAAGATCCTTCGACAGATTGCTGATCTGGCTGACCTTGACGCCGGGCGCCGGTCGCAATTCAAACCGAGTAATCACGGGTCCCGGAAACACCGCCACCACCTCGGCTTCCACACCGAAATCGCGTAGCTTCAGCTCCACCAGGCGCGACATGGCCTCCAACGCCTCGTCCGAGTAGGACTGCTCGCGCGGGCCTGCTTCGTCGAGCAGAGACAATGCGGGCAACTCGCTGGACTTCGGCGCATCGAATAACGGTACTTGACGCTCGCGCTCGACTCGATCGCTTTTCTGGGGAACCGGAGCCGGAGCCTCGATGCGCGGTGGCGGACGGTTCGCCACTTTCTTCTGTTCTTCGCGCACTACCTCTTGGCGGGCTTGCTTGCGCTGCTGGCCTGAGGCCAGCTCGCGCCGTTGCTCGATACGGGCCTGTGTCCATTCGATGAATTTCAAGACCCAGGCGCCGAGCTTGTCCATCACCTCGAACCAGGAGACGCCAAGGAAAAGCGCGACGCCGGCCAGCCACAGGCCTAGTAACAACAAAGTAGCGCCCAGAAAACTCAGTCCGTGTGCGCTGCCGCTTCCCGCCAATTCGCCGAGTACGCCGCCGGCGCTGTTCGGCAGGCCTGCTCCGTTCCAGTGCAGAGTCGCAAGACCGCAGCTAGTCACGAGTGTCGAAACGAAACCTGCGGCGCGTAACAAGGTATTGATCCGCGAGCGCGCGTCTGGGAGCGCTGTCTCTTTGTGTACCAGCCAACCGGCGTAAGCCAGCATCACGGGAAATAAATAGGCAGGTCGACCGAACAAGAATAGAAAGAAACCCGACAGCCAGGCACCCACCGGCCCGATCCAATTGCGAACCGTTTGGCCCGGCTCGCCGGTGTCCGCAAATCCCGGGTCCTGGGCGTGGTAGGACAGCAGCGCCAGCAGCAAGATCAGCGCGAGCGCGGCCAGCACCCACAACGTACCCTCGCGCAGGCTGCGCGCCACAGCCGCGGATAGCGCGCTTTTTTGCTTAGATTTCTTTGGCGGGGCGTCGTCAGTCAACTCTAGACCTTTAATGATATTTACTTCTTAAGTAATTGAATATTCTGTGATAATAACTCAGTCGCATCGGGGGCACCAACCTTGCCTGCGCCGCGGGCACCAATGTGGAAATTTGGCCTTGATTGAACTGGCTGGCGCCCACAGATTTACATACCATGAGCTGACAAAGATATTCAGACGAGAGGCAAATTATACATGAGCGCCCAGAGGCACAGTCCACTCCTCATCCTGGGGTCGGGTCCCGCAGGTTACTCCGCCGCCGTCTATGCGGCGCGAGCCAACCGCCATCCCCTACTCATCACCGGTTTGGAGCAGGGTGGCCAGCTGATGACGACCACGGATGTCGACAATTGGCCCGGGGACGTCGAGCACCTCCAGGGGCCCGCACTCATGGACCGCATGCGCCGCCACGCCGAGCGCTTCAATACCGACATTGTGTTCGATCACATCAATCGGGTGGA
>JANYJY010000021.1 GCA_025358295.1 Gammaproteobacteria bacterium
ATTGCGCAGCGCCTGGATGCGGGCGAAGCCATTGACACCAGAAGATCGGCTTTCGCGTCGACCAACACCGAGCGGCGCACATGCTCCGACCAGTAATCGAAATGCGCAATGCGTCGCAAACTCGCCTCAATGCCGCCGATGACGATGGGCGTGGTCTTGTACGCTTCGCGAATTCGCTGTGAATAGACGATGACGCACCGGTCCGGACGTTTGCCGCCCTGCCCGCCCGGCGTATAGGCGTCGTCGCTACGCACCCGCCGATCGGAGGTATAGCGATTCACCATGGAATCCATATTGCCGCCGGTCACGCCGAAGAAAAGGCGCGGCGCACCCAGGGACTCGAAATCCCGGGTGCTGTGCCAATCCGGCTGGGCAATGATGCCCACCTTGAACCCTTGAGCCTCGAGTACACGACCGATGATGGCCATGCCGAAGCTGGGATGGTCCACGTAGGCATCGCCGGTCACGATAATAATGTCGCACTGCGTCCAGCCCAGCGCCGTCATTTCGGCGCGGCTGGTCGGCAGGAACTTCGCCGGCTCAACGTCGGTGAGATTCTCTCTTACGCTGGAAAACAAGGGCGCAGCGGTTTGCACGGCCGCGATTAGGCCTGAATGCCCGGCTTAAGTACATCAAAATCCGTCGGTTTGCCGACCTCAGCCGATGTCCACAGGAACATAGGTCTGAGCCTCGTCGCGCTGAATCAACAGGGCGACATTGTGGCCCGCTTTGGCGACTTCTCGCTTCAGTTCCGACACCGATACGACGCTTGTGCCATTGACGCCGAGCACGACGTCGCCGGCCTGCAGGCCGGCGGCCTGCGCCGGACCCGATACCTCCTCGACCAATAAGCGGCCCCGGGTATGCAGCTCCTGTTGCTCCTTCGGATCGAGCGGCCGCACCGCCAGACCCAATTTGCCGCCACCATCCTCGCCCGCGTTGCGCGCATCCTGGATAGGTTCGTCGTCCAGCAGCACCGTCTTGACGTCCACCACGCCTGCCTTGTGGTCGTGCCAAATGCCGATGTGCGCCAGACTGCCGGGCGGCAAATCAGCGATCACGGTCGGCAAATCGAAGGAATGATCGATGTTTCGACCGTTCACACTGGTAATGACGTCGCCCGGCTTCAATCCCGCTTGCTCGCTCGGGCCTTTCGGGTCGACGGTGCTAACGAGCGCGCCATGCGGCGTGCTCAGGCCGAACGAAGTGGCCAGCTTTTGATCGATATCTTGCACTGCAACGCCGATTCGGCTGCGGCTCACTTTGCCCTTCGTCATGAGCTGATTCTTGACGTTCAGGGCCAGATCGATGGGGATGGCGAAGGACATGCCCATGTAACCGCCGGTGCGGCTGTAGATCTGCGCATTGATACCGATGACCTGCCCGTCGACGTTGAACAGGGGCCCGCCCGAGTTGCCTGGGTTGACGGCTGCATCCGTCTGAATGAAGGGCACATAGGTTTCATCGAGTGGACGAGCAGTCGCGCTGACCACGCCGGCCGTCACGCTGTTCTCGAATCCGAACGGCGAACCGATCGCGATCACCCATTGGCCGGGCTTGATGCGGGACGAATCGCCGAAATGCACCGTCGGCAATCCGCTCGCGGCGATCTTGATCAACGCCACGTCGCTGCGCTTGTCGACACCGATCACCTTGGCGACGAACTCCCGTCGATCCGTGAGTTTGACGGTGACTTCGGAAGCGTCCGCCACCACATGGGCATTGGTCAGCACATAGCCGTCGGCACTGACGATGAACCCGGAACCGACACCTTTGGCGGGCGGTCCGCGCCGATCCGGCTCCGGCAATTGATAGCGACGGAAAAATTGCGACAGAGGGTCATCGGCCGCAGCGGGATCGCCCGGCCCTGTGGCCTTACGGGTCTTCTCCACGACGCTGATATTGACCACGGCGGCGCCGTTTTCAGCCACCAGTCCTGAGAAATCAGGGAGCCCGGTCACCCGCCCGGAGGCAGGCGGAGTGGTCAGCAAGGGCGATGCAGCAGGGGGCGGGACCGGCGCCGTCAGTGCCGCTCCGCCCGGTTGCGCATCCGCATGCGAACGCTGATGCGCGACGACCACGACGAATATGCCCGCAATCAGCGCGAGCGACCAAATTCTGAGACTTCCCATTGATCTAAGACCTCTCGTATAAATCCGCTTCCAATTGACCACTTTGGACCTGTAGGGAGGGTCATTTGTTCCGGAATGGCCCTAAGGAAGCCACAAAATGTGAAATCCCGACGGGCCAACCCCCTCCCTCTCGCGCTAGGCTCAAGTTTCCTAGTCTCAGACCTCATCTATGATAGACGCGACCGGTCCAAACTTATTGGTGGTGGGCGGCGACAGCAAGCGCCTTCAGTGGCTTACGCACCATGTCACCAGCCATTGGCCGAGCGCCCAGGTTACCACCGTGGCCGCGGGGGAACCCGATTCCCTGAACCGGCTAATCGCTGAGCGTGCGCCGGATGCCATCATCCTGCAGGCCGACTTCGCCGACGAGACGGCGGCGGCAACCGTGATTCACCACCTGTGTCAGATGCTGCGCGCGCAGCCGGCGCTGTATTGCATTCTCCTTGCCGAGAACGGCGGCGAGATGTCCGCCGTCCGCGCTTTGAAGAACGGCGCGAAGGACTATTTGCCCCTGGCGAAACTGACACGGGATCAATTATTGGCGGCACTCACGGAGCCCTGGTCCAAGCGACGTGCGGCCACGCAGGCAACCCAAGCTTTGCACCAACCCGCCGGGATCGCTCCCGGCATCGCGGTGCCGGGCTATGCCATCGTCAAGGATATTGCCACCAGCAATTTCTCCCAGGTATTTCTAGCGCGCAGCGAGCGCCTGCGGCGCAATATCGTGCTCAAGGTCATGAACCGCGGGGCATCGGCCCGAGAACGCGACGACGCCGAGCGATTCCAGCGCGAATATGAAATCATTTCCAGCATTACGCATCGTGCGATTGCAGAGATTTACGATTTCGGCACCCTGCCGAACCATCTATATTTGGCGATGGAATATTTTCCCTGCGGCGATCTACGCGACCGCCTGCGCAATCCCTTAAGCGTGGATGAAAGCCTCTACTACCTGCGGGCCATCGCCGAGGCGCTGCGCGTGATCCATGTATTTGGAATCCTGCATCGCGACCTGAAGCCCGCGAACGTCATGTTGCGCGAGGACAATTCACCGGTACTCATCGACTTCGGCCTGGCACGCCGCTCGCTCGACGATGCCGGCACCACCGGCGTCGGACAGGTACTCGGCTCGCCCTACTACATCAGCCCCGAACAATCGCAGGGTCAGCGTGTCGATGCCCGCACGGATCTCTACAGTCTCGGGGTCATGTTTTACGAAATGTTGACCGGCCAGAGGCCCTATGCCGGCCGCAGCGCCGTGGCCATCATGGCGCAGCACGCCAGCTCGCCCGTGCCCACTTTGCCGCCCGCCACGGCGGTACAGCAGCCCCTACTCGATCGCCTCATGGCCAAGGAGCAACACGCCCGCTACGCATCGGCGGACGAATTGCTGGCGGATCTGGGACCGCTGGTCGCGGCAGTCGCCTGAGTGTGACGCGCGTCGCAGTCATCGGTGACTCAGCGCAGCATATGTAATTAACCGATCCGGCCTGTGACAGCCATCAAGCCCCCGGACGCAGCCGTTTGGCACCCTGTCTTGCAATGTTCATTACCGTCAAACGCCATGAGCGTGAGAAGCAAGAGCTGATTGGCGCCAGCAGTCGGCTGACCGATGCCATTCTCAAAGGCAGCGTGCAAGGCCTGTTCCTGCTCGATTCCAAGGACAAGATACTGCCGCAGGTGTCTGCTTCGCTCCGGACCTTGTTTCGCCGTCAGGATTTCACCAATCTCAGCTTCGAAAAATTGATCGGCCCCTTGGTCAGCGCCAAGACCCTGACCGCCTCGCGCACCTTCATCACCAAGCTGCTCGACACCGCCACGCCCGCCGACGCGGCGCAGCCAAATCCGCTGCAGGATATCGAAGTGCGTTTGGCGAATGCGGACGGCAGTTTCGAGAGCGCGCACTATTCCTTCGAATTCAATGTCGTCGAATTTCCGCACGAGCCCCGGAGCTGGCTGGTGTGCGTCAACGACATCACCGCGCATGTGCAACAACAACGGGAACTCGAGGATCTGCGCACGCACCTGCAGACTCAAGGCGAAATATTGCGCAGCGTTTTGCAGGCCGGTGGAGCGCGCTTCGGCGCTTTCTTGCAACGCACTGACGCCGCGATGAAGACCATCAACGGCGTGCTGAAAAAGCCGGCGCGCGAGGCGGATGCTTTCCGCAGCAAGCTCGAGGCCACGCTGGACGAGGTCGACCGCGTTCGGCGCGATGCCGCAGCGCTCAAACTCACGGGACTCGAGGCTGCGGCGCGGCTGCTGGAAGATGCCTTGCAAGAATTGCGCAGCCGCGGCGCCCTGAGCGGCGGTGATTTTCTGCCGCTGGCCGTCAAACTCGATCAACTGTATGGTCAATTTGCACAATTGCGTTCCCTGACTTCCCAGGCCGGTGCCGTCGAACCCGACTCCTCCGCACCCGATTTGCGCATGACGGAGAACGGCACTCAAATCATCGAAGCGCCGAAATTTCTGGCCGAAATGGCGAAGAGGGGGGCGCCGCCCGCGGGCTTTCCCAAGGCGCAACGCATGGCGCAGGCCGGTAGTCTCGACAGCACGCTCGGGGCGTTGACCGAACTCGTGGCCGCTGAATACAAGAAGACCGTGGTTCTCGACTGCAAGGGCTTGGACCTCGTTCCGGCGCGCTATCAGGCAACTATCAAAAATGTGGCGATCCAATTGATTCGCAACGCCGTCATGCATGGGGTGGAGAGTTCGGCTGCACGTCAGAACGCCGGCAAGCCGCCGCACGCAACGCTGCATCTCGAATTTAAGCTCATGCCCGATCAAAGCTTCGAACTGCACTTTCAAGACGACGGTTGCGGCCTGGACGCGGACAAAGTCCGTGCCACGGCCGTGGCCAAGGGCCTGGTCACCGAGGAAGCCGCGACGCGCCTGCGCGATCGACAGGCCATCAAGCTGATATTCAAATCGGGATACAGCACGCTGCCAACGGCGTCGGGCGAAACACCGCATGGCACCGGGATGTCACTGGTGCGCCGCTACGTGCACGATGTCGGCGGCAAGATCGCACTTGCCAGCCTGTTGGGTCACGAAACGCGCTTTAAGGTCACCCTACCGCCTCTGGCGGCCGCCGACGCTCAAGTGGCTTGAGCCGCCTCGAGCGGCGCAAGTTCCACCAGGATGGCGCCCGCCGCCACCCGCTCCGATACACCGAAGGCAAGACGCTCGACCACACCGTCGTAGGGTGCGGTCAGGGTGTGCTCCATTTTCATGGCTTCCACGGTGACCAGCGGCGCACCGCGCACCACTCGCTGACCTGCGGTCACATGCACCGCCACAACGGTTCCCGGCAATGGCGTGAGCAGCGAGCCCTCTTCCGCGCTGCCTCCCGCCTGCAAGGCGTCCTCGGTAGCCGCCAATCGCAACGTCACGTGCCGGCCAGCGCGGAACAAATGCAGGTCCCGATCGACTTGAACCATACGCAGTCGGCGCACCTGGCCTGCCAGGTCTACGTCCAGGGACTCTGCCCCGCGCGCCAACACGCGCAGCGGATATTCCTGGCCCGCCAAGTGTGCACAATAGCTTTCCGGTGCACGGCATTCGATCGTTACGGTTCGCTCTCCGAACCGCCATTCGCTGTGCGGGGGACATCCCAGGCGCCAGCCGCGACTGTCCTCCCAAAGCGCATCGCCGCCGGTTTGGCGGGTCGCGCACCATAGCGCCGCCAGTACAGCATCGTCGTCGCCGGCAGCCGGCTCACCGAAGTATAGATCGGCATGCCGCGTATCGAGAAAATTCGTGGCGATGCGGCCGGCAAGGAATTCCTCCTCGCCCAGCACGCTGCTCAGCAGCGCACGGTTGGTGGTCACGCCTACGATCTCGATGTCGTCGAGCGCCTTACGCAGTCGCGTCGCCGCCGCCTCGCGCGACTCCCCCCAGGCGATGATCTTGCCCAGCATGGGATCGTAAAAAGTGGATACCTCGTCGCCGGCATCCACGCCGATATCGAGCCTTAAGGCCGGATCGGCTGCGGGCCAGCGCAGGTGGGTGATCTTGCCGACGCTCGGCAGATACGCCGCAGCCGGATCCTCGGCATACAAGCGCGCCTCCATGGAGGCTCCCCGCTGCACAATGTCGTTCTGTCCCTTCGGCAGGCGTTCGCCCTGCGCAATGCGCAATTGCCATTCCACAAGATCGATCCCGGTGATGAACTCCGTGACCGGGTGCTCCACCTGCAGGCGGGTGTTCATTTCCATGAAATAAAATTGCTGCGATTCGTCGACCAAGAACTCCACGGTGCCCGCGCCCACATAACCCACCGCGGCCGCCGATTGGACCGCGGCCGCGCGCATGGCCGCGCGCACGTCCTCGCGCAGGCCCGGAGCCGGCGCCTCTTCGATGATTTTTTGATGTCGACGTTGCACCGAGCAATCCCGATCGTACAGGCCGACGATGCCGCCGTGCGAGTCGGCGAACACCTGCACCTCCACGTGCCGCGCGCGCGGGAAATAGCGCTCCATCAACAAGCGATCGTCGCCGAAGGCGGTCCGCGCCAGGCGCTGCGCCGATTCGACCGCCGCAGCCACTTCGGCGGCCGAGTTCACGACCTGCATGCCCTTGCCGCCGCCGCCGGCGCTCGCCTTGATGATGAGCGGGAAGCCGACGCGCCCTGCTTCAGTTGAGAGCCGCTGCAAGGATTGATCGTCGCCGTGGTAACCGGGGGCCACCGGCACACCCACCGCCGCCATGGCTGCTTTCGACGCGCTTTTCGATCCCATGGCGCGAATCGCGGCCGCCGGCGGGCCGACGAAGATCAACCCCGCAGCCACGCAGGCCTGCGCGAAAGCCGCGTTCTCCGACAAAAAACCATACCCCGGATGCACGGCGTCGGCGCCGACGCGCTTGGCGAGCGCCAAGATCTTGGCGATGTCCAAATAGCTCTCTGACGCCGGCGACGGGCCCAGGTAGTAGGCTTCATCGGCGACGCGCACGTGCCGTGCTGCACGGTCGGCCTCGGAATATACGCCAATGGTGGTAATTCCCATGCGCTGCGCAGTGCGGGCGATGCGGCAGACAATTTCGCCGCGGTTCGCGACCAGTAAACGTCGAAGCATTGGCGACCTCACATCCGAAACACGCCGAAGCGTGTCGGCGCGATGATTTGATTCTTGGTCAGGGCCAAAGCCAAGCCAAGCACGCGGCGCGTATCGAGCGGATCGATGACGCCGTCGTCCCAGAGACGCGCGGACGCATAATACGGGTGTCCTTGATGCTCGAATTGCTCGCGAATCGGTGCCTTGATCCGCTCCTCATCCGCGTCGCTCAGCGTGCCCCCGGTACGTTCCAGCGCCTCGCGCTTGATGGTCGCCAGCACGCTTGCGGCTTGTTCACCGCCCATCACGGAAGTACGTGCATTCGGCCATTGAAACAAGAACCGGGGTCCGTAGGCGCGTCCGCACATCGCGTAATTGCCGGCGCCGAAACTGCCGCCGATGACCACGGTGTACTTTGGCACCGCCGCGCAGGCGACCGCCGTAACTAATTTCGCGCCGTCCTTGGCGATTCCGCCGGCCTCCGCGGCTCGGCCCACCATGAAGCCGGATATGTTTTGCAGAAACACCAGCGGGATTCCTTCGCGGCAACATAGCTCGATGAAATGCGCGCCCTTCAATGCACTTTCGGAAAATAAGATGCCGTTATTGGCCAATATTCCCACGGTCGAACCGTGAATCTCCGCGAAGCCGCAGACCAGCGTGGTGCCGTACAGGGCCTTGAATTCGTCGAACCATGAACGATCGACCAGGCGTGCGATTAGCTCTCGCACGTCATAGGGCTTGCGCGAACTCTGCGGGATGATGCCGTACATTTCCGCCGGATCGAATCTCGGATCACTCGACTGATCGCGGCTCGCGGCCGCGCCGCTGCCGGCCGCGCCGACGCTCGTCATGGAGGGTGCGCGAAGCCGCGCCACGGCGCGGCGCGCGAATGCCAGCGCATGCGTATCGTTCTCTGCGTAATAATCGGTCACCCCGGATTTTCGGCAATGCACGTCTGCGCCGCCCAGGGTCTCTGCGTCGACCTCCTCGCCGGTGGCCGCGCGCACCAACGGCGGACCTCCCAGAAACACGCGGCCTTGATTGCGCACGATGACGGCGTGATCCGACATGGCGGGAACATAGGCGCCGCCCGCGGTGCATGAGCCGTGGACCACCGCGATCTGCGCCACTCCCTGCGCGGAGAGTCGGGCCTGATTGAAAAATATGCGGCCGAAATGCTCGCGGTCGGGAAACACTTCATCTTGCTTGGGCAAGAACGCGCCGCCGCTCTCGACCAAATAAATACAAGGCAGCTCGTTCTCGCCTGCAATTTCCTGGGCGCGCAGATGCTTCTTCACCGTGAGCGGATAGTAGGTGCCGCCCTTTACCGTGGGGTCATTCGCCACCACCATGCATTCGCGGCCCGAAACCCGACCAATGCCCGTAATGAGCCCCGCTCCGGGCAGGCCCTCCCCATACACCCCC
This sequence comes from Gammaproteobacteria bacterium, assembly GCA_025358295.1. GTDB lineage: Bacteria > Pseudomonadota > Gammaproteobacteria > Steroidobacterales > Steroidobacteraceae > Bog-1198. The sequence continues at coordinate 8,618 of JANYJY010000021.1, forward strand.
TGTGCGGCCAGAGCGGACAACTCAAGAAAGGGGGAGCCGGCATCGAGGAGCGTAGCTATCCGCTCCCGGGCCAGCAGCTTGCCGGCTTGGGTGTGCTTTGCCCGGGCAGCCTGGCTGCCGCCCTCGGCATTGCGGCGCAGCGTGGCGCGCAGATCCTCGGTCAGCGCCTGCATGGCTGCCCGGTTCGCCGCAAAATCCTCCGAACGTAGGTCGATTTTCGTGTCTATCTGGGCCATTGGCTTTGTTGCCTCGATGGTGGCAAAATTGTCCGACAGTCCGATTATCCAACGATTTGGGGTCCACTGACAATGGGGTTCGATTGAATGGCCAGTTCCGCATACCGTGAGTTCAATTTCGGCCTGGGTGAGGTCATCGATGCCGTGCGCGATGAAGTGCAGCGATTCGCCCAGGAGCGCATTGCGCCGCGCGCCAACGAGATCGATCGCAGCAATCTGTTCCCGCGCGATCTATGGCGGCAATTCGGGGAACTCGGATTCCTCGGCATGACGGTGAGCCCCGAGTACGGCGGCGCCGGCCTCGGCTATCTGGCGCACACGGTGGCGATGGAAGAGATCTCGCGCGCATCGGCCGCCGTGGGCCTGAGCTACGGGGCGCACTCGAATCTCTGTGTGAACCAGCTGGCGCTCAATGCCAGCGAGGCGCAGAAACAAAAATACCTGCCCAAGCTGATCAGCGGCGAGCACGTGGGCGCCCTCGCCATGTCCGAGCCCGGCGCCGGATCCGATGTCGTCTCCATGCAGCTCAAGGCAGTGAGGAACGGCGACCGGTACGTGCTCGACGGCCGCAAGATGTGGATCACCAACGGCCCGGAAGCCGACGTGCTGGTGGTCTATGCAAAAACTAATCCGGGCGCCGGTGCGCGCGGTATCAGTGCTTTCATCATCGAAAAGGACTTCAAGGGCTTCACTCCGGCGCAGAAGCTCGACAAGCTCGGCATGCGCGGCTCCAGCACCAGTGAATTGGTGTTCGACGGTTGCGAAGTGCCTGCCGAGAATCTCATGGGCAAGGAGAACGGCGGCGTCAAGGTGCTGATGCGCGGCTTGGACTACGAACGCGTGGTGTTGTCGGGCGGCCCTCTCGGCATCATGGCTTCCGCACTCGACGTGGCGGTGCCCTATGTGCGCGAGCGCCGCCAGTTCGGCCAGGCCATCGGCACTTTCGAGCTGGTGCAGGGCAAGCTCGCCGACATGTACGCCTCGCTCAACGCCTGCCGCAGCTATGCCTATATGGTCGCGGCGGCCTGCGATCGCGCCGACGCCACGCGCAAAGATGCCGCCGCCTGCATCTTGTTCTGCGCCGAAGCGGCGACACGGGCGGCGCTGGATGCCATTCAACTCCTTGGCGGCAACGGCTACATCAACGACTATCCCACGGGGCGCCTGTTGCGCGACGCCAAACTCTACGAAATCGGCGCCGGTACCTCGGAAATCCGCCGCATGTTGATCGGCCGCGAGCTGTTTGGAGAAGGCTAGTGACCGACTTGTTCGTGCCCCTCGACGACCAGCCGGCGTATCGACAAATTGCGAATGTCATCGAGCAGCGCATCGTTGCGCGCGCCTTGCACCCAGGCGATCCCCTGCCCTCCGAGACGGATCTGGCGCGGCAATTCGGCGTCAACCGCTCAACCATTCGCGAGGCGATCCGCGAATTGGAAACTCATGGTCTGTTGGGCCGAGTCCGGGGTGAGAAACGATTGCGGGTCACGCACCCGGAGCCGCGACGCGTGAGTTCCGGCGTCAGCCGCGCGCTGGCGCTCAACGATGTGACCTTTCTCGAGCTATGGGAGGCCATGATGGCCATCGAGCCGGTGGCCGCGCAGTATGCCGCGGCTCGGCGCACGGCGGCGCAATTGCAGACACTGGTCCGCGTCGGTGCGCGATTCCAACGCGAGGTTGCCGATACGACGGCGGCCGTGACTGCGGTCGTGGACTTCTTCACCGCCGTCGCCGCCGCCAGCGGCAATCAAGTGCTGGCGCTCTCGCAAGCGCCGCTCAATCTATTGCTCGCTCCGGCCCTCACCCGTATGATCGACCGTGTCCCGCAGGCGCGCGCCCGCATCCACGATGCACAAGTGAACATCACCGATGCAATCCGGCAGCGACGCAGCGAACAAGCACGCACGTGGATGGAAAAACACATCCGTGATTTCAAACGGGGCCACGAGCTCGAGTCGACAATGCCGGAGGGCATTCTATGAAACAGGCACTAGATGACCAATCACTCAACACCCTGTTTCGTGAAGCGCGTTCCTACAACCGATGGGCGGCAGAACCGGTTTCAGACAAGACTCTGCACGAACTGTACGAGGTGCTGAAATTCGGGCCGACGGCGACCAACAGCTCGCCGGCGCGTTTTCTGTTCGTCAAGGGCGCAGAGGCAAAGGCCAAACTCAGCGCCTGCGTTTCGCCCGGCAATGTCGTCAAGGTGCAGCAGGCGCCCGTCACGGCCATCATCGCCATGGACGAGAAATTTTACGAGAAGATACCGGCGTTGTTCCCGCACCGGCCGGCAGCCGCAGATTCCTTCAAGGAGCCGACCCTCGCGCGCACGACCATGATTCGCAACGCCACTTTGCAGGGCGCTTATCTTATTCTGGCGGCGCGCGCACTCGGATTGGACTGCGGGCCCATGTCCGGGTTCGACAACGCCAAGGTCGATAGTACATTTTTCGCCGACACGTCTTTCAAGTCGAATTTTATTTGCGCACTCGGCACCGGCACAGACGAAATGCTCTTCCCCCGGGGACCCCGACTCTCATTCGACGAAGCCTGTAAGATCATTTAGGTCTTGCGAGGTGCGCCGCCGGGCGCCTAGAGAATTTGATCGCGCACGGTGTCGGACCCGGTCGGATCGTGCAAATTGGTGCTGAATGACACGAGCACCATCATGGAATCGCCGGTGTTGCGAAACGCATGCACCACGCCGGGTGGGATGGTCAGGCGCCAGATCTCCCCTGCCGGCACGTCGAGATCTCGAATCGCCCCTGCCTCTTTAAGACGAACCAGGCAGGGGCCCACCAACGTGGTGGTTTCAACCGCCGTGTGATGCATGTGGTTGCCGCGAATCTCATTCGGCTGCGTCAGCACCACATGGACGTTTTTCTGTGCCGCCAGTTCCGCATCGGTCAAGGGCTCGAACAAACTCCCCCGCGCATCGCGATGAGTTTTGACGGACTCGATGACCACCCGCGTCGCATTCGGCGTGGTCATGGCGAGCGGCGACCCGCGCGGCGGCGGCCGGCCAGTAGCACGCCGGCGACGAACATCATGTCCCACCAGTCCAAATCGCCGCCACCGCTCTTACCGGCCGCCGTGATGGTCACCGGCGCAGTGATGGTCAACACCGCCGACGCGCCGGCGGCATTGCCACCGGCCGGGCCCGTCGATACGGCATTGGCGGCGATCACGTTGGTGTAGGTGCCCGCCGTCGAGCCTTTCACACTGAAGGTGACACTGCAGCTGCCCTTAACCGGAATGAGCGCTCCCGCCAGGGTCACGGCGCTGGCGGAACTCGTCAATGTGCCGGAGGTGCCCTGGCACGACGTGCTCGGCGCAGGTGAAGTCTGAATGGTCAGGCCGTCAGGCACTGTTTCCGTAAATCCCGACTCAGTCAGCACGAATCCATTGGTATTGCTGAGTGTGATGGTGAGGACCGAGGCCGCGTTCTCAGCGACGCTGCTGGGAGAGAATGCCGCCGCTACGGTCGGTGGCGCCGGCGTGACCGTCATTGCCGTCGGACAGGCGCTGCTCGCCGTTCCGGCCGACGCAGGAGCGTGTACGGTAGCCACACCGGCCGCGGTGAATGACACGTTGGCCGACTTATCCACATGGCCGGCGGAATCTGTTACCGCCAACTGCAATGTTCCGGTGTGGCTGGTCGAGGCCACGGTTACTTGTGCCAAATGGGGGTCGGACTGGATCGTGACGAAACCGGTGGCGCTCCACGAATACGACGCGACGGTGAGTTTGCATGCCGCCACACTGCCGCTGGCGTCGAAACTTCCGTTGCTGGCGCCCGCAGCAATGACCGAGATCGGGTCGAGCGCGGCATTGACGGCGTTCAATGCATTCACCATGCCGGCGCCGCATTCACCCTGCACACAGGCGCATTCGCCGGATCCGTCGGCGGAAACGGCCGGACATTGCGGCAGTCCGGCGGGCTGCGGAAAGGGGCTGGCGCTTGATTCCATGCGTGCGATCAATTGCGCCGGCGTCAGATTCGCATTGACTGCGCGCATCAAGGCGGCGATGCCCGACACGATGGGCGCGGAAAAGCTGGTACCGAGATTGAAGTCGGTCTGATTGGTGTAGCCGTTGGCGCCGGGGGTGGTCTTGCCGAGGTTGTACGTGGTATCGATGGACCGATAGCACGGCTCACTCGAGGCCACACAATTTCCCGCGGGTGCGGCAATGCCCACTTCGGGCCCCAAGCTGCTGTAGCCCACTTTCGTGCCCACATTTCTCAGGCCCGCCACCGTCAGCACACCCTTGCAATTCCCGGGGGCGCCCACGGAACCGCTTTCATTGCCGGCGGAAACCACCACCAAAACGCCCATCTTGTTCAGCGTATCGATCAAACTCTGATAGTCCGTGTGACAATTGCCACTGCCGCCCAGGCTCAAGTTGATGATGTCGGAGGGGTAAGGATTGTCCGGCACACCCGCGACCGGCAGGCCCGCCGCCCATTGCATGCCGGCCATGATGTCGGAATCGTAGCCACCGCATTTGCCAAGCGCTCGTACCGGCAATATGTAGGGGCTCAACGTCATTCCCGCGATGCCGACGCCGTTGCCGGTCAGTGCGCCGAGGATGCCGACGACGCGCGTTCCATGCCAGGAACTGTTGGTCGGTCCATGGGTCGGCGAGGAATCGCCGCAATCGACCGGAGGGAAAAGCGGATTTTTCAAGTCGGCGGCGCTGACCCAGTCGCCGGGATCGGAGGGATCCGGATCCCAGGCGTCGCCGTCGTTAGCGATGAGAAAAGTGCCGAGTGCGTTGTAGGGAGATGTGCGGCTATAGTCTTGGTCGACAAAATCATAGCCGGGAAGCAAGCGGCCGCCGAGGCCGGCCCGCAATAAATCGGGATGATCGAAGCGCACGCCGGTATCAACGTCGGCAATCACCGTCCCGGAACTTCCCGTGGTAATGGCCCATGCGGATATCGCGTCGGTCGCCGACAAATCCATGGTCGTAATGCCGCCCAAAGGGAAAGGCGAGGGGCTGGGCGTCAACATGAACCATTGACCGCTGGCCCCGAGCGATGGGCCAAATAAGGGATCGTCCGGCGCGGCGTGCGGATAACGGCGTTGATCCACTTCGGCGAACTCCACCGAAGGATCGGCGCGTAATTTTTTGAGCAGCGAGTTGACGCCGGCGCCGTACAGCGTCTTTTGCAAGTACAGCACATGCATGCTGGGGGAAATCTGCCGCGAGTTCGCCATGGCGAGCCCGGTCCGTTGCGCAAGTCCGGCGGCATCCTCAGACGATGTCTTGGCTTGGGCAATCTTGACGCCGGGCGCCCGGCCGCCGCGCAGAGAGAGCGACTTGATCACTTGATTTCCGGCGGTGGCGCGAAAGCCCACCACCAAGCGGCCGGCTTCGGGTCCGATTTGCACGGCATGCGATCGCACCTCGTTCCATTCGGGGATAGCCGCAAGCGCCGGCCCCCACAGCAGATTCAACGCAGCGCCGAGGCCCAGCGCAGCGAACAGTTTTCCGATTCCAGCCATGTGAAACTCCAAATTCCCGCTCAATAGGCGCGAACCGCCGCTTGTTACCGGGCGATTCCTCGCGCAAAGACTAACAATAATGGTGCCTCCAAAATGCGAACCACCACCGCAAAAAGCAAGCGAATTCTCGGCTATTTCCCCAGCAGCGACCAAGCGTCGGCAGCCGGCGACACATTCACCGCCAAGTGCGGGCCTAGCGGGTAGAATACCCACCAGGTTCTAGGTAATTTTGAGGGGCAAATCGATGACTTACGATAATCGGCAATTCTACATTGACGGCGCCTGGGTCGACCCGATCGATCCCAAAGAATTCAAGGTTATCAATCCGGCCACCGAAGCGGTCGCCGGCGTGATTTCAATGGGCAGCGCCAAGGATGTGGACCGTGCCGCCACCGCCGCGCGCCGTGCCTTCGACAGCTATTCGCGCACCACCCCGGCCGAGCGTCTGGCGCTCATGGAACGTATCCTGGCGGCCTACAAGGCCCACTACGACGAAATTGCGCAGGCCATATCCACGGAGATGGGCGCGCCCATGACTCTGGCCAAGGGTTCGCAAACCCGGATCGGCGTTGGCCACATCAGCGCCATGATCGAGGTGCTGAAGACCTTCAAGTTTGAGGAAATGCGCGGCACCACACGCCTGGTGCAAGAGCCGGTCGGCGTCTGTGCGCTGATCACGCCCTGGAATTGGCCCATGAATCAGGTCGCTGCCAAAGTCGTGCCGGCGCTCGCCGCCGGCTGCACCATGGTGCTCAAGCCCTCGGAATATTCGCCCTTCAGCGCCATCCTGTGGGCCAAGGTCATGCACGAAGCCGGAGTTCCGGCGGGCGTGTTCAATCTCCTCAACGGCGATGGGACCGGCGTGGGCGCGCCGCTGTCATCGCATCGTGAAGTCGACATGGTCTCCTTTACCGGATCGACGCGCGCCGGCACGGAAGTGGCGCGCAGCGCCGCCGCATCGGTCAAGCGAGTGCATCAGGAACTGGGGGGCAAATCTCCCAACGTATTGCTGGATGACGCCGATTTCGAGCGCGCCGTGAAACAAAGCGTGCTGCATGTGTTCCAGAATTCAGGGCAGTCATGCAATGCGCCGACACGCATGCTGGTTCCCGCCGCCAAGCTGGCGGAGGTTGAAGCCATCGCCAAGCGCATCGCGGAAACCAAGGTGGTCGTGGGCGATCCGGCCTCGGAGACGACCACAGTGGGCCCGGTGGTATCCAAACTACAGTTCGACCGCGTCGAGGGATTCATCGAGAAGGGTATCGCCGAAGGCGCCACTCTCATCACCGGCGGCGCCGGCCGTCCCGATGGATTGCCGAAGGGCTATTTCGTCAAACCGACAATTTTCTCGAACGTTCGTAACGACATGACCATTGCACGCGAAGAAATATTCGGACCGGTGTTGTGCATCCTGCCCTACGAGAACGAAGAGGATGCCGTACGGATCGCCAACGACACCCCATACGGACTGGCCGCCTATGTGTGGTCGCAGGACAATGTTCGTGCGCGGCGCGTGGGAAATCGCATCCGAGCGGGTCAAGTGGCACTGAACGGTGCTTCGGGAGATATGCAAACTCCGTTCGGCGGTTTCAAGATGTCCGGCAACGGTCGCGAGTACGGCGAGTTCGGCCTGCGTGATTTCTTGGAAGTCAAAGCCATGATCGGAGTCGATGCCGCGTGAGGTGGATTGGACACAGCCTTTGTCCGTAGAAGGGGCATCGGCTGATCCCGTCGTTTTGCGGCTCGAGCGGCTCAGCAAGCGCTATTCGGCGGATCGCCCTGCGCTGTTCGAAGGCATCGACCTCGAATTGCGACAGGGCGAATACTTGGCCGTGATGGGCGAATCCGGGGTCGGCAAATCCACGCTGCTCAACTTGCTGGCCGGGCTGGACCAGCCCGATTCCGGTCGAGTACTGCTCGGGGGAGTGGATCTATCTGCACTGGATGATGACGGCGTCACGTTGCTGCGCCGACGCGCGGTGGGATTCGTCTTTCAAGCCTTTCACGTGCTTCCCTATCTAAGCGTCGAGCAAAACGTCGCTCTGCCGCTCGACCTCTTGGGCGTGCGGGAGCCGGAACGCAGCCGGCGCACCACGGAGATGTTGACCGCCGTGGGCCTCGCGCCGCTTGCGCTGCGCTACGCACGGGAATTGTCCGGCGGCGAAGTGCAGCGCGTCGCCATTGCGCGCGCGCTGGTGCACCGCCCGCGCTTGCTGCTGGCCGACGAACCGACCGGCAATCTCGACGCGCGCAGTGCCGCGCAAACATTGACACTGCTGCGCGAACAGGTCAAAGCCAATGCCGGCGCCGGCATCTTGATCACGCATTCGCGCACCGCAGCCGAAACGGCCGACCGTATTTTGGTGCTCGAAGCCGGCGGTCTCAGGTCGCTTGGACCAGGCAGATGAACACTCCCCGAGATGCCCGCGGCGCATTCGCCATTTGGCGGGTGTTACTGCTGGCGCAGTTCAGGGAATCACCCGCGCGCTTAACCGTCACCGTGCTCGCAATCGCGCTGGGCGTTGCGCTCGGCGCTGCCGTCTATCTGGTCAATGGCGCCGCGCTCAACGAATTCGGCTCGGCGACAAAACGCCTGGTGGGTGAGGCGGATGTCATCGTGCGCGGTCCCCGCGAAGGATTTTCCGAACGGCTGTTCACGCAACTGGCCGAGGACACTACGTTCGGCGCAGCAAGTCCCGTCCTGGAACTGGAGGTGGCGCTACCCGGACAGCGCGACACGCTCAAAGTGCTTGGAGTCGACATGTTTCGCGCCGCCGCGCTGCAACCGGCCCTTGTGGGTGAGATCGGCGAGGGACTGTACGCCCTGTTCCAGCCGGACAGCATCTATTTGAGCAGCAGCGCCGCCCGGGAATTGAAGCTACGCCGCGGCGATACTTTTGCGGTCATCGTCGGTAGCACACCCAAGACTCTACACGTGCTGGGCATTCTGTCCGAGGGCAGCTATTCGCAGGCGCTTGGGCTCATGGACATTGCCTCGGCGCAATGGACCTTCAATCAGATCGGACGACTGAATCGCATCGACCTGCGTTTGCAGCCCGGCAGGGACATCGATGTCGCGCGCCGCGATCTGCAGCAGAGGCTGCCGGCCGGCGTGCTGGCCGTCGCACCGCAAGTCGAACGCGACCGCGCCGTCTCCGTGACTCGGGCCTATCGGATCAATTTGAATATGCTGGCGTTGGTCGCCTTGCTGGCCGGCGCGTTCTTGGTGTTCTCCACTCAATCCCTGGCGGTGCTGCGCAGACGCCGCTCGCTCGCGCTACTGCGAGCACTCGGCGTGACGCGCGGCCAATTGCAGCGAGCCCTCGTCGGCGAGGGCGCCGTGCTCGGTGTCCTGGGGTCCTTCCTCGGTGTGCTGCTCGGCTTGGGGTTTGCCGTCGCGGTCTTGCAGCTGTTGACCGGGGACTTGGGGAACGGCCAATTGCGCGTCGTGGGCGCATCCATCCGCGCGGCGCCGCTTCCGCTGCTGGCCTTCTTCGTCATGGGTACAGTGGCGGCCGGCGTCGGCGCCTGGTTGCCGGCACGCGCCGCTGCGCGCCGGCCCCCGGCCCGCTCCCTGAAGGGCGGCGACGGCGACTACACCGCGGTGGCTCGCTACAGCGCATCCATCGGCGTTGCCCTGTTGGGCCTGGGCGCCCTGCTGTCCCAGCTCCCTGCGCTGAGGGGACTGCCGGTATTCGGCTACGCCGCGATCGCCTCGCTGCTGTTCGGCGCGGTGCTGCTGGTGCCGACCCTGACCGTAAAAGCCTTAAGTGTCGCGCCGCGCACGCGGCGTATCGTGCTTGACACTGCCGTGGCGCAGTTGCGTGAAAACGTCGCTCTGTCGGCCTTGAGCCTGGCCTCCATTATCGTGAGCTTCAGTCTGATGGTGGCGATGGCCATCATGGTGTATTCGTTTCGCGTGTCCTTCGATCAATGGCTGGTGAAATTGCTGCCTGCCGACATGCAGCTGCGCGAACCGCTGGGCAACGACACCGCCTATTGGTCCGCCGCAGACCAATCCAGGCTCGCGGCCGTCAAGGGCATTTCGCGCATCGATTTTCGCCGCACTCGACAGCTGCTGCTCGACCCCGCCAGGGCGCCCGTGACCTTGATTGCCCGCGGTGCGACGGCCACGCAAACGGCGAATGAATTGCCCCTGATTGGCGCCGGCACGCAACTGCTGCCGACGAACGCAGAACCCGTTTGGATATCCGAGTCCTTGCAAGATCTTTACGGCTACAAACTCGGTGACAAAATCCGGCTGCCCCTCGACGGGCGCCTACACACCTATACGGTGGCCGGCATGTGGCGCGACTATGCGCGAACATCCGGATCCCTGGTGATGTCGCGTTCGGCCTACCGCGACGCCACCGGCGACGACAGTGCCAATGAAGGCTCTATATGGCTGAATGTCGGCGCCGATGCCGGCGTGGTCGAGGCCGCGATGCGCGCCCGCTTCCCACGGGGCGATTCGATCGAGATATTGACCAGCACTGCCCTGCGCGATCGCTCACTCAGGATTTTTGATCATGCTTTTGCCATCACCTATGCCTTGGAGGCCATCGCCGTCATCATCGGGCTCATGGGCGTGAGCTTTGCCGCCAGTTCGACCGCCCTCGCCCGTCGCGCCGAATTCGGCATGCTGCGACATATCGGCATGCTGCGCCGGCAAATCATCGAAATGCTGGCAGGAGAAGGCATCATCACCAGCGCATTCGGCGTCGCGTATGGCCTCATTCTGGGCACCGCCTTGAGCCTGGTCCTGGTCTACGTCGTCAATCGCCAATCTTTTAACTGGAGCATCGATCTTGCCGTTCCGGCCTGGCAGCTCATGGTTCTCAGTGTCACGTTGATCGTCGCGGCAGCCGTCACTGCCATTTGGAGCGGACGCGCCGCGATGAGTCAGGATGCCGTGCGTGCCGTGCGCGAGGACTGTTGAGATCATGCGCTCACTCCGCACAACCTGGACGGCATGGGTGTTTCTTGCTATGGCGAACGTCGCCACCGGCCGGCCGCTGGTGTTTCCCGCCGACTATGGCAGTCACCCGGAATTTCGGACCGAATGGTGGTACGTCACGGGCTGGCTGACCACTGACAGCGGAGCGCCCCTGGGTTTTCAAATTACCTTCTTTCGCAGCAAGCCAGACATCGATGCAAGCAATCCCAGTGCTTTTACCCCGCGCCAGCTCGTGATCGCGCATTGCGCAATCAGCGATCCGAAGCGCGGTCGGCTTTGGCAGGATCAGCGTATCCGCCGCGCAGGATTGGGTCTTGCCGACGCGGCCTCGGGCGATACCGATGTCTGGCTGGATCATTGGTCGCTCAAGCGCCATGACGGCGTCTACACGGCAAAGATCGCAGCCGAGGATTTCTCGTTCGATCTGACCCTGTCGGAATCCCAGTCTGTACTCTTGAACGGCGACGCGGGCGTGAGCCGCAAGGGCCCTGATAAGGAGTCCACCAGCTATTACTACAGCCTGCCACACCTGCACGTGTCGGGAGAAATTACTCGTCAGGGAAGCGCCGATCGCGTCACCGGCGAGGCCTGGTTCGATCATGAATGGTCCAGTCAATACCTGGACGCCGAGGCGGCAGGCTGGGACTGGATTGGGATCAATTTAGACGACGGCTCGGCGCTCATGGCCTTTCGCATTCGTGGCGTACAGGGAGAGCAGCGTTGGTCCGGCGGCAGCCTGCGCGATGCCGCCGGCAACCTGCAAATTCTGCAGCCGTCGCAGGTCGAGTTCCGCGCCGGGAGGCGCTGGGTTTCGCCACGCACGGGCATCCGCTATCCCGTGCAATGGTCGGTGCGGGCAGGCGCGCGGCAAATTGATCTACTTCCCTTGATTGATGATCAGGAGAATGACACCCGGCTTTCCACGGGGGCAATTTATTGGGAAGGCGCCGTGCGCGCCTACGAGCAAGAACATCTCGTCGGCCGTGGATATTTGGAATTGACGGGCTACGGCGAGAGGCTACGAATTCGCTGAGCCCGCCGCTCACGTACAATTGACCGGCGCTGCATTTTCCGTTCATCGCTTGGGAGATCGACACTTTGACCCGCGACCCTCGCTTCGACATTCTCTTCGAACCCGTGAAGATCGGCCCCGTAGTGGCCAAGAATCGTTTCTACCAGGTCCCCCACTGCAACGGCATGGGATACGCTCGACCGCGCGCGCACGCCGCGATGCGCGGAGTCAAGGCCGAAGGCGGTTGGGCGGTCGTCAGCACCGAGGAAGTGGAAATCCATCCTTCGAGCGACATCTCCCCGTATATCGAGGGGCGCCTGTGGGACGACCGGGACATTCCCGCGCTGGCGCTCATGACGGACGCGATACACCGGCATGGCGCACTCGCCGCCATAGAACTGGTCCACGCCGGCATGAATGCGGCGAACCTCTATTCGCGCGAAGTCTCGATGGCGCCCAGCCATGTGGCCAATCCCAACAACTATGCGCCGGCGCAGGCTCGAGCCATGACCAAGGCCGACATCCGCGACTATCGCCGCTGGCATCGGGCGGCGGCGGTGCGGGCGCGGCGCGCCGGCTTCAATATCATTTATGTGTACGCCGCGCATGGGCTGTCTCTCGCCATGCATTTCCTACAGCCGCGGCACAACCGCCGCACCGATGAATATGGCGGCAGCCTGCTCAACCGCACGCGGTTGCTGCGCGAGCTCATCGAGGACACCAAGGATGCCGTGGGCGCCGACTGCGCCGTGGCGCTGCGCTTCGCCGTCGATGAACTGCGCGGCGCCGACGGCATCAGCGCCGATCGCGAAGGCCGCGAGATCGTCGAGATGCTCGCCGAATTGCCCGATCTATGGGATGTCAATGTCAGCGACTGGGCGAACGATTCCAGAACTTCGCGCTTCGCTGCGGAAGGCTACCAAGAGGAATTCGTTCGCTTCGTGAAGACGGTGACCACCAAACCCGTGGTCGGCGTCGGCCGCTTCACCTCGCCCGACACCATGGTGTCGCAGATCCGGCGCGGAGTGCTCGACATGATCGGCGCCGCCCGCCCGTCCATTGCCGATCCCTTTTTGCCCAACAAAATCAGGGATGGCGACATCGAAGACATCCGCGAATGCATCGGCTGCAATGTGTGCGTGACCGGCGATCACACCATGACCCCGATCCGCTGCACCCAGAATCCCACCATGGGCGAGGAATGGCGCAAGGGCTGGCATCCGGAAGCAATCCCACCGCGTTCCGGCAACGACACCTTTCTCATCGTCGGCGCCGGCCCCTCTGGACTCGAATGCGCGCGATTATTGGGACGCCGCGGCTACGCCGTGCATCTCGCCGAAGCCGCCGAGACCCTGGGCGGTCGAGTCACGCGGGAGTCGTCGCTTCCGGGACTCGCAGCGTGGGCGCGAGTCCGAGACTATCGACTCAACCAGATCAACAAATTGCAGCAGGTGGAAATTTTGCGCGGCAGCCGCGTGACGGCCGACGAGGTTTTGGAATTCGGCGCCGCTCGCGTGGTGCTCGCGACCGGCGCGCACTGGCGGCGTGACGGTGTGGGACGATACAACCACACTCCGATTAAGGGATTCGACCGGATGCAGAATCTTCATACGCCCGACGACCTTATGGATGGCGCCATTGTCCCTGGGCCTGTCATCGTATTCGCGAGCATATCGATGGCCGGCATACACGGCGGCGGCGATGGTGCTGGGTGCAAAACAGTCGCCGATGGAGGTGACC
>JANYJY010000054.1 GCA_025358295.1 Gammaproteobacteria bacterium
CGGCCAGGAACATGCATCGGAAGGAGCGCGTGATTTATGAACAAGCGTCTTAAGCCCGTCCCGAAATTTACTAGTGAGGCAGCGGAAAGGGCGTTCTGGGAAAAGAACGACTCGACGGTGTATATGGACTGGAAAAAAGCACAGGTGGCGGTACTTCCTAATCTAAAGCCGTCGACCCAGACGATCTCATTGCGGCTGCCGCAGCATCTTCTTGACTCCATAAAGTCAGCTGCCAACGCGCGAGATGTGCCTTATCAATCCCTGATCAAGGTGTGGCTGCAAGAGAAGGTTCAGGATTCGTAATTCCTTTCGGCATCTATCGCCCTCTATCGCACCCAAGCGGAATTTTCTGGCGGTATATTTGACGGTAAGTCCGGCGTACCCTGACAAGAAGTCTCGTACTTTCAGTTGCTTATACGTGCCGGAGACAATTGAGTGGGGGTGACCAGGCGGAGCTGATGCCTTGAATATTGAGCGGGCGTCGCTCATTATACGAGGCATGCTTGAACGGACGAAGCTCTTGGCAAGGCTGCGCGCTGGTCTGCGAACGAGTCCCGCGGTGGCGCTGCTCGGTCCCCGGCAGTGCGGCAAGACTACGCTCGCACGGCAGCTTGCAGGTACCTCGACGAGCACCTACTTCGATCTGGAAAATCCTGTCGATCTGGCGCGACTGTCCGAGCCTATGACGGCGCTGGAATCGTTGCGTGGTCTCATCGTGATTGATGAGGTGCAGCGGCATCCCGATCTCTTCCCGATTCTTAGGGTATTGTTGGACCGCAAGCCGATTCAGGCACGTTTCCTAATTCTTGGCAGCGCATCACCTGAGTTGCTACGCCAGAGTTCTGAAACCTTGGCGGGCCGGATAGCCATTGTCGAGATGAGCGGATTCACTCTTGAAGAACTCAATCGTCCGGATCTCAATCGATTATGGGTTCGCGGCGGCTTTCCGCGCTCCTTTCTGGCGCGCACGGAGGCTGTGAGTACCGCATGGCGCGAAGATTTCATCCGCACTTTCCTTGAGCGTGATTTGGCTCAACTTGGGGTGAACGTGCCCTCCGGTACGATGCGCCGGTTTTGGACAATGACTGCGCACTATTCGGGAGGCATATGGAACAGCTCGGAGATTGGGCGTTCGCTGGGCGAGGCTCATACGACCGTGAAACGTCATCTCGACGCCCTGTCCGGCGCGCTTGTCGTACGAGTGCTCGAGCCTTGGTACGCGAACATTGGTAAGCGGTTAGTGAAATCTCCGAAGGTTTACATTAGGGATACGGGACTCCTTCATACGTTGCTCGGCATTGGTGATCGCCGGCAACTCGATGGGCATCCCGTGGTCGGAGGATCATGGGAGGGGTTCATCATCGAGCAACTTCTCGCTCAAGTGCCCAAAGCCAAAGCCTACTACTGGCGCACGCAGGCCGGCGCAGAACTCGACTTGCTGTTGTTTCTAAAGGGGCGGCGTATTGGAATCGAGATCAAACGGGCAGACGCACCAAAGATGACACCGTCGATGGGTTCGGCGCTCGAAGACCTTGGGCTGCATCGATTGTTCGTGGTTTATCCAGGCGTGGTGCGCTATGCGCTCCGTCCCAAGGTCGAAGTAATGTCGCTGGCGCAGTGCGTGGCCGAACTGATGTGACGCGGTAAGTCACTGGATTCGATGGCTGGAAGTATCAGCAATGAAATGGGCCGACGTTTTTGGATGCCTCTGACCAATTGATCGCCCTTTGCGCCGCGAAAAAGTAAACGCGCCGAGGCCTTTTCGGCATCTATCGCCGTCTATCGCCCCCAAGCGATTTTGGCTGACGGTATTTTTGACGGTAAAATTGAAACGCGCCCACAAGAAGCTCTGTGCATTCAGATCCTTACATGTGCGGGAGACGATTGAGTGGGAGTGAGGGGTCGCCGCGCTTCTTGTGCGCAGCGGCCGCGAGCACCAATCGTCGCTTTCAGCTGCAAGAAGCGCGGGTTCTATCCTTCCTGCGGCGGCCGGCGCTTGGCCGAGACCGCGGCGCTGCTGGCCGATGAGGTGTTGCCAGAGCGTCCGCTACGACAATGGGTGCTGTCGCTTCCCTTTGCATTGCGGTTCCTGCTGGCCATGGATCCGGATTCAATGACGCTGGTATTTCGCACCGTCTACCGCGCGATTTCTGGCTTCCTGCTGAAGCAGGCGGGCCGCACCCGCACCAGAGAATTTCCCGGCGCCGTGACGTTGATCCAGCGCTTTGGCTCCGCTCTGAATTTCAATATTCATTTTCAAAGGTTCTTTCTGGATGGCGTGAATCTACTAGTCGAAGGTGCAGCGCCGGTGTTTCGGCACGTGCCTGCGCCGTTCACCCTGCAGACGGTGCCAGCCGGAGCAGAAGAGGCCGAGCAGCAAGGCGATCCAAGGATTTGTCGCGAGCCAGGTAGTCCTTGGACAACGGCGGGCGCGAGTAGGGTAGGTCCCGTTCGCGTCCGATCAGCAGCACGGAACCGGTGAAACCGTGCTGGCGCAGCGCGATGGCGGTCTGGGCCCCGCCAGGGCCGCTGCCGACGATGATAACGTCTCAGGGTTTCACCCATCTCTCGATGACATCGCCGGGCCTCAGGAAGCGATTGCCGTGGAATGCACCGTTGCCGGGCGGCGATCCGGTCGAAAGTAGATCTCCCGGCACCAGGCTGACTCGTTCGCTGGCATAGGAAAGAATCTGTTCCGGAGAGAAGATCATGTCGGTCACGGGCCAGTCCTGCATCACCTTGCCATTGAGCTTCAGCACGATGCGGATCTGGCTGAAATCGACAAACTGCCTGGGCACGAAGAAAGGTCCCAGCGGCTTGAAGTTCGGTTGGTTCTTGCTGATCCTGTCGAACATGAAGCGCACGTCGGTGCGCCGGAATTCGTCGACCGTGCCCAGGTCATTGACCATCACGTAGCCGGCGACCAGCTGGTGCGCATCCTCGGGCTTCACGTAAGGGCCAGTCTTGCCGACGATGACGCCGAGCTCCAGTTCCCAGTCCGGATGCGCGCCGATCAGCGGCAGCGGAATGTCGTCGTTAGGGCCCGCCAGTGCGGAGTGCAGGCCGGTCCAGAAGAAGGGCATGCCTTCACGCGCTCGCCGGTCGACCTCGGCCAGGTTGCGCTGGAAGAACGCCTCGTCGCTCTCGCCCGGTCGCCGACTGTGCTGGTTGAACTTGTTGTGCGTCATCATCTCGGCGACATGCTGGCGGTAGTTCGAGCCGGCGAAGAGCATGTTCGGGTGCGACACAACCGGGTGCGCGTGCAGGTCCGTGAGCGCAAGGTCGGCACCCGCGCGCCGGGCGGCGATGTCCACCAGTGTGTCGAAGCTGCGCTCCCAGTCCTCGAAGATCGCGTGGGTGTCCTGCCATCGGGCACCCAGGTCGGTCACTGCGCCGTCGGGCAGCATGGTGATCCACGAACTCATCGCCGCGATCCAGCCGCAAGAAGCCGACGATCTGCGCGCGGGGCTGCCCGGGCACGTGGTAGATGTCACTGCCGATCAGTCCGAACTTCGTGCTGTACCACGCGGCGGTGGCCGCAAAGCTCTTCACGAACAGTCCCACGTGTCCGATCCGCCATAGCCTCGCCGGCCCCCGCTCGCGCGGATGCTGATTGCATCCCAGCCGGGGTTTGCTGAAGGGTGTGTTGATCTGCGGCTCGGGGTAGGCGGCCTCGGCCTCGCGTCGGGTTGTACCCTGGACCAGCTGCACCTCGTTGCCATCCGGATCGCGCAGCGAAACGAATTCGCCGCCGCCGGGCAGGTCCAGTTTCGCGACGGGCGCAGCGCCCAGCTGCGAAACCGCCTCGTCGAGCTGCGTCCTGTCATCCACTTCAAAGGCCATGCCGACGAAGGCGTCCCCGTCACTGCGGGTGGCGACATAGGCAAAGGCGTCGCCACCCCGCGTGCGCATCACCAGCCGGTCCAGGTCCTTTGCCCTGAACCTCACGTGGTGCAGGCACTTCAATCGCATGACTTTCCCCCGGTTGGTATCGCGTCTTCCCTTATCGCAACAAGGGATGAATCTGGAAAATGAATTGATTTAATGCCTGGCATTGAAATTGCCTATATGCGTTCGGTGGCTGACCGGACTGCTGCAGGATGAGGCCCGGGAATTGCCCCAGGTGGCTTGACTCGCTGGAGGCCAACGGTCCTTCAGAAATCGAATCCCGTGCGTATGCCATAGGTCCGCGGCGGATTCGGGTGGCGCGCCAGTCGGATGGCCAGCAAGCGTATCGTCGAGGCCCTCGCAGAAATCCGGGCCGCCGCCCGCCGCGATCCTTCGCATGCCGCGGACGGTAGCCGACGCTTTGACTTCGATGCCGACCACCTAGCCATCCTGATTCTCGATGACGATATCAACCTCCTTGTTGTATCGATAGCGAAAGTGGAAAAAATCGTATCGCTCAGCGCTCCAACTTGCGAGCTTGAGGAGTTCGCCAAGAACAACGGTTTCAAGAAGCGACCCAAAGAGCGTGCGGTCGGATTTCAGCCGAACTGGAGAAAGATTCCACATGGCAGCTAGCAGTCCGGAATCAAGGAAGTAGAGTTGGGGTGTCTTGACAAGTCGATTGATTCAGGCAAACGAGATATCGAAGCGTGCAGCGAGCGCCTCGAGATTCTTATCCAAGGTCCACAATACGGCGTCGGAAGTAAGCAGTACTGACCCAAGCAAGAGTAGATCGACGGCGCCGCAGCCAGAATCGTGAAGTTGTTCACGCGCGATCAACGCGAGTGTTTCTTCGGTGTTGGCGACAGTCGCGGAGCGCAGCTGCCTAAAATCGCTCAAAGTACGCTCGCGCGGTGCCGGCGGCGTGCCGCACGCGATTTCGATCAAAACCATGGGATGGCAAAGTACTTGGTCGGCCGACAATAAGGTCTGCAGGACTGGATTGGGCTTGCGGAAATGCGAAATCCAAACCGAGGTGTCCGCGAGCACGAGGTGCATCTTAACTGAACCTTAAAGTGGCCTGCGGCGTGGGACCGGCCTCATCCGCGGCGCTTTTCCCCCGAGTGCGGCAAGGCGCTTGCCTGCCTGGACGCGAACAAATACCTTCATTGCCTCCCGAAATAGGTCGGCCCTGTCTGTCCCTGGGTCGGCAACTTCCAACGCACGCTGAAAAAGCTCATCGTCGATGGTCACGGTGGTTCTCACGGCGAACTCCTTTGCATCAAATGAGATGCATTATAGCATCAAGAGATGCATCAGAGTTGCGCCCTATATCGTTGGAGCATCGAGATTTGCGTTTTCTAGTCGTGACCTATCGCCATCAAGAGAGAATTGTTGACGCGGCATCGCACGCCAAACGCCGCGCGTGAGCGTCTCTATCAAACGAACGGCGACTTTCAGCACCGCAGAGCGGAATGATGTGGTTATTCGATCGCTTACGCCGGTCAGGCACGGCTCGCAGCCTAACTTCGATTCAACCGTGCGCGCGTGTACTCCAGGCATGACTCAAGTACGCTGTGTCTGGCCGGATTGTCGTTGTCGGATTTCCAGGCTACGTACAGCTCGACCGACTTCATCGAGCGCAGATTGCGCACCGGGCGGAAAGTCACACCTTCGAAGTGGAGGCTGGTTGCGGCTTCGGGACCCAGCGCGGCGCCGAGCCCTGCGGCGACCAGCGCCAAAATGGTGTGGATCTGGCTCGCGTATTGCGTGTAATCCGGCTTCACGCCCGCCGTCGCGAACGCGGTGGCAACGAGTTCGTGGAAGTATCGCGCCTCCAGCGGCGAATACATGACGAATGGCGTTCCTTCAAAATCGGAAACCACCGGATCGCGCCGACCGCGCGCCAGGGGATGCGTAGTGGGCAGCGCCGCGACCAATGGCTCCCTGATCAGACGCAAGGACTCGAACGCCTTGAGCGAGGCGTGCGGTCGAAGCAGCGCCAAGTCGAGAGTTCCAGCGGCGAGGGCCTCGATCTGCTCCGAGGTGACCATCTCCCTCAGATTGACTTCGACGTCCGGCACTCGCGCGCGGCACTGCGCAATCATCCCGGGCATCACTCCATAGCCTGAGGCGGCCGTGAAGCCCATCGTTACGCTACCAGACTCCCCTCGGGCTGCGCGTTGCACGGCGAGCGCTGCGTTTTCTGCCAATCGCAGAATTTGCCTTGCATCGGCCAGAAAACTCCGCCCGGCGCTGGTCAGGCGTACGACGCGGCTGGTGCGCTCCAGCAATGTGACTCCCAGCCGTTGCTCGAGCAGTTGCACTTGGCGGCTCAGCGGCGGCTGGGTCATATGCAGACGAACAGCGGCACGGCCGAAGTGCAACTCCTCGGCGACGATCATGAATCAACGCAGCTGGTTCAATTCGAGCATCGATGCATACCGTGAATTGATCAATGCCAATATTGGGTTGGACTTGGATAATGGCACTTCCTAGACTCGCCTTCAACGGGTAGTTTCCTCTCGACAGCGGTCGGTGACCGGCGCTTGTTGCGCGCGGCGCACGCCACCGTGGAGGCATTCTTTGATTGAGCGAACACGTATTTGCCGCAGCCGGCGCGGCGCCGGACTGCTGATGGTGCTGCCGGCCACTGCCACTATGACGTTTGCCGGCACGGCAGGCCATGTCCAGACAGCGGCGTTCGGCCAAGTGAATGGGGAGGCGGTCGAGGTATTCACCCTGACCAACGCAGCGGGAATCGAGCTGCGCGTGATGACCTACGGAGCAGCCATTGTCTCCCTCAAGACGCCAGACCGCTCCGGACGGCTCGCCAACATCGTGCTCGGTTTCGACGACCTCGATCCCTATGTCGGGGGAACTCGCCACTTCGGCGCCACTGTTGGGCGCTATGCCAATCGCATCGCCAATGGCCGGTTCTCTTTGGACGGTAACACTTACAGCGTGTCACAGAATGATGGACACAACACCCTGCATGGCGGCCTGCGGGGTTTTGACAAGCGGATCTGGAAGGAAGTGTCTGCTACTACACCGCCGCAGGGGGCCACTTTGCGGCTGACTTATAGTAGCGCCGCGGGGGAGGAGGGCTTCCCCGGTGAGCTCACCAGCACCGTGACCTACCAGCTGCGGGACGACAATACCCTGTCAATTGAATTTCAGGCCCACACCACAACCGCGACTGTCGTCAACCTCGCCAATCATGCCTACTTCAATCTAAGCGGCAACCCCGCTACGCCGGTTTTGGATCACCTGCTCACCGTGAATGCGGACGAGTTCACGCCGGTGGATGCCTCCCTGATTCCCACCGGCGAGCTCCGGTCCGTAGCCGGGACACCTTTTGATTTCCGCACGCCCGCCCGCATCGGTAGCCGGATCGGCACTGATGACGAGCAGCTGCGGCTGGGGCACGGGTACGACTACAACTGGGTATTAAACAAGTCGCAGCCCGGCGGGTTGAGTCTGGCCGCAACACTTACCGATCCCGCAACAGGGCGCACCCTGGAGGTGCGTACCACCCAACCCGGAACCCAGTTCTACTCGGGGAATTTCCTCAACAGCAGTTCCGCCGGCAACGGCAGCGTATTCCAGTATCGGACCGGGGTGTGCCTCGAAACACAACATTTTCCCGACTCCCCGAATCACAGCGCCTTTCCATCCACGACGTTGCATAGCGGTGAGACGTACAAGGAGACCACCGTGCTGGCGTTTCGCACGACCCGATAGTTGGAGCGTTCAGGGCTGCGGTCGAACATCGATGCAGAACTTGTATCGCTTCATGCCAATATTGACTTGAATGCGTATCGTTTGACGACCAGACTTTTATTCAAATTAGAAAAGTCCCTGGCTGTCCCAAGCCACGGTCACGGAGCGTTGAATTGAATTTATTGAAATCGACCGCGAAAGTGTGGACCACTGTCTGCGGCCTGCTGGCTGTGGCCGTAGGGGCGCCCGCAGGCGCCGCGGCGCAGGCAGCGGCCACGCCCGCTGCTGTGGGTGCGGTTGCGCCTTTGAGGCTGGCGCACAGCTACGCGCTACCCGCCGATATCAAGGGACACTTCGATCACTTCGGTGTTGACCCTCAAGGCAAGCGACTGTTCGGGACCGGCGTGCAGGATCGCAAGGTCGTGGTGTTCGACTTCGGCCGCGGCAAGCTCATTAAGGAGTTGGCGGGGGTGCAGGAGCCGCGCGCCGTGCTCTACAGCAGCGATCTTGCGAAGTTGTACGTCTCTGACGGTGATGGGGCCCTGCGGGTTTTCGACTCCAACACTTTCGCGCCGCTGAAAAGCTTCAGCATCTCGGTTGACGCCGATCCCATCGTCTACGATCCGGCAACACACAGGCTGTTCGTGGTGAACGGCGGTGAGAAGGCGCATCACGACTACACCAGCGTCACGGCCTTCGACACCACCGCCCTGACTCAACTCGGTGAGGTACGGCTGCTGGGCATCGAGATCGAGGAAATGACCGTCGAATCCGCCGGACCGCGGGTGTTCGCCAATAACCGCGACAAGAACCAGATCGACATCTTTGACCGGAACGACTTCCACAAGATCGGCATCTGGCCCTTGAGTCGCTTGAAACGCAATACGGTGTCCGCGCTTGACGAGCGGGGCCACCGTCTGTTCGTGGCCGGCCATGAGGGTCAGCTGGGAATCATCGACAGCGATAGCGGTAAGGAACTGCAGATCCTGGACATCGGGCCGGGCGCCGATGACATTGCCTACGAGGCTGCCAGCCGGCGCATCTACGTGTGCGGTGGGGGCGGGCCCGGCTCCATCGATGTTTTCGAGCAGACCGACGCTGATCATTATCGCAGCCTAGGACGCATTGCCACTCAACCGGGCGCTGCCACGGGTCACCTCGTTGCCGAGACGGGACAGTATCTCGTAATGGCGCCGGCCCACGCCGGCAAGCCCGCGCAGGTGCTGGTGTACTCCGTAGTCCCGGCGAGTTGAAACATGGAGTCAAGCCAGTGACCCACCGAATCGACAGGCGGGATTTTCTGCGGCTATCTGGCGCCATAGCCGCGCTGGATGCCACTACAATGGCTGCCGCGCCCGGCCTGGCGGCGGCTGCCCCGGGGACGACGTCAGCCAATTCGGCGGCGGCAGCGCGCAGCAAGCGCCCTTCGGGCCTGAAGCTGGGATGTCAGAGCGGACCGTCCAACGCTCAGCATTTCGCCTTTTTCGCGCGTTACGGTGTGCGCAATATCTGCGGCAGCCCCACCATCGCCGAACCCGATCGCGTGTGTCCCACCGTCGCCGAGCTCAGCCAGTTGCGGGAGCTTGCCGAGAAGTACGGCATCAGTCTCGACTTCACCGACAGCCTGTTATTGCACTCAACGTTGGTCGACAAGGAGGCCCATCCCGCCATCGTGCTGGGGAACAGTCCGCAACGTGATCGCGACATCGAGGCTTTCCAGAACCTGATACGCAATTGCGCGCAGGTGGGAATCCCAGCCATCAAGTACAACATGAGCATCCTCGGCGTGCTGCGCAACATCCAGGCGCAGGGTCGCGGCGATGCGCAATACACGGGTTGGGACCTCAGCAAGACTTCCGGCCAGGAGCCGCTCACCCGTGCGGGTGTGGTCGATGCGGACACTTTCTGGGAGCGGATCACGTATTTTCTCGAGCGCGTAGTGCCCGTGGCCAACGAGTACAAGATCCGGATTGCAGTCATCCGGCACAATGAAATGGTTATCCAGATAGCGGCTGTTCGGGCCTGTCCATAGCGACTCACCATGGGGAGGGATGGGCTGTCGTGGCCGCACTCACCTTACCGGCATGGGGCTCGGCGCGAAGGTAAGATTGTGGACCGCAAAGCCGAACTGGCGGGTGCTCTGTTCGACACCTTCGCCAAATGATGGTAGCTCCATCCCGAAGACCTGAAGTTGCAAGATTCTCCTTATATCCTCGGTAAGCTCACTCGCCGATCGAGATGGTGTGGTGCGTGCCCGAGCCATTGGGCAGCACTGGCTTAGTTGGGCCGCGCCCGTCGGCGCTCTGAAAAACGAAGTTCAAACTGCGGCGGGGAGGGTGAATATGACTCGTAAACCCGACCCCGGCGCCGCCTCTGCCCATATGCGTCCGCCGTGCAGCGAAATTATGCTCCGACAGATCGCCAACCCCAGGCCGCTGCCGTTGTCATCGACGCTGCTCGTCCCCGTCAGGCGAAAGAAGCGCTCGAAAATTCGTTCTCGCAATTCCGCCGCCGCGCCGGGACCCTGATCGTCCAAGGACACTCGCCAGACCCTGTCCTCCACCACTGAGCGCAGAGTCACCGTGCCCTGCGGCGGAGATGCGTTCAGTGCGTTGGAGAGAAGATTCAGCAGCACCCGGCGCAGCCAACGTGGTTCGACCAGCACGGAACCCGCACCCTGATGAGTGTGCATATAAAGCAGGCCCCGGTGCTCCGACAGCACGCGTGCGTCTTGGCTGAACGTCGCCAAAAGAGCCTCCGGATCTTGCTCCGTCAGGTGCAGATCGATGTCGCGCGCTTCAGCGCGCGACAGGAACAGCAGCTCTTCTATGATTTGGTTGAGTCGTGAAATCTCTTCGAGCTGCATGTACACCGATTCTTCGTTCACGGCATCGAGATTGCCGTGCACGAGCAGCTTTTCGGCCTGCAGGCGGATCAACGACAGCGGTGTTTTCAGTTCATGCGAGGCCTCCGCCGTGAAACGCCGGATCTGGTTGAAAGCCGACTCCAATCGATCGAACATTTGATTCAGGAGCTGCGCGAGCTCGGATATCTCGTCGCGGACCGAGGCAACGGGTATTCGCTCGCTCAAGTTGTCGGAACTGATATGGTTGGCCGTCTCGCGAATCAAACGCACCGGACGTAATGCCAGCCGGCTCAATGCCAAGCCGACCCCGACACTGATGGCAACCATCACAGCCAGCATCCAAATGCAGATTTTGCTGTAGTCGCGCATCGTCTGACGCACGCTGTTGAGCGGCGTGCCGATGGTCACATCGAATGGACCGAGGATGAATTCGCCTACCCGTAATTCACCGATGCTCGGCAGCTTCGCGTTGAACACACGCTGACCGGGCACGTCGGGAATGGGCAAACCACGTAAGTTCGTGGAATAGAACACTGGGCGCACCGGCCCCTTGGGGTCGTCGATAGTGATGAAAAACAGCACCGAAGAGAAGTTGCTGGTTTCCCTGATGCGGGCGTCGATGAGCTGGGCATTCAGGGCGGCGAAGTCTTCGCCCAGATGCGCGCTGAGCTGAGCGAACTGCGCTTTGTTCAACAGATCGAGACCGCGGATCAGCTGATTCTGGAGCAGATAATAGCCGGCGATGAACAGGCACACCAATGTCAATGTTGCCGCGCCGGCATACCAGAGCGCCAGCCGTGCGCCGATCGATCTCACAGAAGCTGGTAACCGACGCCGCGCAGGGTCTTGAACACCGGCGGCCCGGGAACTGTCTCGAATTTCGCTCGCAATCGGCTCATGTAAACGTCCAAGAGATTCGCCTCATGATCGTAGTGCGACGACCAGCATTTCTCACAAATCAGCTTGCGGGAGAGAATCCGGCCGACGTTCTGCATGAAGATCTCGAGCAATGCGAATTCGCGGCTGGTCAGATCGACAGGCTCCCCGGCCAGATGCACGGTGCGTGCTATCAAGTCGAGCTTGATGCCGCGGTGTTCCAGGACTGCTTCCTTGACCGCCGATTGACGGCGCAGCAACGAACGCATGCGCGCAAGCAGCTCTTCCATGCTGAACGGCTTCGACAGGTAGTCATCCGCTCCCACGTCCAGGCCTTTGATTCTATCCTGCACGGCGTCGCGCGCGCTCAAGATCAGCACGGGTTCGTTGAACCCCGACTTGCGCCACTGTTTCAGAAGCTCCAGGCCGTCGCCGTCAGGCAGGCTCAGATCCAGGATTATGGCGTCATGGGCCGACTCGCACAGTGCGTCGCAGGCTTCTTGACGTGTGCGAACCCAGGTGACCGCATAGGCGCGCTCCATCAGCGCTTGCTTGAGGAACGCGCCGATCCGATGTTGGTCTTCGACGATGAGTATTTTCGTAGCTTGCCCCGTGAAATGCCGCCGCAGCCGTACTCATCTAAATACTACCGTTTGTACCGCGGCGCCAGCCCCCGCCAGAGGGGCCGATACGCCCCTCTTCACTGCCACGCACCAATCGGCTTATGGGCGGTGGTGTGGCGGCATCCAGGACTTGGCGAACGAGCTCTTGCCGTCCGTATAGGTCGTCCAGACCGCCCGGGTTGCGGGGTCGACCGCCACGTTCTTAGCGGTTGCGGCTGTGACCAGCTCTCCGAGGGTTGCCGGCTTCTCGCCAGTGGTATTCACCACGGACATTTTGTCGGCGCCCGCGCAGTAGAGCAGGCCACCGACGCCATCGAGCGCGATTTGATCGACTTTGGGCACAATGTCGAGCGAGCCTGTGGCCGAACCGGTCTTGGTATCGATCACGACCAGCTTGCCGTTGCCGCCCGCCACAAAAACGCGATGATTGCCGGCGTCGAAGGCCAGGCCATGCGGCTGCAGCGCCGGAGCGGTAGGCCACTGGGCGACGACCTTGTTGCTCGAGGGGTCGATGACCGCGACCACATCCTTGGACTTGATGTTCAGATAGATGCGGTCCGCTTTGTCGTCGTACACCATGAATTCCGGCACGCCCGGTATCGCAATCGTGGCGACCACTTTCGCGCTGGTCGGGTCGATCACCCACACATCTGCGCCTTCGTCATGGGTGACGTACACCATATGATTCTTTGGTTCGAAAAGAATGGCGTCCGTGGGGCCCGCAGTCTTGATGGACTTCACTTCCTTCAAGGTTTCCGCATCGACCACTGCCACGCGCTGGGCTTCCTGCACGCTGACGTAATAATACTTGGAGTCGGCATCGACGGCGGTGTCGACCGCCCCGCCCACCTTCAAACGTGCAATGACGCTGCTTTTCAGCAAATCGATGTAGTCCGCGGTGCCGTCGTTCTCGTGCGCTGCGAGCAGGCGATGCCGCTGCGTGTCGATGCGCAAGAAATCGAATTTTCCGCTCGAATTCGGTATTTCGATGGTCGTCGCCGGCGTTAATTGCAGAGGCCCGGCAGCCACAGCGGCCAAAGGGGATAGCGCTAACGAGGCTGTCAGAGACAAGAGTGCATTTTTCATGGAGGTTTTCACTTGAGGTTGAAGATCAATACTTTGCGGTGAAGCCGAGGAACATATACCGGCCGAGGGCGTCGTAGATACCCGCCACCATATTGCCGTTCACCAGCAGCGGGTTCGAGAATATTCCAGCCACGGGGGGTTTCTTATCGGCCAGATTGTTGACTCCCAGCCTGATATTAAAATGCGGCGTCACGTCGATATTGCCGTCCAGATCGAAGTAGTCATAGGCGGGTATTTGCGAGTCCACGGCGTATACGGTTCCCAGGCCCGCCAGGTTGGGGTCCGGGCTGGTGAATTCGGATTTTAATCTGCCAATATGACGCCAATTCAGCGATACCTCGAAATCGTGCTTGGATTCCCACGTTGTCCGCAATCGGTGGCGCCAGCGAGGCACGGGCGACGTTGGGCCAGCTCCGGAACAATTGGGGCCAAAGTAGCCCGAACAATCGATCTGCGGGGCGCCCGGAGTTACGGCGATGGGATTGTCCAGAGCGACGCTGCCGGTAAAGCTAAATGACAAGTTGCCGGCCTTCGCGAGCAGCGGCTCGAGGTCCCAAAGGTAGCGTCCCTCGAAGTCCACGCCGCTGTTGCCGTAGGAACCGGTGTTGTACCGCGTGCTGAGTACGCGTCCGGCGGCTGCGCCGATACCGGTCGACAAGGATCCGCTGGCATCGCGGTGAATCAATCCGCAGTAAAACGGATCGCCGCCATTCAAGCAGGTCGGCAACGTAAAAGACGCAGGCACGCCGCCGACGAACTGTTTGACCTTGATCCGCCAGTAGTCGGCAGTGAACAACACACTCGGCAACGGCGTGAGCACGAAGCCCATTGTGACGCTGTCCGAAGTCTCGGGCTTCAAATTGGGGTTTCCACCCGTCACCACGTTAATCGATGTTTGCGGCGCGATATTTCCGTATTGCTGCGCCGTCACGCCGCTGCGAGCACACTGCGGCGCGGTATCCGTGGGGGTGGGACCTGAGCATGGATCCTGCAGAGTGGTCTGCCCCAGTACCTGCGAAGTGAACAGCTCGTACGCGTTCGGTGCACGCACCGCGCGGCTGATGCTGCCGCGCACTCGAACCAGGTTGAGAGGAGCCCATTCCAGGCCAATTCCGTAGGCATTGACATTGCCCTGCGGCGTGTAGCGCGCGAAACGATCGCTGACGCTGGCCACCAGCTCTTTCGCGAAGGGCTTGTCCGTGACGAGCGGCATTTTCAATTCGGCGAATACTTCGCTGACGCGAAACGTGCCCGCCGTCGGACGGGCCGCGGGAGAAGTGGTCAGCAAATCTGCGGTGCCGTAGTTCGCATCGAGATTGTAGCGAACCTGCTCGACGCGATACTCGGTACCCACGGCGACCCCGAATCCCTGGTCGGAAAACGGGCTCTTGATGCCGTAATTTGTTAGGTCGCCGACCAGCTGCGCGGCAGCGATGCTGCGTTGGGCAAAGCCCGATGCCATGCCGCCCTCGGTGATGTATTTGAGCGCGGCCGGCGTGACGCCGCCGGCGGAATAGATGTTGTACGGGACACAGGCCGGATCGGTGCCGTCGACTACGGATTGGCAGGTGGCGACTCCGCCCACGTTCACCACGTTGAGCGCATTGGCGAGCCGCGACGTCGAAAAATCGTTGGAGAGGGTCTCCCGCGAATTGACTCGACCGTGAGTCACACTGATGTCGTATGTCCACGGCTCGCTGATTTGGCCTTTCAACCCGAAAACCAGGTGGTACGATTGATGATGAAATTCATCCGAGCGCTGACCGCCTTCGATATTGCGGCGGCCGATGCCCACCTGTGCCGTGTCGGTCGGACCCAAGCCGGCGGAGGTGCACAGGTCATTGACCTGACTCGCTGACAAGAGCGGGTTGTTGCAGTTGATGCTGTACTGATTCAAACCGGCACCGGTTGGCGTGGTGCCGACGGGTTCGTAGCGTACGGAGGTTTTGTCATCCATGTATTGTGCTTCCGTGTACAGGTTCAGGGCGTCGCTGAACTTGTAGGATCCGAACACGCCCGCGTTGTAGCGGGTATCCGGTCGCTGCAGCTCCTGGGCAGTCGCAGGATTGTAGAGGTCGCCGGGACCCGACAGCGGCCGAAATGCGTGTCCGTTAGCCGTATCCAGCGTGAGGGAGGACAGCGCCGTGCCGTCGGCGAGATGCGGCACAAACTGCCCTGTCG
The DNA here is from genome assembly GCA_025358295.1 of Gammaproteobacteria bacterium. Lineage (GTDB taxonomy): Bacteria > Pseudomonadota > Gammaproteobacteria > Steroidobacterales > Steroidobacteraceae > Bog-1198. The sequence goes on from JANYJY010000054.1 coordinate 15,244, forward strand.
GGGTCGTCCCATCGAGAACGCATTGATATGAGCTGGCCGTCTCGCTCAACGTGCAGGCGCTGGAATCTCGACTTGCGCCGGTCACCGCCTGTACGTGGCGATAACCTGCGTACGCGGTCACATGGCCATTTCCCCCGAAGAGATCCTTACCGAACACGACCGAGACATCCGAATTGACTCCGTCGTAGACGGTGCCGCTGGGCGGGTTGACCCCGCTGGCTCGCTCGATGCTCTGCAGGTCGCGGCGATCATTGCTGCCCTGGTTGACGCCGCCCTCCGCATCAACTTTCAAACCGGTGAAATTAGTGTCCAAGATGAAATTGACGACCCCGGCGACCGCGTCCGAACCATAGATGGCGGATGCGCCACCGGTCAGCACTTCGACACGCTTCACGAGGGCACTCGGCACCGTGTTCAAGTCGGCGGAAGGATTGATGGGATCGCCGGGAGCGGTGCGCCTGCCGTTGACTAGCACCAGCGTGCGAAAAGCCCCGATACCGCGCAGATCCGCCGTGGCCGTGCCGGTCAGCGGCGCAACGGATGCCCCGTTCGCGCCCAAGGTCAACCCGGAATTAACCTGCGGCAAGGAGTTCAAGAAATCTTCGGCCCTTGGCGTACCCTGATGCAGCAGCTCCTCACTGTCCAGAACGACGATGGGGCTGGGGCTGGACGCGTTAGCCGATGACAGGCGCGAGCCCGTGACGACAATCTCGACTATCGCCTCCTCAGGTTCTTCTGCCGAATAAGCAGCGTGGCTTGCCAGCGCGCCGCCCGCGAGTGCCATGCATGCGGTCAAGTAGCTGCCGACCAGCGTATTGACGACTTTCGCGAAATGTCGGACTGCGTAATGCAGTGTTGCTGTGCGCTCGATACGTCCCATATACCTCTCCCCACGTAGCCCTGAACTAATTTCTGTATTCGGTTCTTGTTAAGTCGAATATACGTCCTCAACCTGAACGCATCCTAAATGCAGCGATGATTTCGGTGACTACCTGGCCGCAGGCTCTGGCATGATCGCGCTTACATGAGAGCCGCCGCCACATGCTGACTCGGGAACAACGCCGCTCGAAGATCAAAACCGTTGTGCGTGTAGCCAGCGGAAATTTCCTTGAAATGTACGATTTCATGGTCTTCGGCTACTTTAGTGCAGCGATCGGCCGCGCCTATTTCCCCGCCAACAGTGAATTCGCATCCTTGATGTTGTCGATGACGACTTTCGCGGTTGGTTTCATGGTCCGGCCTTTGGGTGCGATCTTCCTGGGCGCTTATATCGATCACATTGGTCGGCGCAAGGGCTTGCTGGTGACGCTCGCGCTCATGTCCATAGGGACGTTGACCATCGCCTTGGTTCCCGGATATGAAACGATCGGTTTATTCGCGCCGATATTGGTCGTACTTGGACGTCTCTGCCAGGGCTTTTCTGCGGGCGTCGAATTGGGCGGCGTATCGGTTTATCTCTCGGAGATTGCCACTCCGGGACACAAAGGCTTCTACGTATCCTGGCAGTCGGGAAGCCAACAAGTAGCCGTGGCATTCGCCGGCGTGATTGGGTTCGCACTGTCTCACGTGCTGTCGCCTATGGATCTGCAAGTCTGGGGCTGGCGCATTCCGCTCATCATCGGCTGCCTCATCATTCCGTTCATCTACATGATTCGCCGCACGCTGCAGGAGACCGAGGAATTCTCGGCCCGCAAACACCACCCGACGCCGTCCGAGATCTATGCCAGCATGTTGGTTCATTGGCGCATCCTCGTCACCGGAGTGGCGATGGTGCTCATGACCACGGTGTCGTTCTACACCATTACTGCGTACACACCGACCTTCGGCAGAGAAGTGCTGAAACTGTCGCAGAGCGACTCGCTGCTCGTCACCCTGTGCGTGGGACTCTCTAATCTGTTTTGGCTCCCGGTCATGGGATCACTCTCGGATCGGCTCGGTCGTATACCATTGCTGACAACCTTTTCGATCCTTGCAATTCTCACGGCTTACCCAGCGATGGCTTGGCTCATCGGAGCGCCGAGCTTCAATCGGCTGCTGGCAGTCGAGCTGTGGTTGTCGTTCATCTACGCAAGTTACAACGGCGCCATGGTCGTGTATCTGACGGAAATCGTCCCGGTTGCGGTCCGAACGGCAGGCTTCTCCCTGGCCTACAGCCTGGCTACGACGATCGGTGGCTCGACACCGGTTATCGTGACGTATCTGATCCATAGCACGGGCAATCGAGCCATGCCCGGCGCGTGGCTGTCGCTGGCCGCGGCGATTGCGCTGGGCGGCATATTTGCGAGCCGTTTTACGGTCCAAGCACCCGCGCCAGCTCGATCGGCGTAACCAATTGGCACGCCGAGTTGAGCTGGCGTACTAAGAGAGTTCAGCTAAACTGAAAACCAGCGCGCTACCAACAGCCCCTTTTGGCGTCGTGCGTTTTTGTAGTGTGACTTTGATCACTATCTGGCCAAGACAGAGTCAACTTCATCAAGAATAACAAGTACGCTGCGCTAGCGATCAAACGATTTCTAAGGTGGGGTTTCTCGTATGCGCCTATTTTCAATCGTAGCGGTTTTGCTCGCCGGTGCTGGGGTCTGCCGTGGGGGCGATCTTAACATCCACCTCATATTATCGGGTGAAGTGGCGCCCGGCGTGTATGGTCAGGTTCAGATTGGTAACGAAGGACCACCGCCGCTCGTGAATGCACAGCCGATCCTGATCGAGCTTCAATCAGCCCCCGCGCCACCTGTCTATTTACACGTGCCGCCAGGGCATGCAAGAAATTGGCGCAAGCACTGTCGGGAGTACAATGCCTGCAATCGACCGGTGTATTTCGTTCGATCAAAGGAATATGAGCCGGGGTACGGACGGGGGAATAACGAGCACGAGCACGACCACGACCACGATCAGGACCGCCCGCACCACGGGGACGAGGATCATGATCATCATGGACATGACGGCCGCGATCGACACGACGACTAATGTCATGGCGCACGCGGACGACAATCGTTCCGCGTAAGCGCCGGTATCAAAACCCGGTGACACGCTTTCGGCGGGTGCATCGAGCGCGACTCTACATTTCCTTGCGACCGAAAAAATTATTGTAGGGAGTCGGCTCACGATGAACCTCAGCCTGTTTGCGCATCCGTTCTCGTCGTATTGCCAGAAGGTATTGGTTGCGCTCTATGAGAATTCCACACGCTTTAGTCTGAAAATGCTGAGTCCGGAGACACCGGAGAATTTCAACGCGTTGAAACGCCTATGGCCTATCGGAAAATTTCCAGTGCTTGAAGACAATGGCACCGCGATTTTCGAGGCGACCAGCATCGTCGAGTATCTCGCCATTCAATATTCGGGGCCGGTCCAGCTCATCCCTCACGATCCGAAGCCGGCGTTTGACGTTCGCCAGATGGATCGTGTATTCGACAACTATGTCATGACGCCGATGAACTGGATCGTGCAGGATGCAAGGCGCGCGCCGGAAACCAAAGACCCGCAAGCGGTTGCCCAGGGACGCGCGTTACTGGATACGACCTACCGGTGGCTCGATCACCGAATGGCCGGACGCGAATGGTCTTCCGGCGGCACTTTTTCTTTGGCGGATTGCGCTGCGGCTCCCGCGCTATTTTATGCTGATTGGGCCCATCCGATTGCCGAGGAGTTCCGCAATCTACGGGCCTACCGAAGCCGGCTCCTCGCACGCCCGTCGTTTGCCCGGGCGGTAGACGAAGCGCGGCCGTATCGAAAATTATTCCCGCTCGGCGCGCCGGGCCGAGACTAGAATACTTAGTTGCAGGCTTTAGGATGATCGTTGTGGGTCATTGATTGATGTCGGGCTCCACTAATTTCGCCAAATTGCGAAGCGATTCCTGCCAGCCCAGGTAGCAGGCTGCAACCGGAATGACGTCGGGCAAGCCCTCCTGCACGATGTTGACTTCGGTGCCGATCGTGACTTTTTTCAGCGTCACCGTCACCTGGATTTCGCCGGGCAAGTTCGGGTCCTCGAATTTGTCGGTGTAGCGCAAACGCTCGAAGGGCACGAGTTCAAGATATTGCCCGCCGAATGTGTGGCCATGTCCGGTGGTGAAATTTCGGAAGGACATACTGAACGACCCGCCGACTGTCGGCTGCATGTGATGCACGGTGCAGGTGAAGCCATTTGGCGGCAGCCACTTTGCCATCGCGTCCGGCTCGATAAACGCTCGATAGACTTTCTCGGGTTTCGTGGCAAGGACCCGATGCAGGCGCACGGTATTGGGCATGGCCGGTCTCCTAGCCGCCGGGTATGGGCATCACAGGCATGATCTCGACGCAGTCGCCCGGAAAAATGCTGAAGTGCGGATGATTGTCGAAGATCTTGGCCGCGGCTTCGTGCGAGTCCGCGCGAACAACCGTGAATGCGGCCAGGTGATTGCTCGTGTCCTCGATCCCTCGTTGTGTGACCTTCTTGGTTTTTCCCAAGGGTCCTCCCATGGTGACAATGACGGCCTTATATTTCTCGACCCACGCCATCCAGGCGGCCATGCCTTCCTGTTCTTTGGCGCGGCGATCCTTCTCGGGCATTGCGTCCCAAGCCGCTCGTCGCGGATTGGTTTTGCTGCCGAGGAACATTGCAAGATACGTATTGTTCGTGCTCATGATGTCTCCTTTCCTTTGTACGTTATGCGTCAAGACAATAAGTTAGAAACCTACTGAGTAGGGGTGCCGCAGGCGGCTGCCCGCCCGAGCAGCAAGGTTCTTTCGCGTGCGTTCTGCGTGAGGGCGGCGGCTCGCGAGAATTCTGCCCGCGCCTCCTCGAACCGTCCGAGCTTTTCCAATAGATCACCCCGAACGCTCGGCAGCAAGTGATAGTCATCGAGCCGGGATTCTTCGGCCAAACCATCCACGATGTCGAGCGCCGCACGGGGGCCGAACGCCATGGACACTGCGACGGCGCGATTCAGCTCGACGACGGGGGAGGGCGCGACTTGCGCCAACGCGTCGTACAGGGCCACCACTTGCGCCCAATCGGTGTCTTCGGCCCTGCGCGCGCGCGAGTGACATGCGGCGATCGCGGCCTGTAATGCGTATGGACCCAATGCCTGGTTCAACGTGCCGGCGCGATCGAGCGCCGCGAGGCCCCGGTGTATCAATAATTGATTCCATCGGCCACGATTCTGAGCAAGAAGCAGAATAGGCCGGCCCACGGCATCGGTGCGTGCACCGAGGCGCGATGCTTGAAGTTCCATCAGCGCGACCAGTCCGTGAACTTCGGGCTCCTGCGGCAGTTGCCCGGCCAGAATACGTCCCAATCGCAACGCTTCCTCGCAGAGTGCCGGCCGCATCCAGTCGTCCCCCAAGGTGGCGGCATAGCCCTCATTGAAGATGAGGTAGATGACTTCGAGGACGGAGCCGAGCCGGCCCGGGCGTTCTTCGGCGCGGGGAATCTCAAAAGGCACACGTGCCTCGGTGAGGGTACGCTTGGCGCGCACAATTCTTTGGCCGATGGTCGGTTCGGATGTCAGGAACGCGCGGGCAATCTCGGTAGTACTGAGACCGCCGATCAAGCGCAACGTGAGCGCGGTGCGCGCCTCGGTCGACAATACCGGGTGACAGGCGATAAAAATCAGACGCAACAAATCATCGCCGATATCATCGTCCGCGACCTCCGCAGGGTCGGGAGCCGCCGAGCCGCTGAGCGGCGTTTCATTGACGAGCGCATCGTGGTGGCGATCGAGGAGCTTACGGCGCCGCAGTTCGTCGAGTGCACGATTCTTGGCGGCCGTCATGAGCCATGCGCCAGGATTGGCGGGTAAACCGCTGTCGGGCCACTGTTCGAGCGCGCTCACCAATGAATCTTGCGCGAACTCCTCGGCAAGTCCTATGTGCCGCAGCATGCGCGACAGTTTCGCGATGATTTTGGCTGACTCCATGCGCCAGACGGCCTCAATGGTGCGGTGAAGGGCTGGGTCTGTCATCGATTGGCCGCGGCGCCGTTACGTAAAGCACGGGCCCAATTCCCGCACTTCCACCGTCGCCCACCGCGATGCAGGACAATCCTGTGCCAGCGCAATCGCTTGTTCTCGCGTCTCGCAGGTCAGGATAAAAAAGCCGCCGATCATTTCCTTGGCCTCCGCGAAGGGGCCATCCACAACGGTTGTTTTACCACTCTGCACGTGTACACGAGTACCGCCGGTGTCGGACTTGAGCGACTGCGACAGGGTGAGGAGCCCGCGCGATTTGAGGTCCTCGCTGAAATGCAGCATGCGATCATAGTGTTCGCGCCCTTCTGCCTCCGTGCGCTTCTCGCGCTGTCCCGTGGGCTCTACGATTAACAGGGCATACGACATGGGAACCTCAATGCAATTAATGCGAGACGAATGGGGCCTCAGGGCGAAGGCTTATCCTTGAGTTGAGCGCGGAGCCGCTCTTCCCGGGCGCGCAATTCGGGTGTGAATTCGGCGCCGAAATCCTCCGCTTCGAAGAGTGGGCGAATTTCGATGTCTGAATCCTCGGGCATGGGATTGGGGCAGCGCTTGACCCATTGAAGGGCTTCCTCGATGGAATTCACCTGCCAAATCCAAAACCCCGCCACCAGCTCCTTGGTCTCCGCGAACGGGCCGTCGATTACCGACCGCTTGTCTCCCGAGAATCGCACCCGCTTACCACGCCGGCTCGGCTGCAAACCTTCCGCTGCCAACATCACGCCGGCTTTCACCAGCTCTTCATTGAATTGACCCATAGCGCTTAACAGTGCTGCGCTTGGCATCACGCCGGCTTCACTACTCGGGCTTGCTTTCACCATGACCATGACTTTCACGGGTTTCTCCCATCACAACAATATCTTACGCCAAACCAGAGCGTTCTGTTAAAGCTGCGAATGTGGTTGTCGTTGCGAGTACGACGAACGAGCCGGGGTAAATTCGACACGCGGAGCAAATCATTCCCCGCCACGGGAGATGCGTGTGCTGCGATGGAGTGTGGCGGCGCGCTGCGCGCGCCGCCGGTGCTTGCAAAGCCTAGCTGCTATTCCGGTAAGTTGATGCCGGAGCCGCCCATGTCGCCGGGCATGTCCTTGAATTTCGGTTTGCCGTCGTGAATGCGCAGTACGGTTTCCTGGTAGTGCACATGCACCCCGGGTTCGAATTTCAGTCGCGGCAGCATGGCGGCATAGACATCGACCAGCCCCAAGGTCGGGTGACTGGTGAACAGACGCCCGCCGCATTTGTTGCACCACTTGCGATAACTGATCGGCGTCTTGTTGTACGTGCCGATGCTGGCCTCACCCTGCGTCACCTTTAGCGCTTCTGGGTTCCACAGGGTAAATGCGTTCACGGGACCCGCCGACCAGTGTCGGCATGACTCGCAATGGCAGTAGCCCATCGCGGCCGGTTGTCCGGAAACCTCGAATTTAATCTCGCCGCAAAAACAGCTCCCCGTCTGGACGTTAGCACTGCTCATACTCGTATCTCCGTGTAAGATCGCCTGAATAGCAAAGTCGCCCCAGTCTATGGGCCTACCTCGAATGCGCTAATGACCACTCGTCCACAGCTGTTGCTCGATCGTCCGTGGAGTGATTGATGGATGCATTGTCTGACGTGCTACGGACGGTGCGCCTCACCGGCGCCATATTCTTCGACGTCCACGCATCGGCGCCCTGGGCGGCCGAAACGCCCGCGGGCGACACGATCGTCGGGGCGATGTTTCCGGGCTCCGTGGACGTCGTGCGACGGTATATCGAGACCCTGCCGGCTGATCGCACCGACTGGCTTGCGGGTCTGCGCGATCCGTTCATCGGGCGTGCGCTCGCGGCGCTACATCACGACCCCGCCCGCGATTGGACCATCGAAGGGCTGGCGCGCGGCGTAGGGCTTTCGCGTTCGGCGCTGGCGCAGCGCTTTACTGAATTCGTCGGCCAGCCGCCTATGCAGTATTTGATGAAGTGGCGAATGCAGCTTGCGGCAAATCATCTGGTCAGCGGCAGGCAGAGCATTGCTGTGATTGCCAATCTCGTCGGCTACGATTCGGAGGCCGCGTTCAGTCGCGTATTCAAGAAAGTTGCCGGTACGCCGCCGAGCGAATGGCGCAAACAGCGGGCCGACGCAGAGCACGGCGTGGGCGACAATCATTCACCCAACTAAGAGCGCACCCGCGAGCGCGCGCGTGCAGCCCTATCCCCGCGGCAAACTGACCACGCCGGTACTCGCCGTCGGCGCGGAGAAATCGTTCGGCAACGGTTGGTGGTGGATTTCCTGACTCAGTGAGCCGTCAGTATCCAGTTCCGCCGGGCGCGGTGGCGGCGACGATGACAAATTCTCCCGGCACACTGTAACGCTCACGCTGCCGCCAGGTTTCGAGCGTCTCCAAATATCGAGAGCGGACGCGCGCACGCACGTCCGCGTCGAAACGCGACCAAGCCAATGCAACCGGACCACCGACGAAAGCTGCGTCACAGGCCTCGTCGGCGTTTGCATAATCAAGCGTGACGGCGAGGGGTCGATGCTCGGCGACATCGAACCCCGCCTCGGCGCACAGATTCACCAGCGTCCCCTGCTGCCCCAGCTGAAAGAAGAGCGGACACACTTCACTGGCCACTTCGGCGTCCACGATGGGGAACAATCCCGACCATCCACAACGCGTACGCTCGCCCCACACGGCAAGACCCAGGCGTCCGCCCGGCCTCAAAATTCGTCGCATCTCGTACAGGACCTGCTTTGGGTCCGGCATGTACATGAGGCCAAGTGCGCAGAGCGCAACGTCAAAGCTTGCGTCCGGCACATCCATGGCTTCGGCGTCCATGCGAGCGAATTCGATATTTCCCAATGCAAGTTCCGCTTTACGTCGTCGGGCCGCATCGATCATTTGCCCGGATAAGTCGATACCGAGCACGTGCCCGGACGGCCCCACTGCACGAGCCGCGTCGAAAGAAACCACGCCGGTACCGCACGCGACGTCGAGCACGCGTGCGCCGGGAGACGGCGATACCATCGACAGCAAGTTCGCTTGGACGCCCGCCAGTTGTGCCTGCCAAAGCAGCTCGTAGTCGCGAGCCGCCAAATCCCAGCCGTATCGCTGGATGCGTCGCTGTAGTTTTGATTCCATCGACGGATTCAGCGCCGCGTGATGAGGATTTCGAGATACTCGCTCGGGACACGCAGCGAGCCCGGGTCGGCCCGGTTCATCCGATTCAATAATTCTGTCAGGTCGCTCTCCAGCGCCGCGGCACCTTCCGCGGGCAGGGCGGCAAAGGCTTTGTTCATCGGCCCGTACCAGCGGCGAAAGACATCAATGAAGTGCGCTGCCGAGCGGTACCGGAAGTTGAAGAACCGCGGCGTGACGACGATGGAGGCAGCAAGACCCTCAAAGAGTGTGTGCAAATACGATTCCACGCCCCATCGGGATGGCGGTTGAACGCCTGCGGGCGGCGGCAGATGACGGCCCAACGTTTTGAACATGTGGCCGATAAAGCCCTCTGGAGTCCAGTTGGCGAGGCCGATTCGGCCCCCCGGACGGCATACGCGCGCGAGCTCGGACGACGCCTTGGCATGGTCGGGAGAGAACATCACGCCGAATGTCGATACCACCGCGTCGAAGCTTGCGTCCTCGAAGGGCAGTGCCTCGGCATCGGCGGCTTGAAAGCGCACGTCCAGGCCCTCGGCGCGCGCGCGTTCGGCCCCCTGATCGAGCAGAGCGGCCACATAGTCGGTCGATGTGACCTTGGCGCCGCGACGGGCCGCGGCAAGCGTGGCATTGCCGTTGCCCGCGGCCACGTCCAGCACGCGTTCGTCCCATCGAAGGTCGCAGGCTTCCGCCAGCAGTTCGCCGACGAGCTGTAGGGTGGTGCCGACGACGGCATAGTTTCCGCTTGCCCAGGCGGCCTGCTGGCGGCTTTTCAGGGCATTGAGATCGACGACTGCGGTCATGGTCAGGCTCCTGTGAATGGGTGGCCAGTGTCGTCCTCGCCCGCCGCAGCGTCCTGCCTATGCGTCGGCGGCGCATGCTCCATAGTCCGGATCTGAGCAAAACTGGCGCCGCCCCAGCTCAAGCGTCCGCAAAAACTGCCAATTCGTCCTGGCCGCGGCTGATCGGGGTAGCTGCCCTGGGCTTGACGGGGCGACGCTGCCACAATCGGCGACATCGGACGGGACGTGGAGGGCGAGTATGGCAGCGCAAGACATCGCGACGGCACTGCGTCGATTGGAATCAGTATTTCGCCGCCGTCCTGGCGCCGGCGTGCACAACGACGCAGCGGCCACCGCGCATTGGGAGAGCGGCACACGGGTGATCACCCACCATGCCAATGGCAAGCAAGTCTTGACGGACATGCCGGTTGAATTCGGCGGCAGCGGCGATCAAGTGTCGCCGGGCTGGCTGCTGCGGGCCGGGTTCGCCTCCTGCACTGCCACCTGTATCGGCATGGCCGCCGCTGCGGAGGGAATCGAACTGCAATCACTTGAGGTGCAGGCTCACAGCCGTTCCGACACGCGCGGCGTGTTGGGATTAACGGATGCCGACGGCGAACCGGTATACGCAGGGCCGCGCGACATGCAAATGGTCGTGAAGGTTTCAGCTTCCGGCATTGACCCACACCGGCTGCGGGCACTGATCGAAAAGAGCTATCGCAATTCACCCGTGGTTTGCGCTGTGCAGGATGCGGTGCCCGTAACTTTGCAAATCGACATCGAGGCCCGTTGATGGACGCACTGTCGGAGACGCTGCACGTCGTGCGCCTGGTCGGTGCGATCTTTATCAATGCTCGCTTCACGGCGCCTTGGTGCTATCAGTCACCCAGCGCAGCGTCAGCGGCTCCTTTGTTGGAGCCCGGGGCAGAGCGAGTGGTGATCTTTCATCTGATCACGGAGGGCGAGTGCTTCGTAGAACTCGACTCCGGGCCGCCGGTGCACTTGATTGCCGGTGATGTGGTCATATTCCCCAAGGGCGATCCGCATAAAATGAGTTCTGAGCACGGACTAGAGCCGGCTATCGGCCGCGGGGGGCTCGCGGCAGTCCTGTCGCGCCGGCCGCGTCAGCTGTCGTACGGCGGCGGCGGCGCAACGACCCGCCTGGTGTGCGGCTATCTGGCTTGCGATGCCCGACTTGCACGAATTTTGTTGGCAGGTTTGCCGTCATTGGTGAAGGTCAACGTGCGAGGATCGAATGCCGGAATCTGGCTGGAAGCCTCGGTGCGTTACGCACTGAGTGAGGCGCGATCGCCTCGTCCGGGCGGGGCCGGGGTCCTCGCCAAACTTGCCGAGGTGTTGTTCATCGAGGTATTGCGCTTATACATGAACGAGGCCGCCGATGGGCGCGTGGGATGGCTTGCCGGCGTGCGTGATCGGATCGTCGGTGCTGCTCTGAACTCTCTGCACAAGGAACCCGCCCGGGCGTGGACATTGGAGGACTTGGCGCATGCGGCGGGCACCTCCCGGTCGGTTCTGGCGGAACGCTTCCAACACCTGGTGGGGAGCTCACCGATGCAGTACCTTACCCAGTGGCGCATGCTGCTCGCAGCCAATCTCTTGACCCGCAGCAATGCGCCGTTGGCACACATCGCGCAGGACGTCGGTTACCAAACCGACACGGCGTTCAGCCGCGCGTTCCGGCGTGAGTATGGCAAGCCGCCCGCGACGTGGCGCCGAAGCCAAGCGTTGCGGACGGACTGATCGAAGGCGCCGCGGCAAAGGAGTCGTCCCGTGAAATGTAAGGTTCTCGTGGTCGCGACGGGAATATGCATCGCCGCCGTCGTCCATGCCAAGGAAAAGCAGATCGCTGCGCCGGGTTGCGGACACCAAAGCGCGCAGCAATGCGTCACGGCGGCGCTGGAGGCGATGGGTGGGCGTGAACGCCTCCAACAGGTGGCGAGCATCCGACTGCAGACGGTCGGCAATACGTTGCTGACGGAACAATCCTATCGCCAGGCGCCGTTCATTGCCTCCTACGAGCGTACTCGAATCACCATGGATTTGGCCGGCCAGAGGCTTCTCTCGGAAACCCAATTGACGTGGCCGGAAGCGGATCCCAATCAGACCGATTCCAATACCACTTTGCTGGCCGGTGCTTCCGGAGGGGTTTACCGCACCAAATTCGGCGACTCGCCCTGTTCGCTGGCCGATCTGGAGGCGTCGCGGCAGGCGTTTGCCTTGGGGCCGGCACGCATTTTATTGACCGCCGCCGGCGCCGCCGATTTGCACTTCGAGGCGCCGCAGATGCTGCGCTCGACTCTGCACACGGTCGTGGCATTCAGCTGGCGCGATACGCCGGTTCGAGTGCTGCTCAATCCGTTCAATCACCTGCCTGACGCCGTCGAGACCACGCAATCATTCCATGATTTTTGGTATTTCTGGGGCGACGTGCGTCAGCGTATTAACTTCGACAATTGGAGGTTGGTGGAGGGAATCACTTTCCCGACCACCTGGATCGAGGAGCGCAATGGCGCGCCCTGGAGGTCGACTCAGGCGCTCTCTGTTGAATTCAATATCGAGATGGACGAGAAAAAGTTCGAGATGAACTCCGGCGCGGTCAAACAAAGCGCAGTCTCGCCGGGATGGAACCGTCCGTTCAGCGTCGTGCAAGTAACCGCTCTGGCCTCGGGAATTGATCTGTTTGCCGGCTCGTGGAATGCGACCGTGGTGAGGGAGCCCGATGGCACCGTGATTTTGGAAGCGCCGATTTCCGGCACCTATACGCGGGGCGTGATCAGAGAAGCGAAGAAGCTTCACCCGGGCAAGCCGATCATCGCCGTGCTATCGACCTCGGACTCCTGGCCCCACACCGGTGGGCTGCGGCAGGCGGTGGCTCTTGACCTTCCGATCTACATCCTCGATCTGAATCAACCGCTGCTCGATCGAATGATGCGCGCGCCTCACACCATCGAGCCTGACGCCTTGCAGAAATCGAAGACTCCTATGGCGCCGCATTGGAAAATTGTGGCGCAAAAGCAGGAACTGGGCAGCGGCGCAAATAGGATCGAGCTGTACCCCCTACGAGGCGGCTCCACCGAACGGCAATACATGGTGTATTTTCCGGAGCATCATCTGTTGTACGCCAGTGATACCTTGGCATTGAACGACGATGGCTCGCTCTACGATCCGCAGCTCATAAATGAAGTCGCGCAAGCCGTGAAGCGCGAAAACCTCATTGTCGATACCGTATTCGCCATGCACCAGGGACCGATGCCTTGGGATAAAGTAATGTCATTATTGGAGAAATCGCTGCATCCTCAGAACTGAGCGCCAGGGTATCAACCCGGCTTGAGTGCCTTGAAGTGTCCAGGGCGAAGTTCGCCGCGCCTGAGCACGAGTACTAACTGGCGCCAGTTGTCGATGAAATGACGGGCCCGTTCGGGGCCGATGCGGTGCACGATGATGGGATTGAGAGAACCCTCCATGGCGTCGAGTTCGCGCTGCGCCAGATCGAGATACCATTCGTGCCGGTCACGTATGGTTACATCTACGTAGCCCGCGGCGCGCAGGGCATCCCTGCTCTCGGCAAGGGTCGCCATATTGTAGGCAATGCCTTCAAGACGAAAGAACTCCATCATTTCGGCCGAGTATTCCGCACCGCCTCCGCGTAGCCAGTCGCTGGCAATGAATCGCCCGCCGGGACGCAGCACGCGCAAAACCTCGGTGAAAATTGCCGGCTTGTCGGGAATTTGCACCAGCGAGTCCTTGGAAAAGACCACATCGAAACTATGGTCGGCAAAGGGCAGGGCGCCGCCGGCGACTTGCTGTCCTCGGATGCGATCCGACAGCCCTGCGCGCTCGATACGGGCCTGCATGCCGGCCAACAACGACGGATCGATGTCAATGCCGACCACAGAGGCGACGCGATACTCACTTACCAACAGCTCATCGATGGCTCCGAGGCCGCAACCTACATCGAGCAGCGCGCATCCGCCGATGTCGCTGCCCTCGAGCAGGCACGCGATTTCGGCGGCACCGCCCGGCGATAAAAATCCATCTCCCCAGATGATCTGCAACAAAGCCTGCATGCCGTCGTCGTATTCACCCGGCTCGCTGAGTTGGCCGATTTTGGCCGATGCTGGCGTGTTCATTTTGCGTTGAGTTCATTCAGCAGGGTTTTCGTGCGGTAGACCTTGTCGAGTGCCTCGCGGATGATCGCCGGGTGCAGCGCGATTGCGCGGTTGTTCGCTGCATTGAACCAGTAGTGTCCGGCGACGGAATGGATATTGCCGTCGAACATGAGTCCGACAATCCTTCCCTGCGCATCGATCAGGGGGCTGCCGGAGTTTCCGCCGACGATGTCGTTGTCGGTAGATATACAGAAGGGCGTCTGCATATTGAGTTGATCCCTCACTTTCATCCAGCTCGCCGGAATGTTAAACGGCGAAGCGCCGGTGGCGCGTTCGAAAGCCCGGCCAAGGTGTGTGAAGGGTTCGACCGCCGTGCCGTTCTCGACCCAGCCCGCCACGGTGCCGTAGTTCAGGCGCAGGGTGAATGTTGCGTCCGGATATACTTTCGTCCCGTACACATTGAATCGCGCCGTGGCGATTCTCTCCGCGGAGGCGGCAATGGGTGCCTCGACTTCGTCTTCGTACCGTTTGCGGATCGCGCGGGCATCGGTATCAACCGCACGCGCGATGGCGACCATCGGGTCGAGCGACGCGCTCACGGCGGCCTTGCCGCCAAGCCACATTTTTTTGCGCAGGTCCGCAGCGTCGAGCTTGGTTTCGGCGATGAGCCGCGTCGCCAACGTCGTGGGGGATTCCTTCGACAGAAGCTTGCGGATCATTGGATGATCGGGGCCCAGCCACTCACGCATCCGCTCCAAGGAGAAAGACAATGTCAGCACTTCGAGTTCAGGATAGACCGGGACGTGAGCATACAATTCGCGCTGTATTGCCGGCAGGGCAGCGTCGGTGAACTCCCGCAACCGATCGATGTTGCGCTTGGCACGCTCGTCCGCGCCGCGTACGAGCAGGCGTGCGTCGCGGAATAGGCCGCTATTGAATCCGGCGCCACTCTCCAGAAAAACGTAGTCCAAGTAGAGGGCGCGCTCGCGAGCAGTCGCCCGCTCGATTTCGTGCCAGGGATCCTTTCCGCCGAGGTGGGCGCTTGCCCGTAGCTTCTCTTCCGCTTCGGTCTTGCCATTCAGGAGAGTGTCGTCATTTAGCGCATCGAGTTCCTTGCGACGCACCTTGATCGCGTTTTGCAGGCTGTTCAGCGGTGCCTGCACAATGCGTTCATTGGCAGGATTTACGCTGCCGAACTGAATCAGGCGGCCGCGCAGTTCCGCGGCGCGCATCAATGTGATGGGCAGAGGCAGATCGCGGCTGAAGGCGAGCTGGGCGCGTGTCTGCAGCCGCGCCGTCGAGCCCGGGTGCCCCGGCACGAAGACGAGCTGCCCGGCCGCGGGTCCGTCGAAATCGATCTGCAGGTAGTTGGGCGTCACCGCAGGCTTGCCGTTCTCGTAAGCTCTCAGTATCGAAAAATCGAGCGACCAGCGCGGAAATTGAAAATTATCCGGATCGCCGCCGAAAGATGCGATGTCGGCTTCCGGCGAAAACACCAACCGCACGTCCTCGTATCTCTTGTACTTGTAGAGGAAGTACTGTCCTCCTTGATACAAGGTCACGACCTGGCATCTGAGTTTTCCCGTTTTTGCTTTGAAGCTGGCTTGCTCGCAAGCCTGCTCCAGCGATGTGAGAGTCCTTTTACGCGCGTCATTGGCGGCCGTGTCGTTCATGCCGACGGTGGCCTTGGCGATGCTGTCGGTCACGTTCTCAGTGCCCACCAGCACATCCGCGAGCTGTGTCGCGCACCGCAGTTCCGCCCCGCGATTCGCGGCGTCGAAGCCGAGTTCCACCAAGCTCTCGTCCTTGGTGGAGAGCTCCGCAAGGCAGGTTTCCACGCAGTGATGATTGGTCAGCATCAGGCCTTCGGGCGAAACGAAGGAGGCGGTGCAGTTGGTGAGTCGAACGGTCGACAACCTGACATGGTCGAGCCAAGCCGGTGTTATTTCCGTCCCAAAACGCTGCGTCACCGCGCTCGACGGGAAGTTATCGAAGGTCCACATTCCCTCGTCGGCAAACGCAGTTGCAGCCGTCAGACAAGCCAATGCCAACAAAATCCCACGCATGAAATCCTCTTTTTCTTTCTTATGCGCCGCTATAGGCATCCATGATTCTACTGAGTAGTCTGCGCCTAGAGCCCGCTATTTCGTTGTTCTAAGCACCCTAACGCGGCCCAAACGTGAAAAACGCGCAAATAGCTGGGGCCGCATCGCCGAACCCCATTACAATTGCCGGCGACGTCGACGCCATTGAGGCATCCAAAACTCTTGAATTCCAACTCCCGCGCCCCGCAGGTTCCCGCACCCAAGCCGCGCGCCTTTGCCTCGCTATCCAACCGCAATTTTCGGATATTTTTCTTCGCCACCACCGCGGCGATGATGGCCGACAATATCGAACACGTCATCAGTTACTTCGTCATGTATCAGAAGTTTCATTCGCCGGCATTGGCGGGATTCGCGGTCGTTTCGCATTGGGTGCCGTTTCTGCTTGCCGGCGGCTTCACCGGCAGGCTGGCCGACCGCTTCGGAGCGCGTCGACTCATTCAGGCGGGAATGCTGCTGTTCATCGCGGTTTCGGCCGGTTGGGGCATCATGTTCATGACGGATTCCACCGCCATGTGGAAGGCCATGGTCTTGCTCGTGGTCCACGGTGCGGCCGGAGTTCTGTGGGTTCCCGCCTCGCAAGTCATAATCTACGAGATCGCCGGCGTAGCGCAATTGCCGAGCGCGGTGCGGATATTCGCCACAGGCAGATATCTCGGATTTGTGGTGGGTCCCTTCCTCGGAGCCGGATTGCTTCTGGAATTCGGCCCCGCGCGCGGTATCATGATCAACGCGCTCATCTATATGCCCCTGTTGGTCTGGTTGCTGGGCGCCCACTATGGCTCTCGTATGGCAGGCGAGCAGGCAAAAGCACGGGGCATCAACGGGTTTGCCGATGTGTGGTCGACCATGCGTGTGATTGCACGCAATCCCGTACTGTTGTCCATGACAGTGATGATCGGCGCCGCGGCTTTTTTCGTCGGCAACGCCTATCAGTCGCTATTGCCGGGATTCGCACTCGATCTGGGCCACGGCAAGGGCGATTTTGCCTACGGTGCGCTACTCGGCGCCGATGCGGCCGGTGGCTTGATGGCTGGAGTAATATTGGAAGGCGGCGGATTGCTGCCGCCGCGTGCCCGCACCGCATTCGTGCTTGCCATGATTTGGTGCTGCGCGCTCGTCGGCTTCGCTAGATCGAACACCTACGTGGTGTCCATTGCTCTATTGTTCGTGGCGGGATTCGTCGAATTGGCATTCAATGCGATGGCACAAGCTCTGGTTCAGCTCAATGCGCCCGGTGACATGCGCGGACGGGTTATCGGCGTGTTTTCGATGTTTTCGATGGGTTTGCGCAGCTTCAGCGGTCTGAGCGTTGGACTGCTGGGTTCCGTCATCGGCATCCATAATTCGTTGAGTTATAGCGCAGCCGCGCTGTTTCTATTGTATGTCTCGATTTTCGGCGTGCGCCAGCTTCGTCGCGGATCCTCTGCATGAAGTGTCCCGCGTGAGTCCGCCCCGGGACGTTGATTTCATGCGGCGGGCGCTCGAACTGGCGCAGCGCGCCGCGTCGGCCGGAGAGGTGCCTATAGGCGCGCTGCTGGTGCTTGACGGCGAAATCATCGGTGAGGGCGGCAATCAGCCGATCGCCAGCCACGATCCCACCGCGCACGCGGAGATCGTGGCGCTGCGAGCCGGCGCATTGCGGCTGCGCAATTATCGGCTGGAGAGATGCACCTTGTACGCCACTCTGGAGCCATGCGCGATGTGCATCGGCGCTGCAATCAATGCGCGCGTTGCACGTGTGGTTTTCGGCGCATGGGACACGAAAGCGGGTGCCTGCGGCAGCGTGACGGACTTGCCGCGAGAGCCCAAGCTGACGCACCGACTGGATGTGTTCGGCGGCGTTTGCAGCGAGGAGAGTACCGCGCTGCTGCGGAGCTTCTTCGAGAGCCGACGCTAGTTCAAGGACGCGCCGCCGGCTCCCCAGGCCCATTCCAGCAAATCCCGGTAACCGCGCACGTTGTCCACATAGCGCACGGGTTCCCAGCCACGCGCATAGCCATTCTCTGTCTGGGAATACCAATGTTCCTGTTCGAGCAGCGGCAGGAATTCGCGCACATCCTGCCACGAATCCGGGTCGCGGCCAGCCTTCTGGGTCAGCACACGCGCATCTTCCAAATGCCCGTAGCCGATGTTGTAAGCCGCAAGCGCAAACCACGTTCGGTCCGGCTCGGGCACATGCGTCGGGATTTTTTCATAGACTTGATGGAAATACCGGGCCCCGCCGAAGATGCTCTGGCGCGGGTCGGTAAGGTTCGTGACCTTCGCCTCGGTGGCGGTATTGGTGGTCAGCTGCATCAGTCCCTTGGCGCCGGACGCCGAGGCCGCGCTGGGATTCCACTTCGACTCTTGATAGCCGATGGCAGCCAGCAAGCGCCAGTCTTGACTGCTCTGTTCGGCCGCTTCCTCGAACCATTTCTTGTAGAGCGGCAGGCGGCTTTGCAGGTGGCGCATGAAACCCCGGGCACCGACGAATTCCAAATCTTCCGAGCGGCCGTAGTAGCGCTTCACGATTGCCGCGAGTTCGCCGTTGACGTTGAGGCGGGCAAAGTAACCGCTCATGTCGCGCAAAAATCCCGGATCCCGCGTGCTCGCCGCCCAAGCCAGCGATTGACTGCCTGGGAAGTCGAAAGCGATGCGCAGTTCCGGGTGGACATCGTGTGCCATCGCGAATTCGGTAGAGTCGGCAATGGTGTAATCAATGGTTCCATCGGCGACGCCGTCCAGGAGCGCCTGTGTATCCGTACTGGCATTTTCCACCCACACCAGATCGGGCAGCGAATTGCGGGCGGTATACAGGGTTCTCGCGTGCGAACTGCCGGCGGCGATTTCCAGATCCGCGCTGCCGATTTCGGCCAGCGAGCCGGGACGAACCGCGCTGCGTCGATAGATGAGATGCTCGCGCACCCGCTGATAGGCGGGACCGAATTCAACTCCGGGAATGTCCTCTGAGGGGATTTTCAGGCCTGCGGCCGCCAAGTGGGCATGTCCGGAAGTTAGGGCCGCGTAAATCTCCGCGTAACTGCGTACCGGGGTTATTTTAAGCTTCACTCCCAGCTCATCGGCGAAACGCCGCGCCAATTCATATTCAGGCCCCTCGGGCATATTGTCCGGACCCTGGTAATAGGCGAGGGGGCCGTTACGCGTAACCACCCGTAGCTCTCCCAGCGTCTTGATCTGGTCGATCAAACTCGGCAGGGGCGTGCAGGTGCCGAGCATAGTAATGGCGAAAGCCGAAATAACGACTTTGCTCCAGCGCTGCCAATTCATAGTGAGTTTGAAGTTACGCACGGTCGTGAGCTGATTAGAGTTCCGTGGGGCTGAGCAAGTTCTCTTCTTGAGACAGGCCCGTTGCCGATGCGCTAGAATAATCCTTTATTTCTTCTCGCGGACTCTTGACAAATGCGTTTCTATCACACTTGACAAGCTCGTCACACTGCAACATTTCTTAAGTTAATGCCGTGAATTCTTAAGTAAAGTAAGCAGAATTTTAAGTTAACCGGAGGGGTACCGAAGTGGTCATAACGGCGCCGACTCGAAATCGGATGGTCGGGTAATACCGGCACGTGGGTTCGAATCCCACCTCCTCCGCCACCTATGAAACAAAAAATGGGGCCCCTTCAAGGGCCCCATTTTTTTCATTAGTCGAATCGAAGTGCGGGTTCCACCACGTCCACCATAAATAAAAAAGGCCTGATGACAGGCGTCACCGATTGGGTTCTTATTCTCAGCGAAAGCCAAAAAGACCGCTTTCCGGCAACTTTCTCTTGAGTAGTGCTGCGGTAATCAGCCTGCTGGCAAGCATGGAAAAGGTAATGCCGTTCCCGCCATAGCCCAT
>JANYJY010000071.1 GCA_025358295.1 Gammaproteobacteria bacterium
GGCCGCGGCGAATTTTCCTCCGGTCACGCCCTCCTCTACCAACTCCTCCAGGCTGCCGATGCGCGACGCCAGCACCGGCGTACCGCAGGCAAAAGATTCGGCGACGACCATGGGGAAGCCTTCGTACCATTCGGAGGGCACGATGAGCAATCCGGCATTCGAGATGGCCTCCAGCACTTCGGGCCGCTTCAGCATGCCGGTGAATTCTATATTAAGATTTTCCCGGCGCGCCGTCGCCTCGAGTCCCTGACGCAGGGCACCGTCGCCGACAATCTTCAGTTTTATATCGGGTACGTGACGCCAGGCTGCCACCAAGGCCTCGGTTCCCTTCCCCTCCAGCAGGCGTCCGACGAAAACGACGTAGCCACCGCCGCCGGAACCGGCGGCCGGCGGCGCGGGCACGAAATTCGGCTTGACCACCAGCTTCTGTTCGCAGATCCCGCCCTTCGCGATCTTGCTCTTGGCAAACTGAGTCAGGACGATGTAGCGATCAATGTCGCGCGAATAAGTCCCCAGAGCTCGATGCAGGGACAACATCGCGGCCAGCGTCGCGGTGGCGCCGAATGAGCCACGATAGCAGCGGTGCCGCACCGATTGGAGCAGGCTCCTGTCAACGCAATCCTCGCATGGCCTGCCATTGCGCAGAAATAGCGCCGATGGGCAGAACAGCCGGAAATTGTGCAGGGTCTGCACGACCGGCACGCCTGCCGACCGGCACGCACCGTACACACTCGGGGAGAGCATGGAGAAGGTGTTGTGCACATGCACGACATGCGGGCGCATTTTGCGTATGACCTGGCGCAGTTCCGAACGGGCGCGCTGCGACCAAATCGTGTTTAGCGCCATAGCTGCCTTGGCGGGCAGGGAGGTATCGTCGAGGTCGTCGTTGCAACGCTCGAAGGTGGCCACGTCCACTCCGCGGCTTTCGAGCATGCTGCGTTCATTGCCCACGGCAATGTCTTCGCCGCTCGGCGCCGAGGTGCGGTACTTGTTATGAACGATGAGAATTTTCATTGATCGGTTGCGGCTGCGCGCGGGCGTGTCTTGATACCAACCGATATAATGCAGACCGATGGGGTGCCGCGCCGCCGCCGGCCATCGCTTGTATACAGCGTGGTCGTTGCAAATTCATTGCAAAGGAAGAGAAACGTGAGAGAGAGTCGGATGTTGGGCGTGCGGATCGGAACCCGCTCGCTGGAAGAACTGGTATCCGCGTCGCTCGCGGCCATTCGCGATCGCAAGGACTGCTTTATTTTTGCGTGCGCCAACCCCCACTCCCTGGTGGTCGCGCATGGCGATGCGGAATTTCGGCATGCCCTCGAAGCAGCCGATGCCGTGGTTGCCGATGGTGTGGGCTGCACCTGGGCGGCGTCGGTCGCGCGCATTCCCGTGGGGCCCAGAATCACCGGTTCGGATTACTTCGTGTCCACGATGCGAGAATTGAATCGAATCGGGGGCAAGGCGTACTTCTTCGGGTCACGCGCCGACGTTCTGCTGAAATTATCGGAAAGGTTGCGCAGCGATTTCCCGCG
This sequence comes from Gammaproteobacteria bacterium, assembly GCA_025358295.1. Classification (GTDB taxonomy): domain Bacteria; phylum Pseudomonadota; class Gammaproteobacteria; order Steroidobacterales; family Steroidobacteraceae; genus Bog-1198. Next base: position 1,533 of record JANYJY010000071.1, read on the forward strand.
TGTGGTCATATCCATGCTGTCGCCGCCGTTCAAACCCTGGTCTGAGGCCGAGAATGACGCGATGATCGATGCCATACGCGACTTCCAACCCGACGTGCTGTGGGTGGGCATGACCGCACCGAAGCAGGAGAAGTGGGTCGCCGCCAATGTATCCCGGCTACGCGTTCCGGTCGTCGGCTCGATTGGCGCCGTGTTCGACTACTACGCAGGAGTGACGCAGCGCGCACCAGAATGGATTTGCGATCTGGGTTTGGAATGGTTGTATCGGTTACCAAGGGAGCCGAAGCGGCTGTGGCGTCGAACGTTTGTGTCCGCGCCGCTGTTTCTATGGTTCCTCTTGCGCGAACGCCTAGCGCAGCGGCTCCCATAGCGCCTGCATCGTCGCCTTCCAAGTCGAGAGCGAATAGCGCTCAGCGGTCTGCAGGGAGATCTCGTTGGGACACGCCAACTGCAATGCGGCAATCGCTTTGCCTGCAAATGCGGCAGGATCCCGACCCCGCACGATGTAGCCGTTTCGGCCTTCCTCGACCAGGGTCGATGCGCCGCTGACATCGGTCACGACGGCCGGCAGACCGCAGGCCATCGCTTCGACCAGGGCCGTCGGCCAACCCTCTCGATGCGAACCCAACAAGAACAAATCCGCACTATTCAGCAACCGAGCCACTTCCCGCGGCTCGCGAAAGCCGGTCACGACCACGCAGTCTGCGACCCGCGCCGCATCGATGCGCGCTTGCAGCTTGCCGCGATCCTCGCCGTCGCCCACGAACACGAGGCGCGCCGACGGCATTTCATTCCTCACCTGCAAATAGGCATCGAATACCAAGTCCCAGCCCTTCACCAAATTCAGGCGCCCACAACTCACCAGTGTGGGGACTCGCGATGGCGTCGGATGGCGATTAAGATTGAATATGCCGGCATCCACCAGCGTCGGCGACGAAACGACGGTCTTAGCGGCGAGCACGCCGCGGCTTCGCAGTTTCATGGCGTCGATGGCCTTTTCATCGGCCGCGGCCATGATCAATTCGCCATGCCGCGCCAGAGCCGAGAACAACCGCCTCTCGAAGGGCTTGGCCAACCATTTACCCATGGCATAGCGCGGCATGGTCAGCGGATTCTCCACCCCGGCAAAGGTATAGGCGACGTGCAGGCCCCAATTGTCGATCGCCAACATCACTTCGGGCGCAATGACGAATGCCGCATTCAGGCCAAGGGACAGTATCGGTGTTTTGTAGCGCTTGAGCCGCAGATAGGCATCCAGGCGTCGCGGTATCCATGGCTTCAGGACGGAGGGATCGACACGACCGATGGCGAAAAAATCATATTCCACGCCGCCGAGTCGCTTTTTTGTCCATCGACCCACCGGCCAATCCTCGGTGGCAAGTCCCACCAACGCGAGTCTATTGCCAAAGACGGCAATCAATTGCTTGATCGTGGTCAACTGGCCACCGATGGGAAAGCCGACGAAGTCGCAGGCATCTATGACCATTACCGTCGACGTCGCGAGCTTGGCTTGCGGTTGGCCCACGCTAGCCCTTCATGCCCAAGGGCGCGGTCGCGGCGGCCAGCGTCGCATATTCATCGAGATAGCGTCGAACGGTCACCTTGATGTCGTAGCGGCTCCTGGCCCGCTCCAGCCGGCCCAGCAACAAATCGGCGAATCCAGGCTGAGCGGACAGCGTCACAAGTTCGATCAATTTGGCAGACAGGTCCGCGGTGTCTTCCGACCGGAAGCACCAGCCCAGCGGGCCATTCGAAATGATTTCCATAGGTCCCTCGATATCAGAGACCAACACCGGCAATCCCGCCGCGATCCCCTCGATGACCGTCAGCCCGAAGCCCTCGAAGCGTGAGGGCTGCACCAGCAGATCGTATTCCCGCAGCGCCTCGTAGATGGCCTCCCGACCCAGCGCACCGAGGAATCGACATCGGTCGTCGACCCCACAGTCGATCGCCAGACGTTGCAAGTAGCCCAGCGAGGCGCCGTCGCCGATGAAATCTACTTGCACGTTCCCTGCTTGCGAACTTTCCAGTAACGCGGGCAATGATCGAATCAGTAAATCCTGTCCCTTCTGCGCATGATCCAGCCGGCCGACCTGAACGATCCGAAATGGGCGGCCTCCGTAGCGACTCTTGTGCCGCAATTGATTGAACTTGACGCCGTTCGGAATGACTGTCAGTCGATGCCCCGGTGCACGCGATTCCACATCGACCCGGACGGCTTCACTGATGCAGCAGATCGCATCAAAGGCGGCGAGCCCTCTGCCCAAGTGCAGGCGCGTGTTGTGTAGGGTCAGGAGCATCGGCGCCCCAATCAATCTGCGCAGCAGGGAAAAACTCTGCTGGTGGGCATGCACTATCTGCGGCCGGAGCCGCCAAAGGCAGAGTATCAGCTTGAAGAGATACCAGGGATTTGCACTTCCCGGCGGCCGGCCCAAGATGATCAGTCGTACCGACGCAGCAATCCGCCGAGCTGCCGCCGGATCGATATCCCTGTTGCAAGCGACCACGCAAACCTCATGCTCCGCGGCCTGCCCCATCGCCACGTCGCAAATCAACGTCTCCGATCCGCCGACCCCAAATCCCCATGTTAGATGGACAATTCTCACCGGGGTCGGCCTATCCTTCGCGCATGGGACGCGAGCGAAATCGCGGCGAAACGATCCCTATATGGATCAGGCCCTGCTTTGCCAGCCCCTTCGCCCAGTACCAGGCCTTCCTGGTCCGATGGCGTGCAATCATTCGCATCGCGACTTTTTCACGACTCAAGATTGCCGTGATTTCCTTGGATTGACGCAACATATTGGCATGCCCGCTCTTCTGAGCCGCGTGGTTGCGGAAATAGGCCCAGTCCTCCTCCACCATGATCGGCAGCGACACCTTGGCGAGCCTGATCCACAGATCGAAGTCCATCGCCATGTGAAGCCCCGCATTCCACCCTCCCGTTGACTGCAGCGCCGTGCGCCGGAAAAACGTGGCCTGTTGCCGGACGATGTCGGGATCTCGAACCAGGGCATCAAAGGAGATCTTCGGGCTATGGCGAAAAACGGCAGGCGCCCCGTCGTCGAACAAGTCCGCCAGTCGTCCCACCAACCACGCGGCGCCGGTTGTCTCGAAATGGTCGACGACCGAGTCAAAGATATCGTGGCGATAGTAATCGTCGGAGTTGATCCACCCGACAATGTCTCCCGTGGCGAGCGCCAGCCCCTTGTTCAACGCATCGGCCTGGCCCCCGTCTCGTTCGGATACCCAGACCAGATGCGGATAGCGCTTCAAAATGTCCACGGTGTTGTCGGTGGAGCCACCGTCGATCACGATATGTTCGACGCGGCCATTTTGCCGCAGCACGGATTGGATGGTCTGTTCGATGAACGCGCCCTGATTGAACGAGGGCGTGATGATGCTGATCAACGAACCGCCGTGCGACGTCGACCGCTCAGATTGAAAATACTGCATGTCTGCTTCTCAATTTCGCCGCAGTCATTGCGGCCGCTTTGGACGCCAGCTTGGCGGTTATTTTCGCCGCCAATTTCCGCGCGATCGGTACTCTCCTGAGCCTCAGATATTCCGCCACTCGTTTCCTGTCTGCCGTGCGTCCGGCACGCAGCAAATCCAGCCACATGCCGAACAGCAGCTCAGACAGGATTGGCGCATCGACCGATCTTAGGTATTCGTCATGCTCCTCGATGAACTTCATGTAGTCATCGAGCCGGCGTCCATCCTGGCCGGTGGACACCCGATCGCCGCCATCGGTGTGGTAGCGGACCCAAGGTTCGTCCACATACAGATGACGATGGTGCATGCCGAATGTGAACCATTGGTGAAACTCCATGGCGAAATAGTCCTGCCTCTTGGTCAGCCACTCCTCTACCACGCAGCGGCGCACGGCTCCGACGCAGTCGGGAACAGGCCTCCCACTGACGTAGTCCTCGGGCGCAATGATTCGCTTACCGTCCCGGACCCGGACAAACATGGCGGAGTCCTGATGCCTCACATGCATTCCTGACACGGCGTCGACTTGGGGGTACTCATCCAGATATCGCACCGATTGAGCCAGCGCCCAGGGATAGGCCTCCCAATCGCTGTCGAATTGCATCAAGTAGTCGCCGCGCATATGCCGGTAGCCGACAGTCCGCGCATTATAGGGGCCGCCGTTGCGCGCATTGCGTAGATAGCGAAAACGAGAATCCCCGAGTTCCGTGACCAGTGGTTCTATCGGGATGGTCGAACTATCGTCCACCACCAAGCATTCGAAATCCACGAAGGTCTGCATTGTCATGCTGGCCAGCAGGCGCCGCAGTTCGCTGTGCCGGTTGAACACGGGCACGATCACAGTCATTCGCGCTGTGGTCATGATGCTAAAATCCGCCTGCCGTCGGCGTGCTCAGTGAATCTGGTAGACGCGCGTGGCATAGGCATTGAATGAGTCCCTCAAGGTCGAGTCCTCGACCGGAATAGCCGCGCGGCTGTGGTAATCACTGACGTGTCGAGCGCGCGAGCCTATAATTGATTGAAGATCCGCGACGAACGATTCGGTCCGATCGCCGACATGCAGAACAATGAGATAAATATCCGCCCCCGCGCGCCATGCGGAATACAAATAGTGGCCCGCCAGTATCGGCGCCCGGATCTCAGCCGCGTCCGGATTGAGCATCAACCGCTGCGTCAGGTCGGCGACTTCCTCATTGGTCTTACGCAGACGATCCCACGTGGACTTGGCATTCGACTTGATCTGCCAGACGCTGTAATTTCCTCCATACAGCAGATCGACGTAGGCCATATAGTTGAGTTCCTCGCCCGTGGGCTCGCGAATGGTATCGAGATACCCGTAGAGCTGCAGCCAGGAATGCGCGGGCCTTCCCGCCTCCATCCCGGTTTTCGACGCGCGCAGGGTTCGCAGCGTGTAGCTTTCCAGACTCGTCTTGGCATTTGCGAAGGGGTAGTAGTCGATCGAGTACAGATCGGTGGCGGCGAGCGTGCCGTGCGGCTCTGCGCCGACGGCGACGGGAACATCATCCGAACCCCAGTTGATGAATGCCAGCCGATAGGGGTCGATGCCCTTGATCGCCTTGTATAGATCGAGGAGATCCTTTTCGCGCAAGGTCCACGCCTGCGGCTCGTCGACCACGAACCAGCCAATGATGATGGGACTGCCTCTGTAGCGGCGAACGAGGTCGGAATAACGCTCCAGTAGGAGTACCCAGGAATTATTTTTCTGTCCCATGACGGCCGGACCGACAATCACCTTCATAGCGTATTTTTTGGCCAGTCCCAGTACCGCGTCCAAATCCTTGAAATTCAAGCGGCCGGAGGGATCCGCACTCGGCGAGAAGAACAGCGTATTGAGCCCGTGATCGACCACGTCCGCAAAATACCACTCCGGCGGTACGTAGCTGCCGACCATGACGCCTCGGATCTGGTATCCGGAGTGGTTGATCTGCAGCGTACGTCGGAACTGATTGCTGCGAACGAGGAACGCGCTCGGTGCCAGCAGAGTGAGGGTCGCACTGACCGGCCGGCCGGGCCCGCTCATGGTGCAGGAGTATTCCCCGGGCGCGAGTGCGCCGATCGGAATGTCGAGAAATGTGGTCTGTCCTTCATTCAACAAAATCGACCGTGCATAGAAGGGAGGCTGCTCATTGTCCGCCCCTGCATGGCCGCAGCTCAGCTCCCCGGCGACCGCGGGTACGGCCTTTGCGCTGAGCTGCAATCGTGCGGACGGTTCACTGGTGTACGCATTGAATTCGAACAACGCCGACAGGCCGGCTCGAGCCGACGTTGAGGTCAAAGCCATGGCCGCGATCGCATCGGCAGCCGCCGCTGCCTGGGCCGCGGTCCGTGTTCCGAGACCGGCATCGGTCGCGGCCGGCGCATAGGCCGTGGCGCTGTCCCCGGACTCCAGCTGAGGTGCGGAGATCCAGTAACTTGCGCGGCTGGGCAAAACGAGGAGCGGGCTAAGCTGATCTTTGATCGCATCGTCGATGCGAAACTCGGCGGAATATCGCCGCCACTGCTGGGTTAGAGTCTGACTGACACGTCGCTGCATGGCGCCCAAAGCCGGCGCGAGCTCCAGTTGTGTTCCCGGGCGGTCAGATCTCGCGTACACCGAGAAAACGTACGTCCCGGCGCCGAGCTTTGCCTCCGCTTGTCTCGACAACAAGTAGAGAAATGGAAATCCGCTCGCGCTGTTGGTAATTCTCAATACGCGGGCATCGGCCTGGGGGCCGGGCACGTCCACCAGATTATATTGAGAATGCAGGTCTCGAAACTGCAGGGCGGCGGCATGATGCAGATCCCAATAGTCCGGCGTGCTCCCATTGGCGGACAACCGGAAGGAAGAATTCGCGAGCAGATTGTCTGCCGACGCCGGATTGGCCGCCACGGATAGGCAAAGAGTCGCAGCGACGGCCAGCAAGGTCTTCATCATTGTTGCGGACCGAATGGTCGGGCCAACGGCTCCCCGATGAACAACCCCTGGCCGGGCATCGCCACACTTTTCCAATACGCCTCGAGCAGCGTGTCACCGCGCCGATAGTGATTGAGAAACACCGACGGATCGGGAAACTTTCCCAGGTGATTGCACGGCTCCGACACGGTTCCATAGCTGGCGGTAGCCCCTTGACGCAGCCATTCCACAGCCGACATTTGATGCGACGCCTCGAGTACTCCGCCTGTGGATGTCAGATGATCGGCCGCGGCTCCGGGCCGAAAACTGAGCGCCGACAATTCTTCGACCCGCGCGGCTCCAGTGAAATAGGCAAGAATATCGATCAGTGACGTCTTGACCGGCGTGGCAATCGCGACGATCCGCAATCGGTTCGAGAGCATCGCTTCGGCTTCTGCAAAACCCGCGGCTCTGACATTGCGCTCTGCGTCCTGAGTACGCACCAGGTAGACGGTGCCGGGTGGCTGGGACCCGTCGGCCTTGATTCCCCGGTCGATCACCGCCCTGGCCAAGGCCGTATCCGCGCTCGGCAGCAACATCGCGGGCAGCCATCCCGCCGTATCGGCCGGCAACCAACCGGCAGTGTCAAAAAGTGGGCTCGATGTGGTGCGACTACATCCCGGCTCACAGAACCCCGGCTGGTAGCCCGCCGCGAAAGCCGTGGTCACCGACATGCATTCAACCGCAAAGGGCCGCGACCACACCAGCAGGAGCGATTGCACACGGGTCGGCAGCTTGAGCAACATGGCGTCGCGCAGTTGCTTCAATTCGCCGCGGCTGAGCACGGTGCGGTCGGGGACTTGCAGGCCGATGAGGTTGCCGGCGGGAATATGTCGCCGCTCGGCATAGTAACGAGCGATCTCCGTGCTCGACCGGTCGTCGCGGTTATACACAACGCCGAGCAGAGCGGGGTTCAATCCCTCGGCACCCGCGTGCCCGGCAAGGAGCACCAGGCCGCAGAACAGGAGGCGCAGCACGGCCGACTTGCTACGCCGGGCCGCCGTTGGCAACCCCAATCGGAACGGCGGACTCGACCTTCGGGAATGACGGCAGACTGTGAGCGCCGCTGCGGTCTCGCACCACCTGCGCGACGAGGTCAGCATCGATGGTCTGGCGGCCGTCGGCGAAGGCATAGACCAATGCGAAGTCGCCGAGCTGATTCAGCAGGCGCGGCACGCCGTTGGTCCTCCCATACATGAAATCGATGGCCTCCGGTAGAAACAGCGCAGTATTGCCGCCCGCGACTTTGAGCCGATGATGAATGTAAGTATGCGTCTCCTGACGATCCAACGGCTTCAAATGAAAATCCACCGACACCCGTTGCGCGAATTGGGTCAGTTCGGGCCGGGAGAGCTTTGTGCGCAGTTCCGGCTGACCCACCAACAGAATCTGCAGCACCAAATCCTTCTCTGAGTTGACATTCGACAGCAGGCGCAGCTCTTCCAAGGCGTCAATGGATAGGTTCTGCGCCTCATCAATGATTAGAAGCGTGCGTCTTCCCCTGCCGTATTCACGTACGAAGGAATCGACCAATGCCTCATAGACCGCGATGTCGGAATCATCGCTGGGCACGATGCCGAGCGCCGACAGCGCCCAGCCATGAATGGATTTGAACCGGCTATGCGAGTTGCTGATCAGCCCAACCATGACCTGGTTGCCCAGCTGCCGCAGCAGCATGCGCACCAATGTCGTCTTGCCCGATCCGATATCACCGGTGAGCAGCGAGAACGCCGCTTGAGACTCGAGTCCGTATTCAAGCATGGTCAGCGCCATGGCATGTTCTCGGGACGCGTACAGAAACGCGGGATCCGGCGTCAATGCGAACGGCTTTACCGCGAAGCCGAAATGACGCTCATACATAACGGTTCCTCAGTAGCCGCCAGGCGTGTCGGACGCCTGATTCAGCACGGTGCCGACCAGGGACGTTTTATGCAGCAACTCGATCGTGCGCACGAGGTCGTTGCGCCGCGTGCGGCCCTCCGACGCAACCACCAGTCCGCATTCAACCAGCGGCGCAAAGGCAAGCGCGTCATCGGCATTGAGCACCGGCGGCAGATCGAACACCACTATGCGTTCCGGATACCTGCCGCGCAGTTCGCTCACGATCTCCCGGCTACGCGGTCCGGCGAGTATTTCAGAGGAATTGGTCATCGTGCTTCGAGCCGGCAGCAGCACCAGACGCTCGAATCCCTCGGCGTGATACAGGCAATCCTCCACTCGCGCGGCGCCCAGCAAGGCATCGTCGCCGCCGAACTCGGGCGCCAGCCCGAACCGGCCGGCGAGCGTGGGATGCCTGAAATCGAAATCGACCAGAAGAACCGTGTGCCGCCGATCGTTGGCCAGACTCACCGCCAGGTTGATGGCGGTCGTCGTCTTCCCATCTTCCGGGCCGGGGCTGAAAATCGCCAGCGAGCGCCAACCCTTCGCATCCATTCTTTGCAGAACCTGGGTGCGCAACATGCGAAATGCCGATGCCGCCGGGTCAGTCGAGCCGGGACTCACGACGCGGTTGGCTTCCAGCACGCCGGCGGCAGGAGTGAATACGCGGGTGTGGTGGTAAACGATGGAGGTCGGCGCCACCAGAGTCGCGATCGCCGCCGGGCGTTCGGGAGCAAACGGCTGAGTGCCGCGATCAACGTCCGCGGCATCGGCGGAATTTTCCCGCTGGGAGCGCGCCAGATCCAAGGCTCTGCGAATTCTATCCATGCTCTATATTCCAAATCGGCGCATCAGGATCAGCCACACCACGTCCAGCGGCCGAATGAACACGTGGACCATCATCGTGGTCACCAGCATGGCCCCGCCGGCGCCGCCCCAGGAGTAGAGCAGCAGTCGTCTGCGCCGTTGCCGATCCGCGACGGTAACGATGGTTGGAATCGAGGCCAAGGCGGGTACGTTGAACAATTGACGGATATCGTTGGGTCCGCGCACCGACGCGTCCAGCGACTCCCGCAGGATGACCGCACCGATGCCCACGGCGACGGCCAAGAGCAGGCCAACGGCGACAATCAGCTTGCGATTGGGACTGATGGGCTTTTCCGGCGGTTGCGGCGGCTCGATCAAGGTGAATTTTTCGCCCTTTCGATCGGTCTCGAGATTCTGCGAGACCTGGGCTTCGGTCTGTTTCGACAGAATCTCCTGATATTTGAACTGCGCGCTCTCCAGTTCGCGCGACATCTCCCGGAACTGGCGCTCGACATCCGGCGATTTCGCCATGCGCCTCTCGTAGTCTTCGAACTTGGCTTGCAATTCGTCGCGCTTCTTGACCGCACTCTCACGGTCCACGGTCAGCGCATCGAGCTGGCCCTTGACCTGTATATAGACCGGATTATCCGCATGGCCGCGCTTGGTGGATTCGGTCGCCGAATTGGCGTCCGCCGCGACGGCCTTTTGCAGGCTGTCGACCTCGTGCTTGAGACGCACCACGTCAGGATGATCCTCGGAATATTTCTCCAGGGCGCCAGCTAATTTCGCCTTGGCACCCGCCAATTGGCGCAGCCGATCCGAGGTCCCATCCTCGGCGCTGACCTCCTTTTGCAGACCATCCACCTCGCGCTGGGTGCTGATGACGTCGGGATGGTCGGCCGAATATCGCGCCTTGTAGCTTGCCAGCTGAGACTTCAAAGATTTCAGCCGATCTTCCGCACTGAATACGCGCTGGCCGCTGTCGGAGAACACTTGGGAGTTGGGACTGATTTGCGCCAGCTGCGCCTCCAGCAGTACGCGCTGGGAATCAAGTCCGGCGATGCGCCGCTCGGATTCCCTCAGGTCGAGTTCCGTGCGTTCCGCAGTCTGGATATTGAGCTGGGTCAGTTCTGGCAATTCGTCATGATGTGTAGCCTTGAACGCCGCGAGATTCTTGTCCAGATCGCCGATGCGTGCCGATTGCCGGTTCGCCTCCTCGCTGAAGAAACTCGAGGTCTGCTGCAAGAGCTGGGTCCGTGACGACAGATTCTCGTTCAGATACAGGCTCGTCACCTCATTGGCGATTTTCAGTGCCAGCTGCGGGGAGCGGCTTTGATAAGAGACCGCGAAGGCGATGGTTGCCTGGGTCGGACGGCCGCTGCGCGGATCGATGACGTCGGCGCTGATCATGTGCATGCCGATGTCGGTGCGCATTTTCGCCAGCAATACCTCGTGCGGTTGCTTCTCGCGGATGTCGGGGTAGAGATTGTAGCGTTCGATCAAGCCCAGCAGATTTTGCGTCGTCATGACTCGCTGGCTGATGACCTGCACGCGTTGATCGGCAAACGACGTGATCACGGAGCGGACCAACTCCTGCGGTATTTCCTGCTGCTCGATCAGAATCGTGGCGGTGGATTGATAGGTTGCCGGCAACAGCACGGCGAGCAGAATCGCCAGCACAGCCGCCGCTGCCGTCACGACATAAAACGTCTTTCGCCGCCGCCAATAGGACAGTATTTTTTCCCGGGTATCCGGCACGGAGGTTTGCGTTTGCGGGACCATGGGCTGGTTTAATGAAAATCGATGTGGTTGAATTTGCGGGAAAACTTGATCGACACTTCATTCGATGTAGGTTCGGTGTTGGACGGCTTAAATAGCTCCATGACTCGCGTTGCGGCGAGCGTCGCCGTCCAGAACTCGCTGCAACGCCAACTGGCGTTGAGGGAGACGTACTTGGGGGTTCGTTCGCTCAAGCCGCCTTGAAGCTGCGGATCCCGTGCCTTCAGATAATGCGCATCCATGCCGAAGGACCAGCGCTCGGAGTACGCATAGTTCGCGCTTATTTCGAAGGAGATTTGCCGCGACAGGTAAGCAAAGCCGCTGGGCACCAGCTGGCGCGAGGCGACGACGTCGACGGTCAGCAGGCTGCCTTTGCGACTCAGATCGACCATGTAAACCGCGCCGTTCTGCGACGACTCGTATTGCACCGGAACGATCTCGATTTGCGGTCCGTTCGGCGTGAACACCAGGAATTGCTTGTCGATCTCCTGTTGATTCAGCGCCCGCGAATAGCCGATGGTGCCGGTAAGGGACCAGATCTCGGTCAGCTGGCGCAGGAGTCCCAATTGCAGGTTGGCGCTGCGACTCTCGGTTGTGCCATCCAAAGAGGTGTAGCGTCCGACACTTGCCGACACCGTGTACTTGGATCTTTCGCCGGTCACCCGCGAAAGGCTCGGAGAAATACTGGCGTATCGATAGTCAGTCAGGGTCGCAACGCCCGCAGAACGGCCATATTTGACTAGAACCGAGTTGACGTCCATATCGGCATCCGTGCGTTCGGTCAGAAGCCGATCCCAATTCAGATCCGCTGTGACCGTGTCGCGACGCACGCCCGTGGAGCCATCGGACAGATAGTCGTGGTACAGGCTGGAATCGCGAGCCACGCTGGCACCGGCGCTCAGGGTGCTGCGCTCGGTGCCGTACATGCCCTTGAGGTTCAGATGCTCGTAGTCGGATGCCAGAGATGAATAGCCGGAGTTCGTGCTGAGGCGAAAGCTCGGCACGGCGAAGAACGTGAAGTGATTGCCATTATAAGTAGTGGGTGCATCGAGCAGCAATGCAGCGTCGGTCTCGGCCTCATGCGTCCCATTCATGAGCGCCGGATTGGTCGAATAGCCGGCGGCGATGCCCAGCACCGGATCGATGCCCCAAACACCGGCCCGCGCCCCGCTAATGGGGAACATGGCGGCCGCACAAAGGCAGTGGAACGCCCACCGGCGTCGGGTCATGGGACAACAACCGTGTCACCACTCTGGAGTAGGATATTTTGCTCGAGCTTGCGGCCCCGCTGTACGTCACCGTAACGAAAAGGGCTGGCGGTTTGGTTGTGGCCGTCCCGATGCAATATGCGTATACCGTTCGTGTCGGCGAAGGGCGTTGTTCCGCCCGCAAGACTCAACGCCTGCATGACGTCCATGGGGCCGCCCAAGGGAAAGTCGCCCGGCCGATTCACTTTGCCCAGGACATAGATGCGATTGCCGCCGATGGCCTTGACCGCCACGGTGACTACGGCATCAGGGACGAATTTACGGACCCGTGTTTCGAGCAGCGCCGTCAGCTCTGCGACCGTGTGACCCGCCGCCTGCAATTCACCCGCCAGGGCGAAGGACATGCCGCCGTCCGGTCGAATAAGAACATCACTCTGGAGATCGGTTTCCTTCCAGACATTGACGGTCAAAATATCGCCGGGCCGCAATTTGTAGCTTGCCGATGCGCTCGTGTCCTCGCCCCAGGCATTGCCGGCGCATGCGATGCACAGCAGCGCCAGGGTTTTCCACAATTTCATCGTCGGCATCACGGTGAGTCGAACTCCACAACACAGGGGTCGTGAAGTTTAGGGGCCTCATGTGAGAGTTTCATTGCAGCCGCTTACATTTCGGTTGCCTTTGTCATCATTTTGTAAACGCTGATGGATTAGGCAACGGCCACGGGCAGGGTCTCCCGGCGTTGCCAGCCGAACAACACCCCAAGGCCCGATAACAGCAGCAGCAACGAGGCCGGCAGAGGAACCGTCGTGACCGTGTCTGGGGTAAAGGCGATTTTTATGCCCAGGACACCGATGTTGTACTGGCCGGCGGCCTCACCGAACCAATGGGCATAGAAGGTGCCGCTCCCAACATTGAACGATTCGGTGCCGGCACCCTTGGATGTTCCCAGCACGCCCGACGCCGACGTCAGCGAATAGGTCAAACCGGAGACAACATCCAACCAGGGGATATTCGTCAGCGTCATGGTTATCGTACCGGGAGTTGAAATGCTGAACGACTGCACCACCGACTGCCGATTCTGAATGAAGCTGGCGCCATCGAAGAGGACGACGTCCGCGCGCGCTGCAGTGGCCGGCACTAGCCAGGCACTCATGACAAGGACCGATGCAGCAATTAAGTTCATATATTTCATAATATTACCTCCACATTTCCCTTAAATATTCAGGCGGCCGGTTGGTGTACCGGCGCACCAAAGGCGTCGGTGGTGAATACCGTCTCGCTCACCTCGGTCTCCCGGTCGTGACTGCCGGCGGCCTGCCGCTGCGGCTTATCGCCCCCGCGATAGACATATTTGTCGTAGAGGTAGCGACGCAACGAACGACCCTGCGGTGTGCTATCGGCCGCAGCGCCATGCCCGTCGGTCATGCGCATCACCAGGTATTCGTCGCGCAATCCACTCATGGCGAGCAGCGCAATATCGTCACGGTCGACTTGCCGACCCTCTTCGACGTTCTCATTAATGATGCTTTCCAGACGAAAGGCGTCGAGTTCGAAGTAGCGGATCAACTCGTCGCCGGACTCCACCAGCACCGGAACCAAATTCCGTCCTCGGATCGCGGCGTCGCATAAGGGTGCAATCCGATTCAGGGTCGATTTGATGGCGAAGCGGATGATGTCCGAGTCCCGCACCCCCAAGCGCCGCGCGATTCGCTTGACGTTCCGAATATCACTCTCGCCCAGACGTATGGACACTGCTTGTTTTCGTTGTTCGACCACCTCGCCTCCCTAGGAAATCAGTTGTAGCACCGGACACGCTCAATCGTAGGCACAGAGTGTGTCGTGTGAATGGCACTTCTATGACGAATTTCACATATCTCATGTCGTTCAGACACGCCGCTATGTGGCACAAAGCGCACACGCGGGATTGAGGTCGTCGATTGGTTCGGCGATCCAAGAGGATTGGATCGCCGGCGCAAGGCGGATAGGGGCTAGCTCGGGACGAATGCAGCCACGAGTCGCGCGCGCAGCGGCTTATGCCGTTGCGCCGGGAATGCGGCTAGCGCCGCCCGTAAAACGCAAATCGCGCCGGGAAGGCGCTATGGATGGGTCGAGTTCACCGCGGGCGCCTTGCCCTTGGCGGCACGCAGCTCGTCGGCACGCGCGCGATAACTGTCGACGAGGTTCTCGATCCGGGTTCTCGTGATCCTGGTAAATGGCTCGGTGGCGGCAGCCTTGGTGAACAGACCGACGTGCTCGTAACGGTCCAGAACTTCCTTGTTGATTTCGTAGAGCTGCAGGTTGTCGTTCGCGCAGGTATCGAAGGCAGCATTTCGCTCGGCCAATTCTCGGCGCACACCGGCGCGGTCCGTCTCCGCTTCCTTGAGGCTTTGCGCCGTATCGCGATAATGAGCGACCAATTCGGCCATGCGTTGCTTGCTCTGTTCCAAGGTCTGGTCCGCAGATTGCTTGGAGAGTTTGGCGCGCTCCACGGCCGCCGCCGCCGTTCCCGCGTTGCCCTTCAGGTTGTCCCGCTCCTTTTTAACGGCCGCGAGGTCTGCATTGGCCGTATTTAAGTCCTTTTGCAATTGCGCCACTTGCGCTTGCAGCGACGTTCGCTCCGCCGCCAGCTGCTGATACTGTTGCATCATCTTCTGAGCTTCACCGCCGCTGCGCTGAGCTTGGGCGTACGACTGAGCTGCCGATAAGAGGCCGATGACCAGTACGCCATGAGTGATCAATGCGCGAGGATGCATAGGGTTTCTGCCTAGAATTGCGTGTTGAGATCGACCTGAACTGTTTCGACGGCGTACATCGGGCCGTCGATCTGATTGGAATTCAGGAATCGCAGCGTGAGCCTCACGCGATTGGCGACACCATAGTCGCCGACCAGGTAGTAACCCTTGGCGTCGGTGCCGCCGGCGTGAAAATCCGAATCGGTATAGGCGTCGATCACCGCGTCGCGCTGCAAATAGCGATACCCGACCGTTGCGCGCCAGTCTCCCGCAGCCAGAACCGTGCGATAGCCGAATCTGAGTTCACCCTGATAGCCCTTGACCCGCGGCGCCAGATCAAACCCGGTGCGGGCAAGAATTTCATTTTCATTGAAGCCGACATTCTTCACGGCATCGCCTCTGAGCGACAGGGTATAGCGGCCGAACTGCACGTCGTAGGTGCCGCTCACATTGGCCAGTCGGAACTTCGACGCCAGCGCGAACAGGTTGGTCGTTGGATCGTTGTCGTT
This sequence comes from Gammaproteobacteria bacterium, assembly GCA_025358295.1. Classification (GTDB taxonomy): domain Bacteria; phylum Pseudomonadota; class Gammaproteobacteria; order Steroidobacterales; family Steroidobacteraceae; genus Bog-1198. The sequence goes on from JANYJY010000071.1 coordinate 16,888, forward strand.
GCGGATATCGAACACCGTATTGCCCGTGCGGAAGAACTGAGGAGCGGTAAAGTCCAACAGGTTGCTGTTGGGCGCATTTCTCTCGCCCTCGGTGTGCCGGTAGTCATAGTAGGCCACCGCAAGGCGCAGCCGCTGACTTTCAGTAAACCGCAGATTGGCGCCGAGTTGCGCGCCGTATAGCCATTTGTCGCTGGTTGAGAGCGCCACTTCCTGGATGGGCATGGCGGCGAGCGTCATGAAGAGATTCGATTGATCGGCGCTGCCGTTGCCGATACCGACCCGCCCCGTCATCGCGACGCCGTTGAACGTCAGTTGCTGGTGGAATATCAAGTCGGTCGGCGACAACCAGGGGCTGTTGAAGCGCCCGCCGATGATCGACAACCACGGAAAATGATTCGCCGTCTTCTCGTCCAGGCGGATGTAAAGATTATCGATACCGAAGGAATACGGCGCAGTGCCATCCAAGGTTTGGCTCGGAGACACCAGATCGGACGTGTTGCCCGTGGACAGGCGTATACCCGCCTTGATCGAGTCCGAGAGATCGGACTCGATGGCCAGCCGCGCACGCCCGCGAAAGCGCACACGATCATAGCTGACGTTCAAGAAAGCGCCATTGCCGGCCCTGGAAAGGCCGCCGGCCGCGTTCACTGCATTGTAATTGAGGTAGTAATTCTGTTGATTGGCGCCCGGATACCGGACATCCTCTTGGCGCAGCAACACTTCACCCGATACGCGGGTTCGCCCCAGCCATTCCGGCAACGCCCCCGGCACGCCCCATTTTTCGTTCTTGGCTTGCTTGACCACGTCCGCGACGACGGCGGGCTTGACGGCCTCCGCCACTTTTTTGGTGATCTCGTCCTTGACGATTTGTGGTACGTACGGCACCCGTACAGCGCCCTCGTCCGACTTGGCGACCGCAGCAGCTTCGGCGGCGGCCTTGTCCTGGGCCGCCTTTACCATCTGCGCGGCCTTTTCGCGGCTGATCACGCCTTGATCGACCAGTACCTGAAGCAAGTTGATGACGGTGTTGCGCAGTTCCTCGAGCGATTGACGCTCGTCTGCGGCCAAGGTGGCGGCGACCGGGGCGATGGCCAGAGCCAGCGACGTCAGCGTTGCCCTGAGTGATTTGGCCGTAAACATAGTCATCGAACTCCTTCCATCGGTTTCTAACTTAGGTGTGCGACACGATCTTCAGCGTCACGGGCTGAGGCATTTCAACCGGCGGCGGATCGCTCAATCGGGTCATGCTCGACAGGACCGACTCGATTTGTTGATCCAGTTCCCGATTGCCGGTCGTGCTCATCAACTGACCCCTGACCTTGCCGTCGGGCTCGATCCATACGCTGACCGAGGCCGAGAATTTCTTCGCGCCCAGCTTGGAATTCGCCGCCAGGCGCTCGGCAATCGCGTCCTTGATCCGATTCGTGTACCAGGCAAACACGGCGCCGCCGTTGCCGCCCACCAGATCGTTGCCTCCGTGCCGCGCCGCAAGTCCAAAGGCGTCACCGCCCGCGGCGCCGTCGGCATCTATGCCCAGCGGTTGCGCGGGCGCGGGTGTTTCGTTGGGAGCAGGCTGCGGCTCATCCCTAGGCAGAGCTTCATCGGCCTTCGGCGGTGGTGGCGGCGGCGGTTGATCCGGCGGCGGCGGTGGCGGCGGCCGGATGATTTGCACGATTTGCACCTGACGTTCCTGCTTGCCGGACTTGCTCGTCATCATGGTTCGCACGAACCACACGAAGCCGACGAGCAAAAGCAGAGCCGCGAGCCCGCCCCCCAAGAGCGAAATAATTCGGCGCCCGCCTCGCTTGCCTGCCACGATGGCGCTACTTGACGATGCGTTGGGTCACTAACCCAAGTTGAGTTATTTCCAGGCGTCCGATGACATCGAGTACGTCCACGACGCGCTGATAAGGAATGCTCGAATCCGCCTTCACCACCACGGGCAGGGCCGGATTGGCCGCCTTGTACTGACGCAGCAAATTCTCCAATTCCGGCAGGCTCACAGGATAGGTATCCAGATACATGGTGCCGTCGGCCGTGATGGTGATTGCCTTGGTCTGAGGCTTGGCCAGCGAGGGGGTGTCGCTCGCCTTGGGGAGGTTGACCTTGATGCCTTGCACGGAAGCCGTGGTCATGATGATGAAAATCACCATCAACACGTAGGCGAGATCCAGCATGGGCGTGATGTTGATGTCGTCGTAGACATCCTTTTCGCCGCTGTCCATGGAGCCTGACATGGCCCGACCTAGCTGTACTGCTCGGCAACACGCGTAACGAATTCGTCGACGAATACGCGGTTATCGGCACTGATGGATTTGATGCGCGAGTTCAGCCAGTTGTAGCCGAACAGCGCGGGAATGGCGACCGAGAGGCCCGCCACCGTAGCGGCCAGCGCGGCGGCTGTGCCGGGCGCAATCGCATTGACGTTGACATCACCGGACAGCGCGATGGCGGCGAAGGTGATCATCACCCCGATGACGGTGCCGAGCAGGCCGAGGAAGGGTCCGCCGGAGATTGCAATGGTGAGCAGCACCATCTGACTGGAGAGACTCTGTTGCAAGCGGGTCATGGACGCATCCATGGCGGCGCGAATGGCATCGATCGACTGCGACGACAGCACCTGTACCCGCTGTGCGCTCACCGTTTGACCGGATACGCGCTTATTCAGCTCGCGTACGCCGTGGTGATACAGCCGATAAAGAGTGGAGGCGCCATACTTGGTGTGATCGTTCGACAGAGAGGCCATGGTGGGCTTGTCATCCTCCAAGTCCACGGACTGTGCCGCCTCGGGATCCTCCAGAGATGCCGCATCGCCGCTCAGGCGCCGAAATTCCCGCAGAAATTTTGAATTGGCCCGCTCCACCCGACTCAGGAAAATCGCCTTCACCACCATGATAATCAACGCAACCACCAGCATGGCCATGCAAATGCCGATGACCACCCAGCCGTCGACGGTCAGATTCTTGGCGATGGTGACGAAGTAGGAACTCTGACCACTGCCTTCCCGCTGACCGTCCGCGCCGTAGACCACCAGATTCGCATCCATGCCCTGGCCGCGCGCGGACGCTTTGATCCAATCCGCGGAGCGGGCGACCTTCGACACTTCGACTTCGTCGACGTCGCCGGCGAGAAAATTGGCATCGTTCGCGCCGCCGACAGTGAAATTGCCGCCGATCTCTGCCAAGGCCAAGGGCGCGCTGCCGGCCGCGACACCGTCCACGTACAGCGTGAGCTTGTTGGCGCCGGCGGTAATTGCCACGTGGTGCCACTGATTCAACGAAAAGGCCCCCGCCTGCGTCACCGTCACCGGCGCACCGCCCATGGCCCCCCGCGCAACAAATTTCGTTCCCTCGACGGCGATAGCGAGCTGCTTGCCCTGATCCGTGAGCGCGAATACCACTGCCTTCTGCGCCTGCTCGACGCGCACCCAGGACGACGCCGTCAGTCCCTGGTTCGGCAGGAGTCGCAGCGACGCAGTGGCCGGGACAGAGATGCTCTCCTTGCCGGCGAATTTGGCGCCTGCTCCGATCAAGGACGCCGGCGTCAATACGGCCGTGGAGGCCGATGGATTGTTCTTGTACGCCGTCAGATCCGCCGGAGCACCGGTGCCGTCGCCGAATGACAGCACCAGCACTTGCGAGGAATCGTAGGTGCCGGCGACATCGGCAGCCAAGGGGGCCTCGGTATTGCCGTAGTAGGCGTAAATCTTGTCGGTTTTCGAGCCGCCCGTGATTTGCGGCACCCGAACCCAGAGCAGCGCAATCTGATTCTGCGGATCGTATTTCTCAAAATGAAATTTCAACGGCGTCTTGTCGTCGGCGGCCAGCACGCGAAAATCCGCGCCATCCGGTTTGGTGTCATTGAAATAGCTGAAGTTTCCGAGAGAGAGCCGGATCAGCACGGGAACATCGAGCGGCGTACCCGCAACGTCGGCCGCTGCCGGCGACAGCTCGAAGCTGACCTCCTTGCGGTATTTCCAATCGTTATTCCACCACGATGCTGCCGAAGCGATTGCAGGCAGCAGAACGAGGGCGAGCAGAATTGTCGAGCGCGAGTTCATCCCCGGAATTGTCACAATTAAGCGTGATGGATTTGTTACAGAGCACAAGCCGCCGGCCGGCGGCCTGTACCTAGTTCTTCTTCTGGCGCTTGAGACAGTCCATGTCATCCGGCTTGCATTGCTCCTCGCCCAGACCGGTGACGAACACATCCAGCCATCCCAGCGCATTGTCCGCAACCGGAGTATTGGACCGCTGTTCTCGATTTCCGGACGCCGCTTCGGCGGCGCTGGTGGCACTGCCGGCGCTGGCGGCAGCGCCGGCCGCGCCGGCACTGAGACCGGTGACGGCGACGGGGACACCGACCGAGGTTCCGCTCACCGTAATATTGCTGGTTCCCAGAACGGCGGTGGCGGCAATGGTCAGGTTTCCCGCCACGATGCCGGCATCGTTGGCGTTGACCACCCCGTGAGGAGCGAACAAATCAACGTCCCCCGGGCTGACGCCGGCGCTGGTCGCCAGAGTCTGGATGCCGCTGCCCGTCAACGCTGCCGGGAAGGTGACGATGGGATTGCCGTTGTTATCGATGGTGATGGTGGGCGGCGGCGCCGAGATAGCTGTCTTCGAACCCCGCCCGGCGTCGATGTCACCGTGCGTCGACCAGACCAGGATATTGCCGCCGTCCGCGGCAAACACTCTCGATTCATTGACTTGGAAATCGGCATATTGGAAGGCATTGATGTTCCCGACGCTCTGCGCGACCAATCCGAGTTGCGCCGGCGTCTTCGACACCCCGAACGAGGTCGGCGGCGCGGCCAGGCCAACGTTGATCTCCCCTCCCGGCGCGAGCAGAGAGATATTGCCGCTGTCCAAGGTGTAGATACGGCTGAAATACAACTCTATGTTTCCGGTGTAGGAATTGGTCTGACCTTTGCCTGGGTTAGGATTGGCGCCCGGGAACAGCGTCTCGATGGCCGCAAAGGCGGCGCTGAAGTCGCCGTTGCCGAGTTTTGCCGCGCTGCGTCCCGACGACCTCAACAAGGCAAAGAACTCCTGTTCCACGAACTCGCGCTGTCGATTCGCGGACAGCGCGGCAAATTCGAGCTTGGCCTGCGCCGGTGTCACACTGCCGGCGCCGCTTAAGGTCGCCATGAAGGTCACCAGGTCGGCATCGAAGGTGGAGGTGCCGACGATGTACTTTTTGGTGAAGGCGCCCAGCTGTTGCGCCGTGGGACCGACACCGGCATCGACGCTGACATTGGCGCCGGACACGGCAAGTGCCGTATTGATGAGATTACCCCGGGTCGTGATACCGCCGGAGGTTCCCAAATTCACGTCGTGCCCGGCTTGCAGTTGCAGCTCACCCGGTCCGTCCACCGTGATTTGCGCCGTATTGGCAAGGATCGATCCGGTCGAACCTCTCTCGAAAGGATAGACGATGTCGCGGCCCGCACTGACGGAGGTAATGTCGGAGGCCCGCAGATTCTGGGTGATCAGATCTAGATTGACGACATCGCGGCCGGCAACGACGTGCGCCGCTTCGGCGGACCATATACCCGATTGAGCGCCGCCGTTCACGCTGGGAAACAGCACATCGCCGGCGAGCGCCACGATGCGTATTGGCTCGGGCTGGGCATCGGCCAGATGTACCGGAACCGCGGCGTGCTGGTCGGCAAGGTTCGCCACCAGCGCCGCAACGATGTCGTCATAGGGCTGCAGATCGGCTCGAGGCGCGATGATGCTGGGCAATAGCGCCGGATCGGCGTCGGCTATGATGAGTTGCACGGCGCCGCCCACATTCGGCGCGGCGATGACATTCTTGTTCGCGAAGATCTGCAGGCCGCCGTTGGCGGCAGGCGACAGAGCGATGACCCGGCCCAGATTGACATTGCCGCTGAGTGCCGCGGCGTTGAGTGTCGCCGGCATAATGTCCAGCGCGACCGGCGCGCCGCCGACATCCGCGTCCTGACCGAGCGTGCCGCCGCCGCCGAACGACGCAGCGATGTTCGTTGCCAGCGCGAGGGACTCATCTTTGAGCGTCAGATCGCCGCCGACCGCGACGAGATTGACGGCAGAATGGTTGCCGTAGGTCGAATAATAGGGCAGCAAGGCACCTTGCGACGCACCCGTATTCAGCAGGCTGGGATTCACGATGCTGGACAATTGCAGATTTCGCCCCGCGAGAGCTGAGAACGATGCATCGCCCAGTCCGATCAGCGGCGATACCGTGGTCTCGCCGTTGAGTGGCAGTGCGACGCCGATGTCGACG
>JANYJY010000006.1 GCA_025358295.1 Gammaproteobacteria bacterium
ACAGATCGACAAGCTCAAGGCCAAGCCGCACGTCGTGGTGGGCTCGCCCGGACGCATCGTGGAACTGATCGAGCGGGGCAAGCTGAAAACGGCGCACATTCACGCCGTCGTCATCGACGAGGCAGACCGACTGCTGAACGATGAAAGTCTGAACTGGATTCGGAAAATCGTCAGCGCGGCGCCGCCGGCTCGACAGCTGATTTTCGCATCAGCAACGATCGAGCAGCAGACTCGTCAGGTCTTGGAAACACTGGCTCCGGATGTCCTGATGCTTCGCGCGGGTGCGGCGGCGGTCAACCAGAACATCGAACATCTATATCTGGTTTGTGAAGATCGCGACAAGCCGGACATGTTGCGCAAGCTGCTGCATGCGTATGATGTGCCGCGCTCGATCGTGTTCGTTCACCGCAACGATGTGGCGGAAGATGTCGCCTCGAAGCTAACCCATCACAAACTGGCAGTTTCAGACTTGAATTCCGAACTATCCAAGAGGGACCGCAAGCGGGCGATGGACGGGATCCGCAGCGGCGCCATCCGTATCATGATTGCATCTGACCTAGCTGCTCGTGGGCTCAACATCCCCGATGTGACGCACATCTTCAATCTCGACGTACCCACGATGAGCAAGGCCTATCTGCACAGGGTCGGTCGCACTGCGCGCGCCGGCGCGAAGGGCACGGCAGTGTCACTGGTTACGGAAACCGAAGTCCGCCTCATCCGTCGATACGAGCAGGAGCTGGGCGTCTCCCTGCAATGCATAGGAATTCGTAACGGCGAAATCACGTCGTCTAGATCCGTGTGGGATTGACGATTTCTCAACCGACAACTGGCCGCGCGAGGAATTGTGCGGCAAGAGATGCTGCTCAAGTTATTGATTAAAATCCCCGTCGATGAACGCGTGCGCGAGCGCATCCGATCTAACATAGTTCGAGACTTCGACATAGCGCGGCCCACCCCGTGATGCAGCCCGTCAATCCCTAGCCGCTTACCGCCGGTGAGAGTTTCGTCATGGGAAACATAAATCGCGCTAACGCCCAGGCGACTAGCGCGCCGGCGAGCTGGGCCACGATGAAGGCCGGCACGTCGATAGGGCGAATCCCCGCGAACGTATTGGTGAGCGATCGAGCGAAGGTGATCGCGGGGTTCGCAAATGAACTGGAGGCGGTAAACCAGTAAGCCGCTCCGATCCAACATGCCACCATCCAGGGAGCATCCTCGGTGCGTCGGTGGCCGAGCACGACCAATAGCAACCCGAAGGTCGCAACGGCCTCCGCCAACCATTGCGCGGGGCCGGTGCGAATATGCGCCGAGGCCTGCCATAAGGGGGCTTCGAACATCAGGTGCGCAAGTAAAGCGCCCGCGCAGCATCCGAGTATCTGAAACAACAGATAAGCTCCCGCGTCGGTCCAGGTTAATTTTGCCCGCAACGCTTGGATGAATGAGACGGCGGGGTTGAAATGCGCGCCGCTCACGGGATCCAAGAGTGCGATCAACGCTGCGAGAACCGCAACGGTGGCGCCGGTGTTAGCCAGCAATGCCACGGCGGTATTTCCGCCCGCCAGGCGCTCCGCCATGATTCCGGAACCGACGACCGTGGCGGTCAGTAACAGCGATCCCACGCCCTCTGACGCGAGCCGCCGCGTGAGAGAGATCGCCGTGAGAGTCATTCGCTCACCTGGCCAATGTCGCGCACTTCTTTTCGAAGCGCCATGCGATTGAGCGAATCGACAGGCAAGTTGGTGAGTAGGTCGATGCGACGGCTCAAAAGGCGAAAGGCGTCGCGGAAAGCATTGGCTCGCTCGAGCAACCCTTCGACATGGGCAGGATCGGCGACACCCCAGTGCGCAGTCATGGGCTGACCAGGCCACACCGGACAAGCCTCGCCGGCGGCGTTGTCGCAAACGGTAATCACGAAGTCCAGGGGCGGCGCATCCGATTGTGCGAATTCGTCCCACGCCTTGCTGCGTAGTCCCTCGGTCGGAATCTGCAAGCGCTCAAGAAGTTCAAGAGCGCCCGGATTGATCCTGCCTGTCGGGTGGCTGCCGGCACTGAAGGCACGAAAGAGGCCGCGGCCCTTATGATTTAAAGACGCTTCGGCGAGGATGCTGCGCGCGGAATTGCCCGTGCATAGAAAGAGCACGTTAAAGGTTCGATCAGCCATCGCCGAGCACCTTGCTCATGCAGACGGCCGAGACCGGACAAAGGATGCGAAACTCCGCACTTTGCTTTACATCGTCGCTCACTTGGCTCCGATCGGCAATCGAGTAGCCAAGGCGTCGAAAGAAGGCTTCAGCGGTCTCGGTCAATAGGACGAGCTGCTGAATCCCCACCGCCTGGGCGTCGTGTTCGAGGCGCGCGACGAGTTTGCGCGCCAACCCACGCTGGCGATGCTCGGATGCCACCGCGAGGGAGCGCAGCAGCGCCTCGCGACCGAATCGCTCAAGACCAATCACGCCCAAGATCGAACCCTTCGCCTCGATCACCCAGGATTGAAAGTCATGAGCGCTGGCCAAATCGGCGGTCGGCAGTCCCGCGCTGGCAAGTAGCTGTGCGACCGCGGCCAGATCGGCCGAATGGCCGCGGCGAATGCCTATCGCCGGCATCATTTTGCGCAGCAGCTCGATACGGTGGCCTTGGGGCTTGTGTCAGATATCGTCGATTCGCCGTGATTAAAAACCTGGGTGTCTTCGCCGTAGACAGGAATGGAACCCAAAGTGTGAAAGGTCTCCCAGGCAAGGCCGGTCGGATCAGTGACCCAATACTTGTTCGATTGGGCGTAGCAACAGGGCTGCTCGTCCTCTTGGATGAGGCGCGCATCTGCCGCTTGCAGCTGTGAACGCATGCCGCGCAATTCCTCATCCGTATCGACCTGGAAGCCCAAGTGATTCACGCCAACGGGCTGGCGGCGCGTGGAGATCGCGAAATTGACGCGCGGGTCCTCGAGCATCCATTTGGCGTAGTCGGCGTGGGTGATGGCGGGCTCCGTGGCGAATAACGTGGAATAGAAGCGGATCGACCGGGCGAGATTCTCGACGCTCACGTGCAAGTGGAATCGTTTCATGCTTGTTTCCTCTTAGATTGTGCGGCCGCGGCCGCAGGAGGGCTGCACGCCGGGCCGCAGTCTTTGTCCGCCAGCACACAGCAGTTCTCGGTAAGAAATGCCAGCAGCTGGTTCATGCGGGGAAAATTCGGGCTGTAGTACAAGAATCGGCCGTCGCGGCGCGCCTCGACGAGGTTGGCGCGCTGCAGCTCCTTTAAGTGGAACGACAACGTGGGGCCTGGCACGTCGAGTTTGTCACTCAGTTGCGTGGGCGTGTAACCCTCGGGGCCACGTTTGACCAGCAATCGAAAGACAGCCAGGCGCGACTCTTGGGCCAGAGCGGCTAAGGATTCGACAACTTCCAATGATTTCATATTTCCAAATATATCGAATTCATTTTCGAAAATCAATCCATAGCAGACGCCGCGGAATCAGTGTCCCTGGCAGCACCCTGCATGCTGCTGAATAGGTGGGCATGCTACGGAGCCATAGGAACAGAACACGCAGCAGTCGCCCGCTTTGGGCTTCAGCAGCGTTTTGCAATGTGTACATTCGTAATAGTACATGCACGCATCGGTCGGCATGGTCTCCCAGGTTGATTGTCCGCAGTTCGGGCAAGTCAGCAGCGATTCAAGAATGACCGTGTTCACGGGTTGACTAGCACCTTAGACGGAAATCCGGCGTTCGTGGTGGCCGCGGTGAGCTGAGCCGTCGTGGCTTTATCCGGATCGAAGGTGACTGTCGCGGTCTTCTTCTCGAAATCCACGGTCGTCGAGGTCACCCCGGGTACGTGCTCCAGCGCTTTGCGCACGACAATTGGACAGGTACCGCAGGTCATATTCTCCACAGCCAGGGTGGCGGTGTGCGGGGGTGAGGCGAACAAGGTGCTCGCGTACAGCATCAATCCAAGGGCAATGATTTTACGCATGAACGTGTCCTTTAGGAAAAAAGAAACTGGGCGTACCACGGGAATGCGATGAGCGCCGCCAGCGCAACGGCCACCACCCAAAATATTTGTCTCTGCCGGCGTTGCAATCGAGGATTCGCGCATGCCTCCGCGGGCGCGCAGCGAGCGGGCACGATGTATAGCTGGCGAAAGGCTAAGCTCATGAACACGAACATCGCTACGATGAAGATCGGCCGATAGGGCTCAAGCGCGGTGAGTTGACTGATCCAGGCACCACTGATGCCCAGCGTGAGCAGTACCAAGGGCGCGACGCAGCAAAGCGATCCCACCACCGCCGCGAACGCGCTTGCCCACAATTGTTTGGTTGCGGTCTGCATAGCCGTAGCCTACACCTCGTACCTGGGTACGGAGTCAAGTATGTCTGCGGAGAAGGTCACAATTGGCTGGATTGCCCGAGCCGGGGGCGTCCATATCGAGGCGGTTCGTACTATCAAAGACGTGGTTTGGTGAGTCTTCCGCTTAAACGGGGAAGCGGCTTCCGCGGCATTCGGAACTTAGTTAGGGCTGGTTTGGTCCGAACACATGATCACATTCACATTTTTAAACTATAGATACCGTAGACTTAGATCGCTATGCGTCGTCGACTACTCGCCATTACATTGATTCTAGCGGCTGTTCTCCAGGGGCCAGCGCTAACGTACGCGGCCACACTGGGATCAAGCAGTATTGGTGATACGATTACCCACACCTGCGACGGCCAAACCCTTCCCGACCGGAATGACTGCGGCACTTGCTGCTTTCACGGTTCGATGCCCTCCTGCGCAGCGCAGTGCACCGTCCCCGTGGGCGCAGCGGTGCTGCTGATGTTCCCAATGTCTCAGCGCATCGCTGCGGGTAAATTAGTCGTTCCAGATGCCGGGATCGCGCCGTTCGCAGAGCACGACCCTCCTCAGCCTCTCCGACCCCCCATCGTCTGAAGCTTCTCTGATCGAGTAAGCATTCGGGCCTCACGGCCCGCGCGACCTTTGCCGTTTATAGCGGAAGGTCATCGAACGATTGTCGGAGAGCCTCCATGATTCGATGGTCCAAAACCTGGGCGTTCGCCATGTTGGCGGCTGCCCCTACGCCTTATGCGCCGGCTGCGGATTTCCCGCCCGCCTTTGCGTATGTGCCCACGTTGCAACCGCTCTCCAATGAAGCGACACCGTCCTTGACAATGGACGAGGCAGGTCGGCTTGCCTTAATCGATCAGCCGCTACTTAGCGCTCGGGAGGCGATGATTGAAGCCGAACAACATCGCGCCGTCGCTGCGGCGCAGCTGCCGGATCCCAAACTATCGGGGGGGTTGAAAGAGCTGCCCGTCGACACACCAGAAGCTTTTAGTCTTCGCCGCGATAACTTTACCGAGTTCACGGTCGGCATCAGTCAGGAGTTCACGCGCGCCGAGAAACGTCGCCTGCGGGGCACACGCCAGTCGCAGGGAGCCGATGTGGACCGCTCTGCACTCGACAACGATCAGCGCATGGTACGTCGCGACACCTTGTTGACGTGGCTCGACGTGTACGAAGCCGAGCAGGCATACCAGCTGACGCAAAGACTGATAGACGAAGGCGCGTTGCAAGTGCGCGCGATGGAGAAGGACTATACGGCTGGCAAAGCATCACAGGCAGATTGGCTAGCTGCAAAGGTCGATTCGGAACTTATCAGCGACAAGGCCCACGACTGGCTGCATCATTCGCTGCGCGCGCGCGACGGGCTTGCGCGCTGGATCGGGGAGGCCGCGCGACGACCGCTCGCCGAATCGCCGACGCTGCCGGCGTTGCCGACAACCTTGCAGTCCTTGGTTGCACGTTCCGACCACCATCCCGTGATCGGCGGACTCGACAAACAAATCGATGCCTCAACGACCGACATCGCACTGGCGCGACAAGCCTACAAGCCGGATCTTTCGGTGGAGTTGTACTTCGCCTACCGACCGGACTTTGCCGACTTCGTCGGCGTACAGTTCAGCGTTCCCTTGCCGTATTTCACTCAAAACCGCCAAGATCGTGACCTAGCCGCGGCGCATCAGCAATCGCGCGCTGCCGAAGAGCGAAAGCGCGACGCGCTTCGTGAGCTGCACACACAGGTGAACCAGAACTACGTTGACTGGCAGCACTTCACGCAACGCGTCGCCGAGTTCGATGCGGTGATTGTTCCTGACGCACGACATCGGGTCGAGGCCGCGCGGGCCACCTATGCGGCGGGACGAGGTGGCTTCGATGCTGTGCTACTCGCGCGCCGCAGCCTCCTCGACGTGCAATTGCAACGACTATCCCTCGCCGTTGAGTCGGCGCGCGCGCAGGTTCGCCTCGACTATTTGACCGCCTCGCAAACTCCCGCAGGAGATACGCCATGAAGCGCCCTTACACTTTCGCGCTGCTTACGGGCGTGGGGCTGGCAATCGCAGTATCGGGATGGCTGCTCCTGCGCCACCGCGGTGACTTGCCGGAAGGCCAAACGGCGTGTGGCAACACGCCGCCCTCCTATTGGTATGATCCAATGCACGCCACCGAGCATTTTGACCAGCCGGGCAAATCGCCCTTCATGGACATGCAGTTAGTGCCTAAGTGTGCGGCGCCGCGGGCGATGGCCTCAGGGGGCTCCGAACACCCCGCCACTATTGAGATCGATTCGCGCGTGGTGCAGAACCTCGGTATTCGTTTAAGTTCAGTCGAGCAGGGCAGTTTCGATCGCGGCGTCGATACCGTCGCATTGGTGGGCGTCGATGAGCACCGGATCGAGGCGATCCAGGTGCGAGAGCCAGGCTGGGTCGAGGAGCTTCAAGTCCGGGCGGTGGGAGATGCGGTACGCCGTGGGCAAGCGCTCGCCGGCATTTACTCCCCGACGCTGCTGGCAACGCAGCAAGAATTTCTCATTGCGCGCGATTCCAATGATCCTCATTTAATCGAAGCCGCCCGCACGCGTCTTGCGCTGTTTGGATTATCAACCGAGCAGATTGCGCATATCGAGCGAACCGGCAAACCCGAGCGACGAGTCGCCTACTACGCGCCCTTCGATGGCTTTGTGATGGAACTCGGTGTTCGCCAGGGAGCAGCGGTCGAGCCAGGCACCACGCTGTTTCAGCTCGCGCGTCTCGACAGCGTCTGGATCACCGCCGAGGTTCCGGAGACGCAGTCCGCGTGGATCAAGCCGGGCGATCCGGCAGAGGTCCAGGTCCCTGCACTACCCGGCTTACGTTTCAACGGCCACGTGGACTATCTATATCCGGAACTCACACAAAGCACCCGAAGTCTCAAAGTGCGAGTGGTCGTCAACAATCCGGGAATTAAACTTCGCCCGGGCATGTTCGCCTCGGCGCATTTTCGCAGCGCAACGGTTGAGAACGTGTTGACCGTGCCGAGCGAGGCGGTAATCAAAACCGGGACCCGTAGCATTGTCATCGTCGCCGAGGATGGAACGCATTTCCGCCCCGTCGTTGTGCGCGTCGGTGCCGAACACGGCGATCGATCGGAGATTCTGGGCGGTTTGGCTGTGGGGCAAAACATCGTCGTCTCAGGCCAGTTCCTAATCGACTCCGAGGCGAGCCTGCGCGGCGCGTTCGAGAGCCTGGCTGGCGCGACCGACAATACCGAGATGAAAATAAAGCCTGAGCTGATGCCCTCGCCGGCGGACGGGAGGCCCTGACATGCTCGCCTCGCTCATCCGCTGGTCGATTCAGAACCGGTTTCTGGTGTTGATGGGGACCGGCTTACTCGCAGTTTGGGGCATCCACGCGACCCTCTCGACTCCGCTCGACGCACTGCCGGACCTCTCCGACACACAGGTCATCATCCGCACCGAATACCCGGGACAAGCTCCGCAAGTCGTCGAGGATCAGGTCACCTATCCGCTGACCACTACCATGCTGTCGGTCCCCGGTGCGCGCACGGTGCGCGGTTATTCGTTTTTTGGCGATTCCTACGTCTACATTATATTCGACGATAAGACCGATCTCTACTGGGCGCGTTCGCGGGTGCTTGAATACTTGAGTCAAGTCACCGGGCGATTGCCGCCATCCGCCAAACCGACCTTGGGGCCCGACGGGACCGGCGTCGGCTGGATTTACGAATACGCTCTGGTCGATCGCAGCGGTCAATACGACATCTCGCAGCTTCGGGCGCTCCAAGACTGGTTCCTGAAGTACGAGCTTAAGGCTGTACCGAATGTCGCCGAAGTGGCGAGCGTCGGTGGACTCGTGAAGCAGTATCAGGTCGTCCTCGATCCAGACCGCATGCGTGCGCTTCATATCACGATCGAACGGGTCAAACAGGCGTTGCGCAACTCCAATAACGAGGCCGGCGGTTCCGTATTGGAACTCGGCGAGGCGGAATACGCGGTGCGTGCCACCGGGTATCTCAAAACCCTCAAAGACTTTCGGAGCGTCCCAGTCGGCTTAGCCAGTGGCGGCACACCCATCCTGCTCGGTGACGTAGCGAGAATTCAGATTGGCCCCGAAATCCGTCGTGGCATCTCGGAACTCGACGGCAAAGGTGAGGCCGTCGGCGGAGTCATCGTGATGCGCGCCGGCAAGAATGCGCTCGCAACGATTGATGCGGTCAAATCCAAGATCTCGAGCCTGCAAACGGGCCTACCAAAAGGCGTCGAGATCGTCCCTACCTATGACCGTTCGGAGCTGATTCACCAATCGGTAGCGACACTGCGCAGTCGGCTGATCGAGGAATTCATCATCGTCACGCTCGTCTGTGCGGCCTTCTTGTTTCATTTGCGTTCCGCGCTTGTCGCCGTGGTGAGCCTACCCCTCGGTATCCTCGCCGCGTTCACGGTCATGAATTGGCAGGGTGTCAACGCCAATATCATGTCGCTGGGCGGCATCGCGATTGCCATCGGCGCCATGGTCGATGCAGCGGTGGTGATGATCGAGAACGCGCACAAGCATTTAGAGGCGTGGAATCACGAGAACCCCGATCAGCGGCCGAATGCCGCAGAACAGGCGCGGCTGATCGCCCAGGCCGCGGCCGAGGTCGGACCCGCGTTGTTCTTCAGTCTCCTGATCATCACCTTGAGCTTTGTGCCGGTGTTTACGCTCGAAGCCCAGGAAGGTAAGTTGTTCGGGCCACTGGCATTTACCAAAACCTACTCGATGGCCGCCGCCGCAGGTCTGTCGGTGACCCTGATTCCCGTCCTGATGTTCTACTTCATTCGGGGCCGTATTCCGGATGAGCGCAGCAATCCCTTAAGCCGATGGCTGATCTTCATCTACCGCCCCCTCCTGCATTTCGTGCTTCGGCATCCAAAGGCGATCCTGGCGGCATCGCTCCTGTTGATGGTTGCGACCCTCGTGCCGCTGACGAAGCTTGGAAGCGAGTTTATGCCGCCGTTCGCCGAAGGCGATCTGCTATATATGCCCTCCGCGCTCCCTGGTTTGTCCGCCGACAAGGCATCCCAACTGCTCCAGCAGACCGATAAGGTGTTGATGCAGTTTCCGGAAGTGGAACGCGTATTCGGCAAGGTCGGCCGCGCCGAGACGGCGACGGACCCCGCCGGAATCGAGATGTTCGAGACTACCGTCCGGTTCAAACCGCGCTCCGAATGGCCAAGCGGTAAAAGCCAGGATCAACTAATCGATGAAATGAACGCCGCCTTGCAGATCCCAGGCCTTTCTAATCTATGGGTGCAGCCGATCCGCAACCGCATCGATATGCTTTCGACCGGCATCAAGAGTCCGGTCGGGATCAAAATCGCAGGTCCCGATTTGAATGTAATTGACGCGATCGGCAAAAAGATCGAGGCGGCCGTCAAAGAAATCCCCGGCACCCGTTCCGCCTACGCCGAGCGCGTCCGGGGTGGTCGGTACATCGAAGTGCGCATAGACCGTCTGCGCGCCGCCCGTTTCGGCTTAAGCCTTGCCGACGTGCAGCAGGTGGTGGCGCTGGCGATCGGAGGTGAGAACATTGGCGAGACGGTCGATGGCTTACAGCGCTTTCCAATCAATATTCGATATCCGCGCGAGATCAGAGACTCGGTCGAGAAATTGACTGTCCTGCCCATCATCACCGAGGCGGGGGTGACGACCACCTTGGGCGCGGTAGCGGATCTCGTGGTGACCGACGGGCCGCCGCAAATACGCAGCGAGAACGCGCGCTTGAATGGCTGGGTATACGTGGATATCAGCGGCCGCGATCTGGGCTCTTACGTGGCGCAGGCGCAAAGACTGGTGGCGCAGCGTGTGGAATTGCCGGCGGGCTATTCAATTGCCTGGTCGGGTCAATTTGAGTATCTTGAGCGGGCCACCCAGAAATTGAAGCTGGTCGTGCCTTTCACGCTCGCGATTATCTTTGTCCTCCTGTACCTGACCTTCCGTCGCTTCAGTGAGGCGGCGCTGATCATGGCCACCTTGCCGTTCGCGTTGGTCGGAGGCCTGTGGCTCCTATTGCTCCTCGGTTACAACTTGTCGATCGCCTCGGCCGTCGGTTTCATCGCGCTCGCGGGGGTATCGGCCGAATTTGGGGTGATCATGCTGATCTACCTCGACCACGCCATCCAGAAACGCCGAGATGCGGATCGATTCGAGGAAGAGAGCGATCTGATCGCGGCCATCGAGGAAGGCGCAGTGCTCCGAGTGCGACCCAAGGCGATGACGGTGGCCGTGATCATCGCCGGACTCCTGCCCATCATGTTCGGCGGCGGCACGGGCTCAGAAGTCATGCGTCGAATCGCGGCACCTATGGTTGGCGGGATGATCACCGCGCCGATTCTGTCGATGCTAGTGCTCCCGGCGGCGTACCTGCTGTTGTATCGGCGGAAACTGCATCGCGGCTCAAGCAAAGCCGGCCCTGGGCTGACGGCCGATTGAGTGGCGATGTATTGACGTACGCCGTTTTGTCGTACGCTTCGCGGGTACGTCGCACATAAGGAGTTGTTAATTGGCAAAGGGTCGAGATAGTGGGATGCCGCCGGCGCAGGTGTGGGAAAGCTTCTTCAATGCGGCAGGTGTCTTCGATGCTCTCGGATGCCAGGCACTGCGGGGCGATGTGGTCGAGTTTGGCTGCGGCCATGGTACTTTCACGGTCGCGCTGGCGCCACGTGTTTCCGGCACCGTTTACGCATTGGACATCGATCCAGAAATGGTGAGAGCTACCGCCGATCGCGCGTCGGAAGCTAAATTCAATAATATCGTGGTGGAGCCGCGAGATTTTGTAGCCTCGGGCAGTGGTCGAGCGGATGGGTCGGCTGACTACGTGCTGTTGTTTAATATCTTGCACATTGAAGATCCGGTTGGCTTGCTGCGCGAAGCCCACCGAATTCTACGGGACGGGGGTATAGCAGCAGTGATCCATTGGAGGCACGACGTCGAGACGCCGCGCGGGCCCCCGCTTGCAATTCGTCCCCGGCCGGAGCAGTGCAGCGCGTGGGCTGAGCAAGCGGGTCTGCGATTCCGAAGTATTCATGACTTTACCAAATCGCCCTGGCACTGGGGGATGCTGTTAGAGCGAGTCGGCCCGGAGCCGGCTGTATCATCGGCTCCCCTCTCATCGGTTGGCACTTCGCCCATGAAATCAGAATGACCCCTCGACTCGCCATTATGTCGGCCTTGGCGGCCGCAGTGCTGTTTGGCGCATCGACGCCGATCGCTAAACTTTTATCGAATGAGGTTTCCCCGGTGCTGCTCGCGGGTCTTCTGTATTTGGGAAGTGGAATCGGGTTGTGGATCATTCGGATCGTGAGGGATCGCGGTTTTGGCGCATCGACGCTTCCGGCGCGTGAATGGCCCTGGCTGGTCGGCGCAATTCTTGCGGGTGGTGTGTTGGGTCCCATTCTGTTGATGTACGGCCTCTCCCGCACCTCGGCGGGAAATGCCTCTTTGTTGCTCAATCTCGAATCCGTATTCACCGCGCTGCTGGCGTGGATAGTATTTCGCGAAGCGGCTGACCGCCGCATCGTTCTCGGCATGGCGTTTATCATTGCAGGAGGTGCTGTGCTTACTGGGTCGCCTGGCGGAATGGTGCACGCCGATGGGGTCGGCGAGATCGCCATTGCAGCTGCCTGTCTCTGCTGGGCGATTGATAACAATCTGACGCGCAAAGTGGCGGCGTCCGACGCCATCTTCATTGCGGGGACCAAGGGACTGGTTGCGGGTATCACCAATCTTTCGCTCGCTTTCGTCCTGGGAGCGACGGTACCTGCATTGCATCTAACACTGACCGCGATGACGGTGGGCCTATTGGGCTACGGCATGAGCCTGGTGCTGTTTGTAGTGGCCTTGCGAGGTCTTGGATCTGCGCGCACAGGGGCCTACTTTTCGACTGCACCCTTCATCGGTGC
This sequence comes from Gammaproteobacteria bacterium, assembly GCA_025358295.1. Taxonomy (GTDB): domain Bacteria; phylum Pseudomonadota; class Gammaproteobacteria; order Steroidobacterales; family Steroidobacteraceae; genus Bog-1198. The sequence continues at coordinate 12,273 of JANYJY010000006.1, forward strand.
GGCCATCGCAATTCTGGCCTTCAAAGATCCCGTCTCCGTTACTTTCGGGATATGTGCCGTACTCATGGGGATTGGAGTCTGGATACATTTGACCGAACGGCACGATCACGAACATGCGCATGAAGCGACCACCCACGCGCACCCTCACACGCATGATTTACATCACCAGCACGAGCACGATTTTCCTTGGGACGGCGTCGAGCCGCATGTGCATGAACATCATCATGAGGATTTGATCCACCGACATCCGCACTTTCCGGATTTAAGCCACACGCACCGCCACTGAGACGGCATGTGGTCAGCACCCTGCGCAAATGGCGAAGAGCTTGGCAAACGCGCGGTCAGAATCGAACGCAGACGCAATTCAGATGAAGGAATCAGCCAATCCACGCGCTCTCGTCGGATTGTGTCCATAATGTGTTCGCAAAAGAAGCAGTGTGTGAACATAGCCCTCGACGGGGGAGTTGAAGTGAATTGATTTGACCGCAACGGCGTAATGCGCTGTACTCTTCCAGTTGCCTCCTTCAGCGGGGCGCGGCGTGAAGCAAATGCCAGCAGCAGTGATATTGATGAACGTCGAGGGTAAGGAGACTGCTCGAATTGCGGAGGCGATTGCGGCTCTTCCGGGTGTATCCGAAGTCTATTCAGTCGCGGGCCATTATGATCTCGTTGCAATCATCCGCGTAGCAGCCAACGAAACGTTGGCGGACCTAGTAACCGGCCAAATTCGGGCAATTCCGGGGATCTTATCATCGCAAACGTTGATTGCATTTCGTGCCTATTCGCAGCGCGACGTGAATGCGCTTTTCGACATGAATTGAAGACCGGCGGCCGCTTTGCCGTGGATTTCCAGTTAAAACCCGAAACCTAAATCAGGATTTACAGGATATTTGCGACCAAATGACCTGCCATTCCGCCGAGTCCCGGACCGGGATGGGTCGATGCCCCGATGTGATAGAGGTCCTTGACGTGGGTTTTGTGCCGAATAGTGGAAGGAAGAGGCCGCCACAGCCACGATTGGTCGAAGGTACACGCTCCAGAGTACGGATCGCCGCCGACAAGGTTGATATTGAGAGCCTCCAGATCGGCCGGCGATAGCACACGACGCGCCAACAACGCGCATTCGGTGTTCTCGATGTGGGGTCGTAACTTCGCGATGACCCGATCGGTGAATTGCTCCTCAATGTCATCGGTCCACCGACCACTTTCGCGCGGCGTAATTAGCCCCGCGGCATCGCCGTGGACCTTGCGGGGTAGCTCCTGCAATGCGCCTTCACCTCACTCCTGATCTCATTGATTTTGTATCCGGTGCTGAGAATTTTTGTGTTTCGAGCTGCCCGGACTCGAAACTGCACGAGTTGACTTCGGTCGGCACGAAGTCACTTGGATTCCAGCCTCACACGTCCGACGACCGCTTGCGCGCGTGATTGGCGATTTCCTGCTCACGCAACACGAAGCGCTGAACTTTGCCGGTAAGAGTCTTCGGCAAGTCGGCTACGAACTCAATGGCGCGTGGATATTTATAAGGCGCAACGTTTTGCTTGACGAAATCCTGCAGCTGTTTCACGAGCGCCTCGCCTGCCTCGACGCCGGGCTGCAGCACGACGTACGCCTTGACGATCTGCCCACGTTCCTCGTGCGGCGCGCCAACTACGGCAACTTCCCTGACGGCCGAATGCAACAGCAGCACGGCTTCGACCTCAGGCCCGGCGATGTTGTAGCCGGAAGATACGATCATGTCATCGGCGCGCGCCTCGAACCAAAAATAGCCGTCTTCGTCCATGCGATAGCGGTCGCCTGTGACATTCCAGCCGTTGACCACGTATTCCTTCTGCCTGTCGTCCGCCATATAGCGGCAGCCGGTCGGCCCGCGCACAGCCAGCAGCCCGGGCTGCCCCGCCGGCGCGACTTGCCCCTGCTCATCCAATATGACCGCCTCATAACCCGGTAGCGCCTTGCCCGTTGCGCCCGGTCGAATGTCATCGCCCTTGGCCGAGATAAAAATATGGATCATTTCCGTCGAACCGATACCGTCGATCAAGCGAATGCCGCTGGCGCGATGCCATGCGTCAGAGGTTGCCTTCGGAAGCTGTTCTCCCGCTGATACGCAGCGCCGCAGGCTCGAGATGTCGTGCTCCGCCGCCATCGCGGCGAGGCTCTTGTATAGAGTCGGGGCGGTAAAAAGGCCGGTCGCGCGATAGCGCTGCACGGCCTCGAGCAAGGCGCGCGCGGAGGGCTGTTCGATCATCACGGCCGCTGCGCGAAAGCGCAGCGGGAAAACGAGCAAGACGCCTAGTCCGAAGGTAAACCCCAGGGGCGGACTGCCGGCGTAGATGTCGGTATCGCTGGTCTCGAGAATATGACGTGCCACCGTGTCGCACATGGCGAGCACATCGCGATGAAAATGCATCGTCGCCTTCGGTTTGCCCGTCGTACCGGAAGTGAACGCCAGCAAGCACACGTCGGTCGCCGCCGTGGCCACATTGGCAAAAGTGTCGGGCTGCCTCGCCATGGCGGACTCAAGCACGCCGTTTCCCCAAGTGAGCGTCTTGCCGAGGCGCGAGGTCTGCGCGGTGGTTTCGACGATCTCCGCCATTAAACGCGCATCGCAAAGCGCGTGATCGATTGATGCGATGGTTGCGATTTGCCCCAGCTCTTTGGCCCGTAACATCGGCATGGTTGTCACCGCAATCGCACCTGCCTTAATGACAGCGAGCCAGGCGGCACACAACATCACGGAATTCAGTCCTCGTAACAAAACGCGATTGCCCGGAACCACGCCTTGCTCGTGGATCAACGTGTTGGCAATTCGATTGCTCAGCTGCAGCAATTGTAGATAACTGCAGTTGCCGCCCTCCGCGAATAGAGCAATTTTCTGGCTGTGCCCTTCCTCGATGGCGGTATCGATCAGTACCGTCGCGCAATTGACCTTCTCCGGATACCGCAGCTCCGGCAAATCGAATCGCAGGACCGGCCACTGGTCAGGCGGCGGCAGATTTCGCGCCGCGAACACGTCCAGGTGCGCAGTGTAAATTTCAGGGTGGCCTACGACTGTCATACGCCTAAATTACGGTAACCGGCAGCCTCTCACCAATGAATGTGCTCCCGCCGGGCATAGCTTTCGATCATGGGGCGCGCCCCCGAAGGCAATCTCGGATGTCGCTATAACCGGCTCATCATAAGACACTATGGAGGAACCGGAGTCGATTCCGTATTTTTGCAACGAGGAGGCCGTGTGGAACCCGAGGAATTTGCATTGCTGCGCAGCGAAGTGCAGCGCCTGACGGGGCTGGAACAGATGCGGGCTCGAATTTATCAGTGTGCCCGGGCATTGGACCGGCTCGATCGCGGCTTGCTCGAGGAGCAGTTTTGGGACGACGCGCTCGTGGACTATGGGTCGTTTTATCAGGGAGCCATTGCCGGCTTTTTGGATGTGGCCATGGGCTTCCAAGGCTCGATGCGCGACACCCAGCACTTGGTCGGCAACATTTCCATTCAGATCGCCGCGGCAAGCGCCAGCGTCGAATCTTATGTGCATGCTCACCATGTGATGGAGAAGGACGGCCGTCTGGTTCACCTGATCGTCGGTGCCCGCTATCTCGACCGCTTCGCGCGCCGCGACGGGGACTGGCGACTCATCTATCGGACCGAGGTCATAGATTGGGGACGATCATTGCAGGTGGAGGATCGATGGTTCGAGTCAAATGACCAGCTGCCGAAGGGCAATCGTGGGCGATCGGACTTGTCGTACGGATATCTTCCCTAGGAGGCTAGGATCGTGCTTTGAATTTCCCCGAGTGCATCGATCGACACACGCACCCGATCGCCGGGTTTCAGATAACGCGGCGGCTTCATGCCGTGACCCGATCCAGACGGTGAACCGGTGGAAATGATATCGCCCGGCTGCAGCGTGATGCCGCGCGAACACCAAGACAGTAGCGTCGTGGGGCCATGGACCAAGTCCCCGACGCTGCCATCCTGCCGTAACTCGTCGTTCACCCAGGTCCGGATGCGCAACCCGCGCGGATCCGGAATCTCATCGCTCGTGGTGAGCCAAGGGCCTTGCGGCGCGAATCCGTCGCAGCCTTTTCCCAAAACGACAGTGTCGGGGTTAACTAGGGCCCTGATTGACAGATCGTTCACGACCCAATAGCCGGCGATGTAGTCGCCAGCGGCGCTTTCCGGCACATCGCGGCATGCGCGCGCGACCACCAAGGCGAGTTCGCCCTCGTAATCCAGGGTATCGGAAAACCCAGGATGGCGTACCGGGGCAAATGGGCCCTGAACGGTGCCGGGAAGCTTGACGAACAAGCGTGGCTGGATCGGCAATGGCACTCCCATTTCGCGCGCGTGGTCCGCATAATTGAGCCCGGCCGCGAAAAAATGCCGCGGCTGTGGAATGGGAGCGTGAAGTTCGACCATGCCGAGCTCGACGCGCGGCGCGACCAACGCAGCCATATCGAGCTGCCGCCGCCACTTTGGCAACTGCGGCAGCAATCCGCCCAAGGATCGGGGCAATTCCGGAAGCTCGTGGACGACATCGGCGATGGCTTCGTGGCCTTTGTCGTGCACGACCACCCCAACGCGCGAGCCGCTGCCATCCGAAAAATTGGCGAGCCGCACGCTGTGTCTTCAGTCAGCCAATGCTCGCCAAAGAATGATGGGAGTGACCACCAGAGACAGGAACACGAAGTAGACGACGTAGAACCCGAGCATGCTCAAAAAAGACCACTCGATCGGGAGGGCGCTCAGGCGAGTCGCCAACCACACCCCGCCCGCGCCGAGCGTCACGAATACCAATGTCGCCACGGCGGCGAGGACAATTGCCCGCCCGATCAGATTTGCCGGAAGTGCGCCGCCAATGCCTCTCCTCACCCCCCGCGCCAGCGGCGGGCATGACCCCGACCGGACGCGTCGCCGAGTGATCAGCGTCAAGGCAAGGGTCACCAATAATGTGAAATTGAACGTGCCGGGCAGGATGCCAAGTATCCCTCCTACGGGCGGCGACAAAGCGACGATCGACGAATGCCCACGAAAGATGACGCAGCTCAGTGCGGCCGCTATCACGGCCGTGACCGCCGTATTGATGGAGGTTTCCTTGCTAACCATCGCAGCCTGCGCCGCGCTCGTGTCTATCGTCATGAGAGCTCCTGCGGGTGTCCCGACATAATCCCCCGAGCCAGGATGACGAGCAACTGCACCGGGGGGCCTACCCGATAACTATTATTCATGCATATTGCCAGTAACCCGCATTCTGGGTTATATGTAGGCTCCGGGGATGGTAGGAGACGAGATGGAATTGCTGGACTCTCGGCGCTTGAAGCACTTTCTTGCCGTATATGACATGCGCAGCATGGGTCATGCGGCGCCGAAGTTATTTTTGACTCAGCCGGCCTTGTCGAAGAGTATTCGTCAGCTCGAGGATGATTTGAACGTCAAGCTGTTCGACCGCACTCCCCTCGGGGTGGTGCCCACGGTGTACGGCGATGCGCTGGCGCAGCATGCGCGCGTCATCCGCTCGGAGATGCGCCATGCCGAAACGGAGATCTCAAATCTTCGCGGCGCGGTTAAAGGCCACGTGGCGGTCGGGGTTGGCCCGAGCGTCGCCGCGAGCTTGATGCCGCTCGCCACCTCGCTTCTGCGGAAATCCAAGCCGGGCATTACCTTCACCATCAATGAAGGCTTGGTCGACACCATCCTGCCGGCGTTGCGTCACGGTGAAATCGATCTTGCCGTGGGCACGTGGCCCCGGCCGGCCGACAGCGATATCAGCGCGGAGACCCTGATCGGCGATCGGGTCTGCGTTGTCGCGGGTCCGCGCCATCCTCTGACGCGGAAGGATCCGGTGGAGATGTCCGATTTACTGAATTACCCTTGGGTATTGCCGCCGGAAAATCAACGCTTCAGGCAATTACTCGCCGAGACCTTCCTAAGCAAGGGATTGTCGCCGCCCGTGCCGACGATCACCAGCAATTCGGCCAATTTCATCCGCACTGTGCTGCTGGACAATCAATCCTTGAGTTTTCTGCCGCTGCAAAGCTTGCCCGCCCGCCAACGGGCCAGCACTTTGGCGCCGCTCGAGGTGCCCGGATTGTCGCGCGAAGTAGAGGTCACCATCGCGATGCGCCAGCGCGCAGTCGTATCGCCGGCCGCTCATGCACTGATCGCCGCCCTGCGCGAGGTGGCGCACGACACGGCTGCCTGAAAGCGATAAAAACACTCTGGCTCGCTCAATTCGAAGGCAGGAACGCAGTCATGCCCAACCGCAACATGTCGCGGGTGAAATCGCACGAATAGCCGATCCAGGCATCGTTTAGCCAGCGGGAGGTCGGAAACTCATCGGTGACGCCGTAGGCGCCTAGTATCTGCAGTGCTCGTTCGGCGTTCCGTATCGCGGCATCGACGGACAGGGTCTTCGACATCGGCGCCTTCACCGTGGCTGCCGCCATCGGATCGGCGTCGCAGGCGATCGCGGCGTCCCACACCGCGAGGCGCGCTGCATGATAGTCGCAGTACATGTCGGCGAGCTTCAATGCGACCGCTTGGTGCTGGATGATCGGTACTCCCATGCTCATGCGCTTTTTGGCGTAATCGAGCGCATATTCGTAAGCGGCGCGCGCCAGTCCGACAAAGGTCGCCGCAAGGCCTATTCCCATCTGCGGCAGCGCGCCCATGATCTTGGCGCCGTGACCTTCCTCGCCGATGCGCCGGGCCGCCGCGACGCGCACCTCGTCGATGATGAGTTCCGCATGATGGCCCATGTGCCATCCCGCCATGCGGGTACGCGTCCCCGGCTGCAAGCCCGGTGCCGTAGCCGGCACGAAGAATACAGAGATGCTCTCCCACAGGGGCCGATCCAAGCTGGTCCGCGCGAGAATGAAGTATTGATCCGCGATGCCGCAGTTGGTGACGAAAGCGGATTTCTGCCCATTGAGCACATAACTCTCGCCATCGCGGCGCGCGAATGTCTTGATACCCATTTTTGGATTGGGGTCCTGGGTAAAAAGTTCCGAGCCCGCCACATTCGGCTCGGACAAGGCGCCGGAGAGCACCGTGGGCCGGCTGCAAATGAGGGGCAGGAACTCTTTCTGCTGCGCGAGATTGCCGCCGGCCATGATGATCAACGGAACGGTCATGTTCAACGCGAATAAATCCGCTGCGACTGCAACATCGGCTGCTCCCAGCTCCTCAAGCAGAATGACCGCATCGATCATTCTAGCCCCGACCCCGCCGAAGGCCTCGGGCACCAATAGGCGGGTAAATCCCAGATCCCAACCCTTGTGAAATAAATCCGCGCAAAACGGCCACGGCTCTTGCGCCGTACCCTTTTCGCGTGCCTTCATCAATCGCGCCGCAGCCGGGGCGATTTCTGCGCACGCGAACTCGCGCGCGGTTCGCTGCAGCAGCTGCTGCTCCTCCGTCAGTGCGAAATCAATCATTGGACCTCACCAGTTGCTCGGCGGCACGATGTGCGCCATGTAAGGAATACCGAGCTTGGCGAAGCCCTCGGCGGTGCCGTAAACCACATCGATAGCATCCGAGCGCAGTACGAAATAAAAGAGAGGCGCCGGCGGCCCCTCCCACCCATCGGGGTTGCCGCGTTGAATGGCGCGCACGACATCGTCTCGCTGCGTCCCTGTGAGCACGTGCAAGGGGTGGCGGTGCATCTTGACTGCGGCCGCCTCGACCGATGCGAGGCAGGGTTTATAGAAGGCTGCATAGGGCGGAGGCACGTCGAGGTAGCGAATCATCAACAGACTGTCGACGGAATTGGCGGCGAGTTGCTGATCAATGTAATGAGTCAACCCGGCCGCCGCCGCGCCCGGCACCAAAGCTTCGCCCAGCGCTTCGACGATGCGGGCGTCGGCCGCCGATAAGACGCGCAGCGGCACATCTTGCGCCCTCGCCTGTCGCGGGTTCAGCCATGAAACCGCGCCGCCCACTTGAAACGCGAGCAGCCCCAGACCGGTGCCCGAAACGAATTGTCGCCTGTCGAGCGCCACGGCCGCGTCTCACCGAACCTTGAGCACTATCTTGCCGCGCGCGCCGCCGGCGTCCGAGGCACGATGGGCCTCCCGGGCATCCTTCAATGCAAGCACTTTGGTGACAACCGGGCGCAAGCGATTCTGCTCGAACATTGGCCGGATGTGGTCGAGCACGTCGCCGCGCTGATCGAACGCCACTTCGTGACGGGTGACTGCGTGCTCGGCGCACAGGCGCGCCGTGTGCTCAAGCTCCAATTTATCTTCCCGCAGCACGACGACCATGCGTCCGCCCTTGCGTATTACCTTGTAGGAATCGAGATTCGTTTGGCCGCCGACGCAATCGAATACCAGGTCGACGTTCGACAGCACGCGCGTGAAATCCTTGGCTTTGTAGTCGATCACGATGGACGCGCCGAGCTCGCGAACAAAATCCACCGCATCGGTGCTGCAGGTGGCCGCAACGTGAGCGCCGAGCGCGCGCGCAAGCTGCAGCGTGGCGCTGCCTACCCCGCCGGCCCCTGCATGAACGAGAATCAGCTCGCCGGGGTGAATCAATGCCAGATCGACAATTCCGACCCAGGCGGTCTCGTAGACCATGGGCAAAGAGGCCGCGGCTTCGAAGCTCAGGTTCGACGGCATGCGCCGCACATTCGCCGCGTCCACGGCGATCTGCTCTGCGTAGCTACCCCAGCGCATGGCCTGTTGCATGCCATACACCCGGTCGCCGACTTCGAGCCCCCACACCGCAGGCCCCTTAGCCACGACTACTCCCGCGAAGTCATTCCCCAAGACGTGCGGAAAAGTGAAGGGGTAGAAGTGTTTGAGATAACCTTTGCGAAGTTTCGCGTCGAAGGGGTTGTAACCCGCGGCGTGCACATCAATGAGCACATCGAAGGGCCCAGGCTGCGGATTTGGAACCTCGCGCCACACCAAGGCGTCCAAATCCTGTCCATACCGATCGAGCGTGACTGCTTTCATAGGCTGATTCGCTACTCCGACGTCTGTGTGCGCACCCGCACCAGCTGCTTGCCAATGGGCTCACCGCTGAACAATGCCGCAAAAGCCGCAGGAGCGCGTTCGAGGCCCTCGACGCAGTGCTCGAAGCTCTTCAAAGTCCCGGCGGACAATGCGGCGGAAAGGTACTCCAGCGCCTCGCCGAAGCGATTCGCATAATCTCCGATCAAAAAGCCGCTGAGCGTGGCGCGTCGGCGGATGATTTGATAAACGCTGCCATACTCCGCTTGAACCGTCGCAACGTTGTGGTACGCCGATATGTATCCGAACGCGATGATGCGCGCATGGTCGGCTATGCTCGCCAGCACTGAGTTGTGCAGACTGCCACCGACTGAATCCAAAAAAACAGTCGCGCCACCGGGACAAGCACTTGCCAAATCTGCGTCGAGACCGGCCGATCGATAGTTCACTGCGACGGCTGCGCCCAGCTCCTCACGCACGAAACGCGCCTGATCGGCACCACCGACAATGCCCACGACGCGGGCACCGACTTCGCGTGCCAGCTGAGCCGCAACTGAGCCGACGGAACCGGCCGCGCCGCAAATGACGACCGTGTCGCCGGCGCGAACTTTCGCGGCATCGTGGATCAGAAAATAGGCGGTGATGCCGGACGGCCCAAGCACTCCCAGAGCCGATTGCAGCGGCGCGTTCGGATTCACCTTGCGCAGTTGCGCACCGGGAACCCGAGCATGCTCCTGCCATCCCAACTCGCCGGCGACCCGGTCCCCTACGGTCAAACCGCTGAAGCGCGAGGCGCGCACGATGCCGGCTCCGCGGCCCATAACCACCTCACCCAGTGGCAGTGGCGGCGGAAATTTTGCCGCGCCATCCATCCGCAGTCGCGGTGCCGGATCCATCGACAAGCAATGCGTCTCCACGAGGACTTCATCTTCGTTCAGCTCGGTCACGTCGGTCTCAACCAGCTCGAAATCCTCCGGTTGCGGCACTCCGCGTGGATAGCGGCTGAGGATAATGCGGCGATTCTTCAAGTAAGGTTTCCTCAGCTGCCCTGCGCGACGATTGTCGCACAATCAGCCGCCAGCCCGCCCGTCGTCTCGCTGCTAAGGGCGTGCTTACGCAAGAAATCCATGAGCAGCCGGTTAAACTCTGCGGCCCTGTCCAAATTTGATATGTGCGAGGCACCAGGAATGACGGCGTAATGGGCACCGGGAATGCGGTTTGCCATCTCGAGCGCATATGCCGGGGTCGCAATCCGGTCGTGCTCGCCGACCAAAACCAAGACGGGCACGGCAATTTGCTCGAAGGGCAGGAATTTCGAATAGCGCGTGACCGTGTCCAATGTCTTCAGGTAAGAACCGGCACGCAGCTGGGCGAGACTCTCCAGCATAAGGTCGCTCGCGTCTCGCGCGGTCCCCGGGCCGATCAGGCTCGCCAGCACCTGCGGCGCTATGTCGCGCGGCGTCTTGCCCTCCAGCAGCGGGCGTTTGCGAATTGCCAAGAAAGCGTCAATTTCCTCCGCGTTGTTGACCCGCGAATTGCCGGCACTGGTGTCCGCCAATGTCAGCGTCGCGACCCGATCGGGCCATTTTCCGTAGAAATCGAGCGCAATGCGCCCACCCATCGATATTCCGACGAGATGCGCTCGGCGCACGCCGAAGCTGTCGATGAGGCGCCCAAGATCTCGTGTGAAATCCGTGAAGTCCAGCGAACCTTCGTAGTCCTCGCTGTCGCCGTAACCTCGGGCATCCCAGGCCGCAGCGGTGAATTCGGCGCCAACGACATCCAGTTGGCGCACCCAGTTCTTGCGGTTGCCGCCGATGCCGTGCAAAAACACGACCAGCGGACCGCTGCCGGTTACGTCCACTGCAAGAACGGGCGCAGGGCCGAGCTTTACCAGCCGGTGACGCGCAACATTAGCGTTCAGGCGAGATCTCCCTGCAACCTGCCCTCGGCAATGACGGTGCTTCCGTCCAACTCGATGGTGCAGTTGCGGATGGGGAGATCGAAATGACCGAGGGTGTAGCGATTTGCCGAAGGATTGGCGCCGGTCGAGTAGAGAAAGTTGCCGGCAAATGCACGCAATTCCGTGCCGTTGATTTCGCCCTTGTCGTACATGACGAGCGCGTCCCAGCGCGCGCGCGGATTCATGCCCCAGCCGACGTGCGACACGCCGTAGGCATTGCGGTCTCCCCACGCCGCGAAATAGCTTTTCATCAATTCCGCATCGAGCCCTTTGCCATCGATGTCGATGACGAAGTCATCCTCGATGGTGAGCCGAACGGGATTCTCGAGATAGCGCTTGAATGTCAGATTCACATCGCCCGTGTCGAGCACCAAGACGCCGTTGACAGAATGTTCCGGCGGGAAACAGCTACAAATGCCTCCCGGCCAGCTGGAGAGTTGCCCGGCATTGAAACTGGCGCCGAAATTACCGCCCACCCGCGCGCCCTCCAGCACGATATTAAGATCGGTTCCTGCCTTCGAGCGCACCCGCATGCGCTTGGTGGCCAGGATGAGTTCACGGCCTTTCTGAACTTTCGGAAACAGCGCCGGGTCGGTTTTCAGCCGCTCCAGAACCTCGGGGTGTTCGTTGCTGATGTACATGGCGCGCACCCCCGCCTTCAGAAGCCGAGGTGTCTCGGGGGCGTGCATGATGCCTTCCACGGTGCAATCGGCCACGAACCTGACAGCCAGCAGCGCTGCCATGACGGGCTCGAGACCCTGAATGGCATGCGAGGAACCGGTGGATCGAACCGCAACTGGGGCATCCTGCGCGGGCGTGGGAATGATGATATGAAAGGGACGGGCGCCGATCCTTTGCAACGCCAGTTCAGCAAGCTGCACGTTGATCGCTCGTGACTGCGATTCGGACAGGATGGCTACCGTTTCACCGCTTTGCACCTTGCAAAGGCGGAAAACATCGGCAAACGTGTCTATCCACTTACCTTCGATTCTGTCGCTCAGCATGCCATCTCCCCGCGCACCGATGGGCGCGACCCATTTTCAGGTGACTGAAGCAAGAACAGCAAATTCCTTTTCAACTCCGGGCCATAACCCGGCGTCGCATCAATCCCGAATCACCCGCATGCTGACCTTGCCGAGCGTGGAGTATTCAGCCTCGAGGGTATCTCCCGCCGCGATAGCTACATGGGAAGTCATTGCGCCGCTAGCCACACACTCGCCGGCCTTGAGGCCCCGTCCCTGAACTCGCAAGGCGTTGGCGAGCCATAGCAGGGCATTGAGCGGATCCCCCAGCACGGCGCTACCGATGCCTGCGCCGCAGGCGACGCCGTTTCTTGTCAGAGTGACGCGCTCGAGTGACAAGTCGGCACCGCCGCCCAGTCGTAATCCCGGGCCTCCCCTGACGAAACCTTGAGTGACGCCGTTGTCCGCAATCAGACATAACCCACCCACTTCAAAGGGCCGGGCGTAGGCCGGTCGGTTGATTTCCAGCAGCGGCAATGCCAAATCGACCGCCGCCAGCACCTCCGACATCAAGTGCGGCGTACTGCGCGGCGGTAGGTCCGCCCCGAGCAAAAAGCCGATTTCCGGTTCCACCGAGGATGATTGGCCTGCGAGATTCCACTCTCGCCCGCCGGCCACGATGTTGCGCTCGAAGGCGCGACCGTAGAATGGTTCGACCAGTCCGAGTATTTTTTGCCCCTCGACGGAGGTCGCTCCTATTTTATACCCCGCGATGCCGCCCAAACGGGGTTCGAGGGCAGCAACGACCAGATCGGCCACCGCATAGGCCTGGGAAATGTCGCGTGGTGCCAAATCCTCGGGGACGTTCTCGATGGGCGCCGCCCCGGCTCGCACGGCCACCAGACGTGACGCAAGTTCGCCGATACTCATGATGCGCTCCTCAGTGAATCGCGTCTGCCGCGCAACCAATCGCCGAGAGTCGTGGATGGTGTCCCGAACAAACGGTTAGCTTCCTCCGGATCGCCATGCTCTCCGATGGCCGCGAACGCGGCAAACAGATCTGCGGCGAAGCGCAGGTCCTGGTTTCTCGTGAGTGTGGCAATGATACGCGCGACAGGTAGAGGCAGCGTCGTGACCTTGAGTTCGGGATGCAGGACCGACACGTAGAGCCACAAGGCATCCCGCATCGTGAACGCCTGCGGCCCGAATAGATATAACGCTTGGTTTTGCGCCTGCTCGCTATCCAGGGCGCGCGCCGCCATGGCGGCGTAGTCCGCCGCGGCCAGGTAGTGCAAAAGATGCGGTTGGCGCCCAAGCACCGATGCGCGACCGTCGCGCACGAACAGTGGCAGAGATTCCATGAAGTGAGTAGCTCGGAAGAACGTCCACGGCACGCCGCTTTGGGCTATGGATACTTCGACGGATCGCTTGATCCGGACGGGCAGAAATCGGTTATTCGCGTCCGTCATCTGCCCAGCCCCCGACAAATAAGTAATCCGCCTCAGTCCATGGCGGCGTGCCGCGTCGGCGCAATTCGCCGCTCCCTGCACTTCCTGAGTATCGTAGCTTGCTGGCGTGTTCGTTCCGCGCAAGTTCAAATGCACGTGGCCGCATCCTTCAAAGGCCTGGTCCAAAGTTTCCGCTTGTGTGACATCGCCGGTCACGAATTCGAAATCCGGTCCGAGCTTGGCGCGAGCCCGCGCGGCGTCTCGAACCAGGCAGCGAACCTTCCAGCCTTCCGTGAGCAGGCGCTGCGCCACAGGCGCTCCCAACATGCCCGTCGCGCCCACGACCAGTACTCGATCAGCACGCATAATTTCTACTCCGGTCTTTTTGTCGGCGGCATTGCCGGAAGGCATGGCTGCGGGCGCGCCGCGACCTTGACGGCGCGGCGCAGGTACGCCGATAGTTTCGTTTTTCAGGAGCCATGTCATGAGACAAAGTGCGGCCACCGCTGCGGCGGGAACCCCTCTGGGCCAGCATGTAGATGCGGTGATTGTCGGCGCGGGCGCCGCCGGCAGTCTTTGGGCCGAGCGACTCGCGCGGGCGGGCAAATCGGTCATCGTTCTGGAAGCCGGTCCCGCTTGGGAACTTAAAGACATGAAGAGTTCGCAAATTTGGGCACGACGACTCAAATGGGGCGGACCTGAAGTGTTGAACGGCGGCAAGGACCGGTTTGGCCACAACATGAGCACCGGCTGGGGATTGGGCGGCGCCGCGTTGCATCACTATGCCGGTTGGCCCCGGTTGCATGCCGAAGATTTTCGCACCCAATCCTTGTACGGTAGAGCTGTCGACTGGCCGATCGAATACGCTGAATTGCAAGCCTGGTACGACAGCGTTCAGGCGGAGATGATGCTCTCCGGCGATGCGCAAGCTGAGATCTGGCGCCCCCCAGGCGCGCCCTATCCACAGCCGCCACTGCGCACCTTTCGCCAAGGGGAGCTGATTACGCAAGGGTTCCATAAACTGGGCATGAGGGTGGCGCCCGCGCCGCTCGCCATTCTCTCCCAACCTGTGCCCGGGCGCATGGCCTGCAAGTACGATGGCTGGTGCGATGCTGGTTGTCCGATTGGCGCTCTGGCCAATCCATTGATTACGCATATACCCCGCGCCGTCGCAGCGGGGGCACATTTCGAGACGCGCGCGTCGGCCACTCGTGTGCTCATCGACGGACGAGGGCGCACTGCAGGTGTCGTTTGGCGGGATGCCGCTGGCGGCGAGCATCGCCAGCGCGCGGACCTGACCATCCTGGCCGCATCCACCGTGCAGAACGTCAGATTGCTGCTCGCCTCTGCCGAACCGCGCCACCCTCGAGGTATCGCCAACGGCAGCGGACTGCTCGGCCGAGGTTTTACGTGTCACACCGTGGCGAGTGCGTACGGAATCTTTAATGAGCCGACGGACAATTATCTGGGCGTGACCGCCGGCCAGTTGATCTCGCAGGATCGCTACTCGAAGACCGCCCGCGGACACGACGGCGCCTTCGGCAGTCATCAGTGGGGCATCGCTCCGGCCTTGAAGCCGAACGATTTGCTGGGAATCGCCAATGCGCATTCGGAACTCTGGGGCGCCGACCTTGCCCGATTCCTGGAACGCGACGGCCCGCGACTGGGCACCCTGTCCGCCGTCTGCGAAACGCTGCCGGGATCTGAGCGCCGCATCGAGCTCGCAGCCGAGCGGGACATGAACGGCATGCCGATGGCCAAGATCGTCAATACGCTCGACCGCGATGCGCTCGACCTGTATGCGAACGCGAATCGGCAGGGGCGAGAAATTCTCGATGCCGCGGGCGCCAACTCCACGTGGAACGGCATGATGGCGATGACGCACGCGCTCGGCGGCACCGTCATGGGCAAGGATGCGGGCAGCTCGGTTTGCGATAGTTACGGGCACGCCCACGAGGTGGCGAATCTCATCGTCGCAGGCGGCAGTCTCTTTCCCACGGCGGGCGGAGGAGGCCCGACATTCACCATATATGCTCTCGCGGATCGCGCGAGCGATCACGTGCTCAAGCATTGGGCAAGCTACATCTGATTCGTGCCGGTGCCAGACACGGCCCCTCATGTGTAGTCACCCCAGTGCCGGGCAATATGATCGGCAGAGCGAAGCGCGATCGCATGCAGGGTAAACGTAGGACTGGTGCCGCCAGATTGAGGAAAAAGTCCCGCTCCTGCAAGGACCAAGCCCCGCACGTCATGACTTCGTCCAAACGTGTCGCAGACGGAACGTGCCGCATCGGAACCCATTACCGTACCGCCGCTGATGTGGCCGCCCGCCAATGGACCGTTCCACTGTGACCGTGCTCCCGCCGCCTCCATTATGGATACACCTTGAACTTTGACATACGAGGTAAGTGCGAGCGTATCGGGATCGTGTCGATAAAACGTTCGAGCCAACGGCGTCCCATAGACATCCTTGCGATGCGGGTCCAATTCGACGCGATTCGATTCGGACGCCGCGCCGCCGACGAACCCCACCATAAAGGCTAGATGCTGTGTCGCGTCGCGTATGAATGCGTGCAGCGCTTCTCCGTACAGTTCCGGCCGAGTGGCGGCGATGCCGAAGATGTCGTTCGGTTTCGCCGCAGGCGCGATTTGCCATTGATACGCGCCAAACAGCTCCGGACGCCCGGGATGCGTGAACGCGGAATGATGATAGTACTGGCCTGAATTCACTCCCATCCAGACTTCCGTGCGCTCGGCGAACAGTCCGTAAGCAAAACACATCGCGTCCGACAGCAAGAATTTCCCGACCAAGCCGCTGCGATTTGCGATCCCGGGATTCACGCCGCCGCCCGGTCGGCGCGATTCGCCAGAGCACAACAGGATGCGAGGATTCTGAATAAAGGATGCCGCCAGTATGGTTAAGTCCGCGCGCGCCTCGCGCGGCTGGCCATTGAAGTAGTACTGAACGCCCAGGGCCCGCCCGGCCGAGTCGGTCAACACTCGGCTGACCGATGCGCCCGTGCGTATTTCAATTCGGCGATCTCGAGCCCACTTGAGGTAAGTCACCAAGGGGTTGGCAAGAGCGCCGATGGGGCATCCGGCATCGCACCAGCCGTCGTACAGACAGGCAGCGCGGCCTTTGTAACCTGTGGAATTGATGGCGGCGGGCATCGGCGAAACAGGAAGCCCGAGTCGATGGAAACCCTGCGCCAGCAAGTCGCCGTGGCGAAAAGTGCGCAGCGGCCCCATAGGATATGGCTGCCCCGCCCCGCGCCAGGGTTCGGCCGACGCGTCCCCGGAAATCCCAACCTCGGCTTGCACCTGATCGTACCAGGGCCGCAGATCGTCGTAGGTGAGGCCCCAATCCCGGCCCCGACCGTGACGGCTGTGCAGGTCGAACACATCGACCGGGAAGCGCGGCCAAGTTGCGTAGTGATGGTAGGCAGCGCCGCCGAGCCCGGAGCCCGTGGATACATTGTGAGCGATGGGATTCGGTCCATCCACCAAGACCGGAGCGCCGCCCCACTTGTGGCGGCGCGCCCATACGCTCGAACTCAACATGTCAGCCTGTGATTTGTTCGGGCCCGCCTCGAGTACCAGAATTTGTTTTCCGGCACGCGACAGCCGATCCGCGTAAACACCGCCGGCGGCGCCAGCGCCAACGATGATTACGTCATGCGAGGACCGCTCAATGTCCAAATCGGTAGTGAACCTCTCCGCCCCACTCGCGCGGCGGGCTGACGCTCGCGAACGCCACGCCCAATGCAGCCGTCACGTCCTGCGCATTGGTATGATAAAACTTGTTGGCCAGATTCAGGCCGTATGCCGCCACCGACCAGTGACCGCCGCTGAAATCGTAGGTCGCCCGACCGTTGACCAGCCCATAGCCGCCCTGTCGGTTGATGGGAGTGTTCACGGCCTCGTACCAGAACTCCGATCGGAATGAGTAATCGCCGCGCAATGTCAGCTTTCCGGAAGCGACGGCCCAGCTGTACTGCGCGCCCAGGCTGCCGTTCAAGCGCGGAGTCAGCGGCAAGTGCATGCCATATTCGATGCCGGATCCGACAGGTACCGACTGGTATTGATCCTTGGTGTACCCCAAGCCGGCCTGCAGCTCGAATGCCGCGACCGGGCGTGCCTGCAACTCAACTTCGGCGCCGCGAATGCGCGACGACGCCGTGACCGTATCGAAAAAGCCCGATGCCTGGTCCAGCGCCAGCAACTGGATTCCCTTGTAGTTTTCCTGGAACAGCGCAACGTTTACTCGCACGCGATTGTCGGCGAATTGAGTCTTTGCGCCGAGTTCATAGGAATCAATCTTTTCCGGGTCAAATGCGCTTATCGCGCCGAACTGCCCCGTGTGAACGTTCGGGCTCGGCCGGCCGTTGAAGCCGCCGCTCTTAAACCCCTTCGAATAAGACAGGTAGGTCAGCACCTCATCGGAGGGCTTCCATTCGATGTCGGCCTTGGGGGTGACCTGACTCCAATCCTTGTTGTACGCGGTAGGAACCGTGTTATTGGGATTCAACGGCGACAAGGTATACAGGATCGCAGGCGGCAGGCCCGCGAGGTTCGCAACTCCGGCCGAATTGTCAATGAAGAAATCATAGTCCTGTTGCTTAGTCTCTTTGGTCCAGCGCAGCCCCAGCGTGCTCGCCCACTGATCGGCGAATTTGATGGTTGTTTGTCCAAACAGCGCTTTCGCCTTGGTGTCCAGGGTGAACGCCTGGTGGTTCACGATTTTCTTGTCGACCCCGGGTGTGGCGTAGCTCTGGCCGCCCGCAAAATTACACACTGGGTAGACAAAGTAAAACGGATCGCCGGGAGGCGCCGCCGCCGGGAACGGCAGGCAGCCGTTGTTGCCGCCGAGCGAGACTATGTTGATGTTGGCGTTGTACTCTTGATAGTAATAGGCGCCGAGCAGCCATTTCGCTGGTCCCGAGTTGCCGGACAACTGCAACTCCTCGCTGAACTGATGCTGCTTGTCGGCAAAGCCGCCTTCATAGAACGAATATGGAGTGGCATCGTAGTCTGTGGCCTGAAACTGGCTCAGGCGTCGGTACGCACTGATCGACTTGAGTTTCGCGCCGCCGACATCCCAATCCAAGGTCAGCGAGATACCCTTGATGTCGTAATCCTTGCGTGGGTCGATCGAGGAATTATTCACATAGGGGTCACCTAGGTTTAGATATTGACCCATGCCGGCGGGCAGCGGCACGCCAAACGGCGAAAACACCGCAGGGTTGTAGCCAACCAGGATGGTGTGTTGCGAGGTTCCGGTGATGCGGGTGATATCCCCCGCGAGCGTGAGCGAGAAGGCGTCGCCTGGCACCCACTTGTACTTTGCGTTCGCTCCCCATTGATTGGTCGTGTCGAAAATGGTGCCGTCGCTCGCGCGCCGCGCCCAGCCATTCTGATCACGGAAATTCGCGGACACGAGCAGGCCCTGGGTATTGCTGATCGGCAGATCGAGAGAGCCGCGAACCTGCCGCAGATTGCGGCTACCGCCCGTAATGCTCAAGTCGCCGCCAAACTCACGGCCTGGATCGCGGGTCGTGATACTGACGGCTCCGCCAATGGTGTTGCGGCCGAACAGCGTGCCTTGCGGGCCTCGTAATACTTCGATGCGCTGCACATCCGATGAGTCGATGGACGCTCCCATGACACGGCCCAGATAAACGCCGTCGACATAAGTGGCCACCCCCGGATCGGTGGCCGGGTTGAGGTCTGTCTGGCCGACGCCGCGGATGAAATAGTAGGCATCGTTGCCGCCAGTCGGCCCAGGATTCGAGAGGAAATTCGGCGTGAACTGCGCCGCATCCCCGACATTGCGGATATTGAGCTTTTCTATGTCCGCGGCTTGGAATGCGGAGACGGCGATGGGCGTATCTTGGAGCCGCTCCGCGTAGCGGCGCGATGTGACCACCACTTCAGCGAGGGCATCGGAGTTAACCGTCGTCGGCGCTGAAATTTGTGCCTGCGGATCGGTTGACGCAGCCATGGCTCCCGCGCTCAAAGCGACACTGATTCCCGCAGCGATCGGCGTCAGAGCCCCTGAAATAATTCGTCCCATTCGCATTCCCCCTTCCAGTCATGATCGGCCGCCGCTCACTCGTGGCGCGCCCACATCCCGATCGTTGCATAGTCAGGTCATGAATATCTAATTCCTTGGGCGTCGGTATCCATAACCGGCAGCTATCCCCTATGGCATAACAAAGCGCGAGTTCAGGCCGCCGCTCGCAGGGCTGCCGCCTAATCGCGCCATCTCGCCATGAATTCGCGCAAAAGCGGCTCGACTGCATCCAGGTGCCGCCTCTTGACATGCCCATAACCGCGAATCTGTTCGGGAAGGCTGGCGATCTGCACGGCGAGCGCGAGATTTTGCGCGTTCAGGCTTCGCAACAACTCATCGATTATAGCTTCGTATTCAACGGGGAGACGTCGCTCAAGGCGCCGGTCGGAGCCGTAGCCGAAGGGATCAAGCACGGTCCCGCGCAAGAACTTGAACTTTGCGAGACCCCAGAACAGCGGCCTTATCCACCCGCCGAATTGCATCTTGCGCGGCTCGCCGGTCGCCGGGTCCTTGCGTGCGAGGAGCGGCGGCGCCATTTCGTACGTGATGCGATAGCCGGGGGCGAATGTGGCGTCGAGTTCGGCGCAAAAATCGCCGTCGGTGTACAGCCGCGCCACCTCGTACTCATCCTTGTATGTTAATAATTTGAAATAGTATTTGGCAACCGCCTCGGTGAGTTCGGTCGAGCCCGGGGACACGGCCGCTTCGGCGTCCTTTACCCTTGCGAGCAGCGCGCGGTAGCGGCACATATACGCAGTGTCTTGATATGCTACCAAGATACGTTCGCGCGCCGCGTGAAGTATCTCACCTTGCGCTGCGAGGTCTCGCTGCGGCGAGGCTGACGCGGCCATCAATTCGGCGAAGCCCGCCGCGTCGTGCGCCGCGTGGCGGCCAAGCATCAGGGCCTGCGCATTGAAACGTGCGGCGACGCCGTTCAGTTCGATGGCTCGCTCGATGGCGGGGGCGCTCACCGGCAACAAGCCCATCTGCAATGCGTAGCCGACCATGAACATGTTCGCTGCAATGGTGTCGCCGAGCAGCCGCAGGGCCGCTTGGGTGGCGTCCACTATCAGTGCGTTATGCTCGCCGGCCACTTGTTCGATGCCGGCGAGCATCTCGCGTTCGTGAAAATCCATGTTCGGATTCTGCTGAAAGGCCGCCGTGGGCACGAGATGCGTGTTGACGAGCACTCGAGTCCGGTCCTTGACGATGCTACGCAACACTTCGCTCGACGACGTTACCACCAAATCGCAACCGAGCACGATATCAGCGGCCAGAATTCCGATCCGCGACGCAGCAGCGACAGCGCCCGGCGGCGCGATGCGTAGATGTGACAGCACCGCGCCGCCCTTCTGCGCCAAACCCGTCATGTCGTACACGCTGGCGCACAGTCCCTCGATGTGCGCGGCCATCGCGAGCACCGCACCAACCGTCACCACCCCCGTGCCGCCGATCCCTGTCACCAGGATTGCCGAACCGCGCTCGGGCAAGTTCTTCGTGGGCTCGGGCAGAGGTCCCATTGCGTCAAGGGCGATAGGTGACACGGCCGTTTTGCGAAGGGCGCCCTCGACGGTGACGAAAGAGGGGCAAAAGCCCTTGACGCAGGAGTAGTCCTTGTTGCAGTTGGATTGATTAATCTGCCGCTTGCGGCCGAACATCGTTTCCCGAGGTTCAATGGAGACGCAGTTCGACTGCATCGAGCAGTCCCCGCAACCTTCGCATACGCGCTCGTTGATGAATGCGCGCCGCTCGATGTCCAAATATTTCCCGCGCTTGCGAAGGCGGCGCTTTTCCGCGGCGCAGGTTTGATCGTAGATCAGCGCGGAGACCCCGCGATACTCACGCAGTTCGCGCTGTAGCGCGTCCAGCTCCCCGCGGTCGTGCACCGTGACTCCCTCGACGAAGGCCGAATCGGCGGCATATTTTCCAATATCGTCGCTGACCACGGCGATCCGCTCGACGCGTTCCGCGCGCAGCTGACGTGCGATGTCCGCGACGCTGAAGTGCCCCTCGACTGCCTGGCCGCCCGTCATGGCGACCGCATCGTTCACGAGTATCTTGTACGTGACGCTGACGTTGGCGAGAACGGCGGCGCGCACCGCAAGCAAGCCGGAATGGGCATAGGTGCCGTCGCCTAAATTTTGGAAGACGTGGACGGTGTGGGTGAACGGCGCGATTCCGGTCCAGTTCACGCCCTCGCCTCCCATCTGAGTCGGCGGCAATGTATTGCGATTCATTCCCATTGCCATGGTATGGCAACCGATGCCCGCCAGCGCCACACTGCCTTGCGGAACCTTCGTGGACATGTTGTGCGGACAGCCGGAACAAAAATAAGGAACGCGCACCAACTTGCCGCCCTCGCGCGAACTTGCTTCGCCGAGGGAGTGTTCGACGAACGCGAGCCGCGCCGCCAAGACGCCGTCTACCGCGCCCATCGCGCGCAGCCGCTTGCCAATCGCCAATGCGATCTCGAGGGGATCCAATTGGGTATCGCTGGGCAGCAGCGGCGCCCCGTTTTCATCGAACTTCCCAACGATACGCGGCCGCGAGCCGTCAGGCAGATTGTACAGAGCGTGCGCCGACTGCAGTTCCATGAACGCCGCTTTCTCCTCGACGAACAGTAGCTCGCGATGCCCACGTGCGAAGGCCGCAAGGCCGCTCGGCTCGAGCGGCCAGATCATCGCCGGCTTGTAGACCCGAACGCCGAGCGAGGCCGCCGCCTCACTGTCGAGCCCCAGGGCGGCGAGCGCGCTGACCACATCGAGCCAGCTCTTGCCGGCGGCGACAACACCCAGCTCCCGCCTCGAGCTGTTATGAGTCACGCGGTCCAAGCCATTGGCGAGGACGTATGCCTGCGAGAGGGGTAGTTTGAATCTCGCCAGGCGAACCTCATCGCGCATTGGATCGAAAACGAAGCGCGCGTGAACCCCTTCCGCAGGCATGGGCTGACCCACGGTCTGCACGATGCGAATGCGGTGTGGGTCGACGTCGACGGTCGCCGTCGTCTCTACCGTTTCATTGACGCATTTCAAGCCCACCCACACACCGGCCGCACGCGACAGGCCAAAACCATGCAAACCAAAATCCAAGTATTCCTGAACAGTGGCGGGGTAGAGCACCGGCACCCCGTTTGCTGCGAGCGCCTGCTCGCTTTGGTGCGATATGGTGGAACTCTTTCCCGGATGATCATCGCCAAACACCACCAGCACGCCGCCGTGCTTGGACGTGCCCATGCGGTTGCCGTGCTTGATCGGATCGCCGGAGCGGTCCACTCCTGGGCCCTTGCCATACCAGATGGCGAAGACGCCATCGAACTTCGCACCGGCGATCAGATTCGCCTGTTGCGTACCCCACACCGCGGTGGCTGCCAGGTCTTCGTTCAAGCCCGGCTCGAAATGCACATTGGCGGCAAGCAATCGAGCGTGCGCCGAGCGCAACTGAATGTCATACGTGCCAAGCGGCGAGCCGCGATAGCCGCTGATGAAGCCTGCTGTGTTCAACCCCGCCGCAATGTCGAGTGCATGCTGCATCATGGGCAGACGCACCAACGCCTGCGTGCCGGTCAGCAGCACGCGGCCCGTCTCTTGCGCGTATTTGTCCTCGAGTGTGACCGCGGCGGTCATACCAGTTTGCGCATCAATGCGATTCGACCGCGCCGCTCGTACATGCCGCGCTCGCCCGGTGCGGACCGCCCGCCTGATCCAGCGTGCCCGCGTAAGCGGCACAAGCGGCAGCCGGAATCAGATGCAACACGTGGCTGTCCTGCGTAGGGACCAGGTAGCTGGGCGCGTTCGTGCGGCTGGCCGCAAGCTTGGGATCCGCAGCCACTGTCTCGAAGCCGCACGAACTGTCGGTAGAAAAATTGCCGCCGAGCAAACTGCCGGAATTCACCGCCGTTACGTCCGCCGTGGCGATGATGCCGCCGCCTGCTGCCGCGGTGCTGTTATCGGTTACCCAGGTGCTAGCCAAACGCAGCATGCCGGATCCTGCCATATAAATGCCTCCTCCCGGATGGATTACCGAGCGACCTCCGGCGACGGTGACACACTCTATGCTGACCTGCGACCAATTACTTGCCTACATTGCCAGTAGCGCCGGTAACCAATAAGGGGCCGGCGCTCGTCTCAGTCGTCGCCATGCCCTAGCGGGCTCCCGCCGCCGAAGCTTTCGCCATTGGTCCGAATCGATTGCGCGTATGCATAAAGATCCGCCGAGTCGCAAGAGTTGGCTTCGAGCATGGCAGCAAATGCTCTCATTAATCCTTGCTCCGCCACGCATGACTTCGCCAGCCTCGCACATAACGCAGCGTTATCGCGAAACGGGCTCTGATGCCCCCCACTCATTACTACCATTCATGTGAGGGCGTCAAACGCTCACTCGACCTTCCGCCCCCGGACCGTGTTCAGACCTGCGACGCAGCGGGGCGCTGGCGCTATTCTCCGACAATTGCCGAGCCGTTGCCCGCGACACGCAGTGCCTGGGTGCCCGGTGAGAGTGGTTGATCCGCCATGGATATGGGCCTTATTAAAGGCCACGCTGATAAAATTTAGCGGCTGGCGCCGCACGCCCATCCCGGCAATGATGTGGTCCGCGAATTCTCGCACGTGGTTTACGGAGCCTTTGAACGTGAACGTCTCATAACACTATTCGTGATCCAAGTGCGGATGCATCGTCGAGATAGTAAGATCGTGATACGAATGTTGAATACTGGCCAATAGCTGAGATAGTTCTCGTTCGTGATGATTGTAGACGTACGACAACGCAGCGACGTATGCGCCTTTCTGGTTAAGTTTTTTCTCACTGAACTGCAAATGCAAACGCAAAATATTCCGCGCCCCCTTGCTGCGAGCGGAAAGGCTACCCGGATCCGGCGTCGACAAATAAAATCTATTGAAATGTAAGCGTGACGTTCGGACGCAACTGAGCGCTAAGAGCGAGGTCCAGCCTGACGAGGGTTTGATATTCGCAACCACCGCGTCGACTCGAATAATGAATTCAAAGATGGCTCCGTCCCGATGCGCGGCTTCTTGATTACACCCGTGTCGCGCGGACACGATCCGGTTTTGCAAGAAACTTAATAGCTCCGTCATTTACCGATCCCCATCCATGGGCGGCGAGGTCCTTGAGATAATTCTGTTTGACCCGCCATGGCGCTCTCTGCCCTTGCTTTGGAAGCATGGCATCGGCACGACGCACGTAGCCGGAACTGAAATCGAGCCAGGGCTCCGGCTCAATCGACTCGCCCAGAATAGGTGTGCAGACGACCCACCCTTTGCGGCCCATATAGTTGAGCAATCGGCACACATAACGCGCGGATAGATCGCATCGCAGAGTCCACGAGGCATTCGTGTAGCCAAAAGCAAACGCTAAATTTGGAATGCCGCTGAGCATCGCGCCCCTATACACCACTTTCTCGTCGAGTCTGACGGGTTCATCATCGACTCGAATATCGATACCGCCCATCAGCTTCATGACGAGGCCTGTCGCCGATACAATAATGTCGGCCGGGATAGTCGCGCCTGAGCTCAACCGGAGGCCGTGTTCAACGAACGTTTCGATCGTGTCGGTAACGATCACCACTTGTCCGGAACGGATGGCGGCGAACAGGTCGCCGTCGGGTACCAGACATATCCGTTGATCCCAGGGGTTATAGCGCGGCGTGAAGTGGCGGTCGACATCATATCCCGCAGCGAGTTGTTGCCTGACACCACCGATTATCAACCGCTTGATCGTCTCTGGTCTGCTGCGCGCTAGATGAAACATCACGATGCCGTGCGCCACGTTCTTCCATTTTATGAGCTTTGCCGCGAGTCCTCTAGGCAGATGCCGATAAAGCCAAATGGCTTTGGTGTCTTTGGCCGCCCGCGAAACCATGTACGTGGGAGATCGCTGCAGCATCGTGACCTGCGCGGCATCCTTGGCAAGTGCCGGAACCAGCGTTACCGCGGTCGCCCCACTGCCGATCACCACAATTCTCTTGCCTGCATAGTCGAGCTTCTCGGGCCATGCCTGCGGATGAAGAATTTGACCCTTGAACCGTTCCATGCCCGGAAAATCTGGGCTGAAACCGCCACTGTAGTCATAGTAGCCACTGCACATATAGAGAAATTGGCAGACCAGTCGAACGATTTCCCCACCCACGCGCGCGTCAACGGTCCAGCGCGCATCAGCGGAGGACCAAGAAGCCCGCGTCACCCGATGCCCCACTCTAATCTTACGGTCGATTCCGCAATGAGTAGCAGTTTCACGGATATAATCGCGGATCGCAGGCCCGTCGGCGATTGCCTCCTCGGCGTACCATGGTCGGAAAGGAAATCCGAGGGTGTGCATGTCTGAATCGGACCGCACGCCAGGATACCGAAACAGGTCCCAGGTACCACCGATGGCGTCGCGCTCCTCGAGGATGGCATAGGTCTTGCCAGGACAAGCGGTCTGCAAATTATACGCGGCGTCGATACCCGACAGGCCTGCGCCGATTATCAATATGTCGAGATGCTCGTGCGTATCCATGTTGGGTGCTTATCGTCAGATGTGCAGGTCGGTGATCTCGGCCGACACGGCCGATGGGCGGCCCAATCGTCTATCCTGGGTATTGCGCCGAACCGATCTTATGGAATTCGCGACGAAGCGCGGTGCTGTGGACGACAACCTATTGACCGGCGGCGACAATCGCTCTGTCATTCATTCGCCGCTCGTAATCACCTTAGTTGGCCTTGAAAGACCGATTCCAGGTTAGAACGACTCGTCTTGTGATCGTCCTTCGAGGGACACCCCCGCCATCCGCCGGTGGGAACGGAGGGTCCGCGAGCTTGTTCCCTCCCGCCATTCAGTCGGGGACATACCGGTCCAGCGGCGAAATGCACGCGTGAAGCTGCTGCTGCAGGAAAATCCGAGAAAATGAGTAATTTCATTGACGCTGTGTTTCGGTGCGCTCAGGTAGGCAAGTGCAAGCGAATGTCGCGTCTCATCCAATATTTCCTTGAACGTGGTGCCGCTATCGACGAGCTTCCGCTGCAACGTGCGGGTAGTCATGCTCAGGACTTCAGCCACTTCCTTTTGAGACGGTTCCCTATTCGGCAACCGCAGCGTCACAACTTCGCGTACGCGCGCCTCTATATTGTAGCGTTCGATCCGCGCAAGATACTGAGCCGAGATGGCGTCGCTCTGTCGGGCAAGTTCGGGATTGCCGGTGTCAAGACGACGCTCGATGCTCTCGCTGTCGAATATCAGGCGGTTTTGCTCGGCGCCGAATCGTAAGGGAGCGCGCCAAAGCCGCTCAAAGTCATCGCTGATCGCCGGTTGTGGCCGCCGCAACTCCACCGACACGGGGGAGAACTCCCGCCCGATCAACCAGCGGCACAGCTGAATGTACATGCCCACCAAGGCATCGACAGACTCGACCGGAACGCCTGTCACGGGCAGCAGAATAAAGTGGTATTCGTCTCCGCATCGAAAAAACTCATACCCCACCGCGTCACTGACCACATGCGAAAAACGCTGCACTCGTTCAAAAGCCTCTTTCAGGCTGGAACTTGCACTAAGACCATAGCCCAGCGCATGAAACATGGTGTGCTTGTAGTGTTTGGTGACTTTGAGGCCGAATGCCGGATCCCCGGTGGATTCCACTGCAAGGCGCCACAAGCGTCCGATCTTGACCAAGGGACAGCGGGCATCGGGGCCTTCCAACTCTTTCAAGTCGAATCCAGCCTCGGTAAGTAGAGCCGCGCCATCACAGCCCGCAGCGTCGAGCGCCCGGCCGATGGCCTTGACGCAAGAACCTAAGATTGAATTTTGCCG
>JANYJY010000013.1 GCA_025358295.1 Gammaproteobacteria bacterium
ACCAGAAAACAAGCTATTGACGAATGCTCGTCTCTGATAGAAAGTCCACCACGTCCTGCTTCATTAGCTGTGGACCGACATGGCGTGAAACCATGGACCGTCTTGCCGTGAATCGATGGCCTTCCTTGCGCGAAATACGCAATTGGGCACAGCGAAATCACATGCACGAATGTGACGCCGCGTATGTTATTGATTTTACGAGTTTTTTGGTGCCGCAAAGAGGATTCGAACCCCTGACCCACGCATTACGAATGCGTTGCTCTACCAACTGAGCTATTGCGGCGTTGCAACCCGAAAGGGACCGCATTCTAACCTGTGGGACCCACCGACGAAAGACTGGCGCCATCCTTCGCGACTTGGCGCAGGGTTTTCGGCAGGGCGAATATCACGTGTTCGGTACGCCCCTTGAGTTCCTCGGCCACTTCTCCGCCCCATTGGCGCAGCTGGGAAATGACCCCCTGCACCAGAATCTCAGGCGCCGAGGCACCCGCGGTCACGCCGACGGTTTTGACGCCCTCGAACCAGTCGCGGTGCAGGTCTTCCGGCCCGTCCACCAAGTAGCCCGGCTTGGCGTTCTTATCTGCCATCTCCCGCAGCCGATTGGAATTCGAGCTCGACTTCGAACCGACCACTACCAGCACTTCGCAGCGGCCGATAAGGTCCTTGACCGCATCTTGGCGATTTTGCGTGGCGTAACAAATGTCTTCTTTAACCGGCGCCTTGAGGCCCGGGAAGCGGGCTCGCAGTGCGGCGACAATCGACGCCGTATCATCGACCGACAGGGTGGTCTGCGTGACGAAGGCCAGATGGTCGGGATTGCGAACCACCACTTTCGCGACATCATCGACGGTCTGAATCAAATAAATCGAGCCGCCCAATGCAGCGTCGAATTGGCCAATGGTGCCCTCCACTTCCGGGTGTCCGGCGTGGCCGATCAAGAACACCTCGCGCGCTTCACGGGCGTAGCGCGTGATTTCCATATGAACCTTGGTGACCAAGGGGCAGGTGGCATCGAATACATTCAGCAAGCGGCGCTGGGCTTCTTGCTGCACCACACGCGGCACGCCATGGGCGCTGAAAATCACCGTGGCGCCATCCGGTACCTCGTGCAATTCGTCGACGAACACCGCGCCGATGGTTCGCAGGCGATCTACGACGTACTTGTTATGGACCACTTCGTGCCGCACATAGATCGGCGCGCCGAACAGGACGATCGCCCGCTCGACAATATCGATGGCGCGGTCGACACCGGCGCAAAATCCACGCGGATTGGCTAAGAAGATTTGCATCAGTGTTTCCGCTTCGTTTCCAACCACGCATCCAGCAGCAAGCATGCGGCTCCGACGGTAATCGCCGAATCCGCCACATTGAAGGCAGGAAAATACGCCCGTTCCCAATGAAAGTGTATGAAATCGATCACGTGCCCCAGACGAATCCTGTCGATGACATTGCCGAGCGCACCGCCCAGCACCAGCGCGAGTCCCGCGGCCAGCAGGGTGGGCGCGTTGCGCGGCAGCCGGAACAGCCAGATCGTGATGCCGATGCTCACCGTCACGGCAAGCCCGATGAACACCCAGCGTTGCCAGCCGGACGCAGAGGCCAGGAAGCTGAATGCCGCGCCGACATTGTGCATGCGGGTGATATCCAAGACCGGCAGGATTCGCGTGAACTCGAATTCCATGAAATGCCCGACGATATAGGCTTTGGATGCCTGGTCCGCCAGCACCACAAATACCGATAACAGCAGCCACCAGGCTGCCGCTCGGGTGCGATTCTCTTCAATGGTCATGCGAAATGACGCTCCTCACCGGGACCCTCGACATTGACGACACAGCGCGCGCAAAGTTCCGGGTGCCGCGGATCGCTGCCCACGTCGCTGCGCAAATGCCAGCAACGCACGCACTTCGGCTGCGTACTGGGTTTGACCTCGATCCACACGCCGGGTTCGCTGGTTGGAACGCTCGACGCGGGCGGCGTATCGGTCTCGATGACGTGCGCCTGGCTTGTAATCAACAAGAACCGCAGTTCATTGCGCAGAGCCGCAAATTTTCCGGCCGGCGCCGCAGGCGCATAGATCGCGACTTCGGCTTCCAGCGGCGCGCCGATGGACCCGGCCGCCCGCAGCCGCTCAAGATCGCGCGCGACGTCCGCCTTGAGCGCGATCAAGGCGGTCCAATCGATTGCAGACTCTCGTTCCGCACCGGCGGGAAACTGGTGCCAAGTGTTCAGGAACACCGATTCATTGCGATCCCCCGGCAGAAAGCCCCACACCTCTTCAGCGGTGAAACTCAAAATCGGCGCCAACCAGCGCACCATGGCCTGTGCCACGTGGTACATGGCAGTTTGGGCTGAACGCCGCGGCGCGCTGCCCGCACACGTGGTGTAGAGCCGATCCTTGATGATGTCGAGGTAGAAGCCGCCGAGTTCGACCACGCAAAAATTATGGACCTGCTGATAGATATCGTGAAATTCGTAGTTGCGATACGCGGTGACCACATCGTTTTGCAAGGCGAAAGCCTTGCTGATCGCCCATTGATCGATGGCCACGAGGTCATCGAACGCCACGGCATGCTGCGCGGGATCGAAACCATGCAGATTGCCCAACAAAAACCGCAGTGTGTTGCGCATGCGGCGATAGGAATCGGCCATGCGTTTCAAGATTTCATCCGACACGCTCATTTCATTGGCGTAGTCGGTCGCAGCCACCCACAGACGCAACACGTCCGCACCCAGGGTGTTGGTCAATTTCTGCGGCACCAGAGTGTTGCCGACGGACTTCGACATCTTGCGGCCCTTCTCATCCACGGTGAATCCGTGAGTCAGGACGCCGCGGTAGGGTGCACGTCCATGAATGGCCACAGAAGTGAGAAGCGAACTGTGAAACCAACCACGATGCTGGTCTGAGCCTTCGAGATACAAGTCGGCGGGCACCGTGATTTCGGGCCGGCTCTGCGACAGACAGTGATGCACCACGCCCGAGTCGAACCAGACGTCCATGACGTCCGTGGCCTTGTCGTACTGATCGGCGGTGGCGCCAAGCAGGGTCGCCGGATCCAGATCGAACCAGGCGTCGATGCCGCCCTGTTCGACCCGTTTGGCCACTTCTTCGATCAGCTCCGCGGTCTTCGGATGCAATTCGCCGGTGACTTTGTCGACAAACAGAGGCAGGGGCACTCCCCAAGTCCGTTGCCGCGACACACACCAATCCGGCCTGCCGGCGATCATGCCGCTGATACGCTGCTCGCCCCAACCCGGCATCCAATCGACGTGGGGAATGGCTTCGAGCGCCCCCTTGCGCAGACCCGCCTGCTCCATGCTGATGAACCATTGCGGCGTCGCGCGGAAAATCACCGGCGTCTTATGACGCCAGCAATGCGGATAAGAATGATGGTAGGGCTCATCCTTCAACAATCGGCCGCCGTCATGCAGCACTTTGATGACATGAGCATTGGCATCGAAGACCTGTTCGCCCGCGAATAAGGGTGTCGAGGGCAGGAATCGTCCGTCTCCGCCGACGGGATTGTCGATTTCCAGTCCATAGCGCCGGCCGACGACGTAATCATCCAAACCATGGCCGGGAGCCGTATGCACGGCGCCGGTGCCTGCATCAAGGGTGACGTGATCGCCCAGGATGACCGGCACTTGCCGGTCGTAAAACGGATGCTGCAGCTGCAGATGCTCGAGTGCCGTGCCCTTGACGGTCGCTATCGAAACCCACTCGGACACACCCAAGGATTTCATGACCTTGTCGGTCAATTCACTCGCCAGTACCAAGCGTTCCGTTCCCGCGCCCAAATCGAATTCAATCAGCGCGTAGTCGAATTGCGGATGCACGGATACTGCGCGGTTCGCCGGCAGGGTCCACGGTGTGGTGGTCCAAATCGCCAGCGACGTCGGTCCATCTTCGGTATCGATGCCGAATCGCTGCGCCAGATCCGCGCCGTCGGCGATCGGGAAGCGTACGTAAATACTCGGCGAGGTCTTATCCTCGTACTCGACTTCCGCCTCCGCCAATGCCGAGCGGCAATTCAGACACCAATGCACCGGCTTGTATCCTTTGTACAAATGGCCGTTCTTGATGATGAGGCTGAAAGCACGCAGCTGATCTGCCTCGAAACTCGGCGCCATGGTCAAGTAGGGATGATCCCAATCGCCGAGCACACCGAGCCGTTTAAAATCCAAGCGCTGCGCGTCAACCTGCTTTTGTGCATATTCGCGGCACGCAGCGCGAAATGACTTGGCGTCTATTTTTTGTCCGACGCGACCGTGGGTCTTCTCCACCTGCATTTCAATAGGCAGCCCGTGACAATCCCAGCCGGGCACATAAGGCGCATCGTAGCCGTCCAAGGTACGGGATTTGACGATGATGTCCTTGAGAATTTTATTGACCGCGTGACCCAGATGTATCGCGCCGTTTGCATAAGGCGGCCCATCGGTCAGCACATACGAGGGGCGCCCTTTCGCGACCGCACGAATCTTCTCGTACAGCCCCGAGCGGTCCCAGGCAGCCAGCATTCCCGGCTCGCGATTCGCCAGATCTGCCTTCATCGGGAAACCCGTGTTCGGCAAATTAATCGTGTTCTTGTAGTCAGCCACAATTCACCTTCGACAAAACCTCACGCGCTTGCGCGCCGTCAATTTTCATTTGCATCGTCATTGCATCCAAGGAATCAAACTTAACCTCATCACGCAGCTTGGCGACGAACTGCACGTCGATCGCTCGCCCGTAAAGGTCGCCCGTAAAATCAAACACATGCACTTCGAGCAGCGGCTCGATGCCGTTCACCGTGGGCCGGGTGCCAAGACTGGCGACGCCGGGCAACGGCTGCGATCCGATACCTCGGATCCATACCGCCAATATGCCCCATACCGGCGACTTGCGGCGCATCAAGCGCAAGTTGGCGGTCGGAAATCCGAGCGTGCGGCCCAGTTCACGGCCGTGCACCACACGGCCCGACATTCGGTACGGACGGCCCAGCAAGCGCGCAGCGCCCGCGTAATCCGCGTGTTCCAATCGTTCGCGCACCGCAGTGCTGCTCACGCGCACGCCATCGAAAACGAATGGTGCGATCTGCTCGACGCCGAAACCGTGCGCTTGGCCCGCGGCCCTCAGGCTCTCGATGGTGCCCCCGGCATTACTGCCGTAGCGAAAGTCATCGCCGACTACCATGTGGCGCGCACCCAGCCTGGTCACCATCAATTCATCGACGAAGCAACGCGGGGTCATGGCCCGCATGCTTTCATCGAATCGCAAAGTCACCAGGCGCTCGACCCCTTGCGCAGCCAGTGCCGCATATTTCTCACGCCATCGAGTCAGACGCGGCGGCGCACCATCGGGATCGATAAACTCCTTCGAACTCGGCTCAAATACCAGCACAGTTGCCGCAGAGCGCAGCTCCGCGGCTCGCGCAGTGAGCGCGCCGATCATTCGCTGGTGACCCAGGTGCACGCCGTCGTAATTGCCCACGGTCAACACACAACCTCGGTGGCGAGGCGAAATATTATGTAGGCCGCGAACTAGTTCCATGGCGAAAGGCCGTGATTATACTCAGGTTTCCCGGAACCCCGTGGATCCGCGAGGGGCTCCACTATAGCAAGGCAATATCAGAGGATCGGCATGTTGATTGACAAGCGGGCGGCCAATCGGCAAGCTACGCGGCTCTTTTGGGGTCCGATTTGGACCACGATGTTTGGTAAGGAGTTCGAGCTTGGCGAATACGAAATCTGCTGAAAAAGCTGCCCGACAGTCGACGGTGCATCGTGCCCGCAACGACGCACTTACTTCGCAGCTGCGCAGTGCTATCCGTAAAGCGACTCTGGCATTGAAGGCCGGCAAGCACGACGAGGCTGCCGCCGCGCTAGCGGCCGCGACCCCGATCATCGACAGCATGGTCAATAAGGGCATCATTCACCGCAATAAGGCGGCGCGGCATAAGAGCCGCCTGACCAAGCAGGTTCGCGCCCTCGCCAAGTAATCCGGGCGTCGCCCTGTTGACCGCCCGAGCGACTTTGTGGCATATGTCGACAATGCGCTACCAAACTATTTTCCTCACTGCGCTGTGCTTGGGTGGCTTTTCGGCATCGTTTGCCGCCGAACCGGGCACGCCTGCCACCCCCGCTCAACCGACTATGCCTGCCGCTACGGCGGCTACCGGCGACACCAACAAGGCGGCCGCTGACGCCGCTTTAGCCGCTCAAACCCATCGCCTTCGCAGTGCAAGCTACAAGCCGAGAGTCAAAAACGGCGTGACCGTGTGGTGCCGGCAAGAAACCGCGCTCGGCAGCCGGCTCGCCCAGGTGGAAAGCTGCGGTTCGCCGGAGGAAATTGACCAAGCAGCCCAGAGTGCGAAGGACACGGTCGAAAAGATGCAAAGGAACACGACCCAGCACCAAAGTAACTAGGTGATATTGATTTCTCGTTGCAGTAAAAAGCCGGCTTCAAGCCGGTTTTTTTATTTCGCGGACACGGCGCCTTGGTCTGCCTCGTCGGCGGCGGCCTTGGCCTCTGGGCCACGCGGGTGCTCCTCGAGATAACGCATCACCGCCTGCTTAAGGTCGTCCGTCCCGGCCCCTGTGGCGCCTGAAATGCGCAATACAGGACCCTTCCAACGCAAACGTCGCACGATGTCCTTGGCGCGCCGATCCGCCTCGGCCGGCTCCAAAAGGTCGATCTTATTGATGACCAGCCAACGTTCTTTTGAACCCAGATCGGCGGCGAATTTTTTCAGCTCGGCGACGATGGTGCGCGCACCCTTCACCGGATCGGCGTCGGGGTCCGGCGGCGCGATATCGACGAGGTGCAGCAATACTCGGGTGCGCTGCAGATGCTTCAAAAACCGAATGCCAAGTCCCGCGCCGTCGGCGGCGCCTTCGATCAAGCCCGGGATATCCGCCATGACGAAGCTTCGACTGGGACCGGCGGTGACCACACCCAAATTGGGATACAAGGTCGTAAACGGATAGTCCGCGACCTTGGGGCGTGCCGACGACACGGCGCGGATCAACGTGGATTTGCCGGCATTCGGCAAGCCCAGCAGTCCGACATCGGCAATCAATTTAAGCTCGAGCATGAGCTCGCGTTTTTCGCCGGGCAGACCAAGGCCGAACTTGCGCGGCGTGCGATTGGTGCTGGATTTGAAGCGCGTATTGCCCCACCCGCCCTTGCCGCCCTTGGCGACCAGCAGTGTCTGGCCCTCGGCAGCGAGATCGCCCAACTGCTCCCCCGTATCCAGATCGGAGACCACGGTTCCGACCGGAATGGACACGAAAATATCGTCGCCACCATGTCCGGTACAGTCGTTGCCGCTGCCGCTCTCGCCGTTCTGGCCTTTGTAGGTCCGCGAGATGCGAAAGTCCGCCAAGGTATTCATGCCCTCGACCGCCCTTAAGTACACGCTGCCGCCGAGCCCGCCGTCACCGCCGTCGGGACCACCGAAGGGCGCGGACTTTTCACGGCGAAAACTCGCGCAGCCGCGGCCGCCGTTGCCGGCATGGACCTTGAGCTTGGCTTCGTCGACGAATTTCATGGAGAACCGACTCGACTAAATGCGCCGTCTGACGCAATAAACAAAAAAGGGGGCAGGTTGCCCTACCCCCTTTCGGTGACTATCCGCGAGCCCACCGGCCCGCGTGCATCGCTACTTCGTAACGACGTTGACG
>JANYJY010000014.1 GCA_025358295.1 Gammaproteobacteria bacterium
CAACGTAATATATAGCGCTCTAGGTTGCCATCCGCAAAATCAGCTTGCCCGTGCTCTGGGGGCGGAGTGCGACGAGGGCGGTGCGCTAAAAGTAAATGCGCACCAACAAACTTCGATTGCCGGCCTTTATGCCGCTGGCGACGTCGTGCGGGGCTTAAATCAAATCGTGGTCGCCGAATCGGAAGCTGCTATATCGGCCACCGATATCCATAACCGTTTACGCGCGCGTGAGCGACGAGATTTTCGTAGCTGATCGTGTAACACGCGCTATGGCGCCCACTTGCTTTAATCGAGGAGACTTCTATGGCCAAAACCACCGACCGGTCGCCGGGGCTCGCAGACCCCGTTCGACTTAAACCTCGCGATCAAGACGAACCGGACTTGATTGTGGTCATCATCGAGACGCACAAGGGAAGCCGTAACAAATATGCCTACGACGTCAAGGAGCGCATCTTCGAACTTAAGAAAGTCTTGCCGGCCGGAATGGCGTTCCCCTACGATTTTGGATTTGTGCCCTCGACGATCCGAGGGGACGGCGATGCGCTCGATGTTCTGGTGTTGATGGATGAACCCGCGTTTGCCGGATGCAAACTTACCTGCCGGGTCATTGGCATCATCGAGGGCGAGCAAGGAGCTAAGGGTCATGCTGAGCGCAACGATCGTGTGGTGGCCGTTGAAAATGCGAACCACAGCTTTGCCCACGTTAGGAAAATGACCGACCTAGGAAGGACCTTCTGTAAAGAAGTGGAAGATTTCTTCGTTAAATATCATCAGCTCGACGCCAAGAAGTATCGTGTGCTCGCCATCAAAGGCCCCAAAGCGGCACAGCGTGCGATCAAGAGCGCTCGCGTGCGATAGCAGTGGCCAAGCACCTGTTGGGGGAAGTGACTTCTATCCCGTAGTCTTCGCGCAATCGACTACGCGATAGCTCTCAGGGACGGCCCATCATGGTGCCGGACCGGCACGCGCGCTGTACGTTGTCGCGTATGCCGGGAGGCCTTACGCCAGCGGCAGATTGTGCGGCCGCACCAGCAAATGCCAGTCCTGGTGCTCTTCAAGTATGAGTGCAATCGCGGCTTCGATCGCTGCTTTGAGCGGCAGCTCATTGGCTGCCGAATCGCGCTCATCGAGCGCGGCGCGAATCCGGTCTATTGCACCTTGCAATTCCCCAACCAGTCGCTCTGACGTGGTGCCCAAGCGATAGGCTTCGGATTGGGCAAGTGCGCCATGCAGCGAGGCGCCGAGCGCCGGGAAGAATGTGGTGACCAACGACAGCCACAGCGTGTGGATCACCAGATGCAGAAGGGCACCCACTGCGGTAAGCGCAAACAAGGCACTGTTGATCAGGTGCACTCGATGCCGCAGTGCATGCTGTTTGCTCGCGGTTCGGTAATGATAATGACGCTGGTCTTCGAGGATCTCCGTAGTCCAGCGCGCATAGTCAGCAACGAATACCGGGTCTGCCCATGCATTCGCCAACTGCTTGCGCGCCAACGCCTCATTGTCGGCGCACAGTTTTGCCACATCGTCCGCGCCGCGCACATGCTGGCCCGGATCGAATACCCTCAGATACCAATTGGCAGCGCCCGCGGGGGCATCGAAGTCGATCAGGGGCGCCAGCATGGGCAGATACCAGCTGAGCTCGGCGGTGGTGCGGGCACCCAGCCACTGCGATTGCCAGTCTTGCTTGTGGCCGCGCCAGTAGATGGCGCTGACGCTGCCGATGATCAGTACCTCGCTCACAGCCCACAGCCCGGCGTAAGGGTGCAGCAGGTGATTGGCGCTGTCCCAACCCAGTGCCAGAGGGACCACGGCACACAGCACGGCAATGGCGCTCAACAAATAGATGGCCCAAAAACCGCTGCGGTAGCGATGCCCATAGAGGATTGCCCGCGTATCGAAGCGCTTGTGGGAGGCCGCAATTGAATCAATGAGCGGCAGCAGTGCCGGCGGGGGTTGGGCCGGGGGCATCGGCGGCAGCGATTCGACGTGCGCACCGAGAAGAATCAACCGTTGAAGGAATTGATGCAGCGCCATCAGGGGCCATCGATGATTTCGTAGGTCGTTGCGAATATGGCTTCCGACACAATGCCAAGGCTGCCGTCGCCGTAATCGACCAGCCACTCGCCCGCACGTCCGGTCAGTCGCGATACCCCGTCGGCCAGCAGCACCTCGAATGGCTCCCTCATCGATACCGCCATGATCCGGTTCGGCAGGCTTATATAGCGGCCCGATTCGCCGGCAACTGTCGGCGGTACTGGGCGGTACTTTTCGGCGAACCTTGCGCGCGACACTCGCCAGTGTTCGCCGGCGGTACCGGTAATAATGGCATCGCCCGGCGCAGCATGCACCAAGCCTTCGGAGGTTTGCACCGTGCATTCGATGGGCGTGAACCTCACGTCGATTTCCCGCTCCAGCTTGCGCGCAAAAATGCGGCGCGGATCGTCGCTAATCAAGGTTAAGTAGCCCCGCTGCCCAGTGGAGCGAAATTGCCGTTGGGCTCCGGGATTCAACCCGGGCCCCGCTCCGCGGCGTTAACGAGGTCCCGCCATAGCTTCACATCATGCATGCTGCGCATGGTGGCGGGTAATGCGTCCAGCTTGGCGGCCGCTTCGCGCAGCAGAGCGGCGCTGTGTTGCTTGTCCGTGAGCGACTGCGCATACAGCGCCGCGGCCAATTCCAGAGGCTGCCATTGATCGCCATGATTCTTGGGCGCCAGGGCGCGCTGGAATTTTACTATGGGAGCGATCTCTTTTGCAGCTTCGCTGAGGCGGCCCTGACGCGCAATTGCCATGGCGAGCCAGGTCGACATCTCGCCCAAATCACGTTGGTCGCCCACGGCGTCGGTGGTTCCATGCTTGCGGGCTTCTATCGCCGCACGTTCGGCCCGCTCCGCGTCGGCATAGTCGCCAAGCAGATAGCTGGTGCGCCCATCGAGATGATACGCGACGAACAGCGTTACGAATCTTTGCGACTCCTGCACACCGCCATGCGCCCGGGTCAGCTCGGTTTCAGCCGCTACCTCAATGGCCAAGCGCCGAGCGCCCGCATAGTCGCCCGCCTCGAATGCAGCGCCGGTGGCGGACAATTTTTGAAGCGCATCGAGGATGCTCAGCGATATGCTGCCTTTGGGTTCGGTCCGACGCAGATTCGCCAAGTAGCGCACTCCCCGGGCAATAGTCGCCGCGGCGCCCGCGGTGTCGCCCAACTGGGACTGGCGGAGCGACGTCGTCGCCACGTCATAGCCGTGAATGATCGTATATCCCGATTCCCCGGTGTCGGATGCTTTGCCGTAGGCATCGAGCGACTTGAGGTAGTACGGGATGGCTTCGTTGACCCGTCCCAAGGACCATAGGGCGTCGCCTATACCCTGATTAGCCACTCCCGAGTTATTCACGTTCACGGTGTTCTCGGGATCCAGCTTCAGCAGGGACTCTGAAATTTCCGCGCCGCGCTGTTGCAGGCGGAGCGCCTCTCTAGGGTCCAACTCATTGCCGGCCACCTGCGCCAAGTCGGACTCGATCACTTGCGCTGCGTGCAGAGCCATGCGGTAGCCCGGTCGACGTTCGAGCACCTTGTCGGCAACCGCCATGGACGCTTGGCCATCGCGGCGCGCCTCATCGTTGCGGCCCAGCTGGGCCAAAGCGGAGACCAGCCAGGCGCCGGATTCTGCGTAGATCGCAGCCATGTCGATGTTCGAGAGGTCGAGTGCGCCCAATTCAGCCGCGTATTGCTGAGATTTTCGTGCGCTGATCACCCCTGCCTCGTTTTGATTGGAGCCCTGCTGTTCGAAAGCGACACGCACCAGGACGTCCGCATAGGCGCGCCGGGACGCCGCGGATGCATTGGGGGCTTCTGCAATGGGCCGCAGCAACTCGGCAGCGCGCTTGCCCCATTCCGGTCCCGCCGGATCGTTACGGTTGTCGAGGATTTGCGCCTTGACGGCATAGCCCAGCGCCAGTGCAATGGTCGTGGCTTCGGTATTGTCGCCGTCGTGTCGCAATTGCTCGAGCAATTGCAGGGCTTCCTTGTCGGTGGCATCGCTCAAGTCCAATTTGCCCATGACGCGCATAGCGCGGGCGTACTGCACCATGGCGAGCGCCCCGTTGCGCGTGGTGACTCTGTCCTTGAGTGAGGGGGGCAGGGCGTGAAAATAATCAATCTGCCGCTTGGCGAATTCTGCGACCACATCCAGTCGCCCGAAACTTTGTAGCTCGCGCACGAAATCGTCGGTCAGATAGCCCATGAGCTGTTCGGCCTGCACTCTGGCCTGATTGGAAATGTCGCGGGTTTGCTGCGCCTCGAGTTCGGCCTTATGGGCGCGCTGGCTGCTGAAATAGGCAAATACGGCGGCGGCAATGGCGCCGATCGCAAGCACCGTGCAGCCCAGGGCAATTTGCCGTGCGCGCACCAGCCCGTGACGGGCCGCGACTTCGCGCGAGTGTTGATCGGCCAGCAAGCGCTCAGTTGCTTCGCGCGCCTCGCGTTCGCGCCGCAGATCGCGGCTGCCTTTGACCACGCCGCACAATACATCGTGAGTGAGTTCGACGCGGCGCACGTCCAAGCGTTCTTCGATGCGCAGCAGGCGGCGATTGACCAAGACAGAAAGCGTTTCGGGCCCGGCGCCGGCAGCGCTGAAGCGGCTGATCAGACTTTCCTCGGCCACATTCTCGCGAAATCCGGAACTGGTCAGCAGGTCATCTTCGATGATCTGACGCACGGCCAAAGGCTGATCGGCGAGCGCGCGTTCGTAAAAATTGCTAAGGATGGTGGCATGCGATCCGGCGAGCAGGTCGAGAGAAATTTCTTCTCGTCCCTGGGCGATTCTGGCGTCGTTGAGTTCGCGGCATATCAGGCTGAGCAGCGAAGGCTCGACTTCGGCGTGCGCAAGCTCCGCGCCGCCGGCGACAACGCGCACGATGGCCGCGGCCACTTCATCGGTGACCAGCTTTCTGCCGGGTTGAAGCACGGCGGAGAGCGCTTGCTCGCCGGTCATGGGCGCCAGTCGCAGACGATTCTGCGAGATGCTGGGCATGGCCTTCTTCAAGCCCTCAAGCGGTGCCAAATAATCCTCGCGTAGCGCGATCAGCACGCGGTAGTCGCCGCGCGTGAAATCGAAGCGCTCCGCGCCCGATTCATCTTCATCCAGCTTGGCTTCGAGGGACTTCGGCGGGCGATTCTCGACCAGATCGGCGAGTTCCTCGATGAAGCGCGCGGCGCGTGCGCGGCCGAATTCATCGCTTTGCGCCAAGGTGAAGATCTCTTCGAACTGATCGAAGATCAGCAAGGGGATCAGCGTGGCGCCGGATTCATCGCGCAGCACGTCATCGCGGTGATGCAGGAACTCCCACAGCGATTCGCCTTCGACGGCAACTCCCGCCTGGGTCCATTCGCCGGAATGGCGCGCCGTGCGGCTGATGGCCTGCTTGATCTGCTCGGCGGGCTCAGGGGAGTCCTTGCCGTAGTCGATGCGCACATAGATAGGGCAGTAACCCTGGCCGCGAAGTCGCGGCACGAGTCCCGCACGCAGGATGGATGTCTTGCCGAGGCCCGACTGGCCGAACAGCACGGTCAGCAGCTTGCGCTGCACCCGTCGCGACAGCTCGCCGACCTCGTCCTCGCGGCCGAAGAAGTACGCACGAGTTTCTTCCGTAAACGACGCCAGTCCCAGCCAAGGATTGCGTTCATCGACTGTAGTGAGCGTTGAATTGACCGGCACGGAGTCATTCGGCCGCGCGTTCATTGTGAGCGCGCTCGCACGAAATCAACCAGTCGCTGCGCGAATTCGGGTTGCACCTGGCCGCCGGGCAATTGTGTGAAATGCAGCGCCTTGAATTTATCCGGCACCAGGGCATCGGCTGCCGAGGTGCCATCAATGGTCACCGGCAAGATGAATAGCGCGCCATCGGCCATGTTGCGCACCCGATCCATGGCATAGCTCCATTCGCGGCGGAAGTAGCCCTCCAGACGCCGCTGCGTGGTGGCCGACACGATGGGAATAAAGTAGGAGCAGCGGGCAATGTTGCGTTGAATCTTGCGATCGTAGTCATCACCCACTTCCAGGCGATCCATGTCGAACCAGGTGGTGATGCCGGCCGACTCCAGCCCTGTCTTGATCTGCTGGACCGCCGCGAGATCCTCGCGGGCGTAGCTGATGAACACCGCATTGTCCGGCATCTCCCGGGCAGGGGGCATGAAACGTGCCGCGGCCGGCGCTGACGTGGCTGCGACCGGCCTGCGCCGCGCCTGCCAGCGCGAGTGCAACTCCTCGACGAATTTCTCGGCACCCATATAGATTCTCGTGCGCACGCTCACCTGTTGGAGGAAGGCCATGAGCCGATCGTCCTGACTGGTGTGATTGTCGGCCAACACTTCGCCCACATCCCGCGGGTCCGACAGGCGTTGACGCTTGGCCATGCGCAGGAACAGGCGCGCCAGCCAGTTGGTGAAATTGCTGCCGATGAACAGCAGGTGATTGTGCTCCAGCTCGTGAAACAGCTTCTCCGGGGCCAGATGTTCACTCTGCAGGGCACAGATGTATTCCAGCAGATCCTCGTCCGAAATCACGTAGGTGGGCGAGGCAGAGATTTTCCCGAACAGGTGATAGACCACCGGCCGCTGCAGCCGGTCGCGCTCGGTGGGCAGATCCGTGACCCGATTCGGTGCATAGGAGAGTACATCCGTCGACGGCGCGCCGTTAAAGCGTTCGAGATTGATGGCATTCTCGAGCAAGGGATCGAAGGTCGTGGTGACGAATAAGTCAAAATCGGTAATCGCCGCCAATTGCCGCAGCGCTGCCGGCGGTTCGAAGTTCGCCTCTTTGATGATGCTGCGCATCCGTACATAGGCTTCTTCACGCCGCCCGCGTGCGGAGAGAAACCAGCACACCACATCGTTGAGGGTGTAGGGCTGAGGTAACTCGGCAATGTTTACGTTCAGCCGGCCGGCAAGCTTTTCGGCGACCCAATCGAGCAGCAGGCGCGGTCCGCGGTCGGTCGAGACCTGCAGCAGTTCCGGCCCGACGATGGGGATGACGCGCCGTTCCTCGATGAAGCTCAGCAGGTCGTCCCACGCATCCTCATCGAGGGTGCTCATCGACACAGCCGCCGCCGAAGTGCTACTCATGCGGCGCTAATTCCTGGCGATGACACCGTCTTTGATTCATAAATTGCCGCCGGTTGGCAGCGGGCCGCGGGCTTGTTGGTATGACTTTCAAGTGTGCCGCACCGCAATGCGCGGCGCAAGGACTCGACGTGCAAGTCCGCCGCCGCCGGCGCGATTATCGTAAACTTCGGCTACCGATGATTAAACTCCTCTCGCGCCTGCCCATGCGGGCGCTATATGCGTTTGGGACCTTCGTGTATCTGTTGGCGTTCTACCTGGCACGGCATCGGCATCAGGTGATTCGCGAACAGATCGACAAGGTCTTTCCCAACTTGAGCCTCGCCGAGCGCGAGGCCATTCACAAGCGCTTTCTAAAGAATTTCTGCGAAGTGATGGTCGAAGTCCTGAAATCGATGTCCATGACCGAGGCGGATATGCGCGCTCAGGTTCAAATCGTAAATCTGCAGGTCGTGCAGGCTTATCTTAATGCCGGTCAGTCCGTCATGTTCGTCACCTCGCACCTGTGCAATTGGGAATGGCTGTTGCATGGGATGGCGCTGCACCTGGGCTATCCGGTCGATGCGGCCTATAAGCCGCTGCACGATCAGTGGGCCGAGCGGCTGATGCTGAAGGTTCGCACGCGCTTTGGCGCCCGTCTGGTCCCAGCCAAGGACCTGCTGGCGGACTTTCTGCGGCGGCGTGGCGTCGTACGGGCGGTGGCCATAAATGCCGATCAGGCCCCGGTTTCCACCGACAAACGCTATTGGACTCAGTTCCTGGGGCAAGATACGGCGTTTTATGTCGGCGCCGAGCAAATCGCGCGCGCAACTCGCTTGCCCATTGTGTACGCCGCCATGCGCCGGGTGCGTCGTGGCTACTATGAGGTGGAACTGAAATCCTTGTGGGACGGGCGAGAACTCACGGCGCCCAACGCCGTCACCGAGCGCTACGCTCGGGCCTACGAAGCCGATGTGCTGCGCAGCCCCGCCGACTGGCTCTGGTCCTACCGCCGCTGGCGGTTGAAAAAGCCTTTATACGGCGCCGATTGACGTAGGATATGGACGCGCATCGATAACAGTTCAGAGTAAGGTCCCGGGGGTGTCACATGAAATTGGACGACAGCCGTCGCAGCGATAATGTAGAAGATGATCGTGGCTCCGGGGGCGGGCGCCGCGGTGCCGGTATAGGCATCGGCACCATCGTGGTCGTTGTCATCGGCTACTTCATGGGTGTGAATCCAGCGACTCTGTTGAGCCTGTTGAACGGCGGTGACCCGCAAGCCGTCACTGCACCCGTGCCCGCAGATTCAAACAGCGCCGCTGCCAATGACCCGCAGGTGGACTTTGTACGCGCCATACTCGGCGAGACCGAGGATGTGTGGGGCACGTATTTCAAGGGCATGGGCAAGACCTATGTGCCGCCGAAGCTGGTGTTGTTCAGGGGCCAGGTGTCTTCGGCCTGCGGCTTGGCCAGCGCTGCGTCCGGGCCGTTTTATTGTCCCGGAGATCAGAAGGTCTATATCGATCTGACGTTCTACCGCCAGCTCGCCACGGAATTTGGTGCACCCGGGGATTTTGCCCGCGCCTATGTCATTGCGCACGAGGTGGGTCATCACGTGCAAAATCTGCTCGGCATTACCGACAAAGCCGAAACGGCGGAGCAAGGCGCGGGTCGCGTCGGCGCAAATCATGTGTCGGTGCTCGTCGAGCTGCAGGCGGATTGCTTCGCGGGCGTATGGGCTGCCCAGGCGAACAACGCACGCAAAATCCTCGAACCCGGCGACCTGGAGTCGGGGCTCAAGGCCGCGTCATCCGTAGGCGATGACACCCTGCAAAAGCGTGAGCAGGGCACCGTGGTTCCGGACAGTTTTACTCACGGCACCTCGGCGCAACGCGTCGGTTGGTTCCGCCGTGGTTTCGACTCAGGAAAAATCGACAATTGCGACACCTTCAGCGCGCGGGGCTCGCCTTAATCTTGGCTTCGAGGTGTTGGGCGAGTTCGGCGATGGTCGGATGATCGAACAGTTCGGTCAGGTCAATGAGCCCGGGGAAGTCCCGATCGACGTTCTCGTGAATCTCGATCAGCTTGAGCGAACTCGCGCCGATATCGAATAAATTGTCGCTCACGTCGATTCGCTTGCCCGGCAGCGCCGTTTCGCAAATGGCTTGCAGGCGCTTCTCCAGCTCACTGCCGGATACTTCGGAAGCAGTTCCCGGCGTCTCGCGCAGCGCTTGCAGCTCCTTCAGCTCGGCGTCAAATTCGCCATCGACATAGGCTTGCTCGAGTAAATGCCGCTGCACCTTGCCGCTGGTGGTCTTCGGGATGCGCTTGGTCGGAATCACCTGCGCGACCTCGAGGCCCGTGTGTTCGTTGATCAGGCGGCTGACCGCCGCCGCAGTCGGCAGGAACTCCGCCATGCCGCTGCGATGTAACACGAATACCACGAGTTCCTCGCCCTGGGAGCCGGGCTTTGCGACACCCGCGGCCACCAGTTTGTTGAGATCCAAACCCGGCACCCGCTGTGCGATGTTCTCCAGGTCATACGGATAGTAGTTCTGCCCGTTGACGAAAATGATTTCCTTGCTACGGCCGGCAATGTAGAGCGAACCCTCGTGCAAGAATCCGAGGTCGCCCGTGTCCACCCAGCCGTCCTTGTCGATGGCGAGCGCCGTCGCCTCTGGGTCTCCGAAGTAGCCTCGCGTCACACTGGCGCCGCGAATCAGGATGTGCCCGACGATACTCTGCGCCAGCGCGCCGCGAGAGTCGTCGGCGATGCGCAGTTCGGTATTGGGAACCACTTGCCCCACACACATGAGTTCGAGCGCGTCGCGCGCATCGGCCGGATTGAGCTCGATATTTGCGCCCAAGCCCAGCTTGTGGCGATTCACTCGTATC
The DNA here is from genome assembly GCA_025358295.1 of Gammaproteobacteria bacterium. Lineage (GTDB taxonomy): Bacteria > Pseudomonadota > Gammaproteobacteria > Steroidobacterales > Steroidobacteraceae > Bog-1198. The sequence goes on from JANYJY010000014.1 coordinate 10,000, forward strand.
CAGCGGTAGTCGGATCCCAGCACGGGCAGAGTCACGGCGAGAGACGCTTCCGCGAGACCGTAAACCGGGTACATGGCCCGGCGCTTAAGTCCGGTGTAGGCCAGCGCGTTCATGAACTCATTGCACAGATCCACCGATATGGGCTCGGCGCCGTTGTAGATCAGCCGCAGCGAGGACAGATCCACACCCTCGAGCTTGCGGTCGCCCAGCACTTTGAGGAAGTGCCGATAGCCGAAATTCGGCGAACACGTAATGGTGACGCGCTTTTTCGAGGCCACCTGCAGCCACAGCAGCGGCCGCCTCACGAACAGCTCGGTGGGCATCAGATTGATGTGAACGCGATTGGCGAATTGCATCAGATAAAATCCGATCAATCCCATGTCGTGGGTCAGGGGCATCCAGCTTAAGGTCACGTCCTGATCGTTGAATTTGTCGACGGAAGTCGATCCCTGCGTATTGGCGATGAGATTTCCGTGAGTGAGCATCACGCCCTTCGGCTCGCTGGTCGAGCCGGAGGAGAATTGGATAAAGGCCAGATCGTCGGGTGCCGGCCGGTGCAGCTTGCCGGGCCGTGAGATATCGGTAATCGATTCCACCAGGAAAACACGCGATTTCAAATCGTTGAACAAGTCGATTTCGCCGACCTGGGCGGCCAGCCCTTCCAGGCGTTCGAGATTTTTCGCATCCGTGTACAGCAGCGGCTTGCCGAGCTTGCGTGCCACGCGCAGCAGTTTGTGCCGATGTTCATCGCTGATGCCGACGGCGAGCGGCACGGGCGTTATTCCACCGCAGACCGCGGCCCAGAAGCCGTCGAGGAATTGCTCGTTGCTGCTCAGGAAAATGATCATCTTATCGCCGCGCTGCGCGCCCAGCGCCTGCAGGTGGTGGAGGATGCCGAGTGCGCGTGTGTAGACATCGCCGTAAGCCACGCGGCGCTCGGAATTCTCTCCGTCGACATAAGTCACGGCACGGTCGACGCCGCGATTGGCCTCGAGGACATCGACCAGCGTCGTGTAAGTCATGAGCTTGTTGTTGTCATTCATCGCGATTCCACCATCATCATCAAGTTGGATCTTGGCCGCAGATTGATTTGCGCCTCGATTTCAATAGGTTCATTACTCGCGCGGCTCAGACGAAAGCGCCGCGCCATGGAGTGCACATGAACCAGCATTTCGAACATGGCCACATTCTCGCCGATGCAATGCCGCGGCCCCACGGAAAACGGGATATAGGAGAACCGATGCCGCTCTTCGGCATCGGCGCCGGCGAAGCGTTGGGGCCGAAACTCCTCCGGCTCGCTCCAGAAGGCCGGATGTCGATGCAGCATATAGGGACTGATGAACACATCGGTGCGCGGCGCTATCGGGAAGCCGCCGAGTTCGTCCGCCTCGAGCGTGCGCCGGGTGAACAGCCAGCCCGGCGGATACAGCCGCAGCGCCTCCTGCAATACCTGGTGGGTGAATGTCAGTGATTCTGCAGCGTCCAGACCCAGAGTCCGATCTGAGCTGGTTCTGTCGGCCTCCTCTTGCAGCCGTGCCTGGGCGTCGGGATTCTGGCTGATGAGATACCAGGTCCAGGTGAGCGCCGCCGCCGTGGTCTCGTGGCCGGCGACAATCAGCGTCAACACCTCATCGATGAGCTCCTTGTCGCTCATGGCTGCGTCGTTTTCGCGATCGCGGGTCGCCATCAGCATGCTCAGAAAATCGAAATGCTCTTCGGGCTCACTGCGCCGACGATTGATCAATTCCTGGACCAGCTTGGTCAGCGAGCGGAAGCGGAAGGCGAACTTCAGATCCCGGTTCTGCTCCTTGGCGACCACGGCAAAGGGATTCGCGCCGAGCTGCTTCTCCAGGCGCGCAAGGTCGGTGCCGAAGATCGATCGCAGCACGATTTCCAGCGTCAATTCACTGGTGTCGTCGCTCAGGTTCACTGGTTCGGCGCGCGCTGCCTTTTCCGCCCAGCGAGCGACGAATTTATCGTTGACCTCGCGGATTAGCGCGCTGAATTGATCGATGACCCGGCGGTGAAACGTGGGCTGCATCATGCGCCGCTGCCGGCGCCAGAAACCGCCTTCGCTGGTCATGATGCCGTTGCCGAGCAGGATCTTGACGCGATCCATGCCCTCGCCCTTGGTGTAGTTGCGGTGATTCGACAACAGCACCCGTTTGATGTCGTCCGGGTGATTGATGACGTAGTTGTAGACGCCACGGGCGGGCGCGAAGACTCGATAGATGTCGCCGAACTGCGCGAAATAGCGACGCAGCCGTGCGAGCGATTCATCGCTGCCGCCGAGGTCGAAGCCCTCGGCGGGGCCGGGGGGCAGGGCTATGGTTTGCATCGGCGTATTGTAACGTAAGGCACTACAATGCCCGTCGTGGAAGAGAAGCCTGGTGGCGGCCCCGGTGGCGGCCTTCGCAATACGATCTATGAACAGCAGACCCGCTCGAGCAGGCGGCTCACGCGCGGCCGATTGTTTTTGTACCAAATGCTCGTGCCGGTAGGCGTGTCCCTGTTGAGATTGGTATGGCGTTGGTCGCGGGTCGTGCGGGTGATCGGCGCTGAGCGAATTACCGCGGCACTCGAGCGAGCGCCCTCGTTCATCCCGGTCTACTGGCATCAACATCAGCTGTTTTGCGTCAAGCACCTGCTTGAGCAGCGTCGCGCCGGATTGAAGTTGGGTTTCCTGATTTCGCCCTCGGTCGATGGCGAGATCGGAGCGATGATCGTGCGAAATCTGGGTGGGGTGGTGATCCGTGGTTCGTCCACGCACACCGGGGCTCGGGCGCTACGCGACTATTATCAGGCGCTCGCACATGAGGGCGTGTCGCCGGCGATCACACCGGATGGGCCGCGCGGACCGCCCTGGAAGGTCAAGCCCGGGGCCGTGCTGCTGGCGCAACTGTCGGGGCGGCCCATCATTCCCTTGAGTTACGCCGCATCGCGTGCCTGGAAAATCAAATGGGATCGCTTCGTCATCCCTTGGCCCCTGGCTAGAATCACCATCGTTGTCGGCGAACCGCTGTATGTTCCCAAGGGCTTGGATGCCCCTGGGCTGGAAAGGGTGCAATTGGACGTGGAGCAGCGCCTTCGGGCTGCTTTCGAGGAGGCGAATCGGGCCTTGGGTTAAGGTTTATCAGCAAGCCCTAAGAATACAATCGCTTAGCTTGTATTCCTGATAAGTTATGGGAGAATCCTAGGGCGCTTGTCATGTCCAAAATCCAAGGAAGTGTGTGACGCATTCGGTTTTTATATTGAATCCAGTGGCAAACTGTTGATTCATAACCGTAACAATCCATCTGGGACATCCGTAGGCGCATGGCAATAGCTCCCCACGATCCCCGTCACCCAGACTTGACCGCCTCGGACGTTTTATCGCCCCAGACCTGGCCAAAGCGCGGCATTCGTCCCGCCGTGGGGCTCGATGTCATTTGCACCAAGATTGCGGTCGACTTCCAATCCATGACCGCGGCTACGGCGGCCGAGATCATTGGCGCCAATTTAGAGCTGCTGCGCGAGGCGACGCGCACGGATTCGGCCTTTCACATCCGCTTGGACCCTGAACTGGGACAGTTCGATGACATCCAAGTGGCCCGCGGCATGCTCGCCACCGGCAATCCAGAACAGTTGCGCGGCCAGACCCTGGACGCCTTGCCTTGGCTACAGGCACGCCTGGCGCCGTTGCGAGTATCGGAACTGCGCGATACCGCCAAGCCTCGCGACGACCAGCATGGCGATGCCGAGGTGTGGAGCCATCTGGGCATCGGATCCGTATTAATCATCGGTTATTTCATCGCGGGCCGGGTAGCTGGACTCCTGGGGATAGCCGGAGCGTTGCCGCGCGAGAATTGGGAAGTACAGCTGCATCTCTTGATGAAGATGTTGGGCAGTTGTCTCGCCACAGGCCTGGAGCGCATCGAAATTCAGCGCAACCTGCGGGACCTGGAAGAGCGCAACGAACTCGCTTTGTATAGCGCCAATGACGGGCTGTGGGATTTCGATACCCTCAACAATCGCGTCTATCTATCGCCGCGATGGAAGGCGATGCTGGGGTACGACGAAGCGGACGTGGGTCAGGCGCCGGATTGGCGCACGTTGGTTCACTCCGATGATATGTCGCGCGTACAGGCTGCCATCCGCGATCACGTGGCCGGTAAGACTCCGATATTCGAGAGCATGCATCGCATGCGCCACGCCACCGGCGAATGGCGCTGGGTGATTAGCCGCGCCAAAGCCAAAGTTGACAGCAAGGGCCGCCTGTTGCGTTTGGTCGGCGTCGAACTCGACATTACCGAGCGCAAGCTCTACGAGGAGGCGCTGTTTCGCGAGAAGGAAAGCGCGCAAATTACTCTGCAGAGCATCGGCGACGGCGTCATCACCACCGATGCCAAGGGCGTGATCGACTATGTGAATCCGGTTGCGGAGGCGCTCACGGGCTGGCGCCTTGAGGACGGCCAGGGCCGCGCCATCGAAGAGATCTTTCGTGCATTCCACGAGGAAACCTGCGAGCCGTTGGAGAATCCGCTGGCGGTGGCGATTCGCCGCACGCGTTCGATCAAATCGGTGCGGCCGATGCTGCTGATTCGCCGCGACGGCAACGAGATCTATGTGGAGAGCACGGCATCGCCCATTCGCGACGGCAGCGGCGCGGTCTCGGGTGGGGTGCTGGTGTTCCACGACGTCAGCGAAGCGCGCGAACTTAATCGGCGTTTGAGCTATCACGCCAGCCACGACGTGCTGACCGGCTTGGTCAATCGCCGCGAATTCGAGAATCGCATGGAACGCGCGTTGAAGAGCGCCAAGGCGCGCGAGACTTCATATGCGCTGTGCTGCCTGGATCTGGACCAGTTCAAGATCGTCAATGACACCTGCGGCCACAGCGCCGGCGATGCGCTGCTCGGCCAAGTGGGCGCGCTGTTGAAGTCCAAGGTACGCTGGCGCGACACGCTGGCACGCCTGGGCGGCGACGAATTCGGCGTTCTATTGGAAAGCTGCTCTTTGGATGAGGCCATGCGCACCGCAGAGGCGTTGCGCGAGGCAGTGCGCAACTTCAAGTTCACCTGGGAGGAGCGCACTTTTCGCCTCGGTGCGAGCATCGGCGTCGTGCCGATCTCCGCAGACAATGCCGACGTGGCGTCGGTGCTTTCCGCCGCCGACAGCGCCTGCCAGGCGGCCAAGGAAGCGGGCCGCAATCGCGTGCACAGTTTCGAGGAAAACGACATCGATCTGATGCGCCGGCGCCGCGAAATGCAGTGGGCGGCGCGCATCAACAATGCTTTGGAAGAGGGCCGATTCGAGCTGTTCAGGCAGACGATTCTGCCTTTGCAGAAGGTCGAGCCGGGCGCCCACTACGAACTGCTGCTGCGCATGCGCGATGAGGCCGGCAAGATTGTCGCTCCGGACAACTTCATGACCGCGGCGGAACGCTACGGCATCACGCCGAGCATCGATCGTTGGGTAATCGAGAATGCGTTCCGCTGGTTGGTGTCCGAGGCCGACGAGCGCGAGAAACTGACCATGTGCTCGATCAATCTGTCGGGACAGAGCTTGGGCGACGACAAGTTTCTTCCTTACGTGATCGATCAGTTTCATCGCAGCGGCCTGGATGCGACCAAGATTTGTTTTGAAATCACGGAGACCGCTGCGATTGCCAGTTTCTCGCAGGCGAACCGATTCATTCAAGCGTTGAAGGAGCTGGGCTGCAAATTCGCGCTCGATGATTTCGGCACCGGCCTGTCCTCGTTCGGCTATTTGAAGCATTTCCCGGTCGATTATCTGAAGATCGACGGCAGCTTCGTCAAAGAAATACTGCATGACCCCATCGACCGCGAGATGGTGCGTTCGATCAACGAAATCGGGCATTTGACCGGCAAACAGACTATCGCGGAATTTGCCGAGAACCAGGAAATCATCAACATGCTGCAGAGCTTGGGCGTGGACTATGCGCAAGGCTACGGCGTGTCGCAGCCGCAACGCGTGCTCAAGGCCGCCAACAGCGCCTGACCGCGGCGGACGGCGGCGGGCGCCGGCGTCACTTCACTTTAGGCTTTTAACTCGAAGCGCATCGACAGGTCGATCGCGCGTACATGCTTGGTGAGGCCGCCGACGGAAATGAAGTCCACGCCGGTTTGTGCGATTTCTCGGATGGTCGCGGCGGTTATGCCGCCCGATGCCTCCAGCTTCAACGGCGTGGGGGACTCGGCGTTGACGGCGACGGCCTCGCGCATGGCCTCGATCGAGAACTCATCGAGCAAGGCGATATCGGCACCGGCCGCAATGGCCTGCCGCAGCTCGAAGAGATTCTCCACTTCGACCTCCACCGGAACTCGAGCGGAGGCGAGTCTGGCGGCGCCCACCGCGCCGGCGATCGATCCCGCGGCCATGATGTGATTTTCCTTGATGAGTATCCCGTCGAACAGACCCATGCGGTGATTGTGTCCGCCGCCGACCCGCACCGCGTACTTCTGTGCCGTGCGCAAGCCGGGGATGGTTTTGCGAGTGTCGAGCAAGCGGCAATTCGTGCCTTCGAGGAGTACCGCGAATGCGTGGGCCGCCGTGGCGGTGCCGGAGAGCAGCTGCAAAAAATTGAGCGCGGTCCGCTCGCCGGTGAGTAGGGCGCGGGCGGGGCCCTCGAGGCTGAACAGGAGCTGATTGGCGGCGATCGGGTCCCCTTCAGCCACCTGCCATTGAATCCGGACCCGTGCGTCCACCGCATGGAAGCTGGCCTCGACATAGGGTATGCCGCAAATAATGGCCGCCTCGCGCGTGATGACCGAGGCCCGGCCGCTGCGATCCCCCGCTATCAGGCCGGCGGTCAAGTCGCCGCTGCCGATGTCCTCGGCCAGGGCATGGGCGACCTGTTGCGACAGGTCGGCGGGAACCGGCACCGACTGTGACACGTGCCGGTTCCCGGATCGATCAGAACGGCAGGCCGTGCGAAGGTCCAACCATGCACATCAGCATGGGTATGGACAGCAGGAAATTGATGCGCGAAGCGTATAAGGCCACTTTGCGCGCCGCCGCCTTCTGTTCGTCGGTTGCGGGGACGATTCCCAATATCTTCTTCTGATTCGGCCAAATGAGGCCCCACACATTGAACAACATGATGGTTCCGAACCAGGCACCGAACCCCATGATGATATTGGAGTGGGATGCGGGCTGCTCCAGCAGGCCGAAGGTAAAGGTGTTGATGAAACGGCCGTGGGTCTGCGACAGCAGGTAAGCGCCGGCAAGCCAGGTTGCCAGGGCGGACCAGCGAAACCACAGCAGGGCGCGCGGCGCGACGTACTTATTGATGCCGGCTCCGCCGGGTCCGCCCTTATCCGCTGCAGCGACGGCCATGGCCGGAGTCTGCACGGCGTTGAAGTAGTACAACAGTCCGATCCAAAACACCCCAAAAACGATGTGCAGCCAGCGGGTCAAGCTGGCCATAGTGGCGGCGTTAAACGTAAGGCCTCCACCCACCAGGGCGGCAATGGCCACAGCGAGCACGAAGCCGAGAATGAGAGGCCATTTCACGGTGGTTAACGGGTTCATACGATTCCCTTTTATAAGTATTGCGTTGCGGGGCTGGAAGAATAGGGGAGTGACCCCAATAATTCAACGATGTCAGGGGCTTGCCGGACCCTCCTGGGCCGATATTCGCGCTTTGGAGGCACACGGACAGCCCCTGGGCTGGTATCGTAGTCCCTTAAGCACCGAGATCAATTTGGAGATTGCCGAGTATGAACGCTATTGAACGGATCAAAAGCCAGTTAGCCGCCTCGCCCGTGGTGCTGTTTATGAAAGGCACCCCCGACTTTCCGCAGTGCGGGTTTTCGGCCCAAACCGTGGCTGCGCTACGTGCCTGCAAGGCGAAGTTTGAGTCCGTGAATATATTTGAGGACCCGGAAGTGCGGGAATCGCTCAAGACCTACTCCAATTGGCCGACCTTTCCGCAGCTGTATGTGAACGGCGAACTCGTCGGCGGCTGTGACATCACGATTGAAATGTACAAGAGCGGCGAACTGAAGCAGCTGCTCGCAGAAGCCGGCGCCGTACCCGCCTAAGCTCATATCGCTGCCGGTCGCCTGCGGCGGCCTTCCTAAGGCCCGGGACCTTCGTCCGATCCCGAGGGTTCGATTTCGAGCGGACCCATGGCGGCCAGCCGGCGGCGGCTGGAGTCGAACACTCCCTGGAACTGATTGCACACGGTGCAGAACAGATCCGCCGTGCGTTCGGCGTCATAGGCCGCGGAGTGCGCCGATGCCGTATCCCATTCGAAGCCGGCTGCCAGCGTAGCCCGCATCAATACCGTCTGGCCGAATGCGACGCCGCCCAACGTGGCGGTGTCGAAACTCGAAAAAGGGTGAAACGGATTGCGCTTGACTTGGGCACGCGCGACAGCCGCATTCAAAAAATTCAAGTCGAAGAACGAATTGTGTCCCACCAGAATCGCACGCGTGCAGTCCGCGGCGCGTATCGCCGTGCGCACTTCGCGGAATATGCGTTGCAACGCGTCTTCTTCGGGAATGGCTGGCCGCAACGGATGATGGGGATCGATGCCGTTCACCGCCAGTGAAGCGGGCTCCATGTTGGCGCCCGGAAACGGCGCCACGTGGTAGCGAATCGTTTCGCCGCGAGCCACGCTGCCGTCGCTGCGCATTTCGATGAACACCGCAGCGATTTCGAGCAGCGCATCGGTCTGTGAATTGAAGCCACCGGTCTCAACATCGATGACCACGGGCAGAAAGCCGCGAAAGCGAGTCGCGTAAGTGATCGGAGCGATCTGCGTCATGCCGCTCTCGAATCGGCGATGCGCCAGGCAACTGGCTCGCCGCCTCGATAGGGCACCAGCGCTCCGTGGCCAAAATCATAGACTTGAGGGGGCACCCAGGACTCCTTGACTAATGTGATGGTGTCGTCGTGACGCGGCAAACGATAGAAATCCGCGCCGAAGCAACTTGCAAATCCTTCGAGGCGGTCGAGGCGGCCGACCGACTCGAACGCTTCGGCATACAGTTCGAGCGCGGCGTGCGCGGTAAACATGCCGGCGCAACCACAGGCGCTTTCCTTGGTTGCGCGCTCATGCGGTGCGCTGTCGGTGCCCAAGAAGAAGCGCGGAGTGCCGCCGGTGGCGGCGCCGAGCAACGCCTGCCGGTCGCCTTCGCGCTTCAGTATCGGCAGACAATAATAATGAGGACGGATCCCGCCCGAGAAAATCGCATTGCGGTTGTGGAGCAAATGCTGCGGCGTGATGGTGGCCGCGACGCCGGCTCTGGCGCCGGCGACGAACTCCACGGCGCGTGCCGTCGTGATGTGCTCGAACACTACGCGCAGGCCGGGAAAGCGCCCGAGCAGCGGCTGCAGCACGGCGTCGATAAAATGAGTCTCGCGGTCGAACACATCCACATCAGGGTGCGGACTTTCGCCGTGCACCAACAGGGGCATGCCGATATTTTCCATACGCGCCAGCACCCCCGATACCTTGGCGATATCGGTGACACCCGCGTCGGAGTGGGTGGTTGCGCCGGCCGGGTACAGCTTGACGCCGTGGATGAATCCCGCCGCGCGCGCCCGGTCGATCTCCTGCGGCGTCGTGTCGTTCGTCAGGTACAGGGTGAGCAACGGCTCGAAGCGCGAATTCTGCGGCAGCGCCGCCAAGATGCGATCGCGATAACCGCGCGCCAGTTCCACCGTGGCGATCGGCGGTTTCAAGTTGGGCATGACGATCGCGCGTCCGAAGCGCTCGGCGGTGAACTTCACCACTGCCCCCAACGCGGCGCCGTCGCGCAAGTGCACATGCCAGTCATCGGGTCGCCGCAACGTCACAGTTGTCACTTGCGGACAACCCCGGCAGGCCGCTTGACAGGGGCAGGCGCCGGCGGCCAGCCACGGCGCAACAGGTCGAGCGTGTAGCGCACGCCGAAGCCGGTAATTTCCGTGGCGATGTGCGCGAGTCCACCATGGCGTGTGCCGGCGGCCAGATCCAGGTGCAGCCAGGCAATTTCCTTGGGTACGAAACGGCTCAGAAAGCGCGCCGCCAAGATATGGTCGCCCTTGCCGTCGGTGGCGCATTGTAATACGTCGGCGACGCTGCTCTCCAAGTCCGTGTCGAAGTCCGCATCCATGGGAAAGCACCAGACGCGCTCACCGCTGCTGCTGCCTGCGGCCTCGATCAAGTCGCGCGACTCGGGGCGATTTGTGAATGCCCCACTGTAGCGCTCGGTCAGCGCATACACGCAGGCGCCGGTGAGCGTCGCGTAGTCGATGATGGCGCGCGGCTTGCGGGCGGCGGCGAGACTCAAGGCGTCCGCCAGCACCATGCGGCCTTCCGCATCGGTGTGTATTACCTGAATGGTCGTGCCGTTATAGGCTCGCACGACGTCTTGAGGCTTGTACGCGAGCGGTCCGATGCTGTTCTCCGTAATAGCCAGCCAGCAATCCACGGCCATGGGCGAGCGCAATGCGTGCAGGGCGTACAGGCTGCCCACCGCAACGGCGCTGCCTCCCATGTCGGTGTGCATGTCCAGCATGCTCTTGTGCGGCTTCAGGTTCGTTCCGCCGGTATCGAAACAGATACCTTTGCCCACCAGGCTCAACGCCGGGGTTTTGGCGGCCCGCGACTTGGCCCCAGAGGGACGGTACGAGAGGAAGGCGATCCCCGCGTCACGAGTGGCATTGCCGCGCGACACCGCGAGAAAAGCGCCCGCGCCCAAGCGCTTGAGTTCGTTCTCGCCATAGAACTTGAAGCGTAGTTTCAGCCGCCGCGAAAGGTCTTCTAAGATTCGGCGATAGCCGCGCGCGTCGAGGGTGTTGGGCGGCAGCGCCGTCAGCCAGCGTGCCAAATTGTTCCCCGCGGCCGTCGCGAGCGTCAAATCCAGTTCGGGCAATTTTCGCCCCAAGGCAACATCGATGTTCGCCAATGGCACGCGCGCCTTCGGTTTGCTCTTGAACGAGGCAAAGCGAAACGCGGCAGCCTCGAGCGCCGCGATGGTGGCGCTCAATGTTGAGTTGGCGGCTTGTGCCGTGCAGCCATGGCTCCATAGAAGGACTGATTCGGGTTCGCCGTCCAACGCCACGCGTGCCAGTTTGCAGGCTGCCTGCAGCCGCTCAAAGGTACTGGCCTGGTCGGCTAAACAAGCCACGATCAACAGGGTCTGGGCCTGCGTGCCGACCCTCAGGTGAAAGCAATCGCCGGCTTTACGCACCTTGTGCGCATAGAGGCCGCGCAGGACGGCGCCGTGCGGCAGGGCTTGCCAATCCGACTCGGTCGGCACGAGCGGCAAGAACACCAGGGCGCTGGTATAGCGAGCGAGCCGTCTTACGGTCATCCGTGCGCTGATTTGGCGCACGGGGACGAGCAGCTGGTCGAAGGGCAAGCGAGTGGGCATATCGTAAAACCGCAAGCCTGTCCCTTGCTTGACCGTGAAAATCCAAACCCCGAAGATAGCGCCAAGTTCAGTAACCGATATAACCTTGGCAGTTAGCGCAACGGCGCGGTAACGTGCCCGCCATCTTAACAGGACACGTGGGCGTGTGCATTTATGACTCAACAATCGCCGTTCGAAGACATCGATCCCATCGAAACGCGGGAGTGGCTGGAATCAATTGATTCCGTGCTGCGTGCGCAAGGACCCGAACGCGCGCATTTTTTGCTCGAAAAATTGGTGGATTTCACGCGGCGTTCGGGCACCTACTTGCCCTTCAAACCCAACACGGCCTACCTCAACACCATCTCCAAGGCGCAGCAGCCCGATTATCCCGGCGACCGCTCCTTGGAGCGGCGCAATGAGGCTTATATCCGCTGGAATGCCCTGGCCATGGTGGTGCAGGCAAACCGTCTGAATTCCGAATACGGCGGCCATATCGCCTCCTATGCTTCCGCGGCCACCCTGTATGAGGTGGGATTCAATCATTTTTGGCGTGCCAAGAGTGCGGCGCATCCCGGTGACATGCTGTTCGTGCAAGGGCATTCGAGCCCCGGGATTTACGCGCGCGCGTACCTGGAGGGCCGACTGGACGAATCTCAGCTGCTGCGCTTTCGCCAGGAAGTCAAAGGGGGCGGCTTGTCCTCCTATCCGCACCCCTGGCTGATGCCGGATTTTTGGCAGTTTCCCACCGTATCCATGGGCCTGGGGCCGATGACGGCGATCTTCCAGGCGCGATTCGTGCGCTACCTCGAACATCGCGGCATCGTGCCGCCGTCGGACCGCAAGGTGTGGGCCTTTTTAGGCGACGGCGAGATGGACGAGCCGGAGTCGATGGGTGCGCTCACCATGCCGGTGCGCGAAAAGCTCGACAATCTTATTTTCGTCATCAATTGCAATTTGCAGCGTCTCGATGGGCCGGTGCGCGGCAACGGCAAGATCATTCAGGAACTTGAGGCGGCTTTTCTGGGCGCTGGCTGGAATGTCATCAAGGTGCTCTGGGGTTCGCGCTGGGATCCTTTGCTCGAGCGCGATCAAAAGGGCCTGCTCAAACGTCTCATGGAAGAATGCGTCGACGGCGAATATCAGAATTTCAAGTCAAAGGGCGGCGCCTATACCCGTGAACATTTTTTTGGCAAGTACCCCGAGCTCAACGAAATGGTCGCCAACATGTCGGATGAGGAAATCTGGCGCTTGAATCGTGGCGGCCACGATCCGCAAAAGGTATATGCCGCCTACGCCTCCGCCGTCGCCCACAAGGGTGCGCCCACCGTCATCTTGGCGAAGACCGTCAAAGGATTCGGCATGGGCAAGGCGGGCGAAGGCTTGAACTCGGCCCATCAGCAGAAGAAACTGGGCGACGAGGCGCTGAAGGAAGTTCGGGACCGCTTCAATATTCAGATTACCGACGAGGAAATTGCGGGACTGACGTTCAGAAAACCGCGACAGGATAGCGAAGAGCTGAACTACCTGCAGGAGCACCGCGCTGCTCTCGGCGGCTACCTGCCCGCGCGCTACGCCTCCGCTCCGCCCTTGACGGTGCCGCCGCTCGAGGCATTCAGCTCACTGCTCGAAGGCACCGCCGACCGTGAAATTTCCACCACGATGGCCTTGGTGCGCATGCTGACCGCCTTGGTCAAAGACAAGAATATCGGCAAGCACATCGTGCCCATCGTCCCCGATGAGGCGCGCACCTTCGGCATGGAAGGCATGTTTCGCCAGATCGGCATTTATTCCTCGGTGGGGCAGCTCTACACCCCGCAGGACGCCGACCAGCTCATGTTCTACCGCGAGGACAAGCAGGGCCAGATTCTCGAGGAGGGCATTAACGAGGCGGGCAGCTTGTGTTCATGGCTGGCCGCTGCGACGGCTTATGCAAACCATGGCGTGAACATGGTGCCGTTCTATATTTATTACTCCATGTTCGGCTTCCAACGGGTCGGCGATTTCATTTGGGCGGCGGGCGACAGCCAAGCGCGGGGCTTTTTGGTGGGCGGAACCGCCGGACGAACCACGCTCGCCGGCGAAGGACTGCAGCACCAGGACGGGCACAGCCAGTTGGTTGCGACCACGGTGCCGAACTGTGTGGCCTACGATCCAACCTACGCTTATGAGCTTGCCGTCATTGTGCAAGACGGCCTGCGGCGCATGTACCAGGAGCAGGAAAGCGTCTTTTACTACATCACCTGCATGAACGAGAACTACACGCATCCGGCAATGCCGGCCGGAGTGGCGCAGGGAATTCTAAACGGCATGTATCTTCTGCAGATCGGCGGCCGCGGCAGGGTGAGAGTGACTCTGTTCGGTTCGGGAACCATCCTGCGCGAAGTGCTGGCTGCGGCCGAATTGCTCGAAAAGAACTATGGCGTGCCCGCCGATGTCTATTCGGTCACGAGCTTCAGCGAGTTGCGCAAGAATGCATTGGCGATCGAACGCCGCAACATGCTGCATCCGAACGAGCCGCCGCAACAGACCTACATTCAACAGGCCCTGGCGGATCGCGAAGGACCCTTCATTGCTGCCACCGACTACATGAAAACCGTCGGCGACCAAATTCGGCAGTGGGTGCCGGGGCGATATTCGGTGTTGGGAACCGATGGATTCGGCCGCAGCGACTCTCGCGCGGAACTGCGGCGCTTCTTCGAAGTGGACCGGCATTACGTGACGGTGGCAGCGCTCAAGGCGCTGGCCGACGAGGGTAAGATTGATAAGCAGACGGTTGCCGAGGCGATGCAATCCTTCGGCATCGATCCGGATAAACCCAACCCCCTGTCGGTCTAGGCGGCATAGTGGCAAATCCAATTGAAATTCTGATTCCCGACATCGGCGGATTCAAAGACGTCAGCGTCATCGACGTGCTGGTCAAGGATGGTCAGCAGATCGAGAAAGAAACACCGTTGATCACCATTGAAACCGAAAAAGCGGCAATGGACGTCCCGGCGCCGGCGGCGGGCCGCATCACCCAGGTCAAGCTCAAACAGGGCGACAAGGTATCCGAAGGTTCGCTGATCCTTTTGCTGGAGCCCGCCGTGCATGCGCTGACCAGCGTGCCGCCGCCGGTGGTCCCTCCGCCTGCCGCCGCTCCCACTGCTGTGCCGGCACCGACCGCGGCAGCGATCACGGCACGCTCGAGCACAAGCGTTGATGAAAAGGCGTTTTCGCTGGCCTACGCCAGTCCCTCGGTGCGCAAATTCGCCCGTGAGCTCGGCGCCGATTTGGGCCGCATCAAGGGCACGGGCGTTAAGGACCGCATCACTCAAGACGATGTGAAGGCGTACGTTAAGCGGCTACTGACGTCGCCGCCGACCGCCGTCGCGGTCTCGCCTTTACCGAAGGTGCCGGTGGTGGATTTCGCCAGTTTCGGCGCGGTTGAGATCAAACCCCTTTCCCGGATACAGAAAATATCCGGGGCGCGGCTGCAAGCGAGCTGGATCAACCTGCCGCATGTCACCCAGCACGAGGATGCAGACATCACTGAGTTGGAGGCGGCCCGGGTGGCACTGAAGGCCAAGGCTTCTGAAGAAGGAGTTCGGCTCACGCCGCTGGCATTCATCGTCAGAGCTTGCGTATTGGCGCTGATGGAGTTCCCGCGATTCAACTCTTCGCTCGACGCCGGCGGCGAGAGTCTGATCCTGAAGAAATATTTCAACATCGGCTTTGCGGCCGATACACCCAATGGCTTGGTAGTGCCGGTCATCGCGAACGCCGATCGGCTGAATGTCTATGAGATTGCGCGAATTCTGGCGACGATGTCGGAGAGCGCCAGAGCCGGCAAATTGAAAAACACCGACATGCAGGGCGGCACTTTCACGATCTCGAGTCTGGGCGGCATCGGCGGTACGTCGTTCACGCCCATTATCAATGCGCCGGAAGTCGCGATCCTCGGCGTATCGAAATCCGCACAAAGGCCGGTGTACGACGGCAGCGCATTCATTCCGCGGCTGATTTTGCCGCTGTCCCTATCCTACGATCACCGTGTCATCGACGGCGCCGCCGCCGCGCGCTTCGTGGTGTTTCTCGCCAAAGTCTTGGGCGACGTCAAGGGATTGATGTGAGCATCGTCGAAGTCCGCGTTCCGGAACTCGGCGACGCCAAGGGCGTCAACGTCGTCGATGTGCTCGTCAAGAAAGGCAGCGAGATTCGCATCGATGATCCTCTCATCACGGTCGAGACGGAAAAAGCATCGATG
The DNA here is from genome assembly GCA_025358295.1 of Gammaproteobacteria bacterium. Classification (GTDB taxonomy): domain Bacteria; phylum Pseudomonadota; class Gammaproteobacteria; order Steroidobacterales; family Steroidobacteraceae; genus Bog-1198. Next base: position 25,594 of record JANYJY010000014.1, read on the forward strand.
GATATTCCGTCCACCGTCAATGGGGTCGTCGAATCCATTGCAGTGAAGAAGGGCGACGAGGTGTCGGCCGGAGTATTGATCGTCACGGTGCGCGCAACAGCGCCAGCCCAGCCCGCGGCTGCGGTTGCGTCGGCGGTTGCGTCAATGCCCACGGTTGCGGCTGCTTCAGTTCCCCCGGCTGCGTCAGCGCCTCGTGCCGCGATACCAACGACCAGCGCTCCTGCTGGAGCCGTCGATCTGGTGGTACTGGGCGCAGGTGTCGGTGGCTATACGGCGGCATTCCGCGCAGCCGATCTAGGTTTGAAGGTAACACTGGTCGAGCGCTGGCCGATGTTGGGCGGAGTGTGCCTGAACGTGGGATGTATTCCATCGAAGGCCTTGCTGCACGCGGCCAAGGTCATTGAGGACGCGGCGGACATGGCTGCTTCCGGTATCGTGTTTGGGCCGCCGCAGATCGATAGAGACCGGTTGCGCGCCTGGAAGGGACGCATTGTCACCAAATTGACCAATGGCCTCGCGATTCTTGCCAAGCAGCGCAAGGTAACCGTGATCCAAGGCGAGGCGAAATTCTCCGGGCCTCATTCCATGGAAATTCAGGCGGCGGACGGCGCGAAGCGCCTGGATTTCAAGCAATGCATCATTGCCGCGGGTTCGGAATCGGCCCGCCTGCCCGGATTTCCGAATGATTCGCGCGTCATCGACTCGTCGGGCGCTCTGGAATTGCCGCTTGATTGCAAACGGCTATTGGTGGTCGGCGGCGGCATCATCGGCTTGGAAATGGCCTGCGTTTACGATGCGCTCGGAGTTCGGGTGACGGTTGTGGAGTTAGGCGACGGACTCATGCCCGGCACGGATCGGGATCTCGTCAGGCCCTTGCAGAAGCGAATTGAAAAGCGCTATGAGCGCATCTTGCTCAAGACTAAAGTCGCCAAGCTCGCGGTCCTGCCCGAGGGTCTGCGCGCGACATTCGATGGGCCGGACGCGCCGGAGCCACAGGTGTTCGACCGGGTGCTCGTGGCGGTGGGTCGAAGCGCCAACGGCAATGCATGCAATGCCGCCGTGACCGGCGTCAGCGTCAGCCCGCGCGGCATCATCGAAGTGGATAAGCAGATGCGCACCAATGTGCCGCATATTTTTGCCGTCGGCGACGTGGTTGGCGCGCCCATGCTGGCCCACAAGGCCAGTCATGAGGGCAAGGTCGCAGCGGAAGTGGCCGCCGGCCAGAAGGCTTTTTTCGACGCGCGTTGCATTCCCTCGGTGGCTTACACCGATCCAGAAATCGCCTGGGTGGGCATGACCGAGACAGACGCCAAGGCAAGGAATATTGAGTACGGCAGGGGCCTGTTTCCCTGGGCCGCCAGCGGCCGTTCTTTGGCGCTCAACCGCGATGAGGGATTTACCAAGTTGCTGTTCGACAAACAGACTCACAAGGTTATCGGTGCGGGGATAGTCGGCAGCAGTGCCGGCGATCTCATCGCCGAGGTCGCGTTGGCGATTGAAATGGGCGCGGACGCAGCGGATATCGCCCTGACCATCCATGCCCATCCGACTTTGTCGGAAACCGTTGCATTCGCCGCCGAGGCCTTCGAGGGTACGTTGACGGATCTCTATATTCCAAAGCGGTAGAGGCTGCGCATGCAAACCACGTATGTGAAGGTCGCCTGTGTTGTTCTCACCTGCATCGTCGCGGGCGCGCTGCGATCGGCGCGTGCAGAGGATGCCTGCGTGGATTTCAAATGGGATGTGCGCAAGGAGCGGGCGTTGTTTGCCGCAGCGCCGGCTTATTTGCAGGCCGGCAGGGACGCAGCATCCGCGCCTGCTATTGCGCCAAATCATCTTTACAAGCTGCATCTCCTCCCCCAAGACAAGGTCGCGTTTGCGAATCCGCCCACCAGGAGAAACTCGGACCCAGGCTCATTTGCGGGACTCGCTGCCTTGACCATCCCGGCGCCGGGCAGCTACCGCATTGCCATCGACTTACCATCATGGATCGATGTGGTGGCCAACGGATCCTTCGTGCCGGCCCAGGATTTCGAGGGCCAGCATGCCTGCAGCGCGCCGCATAAGATTGTAGAATTCGAATTGAGCGGCACGCAGCCCTTTGTTCTGCAATTCAGCAACGCGGTAAGCGACAGTGTGCTGCTCACCGTGACTGCCACACCCGCGCGGAAATTCTGAGCGAACCGGAACAACGTGGCCAGCACGCCCACAGTACGGTTTAGAGTTGATTTCGGCAGCCGCTGCTCCGTCGGCGTCGGTAAAATCGAGCTGCTCGAGGGCATTGCGCGCACGGGTTCGCTGTCTCAGGCGGCGCGCGAAATGCGCATGAGTTACCGCAGGGCCTGGTTGCTATTAGAGGATATGAACTCGAGTTTCGATCATCCGGTGGCGCACGCCAGCGTAGGCGGACGCGGCGGCGGTGGTGTGGTATTGACGTCGTTCGGCACGCAGCTTGCGGCGGGGTATCGGCGCCTTGAATCCAGCCTGCAGCCGCTGGCTGAGGCCTGTCTCGAGGATATTGGTCGGCACAGCAAAGCCGGCGTTCTCAAGCGCGCCGCCCGATCCGCATCCATTAAGAAAAAGCGCCCGGTGCGAGCGCCGGCGCGGCGCCGCTAAGGCGCTGCGATACACCCCTTGAGGAATGAGGTTTTCTCGGCGCCGACCAGCTTCTTTGCCTTGGCGTCCTTGAGGCATGCCGTGCGTTTGGCGTGCTTCGCAGCGGCTTCGCTCGAGACGGGTGCGGCCGCTGTCGCAAGCGCCGGCGGGGATGCGTACGCTGTGGCAACCAGGGCCGACAGACTCAGGCACGCGGCGGCGGCCAAGGCTGAACAACGCATGCTTTTTCCTTTAAATCTCGACGCCGACGAGAGGCGATCACTTCATGCAGGATAGCGCCGTCGCATAAGCGTACCTAGGAAGCGCTGATGAAACTTGCTTAACCTTTGCTACGCGCGGCCGGCCGCGACAAGACGGCGGCGTGCAAGAGCCAAATAGTGCGCTTCATCGGGGGGGCGGCCCGTCCGCTGCGCCTGCCACAGTGTTTCGCCCAGCGCCTCCATTAATTCGTGTTCGGCACGGTGCAGCTCGCCGTGCCGCGCGTGCAGCCGATTATGCAGCTCGCGTATTCCAGGAGGCCTGTCGATCGATATTTGCTCGCGGACGGCGAGGTGCAGCCCCATATGTAAAAACGGATTCTCGGGGCCGCCCGAATTGCTCGGCTCAAATGTCATCGCCGTGTCCGCATCGCCAACGACGGCTTGGTACTCGGGGTGCAGGCCGATGACATCGGCAATCATGGCTTCCAGCGGCGTGAGCGGGACATGCGTCTGATGCTTGCGCCACGCATCGGCGTAGGTTTGCCGCAATTGCTCGCGGGTATAGGAATTAAATATCGGCATGTGTCTTGTGACGATACTCGCACAGGTCGGCTATCGGGCAAGCGGGGCAGGCGGGTTTGCGCGCCTTGCATATATAGCGGCCGTGCAGAATCAGCCAGTGATGCGCATCTTGGAGAAACTCCGGTGCAACCATTTTCAAGAGCTTGTCCTCCACGGCGCGCACCGTTTTCCCGGGTGCGAGGCCGGTGCGGTTGGCGACTCGGAAAATATGCGTGTCAACGGCAATGGTCGGTTCGCCAAACGCCGTATTCAATACGACATTGGCCGTTTTCCTGCCCACCCCAGGTAGATTCTCGAGCGCTTCGCGATTGGCCGGAACCGCGCCGCCGTGCCGCTCGAGCAGCAGTGCGCAGGTCGCAATGATGTTCTTGGCTTTGGCGTTGTAAAGCCCGATGGACTTGATATGGCGCGACAGGCCGTCGATACCCAAGGCCAGGAGCGCCGCAGGGGAATTGGCGGCGCCGAATAATGCTGCCGTCGCCTTGTTTACGCTCTTATCCGTGGCTTGGGCCGAGAGAATCACTGCCACCAAAAGCTCGAACGGCGAGTGGTAGTGCAGTTCGGTGCGCGGCGCCGGATTGGCAGCGCGCAGCCGGGCGAATATGTCACGTCGCTTTGCCTCGTTCACGGTTCGGTGTTCCTGCGCGAAGCGCCGGCTTTTTTTGCGTCGAGTTCGCGTTGCCGCTCAAGAGACCGGCTCATCAGCCGAGTAGTGTGAGCATCGAAGCGGGCGCGGTTGAGCGCCGGCTGAGCCGTGGCCGGCGCCGTAGCGTCGCGCAGCTCGATGCAATCGACCGGGCAGGGCGGTAGACACAATTCGCAGCCCGTGCAGCGGTCGCTGAGCACAGTGTGCATATGCTTGGCGGCCCCTACGATGGCATCCACGGGACAGGGTGCGAGACAGCGCGCACAGCCTATACAGCGCGACTCATCGATCCAGGCGACGCGCGGCGCATTCTCGACGCCGTTGGCCGGATTTAGCGGCAGCACGGGCCGGCGCAGCAATGCGGCCAGCGCCGCAATGGTCGCGCTGCCGCCTGGCGGGCATTGATTGATGCCGGCTTCGCCGCAGGCCACGGCCGCGGCATAGGGCTTGCAGCCGGGATAACCGCAGCGGGTGCATTGGGTTTGCGGCAGCAACGCATCGATGCGCGCCACGATGTCAGGCGCGGTCGGGTGCAGCATTTTATTTGACGCGCATCCCGGGAGCGGCTCCCGAGTCGGGCGATAGAACGAAGATGTCTTTGCCGCCTGGCCCTGCGGCCAACATCATTCCCTCTGAGACGCCGAAGCGCATTTTGCGCGGCTCGAGGTTCGCCACCACGACGATGAGCCGGCCCACCAGTGCCGCCGGATCGTAGGCGCCTCGGATCCCGGCAAAAATCTCGCGTGTGCCCAATTCACCCACATCGAGCCGCAGCTTCAACAGCTTGTCGGCGCCGGTGACGAGGTCCGCGCCGAGAATCTTCGCCACTCGCAGATCCACCCGGAGGAATTCGTCGATGGAGATCATATTGCCCTCGACCGCCGCCGCAGCGGCCAAGGACGCGGCGTCCGAGGCGCCGCCTTGATGCGAAACCGGTGCGGTGACGGGCGCGGCCTTGGGCGCCGTCTGCGGAGCCTCGGGTTCGACCAGCTGTGCGACCTGTTTGGCATCCAAGCGAGTCGCGAGCGGCTCGTAGGGATTGATGGCAGTTCCCAACAGCGGTGCCGCGGCATCTGTCCATGTCCAATTCTGTTCTCGAAAGAAGTGCCGAGATTTCGCCGCCATGACCGGCAATACCGGCTGTAGATAAATCATCAGCACCCTGAACAAGTTCAGGCCCTGGGTGCAAATGGCCTGCACCTCGGCGGCATTCTCGGGCTGCTTGGCGAGAGTCCAAGGCTTTTTCAGGTCGATATATTGATTGGCTCGATCGGCGAGCGCCATGATGTCGCGGATGGCGCCGGCCGTGTCGCGGGTCTCGTAGGCCTCCGCAATGGCCTTGCCCGCCGTGACGAACTCCGCGTACAGCGCCGGTTCTGGCAAGGCGCGGGCCATCGAGCCGGCGTGGTTTTTGGTGATGAAGCCGGCGCAGCGGCTCGCGATATTCACCAGCTTGCCGACGATGTCGGAATTTAACCGCGTCGTGAATTCGTCCAGATTGAGGTCCAGATCGTCGATGCCCGGTCCCAATTTTGCGGCGAAGTAGTAGCGCAGATATTCCGGCGGAAAGCTCTGCAAGTAGCGCCTGGCGGTGATGAAGGTGCCGCGCGATTTGGACATTTTCTGGCCATTGATGGTTAGAAAGCCGTGTGCATGCACGGCTGTCGGCCGCCGCATACCCGCTGCCTGCAGAACCGCCGGCCAAAACAGGGTGTGAAAATACAGAATGTCCTTGCCGATAAAATGATGCAGTTCGGCCGTCGAGTCGGCTGCGAGAAAATCGTCGAATTTCAGATTGGTGCGTGCGCACAGCTGGGTCAAGCTCCCCAAATAGCCGATGGGCGCGTCGAACCATACGTAGAAATATTTTCCCGGCGCATCCGGGATTTCGAATCCGAAGTAGGGCGAATCGCGCGATATATCCCAGTCTCGAAGGCCCTGTGAGAACCACTCCTCCAGCTTGCGGGCGACGCCCGCCTGCACCGCACCGCTCTTGACCCACTTGTTCAGGGATTGTTCGAAACTGCTCAAGCGGAAGAAGTAATGCTCCGATTCGCGCCACACGGGCGGCGTGCCGCTGACCACGGAGATCGGGCTCTTGAGATCCGCTGGCGTATAGGTGGATCCACAGTGTTCGCAGGAATCGCCGTACTGGTCGGCCGTGGCGCACACCGGACAAATTCCCTTGACGTACCGGTCGGGAAGAAACATTTTCGCATCGTCATCGTAGGCCTGCCGCACGCTGCGCCGTTCGATATGGCCGCCATCGCGCAAGATGAGGTACATCCTCTCGCATACGGCCTTGTTTTCCGCTGAATGGGTCGAGCCGAAATTATCGAAGCCGATCAGCATGTCGGCCAAGTCACGTTGATGCTCGACATTGACTAGGTCGATCAATTGCTCCGGCGTAACGCCTTCGGCCTGAGCCTTGAGCATGATGGGCGTGCCGTGCGTATCGTCGGCGCACACGTAGTAACACTCGTGGCCACGCAGTTTTTGAAATCGCACCCACACGTCGGTTTGCACGGCTTCGAGGACATAGCCCAGATGAATCGGGCCATTGGCGTACGGCAATGCGCTGGTCACCAGCATTCGGCGTCTTTCGGTCATACCAAATTATGCCACGCCGAGGCGCGTGAAGTGGTGCGTGTCGCCGCTTGCGGCGGGAGATACCGAGTTACGAGGCCTCGCGGTACTGCTCGAAGCGCGATTTATTGATGGCCTTCTTGAAGGCTTCTTTGCCGGTAATTTGCTTCGTATCCATCAACGTCTGAATGGCCATATCCATCAATCGCATGCCGGTGGCCGCGCCGCTTTGCATGGCGTTTTCCAGCTGGTCCATCTTGCCCTGACGTATCAAATTCGCGACCGCCGGGGTATTGATCAGAATCTCGAGGGCGGCGACGCGCCCCTGCTTGTCGGGCTTTGGGATAAGTTGCTGAGACACGACGCCGCGCAGGCTGGTCGAGAGCATGGTGCGCACGTGCGGCTGCTTGTCCGCCGGGAACGCATTCACCAGTCGATCGACCGTGGCGGCCGCACCGTTGGTGTGCAAGGTGCCCATCACCAGAATGCCCATTTCCGCGGCCGTAACGGCGATGCTCATGGTCTCCAGGTCGCGAAGCTCGCCCACCAGAATGACGTCGGGGTCTTCGCGCAATGCCGACAGCAAGGCAGAGGAGAAAGAAGTCGCGTGAACGCCAATCTCACGCTGGCTGATCAAGCAGTTCTTGCGAATGTGCACGAATTCGATCGGATCTTCGATGGTGAGGATATGACCTTTTTCCCGGCTGTTGATGTCGTCGATCATGGCGGCGAGGGTGGTGGATTTGCCCGAGCCGGTTTTGCCCGTGACCAGGATCAGGCCGCTGTTCATCTTGCAAAGATTCATCACCGCTTCCGGCAATTTCAGTTCCGCCGCGGTGCGCGCCTTGGACGGGATCGCGCGAAACACTGCGCCCATGCCGTTCAATTGGCGCATCACATTGACGCGGAATCGGGCGACGTTCGGGATGCTGTAGGCGAAATCGGTGCCGTCCTTGGACTCGAAGCGTTCGACCGAGAGCTTGGGCATTATTTCGTACAAAGCCGTCTTCACCATCTCGGGGGCGAGCGGCTCGGGGCTGAGCGCCTTTAACTCTCCGTACTGCCGCACGCGCGCGGGGTCCCCAGCCAGAAAATGCAGGTCGGAGCCGTTGCGCTCCAATATTTGGTGCAAATAAGTGTCGATGGCGGGCACTGGGCTCTCTAGGTTTTCTCAGGTTCGAGCGGCGGTGCGCCCGCCATTTCGGAGACGAAGCGCTGAAACTGCCGCTTGTCGGTGGCGTAGGAGTAGGCATGCTCCGGATCGACTTCCTTGGCGTTAATGGCCGCCAGCAGCGCCTGGTCCATCAGCTGCATGCCGTATTCCTTGCCCATTTGCAGCTGACTCGGAATTTGATGCGATTGATCGGTCATGATGAGTTTGCCAATGGCTTTGGTGAGCACCATGACTTCGCAAACTGCGCGCCGCGCACGTTGGTCGGGACTCTTGACCAGGATCTGGGTGATTACGGCAATCAGACTCTGCGACAGGAAGCTCTTGGTCTGTTCGCGCTCTTCGGTGGGCAGCGCATCGATGATGCGATCGATGGTCTTCGTGGCGCTGGTGGTGTGCAAGGTGCCGAGCACCAGATGCCCGGTTTCAGCCGCGGTCATCGCCATGGAAATGGTTTCCGCATCGCGCAATTCGCCGACCAGGATGACGTCGGGGTCTTCGCGCATGGCGGCGCGCACGCCTTCCGCGAAGGTCGGCAAGTGCGTGCCCAGTTCCCTTTGGATGACTTGACTGGTTTTGCTGCGATGAACGAATTCGATCGGATCTTCCAGGCTGATGATGTTCAGCGCGCGGGTCGAATTCAGGTAATCGATCATGGCGGCGAGGGTGGTGGACTTGCCCGTGCCGGTAGACCCTGTAACCAGGATCATTCCCTGGTGGTAATCGCACAGCTTGCGGACGATGGGGGGCAGGCCGAGTTGTTCGATGGTCGGCATTTGAGTCGGAATAGAGCGAAACGCGGCGCCGATGCCGGTTTCCTTGCGGAACACATTGACGCGAAAACGGCCACCCTCGGTGGATACATACGAGAAATCGATATCGTTGCCTTCCCGCAGGTGCTTGAGCTGGTTCTGAGTCAGGACCTCAGTGATATAGCCTTCGAGCTCAGCTTCGCCCAGTTCGCGAAACTTGATGGGCATCAAGTCGCCCTGCATGCGCAGCATCGGGGGCACCCCGACCGCCAGATGAAGGTCTGAGCAGCCTTGGGCCACACCCAGCTTGAGGAATGCGTCGATTCTTGCCATAACGCGTAAGGCTACCCGTAAGCGATTGGATTTTCGAGCGTTTAGGGCGGAATCGGCCCATAAACGTGAGATGCGTCAAGCCCTTATAGGAATTTTTCCAGCGACAGGCGCAATTCGTCCATGGATTGCGAACGCTTGGCCTTGTCCAAGGACATGCATTTCATGACTAAGTTGTTCAAATCAACGGGCAAATCTTTGTTGATTTCAATGGGCGGACGCGCCTTGCCTTGGACGTGCTGGTACATGACCGACATGTGATCGCCGCGGGAATAGGGCGGAACGCCGCTGAACATTTCGTAAAGAATAACGCCCAAGCTGTAGATATCCGCTCGTTCGTCGACCTTCTTGCCCAAAATCTGCTCCGGCGCCATGTACTTGGGCGAGCCGATGACATAGCCCGTCTTGGTCAGCTGGGTATCGCCCTGGGTTTGCGCGGCGGCCACACCGAAGTCCACGATCTTGAGCAGACCATCGTTGTCGATCAAGATGTTTGCCGGCTTCAAATCGCGGTGCACGATACCGGCCTGGTGGGCAACGGCCATACCCGTCGCAATATCGATGCCAAATTTGACCGCGCGCTTGAGCTGCACGGGCTTCTCGTTGACGATTTCGCCGCCCAAGGTGTGGGACGGGAAGTACTCCATCGAAATCGCATAATTGCCGCGGATATATAAGAAGTCGTAAATGCGGATGACGTTCTTATGCGTGATCTTGCGGCTGTAGCGCAATTCGTGCACGAAGCGCTTCATCATCTCTTCGTCTGCCGACACATTCGAGTTCAAGAACTTCAGGATCAGGCGCTCTTCGACCACCGTGTCTTCCATGAGCAATACGGTGCCGAATGCGCCCTTGCCGATTTTTTCGATGAACTTGTAGCGGCCTTCGATGATGTCGCCGGACTTCAACGTGGCGATGTCGAGTTTGTTGGCCTGAATTTCCTGTTCCTGGACCACTTTGGCCAGATCCTGATTGTCGATGAGCAGGGTCTTGGCCGGTTCCTGCATCTTCTCCGCACGTTGATTGGCAGCAATCTGCTGAGTGGAGAAGCGGTTGTCCAATTCCAGCATGGCGCGCGCCACGGCCTGACTGATGGTGGCGTCGGCGTTGTTGGCCACCGCCTGCAGCCGTACGCGAATGGTGTCGGCGCGCCGCTCGTCGGCGAGCTTGGCGAGCGCCGCGATGGCCTCGGATTTAATCTCGTTTTCCGGCCGCTGCAGCAAGGGCAGCAGATGTTCGATGCATTTTTGGTCGCCGATCTTGCCGATGGCCCGAATGACGGTGGGCAATGACTTTGGCTCGCTCGCGGCCAGCATCTCGATGAAGCGCGGCAAGGATTTGGTGCTGCCGATCTCAGCAAGAGCATCCACGGCACGTTCGCTTACCCACCAATCCGTATCCTTGGTGGCCTCGAGCAATTGCGCCACGGCGCGTTCGTCCTTGGTCTGATTGAGGATTTCGATGGCGGCGCGCCGAATATCCTGATTTTCATCCTTGATGAGCGTCAGCACCGCGTCGACGACGCGCGGGCCGCCGATCTTGCCGAGGGCGTCCGCGGCGCGGGTGCGTACCCACCAATCGCTGTCGGCAATCACTTCCAAGAGAAATTTGACTGATTTCGACGTGCCCACCACGTTCAGCACTTCGACTGCCGCGCGCCGGGCGTACTCGTTCTCGTCCTTGAGCACATCGACCAGGAACTTGACCGTGTCCGGATGATTCGCGTGCACCACCACATCGACGGCCTTGTTTTGCACTTCGATTTCCGGATCGCGCAGCATATTGCAAAGCACGGCCATGTCGAACGGCCCATCCATGCGCGACAGTGCCGACAGGGCGGCCGAGCGGATGAATTTGCTGTTGTCCCTGAGCTGCTTTTGCACCGCCTGCTGCACTTTCGGCGTATTGAAGCGCGCCAGCACATTGATGATGTGCAAACGGGCGACGGGATCCTTGCCCTCGATCCTGGCGACCAAATCGTCGATCGACGACTCGTCGGCGATCTCGGCAATGATCTTGAACAGGCCGGTTCTTTCACTCGGTTCCTGCGCATAGGCGGCATTCAGGAGATCGCGGACCGTGAAACGGGTCTTTTGCGCGGCAATCACGTCCAGAATGGCCTGCTTGGGCATCGACGGCTTGTTCAAGGCATCGAGCAGCGCGCTGGCCGGATAATTCTTGCTGGATGACAGTGCCCACGCAATTCCGGACATTGCCCGGCCGTTCGTCTCGCCCATGACCTTGAGCAATTGCGGCAGGGTTTTGACATCGATCAGGCGCGACAGCGCATCGACGTAGGCTACCGTCTCCTTCTTTTCCGCCGAGGCAAGGGCGTCGACAATGGGCTCGATCGCGCTCGGCCCGAGCGCAACCAATTTCTCCAAAGCCTTTTGTGCCAGGGGGCTGCCTGGATTGCCGCTGGACTTAACCTCGGCGAGAAGCCGATCGGCGCGGTAATTGGCGAATAAACTCATTCGGTGCCTTCAAGTTGCACGTCCTTCGGGCGCCCCTATTCTCACCTTTGTCAACGGGCCCACCGCAGCTTTGATTCTCAATTCCCGATTATGCCATACCGCACGCGCTTGTCCGCCTGCGGTACAATTCTGGGCTCATATGAATCAAGTCAATGCTGCGGATGTCGCTATCCGCGAAAAAATAAGCGCCTATGCCGATCCCTATCTCGGCCAGACTCTGGGAGAGGCAAAGGCTGTGCAGTCCGTCACAGTTCACGATGACGTGGTGACCGTGGAGTTGGTGCTGGGCTTCCCCTGCAAGGACTATGTCGCCGAGCTACAGGCTGCCCTGCAACAGTGCATTCAGCCGCTGTTGGGCCGAGCGCGACTGGATCTTAGGCTGCAGTCGAGTATCACGGCCCATGCGGTTCAACGGACCCTCAAGCCCCTGGCGGACGTGAAAAACATCGTCGCCGTGGCGTCGGGCAAGGGCGGCGTGGGAAAGTCCACGACCGCGGCAAATTTGGCTCTGGCCTGGGCTGCGCAAGGTGCCAAGGTGGGCTTGCTGGATGCGGATATTTACGGCCCCAGTCAGCCCCTGATGATGGGTCTGGTCGGCGCTAAGCCCATCAGTTCGGATGGCAAGCACCTGACCCCCCTCCGTGCCCATGGTGTGGAGGTCATGTCCATCGGCTTCATGATCGACCAAGAGCAGCCCATGGCGTGGCGGGGACCCATGGTGACCCAGGCCCTGACGCAACTGCTCGGGGACACGCTGTGGGGCGAATTGGATTATCTGGTCGTCGATATGCCGCCCGGCACCGGCGATATTCAGCTCACGCTTGCGCAGCGAGTACCCGTCAGCGGCGCCGTCATCGTCACGACGCCTCAAGATATCGCTCTCCTGGATGCGCGCAAAGGCCTCAAAATGTTCGAAAAAGTCGAGGTTCGCGTGCTCGGCGTTGTCGAGAACATGAGCGTTCACGTCTGTAGTCAATGCGGACACATAGAGCATGTGTTCGGTAGTGGCGGCGGCGCCCGAATGGCGTCCCAATACGGCGTACAGCTGCTGGGCGAGTTGCCGTTGGACATCCGTATCCGCGAGGATGCGGACGGCGGCGTACCGACGGTGATAGCCGAGCCGGGTAGTGCGCGAGCGCAAGCCTACTTTCAGATGGCCCGCCGCACGGCCGCGCGCTTGGCGACCTTGAACAAGGATTACAGCCGGGCATTTCCGAAAATCACCGTTGAAGCGACCTAATGAGCATCAAAAGCGACCGTTGGATCAGGCGCATGGCGGCGGAACACGGCATGATCGAGCCGTTCTCCCCGGGACAAGTGCGGGTTTCGGACGGCCATAAGATCGTCTCCTACGGCACTTCGAGCTACGGCTACGATGTGCGTTGTGCGGATGATTTCAAGATTTTCACCAACATCAATTCCACCATCGTCGATCCGAAGGCTTTCGACGAGAAGTCGTTCGTGGATTTCAAAGGCCCCGTCTGCATCATTCCGCCGAACTCCTTCGCGCTCGCGAGCACGGTGGAATACTTTCGCATTCCGCGCAGCGTTTTAACTGTTTGCCTCGGAAAATCGACGTACGCACGCTGCTTTCGCGGCGACACTCGCGTGGCACTCGCTGACGGGACGGCGCCGACTCTCGAGGAAATGGCGAGGCGACATGATTCCGGTGAAATATTTTGGGGATACAGCATTGGCGAGAACGGGCGCCTCATCGTCTCCTTGCTCGATGCGCCGCGATTCATTGGACGCGATGCGCTACTCGAAATAGAATTGGACAGTGGCGAGCGCATTCACGCGACGCCCGATCACGAGTTCATGCGGCGCGACGGACGGATGGTTGCCGCCCACACATTGCGGCCCAGCGACTCGTTAATGCCTTTATATCGCGATGCATATCGCGGCTACGAAATGGTTTATCAGCCGATCGATGGTTTTTTGTACGCGACGCACCGATTGGCCGACGAATGGAATCTTAGGCACGAGATTTATGCTGAGAGTCCCGGCACTCACCGACATCACATCGACTTCAATCGTCGCAACAATTATCCGACGAATATCATGCGGCTCGATGCGTCTGAGCATATTCGCCTGCATAACGATGAGAATTTCGGTGAAAATTTCGACCCCAGCGAGCATGGGTTGGCCATTAGTGCAGCGCTCGCGAGGCGTATTCGATTGCGTTCTGGAATCACCGAAGAAGTAGTCAGACGGGCACTTGATGATGGGGGCTCTATTCGCGGTGCCGCCGCGCTTTTGGATTGCGATCGTTCTGTATTTCGAAGATTTCCCGAGACTTTGGCGAAGTTTAGAGGCACACCTGCCTACCGTAATCATAAGGTTGTAGCAGTGCGTGAAATTGCAGGGGACCACGATGTCTACTGTCTAACTGCTCCCGAAGCGGGCAACTTCGCTTTGCAGGGAGGTGTGTTCGTTCGCAATTGTGGAATAATTGTAAATGTAACGCCTTTGGAACCGGAGTGGGAAGGTCACGTCACTCTGGAATTTTCCAACACCACTCCGCTGCCGGCAAAGATCTACGCCAACGAGGGCGTGGCGCAGATGCTGTTCTTCGAGTCCGATGAAATCTGCGAAACCTCCTACAAGGATCGCGGCGGCAAGTACCAGGGGCAGCGCGGCGTCACTCTGCCAAAGACGTAATACTGCCGCAGACCCGGCGCTGGTTCCTCATTGCCGTAGGCTTTTGATCCACATGCCGATTTCCAGTTTGCCGTCGCGGGTGCGCTCGGCTTGAACGGGTACGTAGCCCAGCGACGGCGCAAACCACATTCGTAAAATGCGATTGTTGCCGGTGCGCTGGCTGGCGACGATGACGGTGTCGAGTTCTCCCAGCGCGGTTTTGAGCTTGGCGCTGCCTTCCCTCGTGTAGTTGAATTCCTTCACCTCATCCTTGTCGACGATCTGAAAGGTCTTCGGCAGGCTGTCGTTTCTAAGATCCCGCATTACTTCGACCTGAATCGACATCACATCCTGAGTGCCCAAGGCAACGGCGAGATCCACGGTCTTGCCTTCCGCGGTGCCGCGGGCGTGCCTGCTGTTCCAATCGAAATCCAGCGTCACCGTGGATGAGCCGTCCTCGGCGCGATATTTTTCCGGGCGAACATGGTCGCCGTCGATGCTCAACCAGCTTTTCTGAGTGACTTCGGCGCGGTACAGGCGAAAAATCCCGCGGGCCGTGATTTTCCAGGTGTAAAGATAATGGCCGGGTTCCGTGTCCTGCTTGAGCTCCAGATCGCTGGTGCCGATATTGATGGACTTCCAGTCGGCCAGGTAGTGGGCGGAGAAGGGTGCAATGGCCGCACCGCCGGGTGCGGGTGTCTGCGCGGGGGATGCCGTTACCGTCATGAACGCCGCGATCAGCGCGATAAATCGTCGAATGCTCATGCGCGACCTCTTGTTGCAGCGCCCGTGAATTGCACCGGTTCGTGCAGCATCTGTCCGTCCAACCATGCGCGACCCGCGTCGCATCGCAGCCGGCCCTGGCAAAACCAGCTCACGGCGAGGGGGTAGATGCGATGTTCCAGGGCCTGCACGCGGGCGGCCAAAGAGCTCTCATCGTCGTCGGCCGCAATATTAAAACGCGCCTGAATCACCGCTGGCCCCCCATCGAGCTGTTCGGTCACGAAATGCACGGTCACGCCATGCTGTGGCATACGCGCCTCCAGTGCACGCCGATGCGTGTGCAGGCCCGGAAACTGGGGCAGCAGGGAAGGGTGGATGTTCAATATCTTGCCCGCAAACTTCGTCACGAACGGCGCGGAGAGAATGCGCATGAACCCCGCCAGCACGATCAGAGCGGGCGACTCAGCGTCGATCGCCGCGGCCAGCGCACGGTCGTAGGCGGCGCGGTCGATGCCTTTGGGGCCAGCCAGCGCTTGCGTAGGAATGCCAAGATCGCGCGCCGCGGTGAGGCCGGCCGCCTCAGGCTGGTCCGAAATGACCTTGGATACACTGTAAGGCGCATCGACCTCGCGGCTGTGTTCGATGAGTGCGCGCATATTGCTGCCGCGCCCCGATATGAGGATGACGATGGGCCGGCGCGGTTGTTCGCTATTCAAGCGATGACGACACCGCGAGTTCCGGCACGAATTTCACCGATCACCAGTGCCTCTTGGCCCAGCGCGCCGAGGACGCGGATGGCCCGCTCGGCGTCGCCCGCGGCGATATGAACCGTCATGCCGATTCCGCAATTAAATACCCGGTACATTTCGGCATCGGCGACCTGGCCTTGCTGCTGCAACCATGCGAATACCGCCTCCCGCCGCCAGGCCTTGCGTTCCAGTACGACTTCCAAGCCATCGGGCAATACGCGGGGAATGTTCTCGACGAGGCCGCCCCCGGTGATGTGCGACAAGCCATGGACCGGAACCTGGGCAATGAGCGCCAACAGCGGTTTCACATAGATGCGCGTCGGCGCCATGAGCCGGTCGATGAGACTCACTCCGTCCAACGGCGTTTGCAAGTCGGCACCGGCTACCTGAAGTATTTTGCGAATCAAGGAGAAGCCATTGGAATGCGGTCCCGATGAAGGCAGGCCCAGGACGACATCGCCGGCGCGAGTCGCAGATCCATCGATGATGGCGTCTTTTTCCACTACGCCAACACAGAATCCCGCCAGATCGTAGTCCTCGCCGTGATACATGCCGGGCATCTCGGCGGTTTCGCCGCCCACCAGTGCGCAGCCCGCTTGTACGCATCCTTCCACGATTCCCGCGATGAGGCGCTCACCGACCCCCACATCGAGTTTGCCCGTCGCAAAGTAATCGAGAAAGAACAGGGGCTCAGCGCCTTGAACGACCACGTCGTTGACGCACATCGCCACCAAATCGATACCCACGGTGTCGTGGCGCTGCGTGTCGATGGCCAGGCGCAGCTTGGTGCCCACGCCGTCGGTTCCCGACACCAGTACCGGCTTGCGGTAACGGTCGAGCGGCACTTCCACCAATGCGCCGAATCCGCCTATTCCGCCCAGCACCTCGCGGCGCATAGAGCGCTTCACGTGGGGCTTGATACGTTCGACGAGTTCCTCGCCGGCGTCGATGTCGACACCCGCCTCGCGATAGGTTACTGGGGCTCGCTCAGTCATTCGAATCCTTTGTGGTGGACGGGGCCGATCCGACCGACGCGGTGGGTCGGCCGGCTGTGGTATTTTACATCACCATGTCACCGTACCTACGCGTCATTTTGAGTTCGATCGTGGCCGCGATTTGTTGGAGCAGTCCGGCTCAGGCCCTGACCCGCGCCGAGCTCTACCAGGCGCTCGCGCCGGTAGCCGATCGTTCCGAGGCGGCTCAGACCGCCGCCTTCCAGGCGGCCATGACGACGGTGTTGGTGCGCGTCACCGGCCGTCGCTCGGCCGAGGACGACCCGGCATTGGCGCCGCTAGTTGGAAATGCGCGCCGCTACGTTCAGCAGTACCGGGGTGCCCCGGACGGTCAACTCTGGGTGTCCTTTGACGGTCCTGCGATTGACCGCTGGCTTACGCAAAACGGCCAGCCTTTGTGGGGGCACGAGCGGCCGACAACCTTCGTATGGCTGACGGTGCAAACCGGAGCACAATCGGGCGTCGTGGTCACCGCTGCCGACACGTCGGAGCTGAAATCGTCCATCGATGCGGCGGCGGCGCTGCGCGGCGTGCCGTTGCTTTGGCCGAGCGCCGCCGACTTGCAGAGAGATCGCCTGGACTATGCGGGTGTGAACGGCGCCACGCAGGCAAGTTTGACGGAGATGGGGCGGCGCTTGGGCGGAGCGGGAGTACTGATCGGCCGCGCCTCGGGCGCGAGCTCGAGCTCGAATGTTCATTGGACCCATTTGTTTCAGGATCACAGCAGCGATTATTCCGGTGCTTTGGAAGGCGTGAATCGCACGGCGGATCTGTATGCCGGGTTGTTCGCAGCCAACGGGAATCTCGTGCCGATCGATATCGAAGTCTCCGGCGTGGCCGATCTTCGCGATTACGCCAATGTGCAAACCTATCTGGAATCCCTGACCTTCATATCGCATGTAAACGTGTCGGCATTGACGGGCGATACGGTTAGATTCCGTCTGGCGACCCGCGGCGGCGCCGAATCGTTGCAGCGTACGCTGTCTTTGAGCGGGCGCTTGCAGCCCATCGCCGCCGGCGAGAATGGGATTCTGCGCTTCCAGCTACGTCACTGATCCCGTGCCCTGGTCTGCGCGCCAAATCCCGAACGTCATTACCTCGATCAGAATTCTGCTCGTCGCGCCCATTGCCGTGGCGCTAGCGAAACATCAACTGGGTACTACCGTCGGCTTGTTCGGCGTCGCGGCGCTGTCGGACGCCGCGGATGGCTATCTTGCCAAGCGTCACGGCTGGCAGAGCGAACTCGGCGCCATACTCGATCCGCTGGCCGATAAATTATTGCTGGTGACCGTGTTCATCACACTGGCTTTTCTGCAACTCGTGCCGCTCTGGTTGATGGCCGCGGCAGTTGCGCGCGACGCCATTATCGTGCTTGGCGCACTGCTTTTCCGGTACTGCTTCGGGCCGCTCAGCGTGCGGCCGTCAATCGTCAGCAAGTTCAACACATTCTGCCAGGCGGCATTCATATTGGCAGTCGTCTGTAGACAGGGGGTCGCCGCGCCGCCGTCGTGGGTGGTGATGGTGCTGGGCTCCCTGGTGTTTGTGACGGTGGTCATTAGCAGCCTCGACTACATGCTGATCTACGGCCGGCGCGCATTGGGACTGGCAAAGCCGCGTGCGGCGGCGCGCGCCGGCGAGCGGCGCTCGTGAAGCAGCTTGCGCTCGGCGTCCGGTTGCGCGCAGACGCCATATTCGACAGTTTTTGGCCGGGGATGAATGGCGAAGTGGTTGCGGCGTTACGCACCTTCAGCGTGGCGCCCCTGTGGCTGTGGGGGCCGACCGGAACCGGCAAGACGCATTTACTGCAATCGGTATGCGCGGCAGCGGGTGAGGCTGCGGCTTATTTTCCGTTGGCGCAATCGTTCGCATTGCCGCCCGAGGCGTTGGCGGGATTCGAGACTACTCGCGTGCTGTGCATCGACGATGTCGACGCCGTGGCGGGTGATCTGGCCTGGGAGAAGGCGCTGTTCCGCCTCTACAACGCGGCAGCGGAATTGCGCACCCGATTGATTTTTGCCGCTGCCTCGCCGCCGCGTCAGCGCAATTGGCGTCTCGATGACTGGAGGTCGCGAGCCGCCGCTTGCACCGTCTATCAATTGCACGAATTGGACGATGACGGACGCATCGAAGCATTGCGGCTGCGCGCGGCACAGCGCGGATTGCAACTACCGTACGAGACATCCGAATATCTGTTGAAGCGCATGCCACGCGATCTGCGATCCCTGTTCGAGATTCTCGATCACCTCGATGAAGCTTCCTTGGAAGCTCAGCGCCGCCTCACTATTCCTTTCATTCGTGACGCGCTCGAGAAACACGCAAGAATAAAATCATAGTGCAGAACCATGCGAATACCAGCAGCAGACTCAGCGCCGCCACCCAGCGGGCGGCGGGATTTGCCAGCAATTCCGTCAGGGCAAACGCGAGATAGGGGATGGCGAACAAAGTCGCCCACGCATAGGTGTGACGGCGGGCGCGCAATAAACCATTCAAGGGCGCCAGCAGGGGCAGAGTGGCGAGAACGCAGACCGGCCACGGATATCCAACCCGTATCCATGCAAGCAGGCTGAGAACCACCGCGACCCACAGCCACACTGTCAGCGCGCGCGCGTTTGATGTCACGCTCATGCGCGGCTCTGTAGGCGATCCGCGAGCATGGCCACTCGTCGGCCCAGGGCGCGCGCCAAATCACGTTCTGTTTCGGCCAGTTCGCCGTGACCGCTGATCTGGGCCACGTGACTCGCCCCATAGGGCGTGCCGCCGCTGAGAGTGTCGGTCAGGCCACGCTCGCTATACGGCAAGCCGACCAGGTACATGCCGTGATGAAGCAGAGGAATCATCATCGATAGCAATGTGGTCTCCTGGCCGCCATGCAGGGTCTGTGTGGAAGTGAATACGCCGGCCGGTTTGCCGGCGAGGGCGCCGGACAGCCATAACGCACTCGTGCCGTCCAAGAAGAACTTCATCGGCGCCGCCATATTGCCGAATCTTGTCGGGCTCCCCAAGAGTAGGCCGCAACACTGCAGCAAATCTTCGTGCGTGGCGTACGGAGCTCCTGCTTCGGGCACTGCCGGATCCAACCGTTCGGTGGTGGCGGCCACCGGCGCTACCGTGCGCAGTCGCGCCTGCATGCCGGGGACGGAATCTACGCCGCGGCTGACTTGCCGGGCCAGGGCCGCCGTGCTGCCTTGGCGGGAATAATACAAAACCAGAATTTCGTTCATCGGTAGTCTTCCGGGAAATCAACGGTAAATCCGCACGCGTGCTGCGTCCGCGCAACGAATTCCTTGCGTCGCGCCAGGTATTGTATAACGGCGGCTGGTTTGACGACTCTGGCTGCTGTTGCTAGTGTCCATGAACACTATGTTGCGCTCCCTTGTTGCATTTGTCGGTGTCGTCTACCTCGTCGGTTGTGCCGGCGCGCCCGTGCAAGAAATGAGCGATGCCCGACAGGCGATTGCCGCCGCCGGCGCCGCGGGCGCGACCCCGACGACATCGGCGGATTTTTCCGCCGCTCAGGCCGCCATTGCGCGCGCGGAGTCGCACCTGCAGGCGCAGGAGTATACGTGGGCGCGCTTGGCGGCCAAGGAAGCCAAGAGTCATGCAGCGGCCGCCCTCGCCACAGCCAATGCGCAACACCCTGAGACTCCGGTCACTCTGCCGCATTAAGGGGCGGGCGCACATTGGATCACGTCGTGCGGCGATTTCTCGTCTTCGGGAAAGTACAGGGTGTGTATTTTCGGCACAGCGCGCGGCTCGAGGCCAAGAAGCTGTTGATTCGCGGGTTTGCACGCAATCTTCCCGATGGATCCGTCGAGGTCGTCGCGCACGGCGCCGTGCCGGCCGTCGCGGCCTTGCGGTTGTGGTTGGAGCGCGGTCCGGTCGATGCCCGGGTCGATGCGGTTCGTGAAACGCCGCCCGATGACGCGCAACCCGTTCCGGAAGGGTTCAAAACCCTTTAGAAGCCGAATCTTTTAGAACCGCCACGCCCTCTGCCAGCGCTGCATCACCAGCGCCGGATAGGTGTTGCGCCCGACGCTGCCGTTGTAGCGCGCCAGCGCCCGCGACCAATTGCGATTCTCGACCCGCAGGTAGTAGCGCAAAATCTCGCAGCCCATGCGAATATTCGGTGCGACTCGCACCAGCTGGTTTTGCACGCCCAGTTCACGCGGCCAAAACGGCATCACCTGCATGAGGCCGACGGCACCTGCCGGAGATACCGCCCAGCGATCAAAACGGCTTTCCACTTCGATCAATGCCAGCACCAAGTCCGGGGGCAGCTGCAGCGTAGGATCGCGCTTGGCTTCGCAGTACACATGATCCAGGATCTCGACGCGCGCCTCGTGAGTCGGTACCAGACGCGCGAGTCGCGGCTCCATGGTTTTGTACCAAACCTCTGACTCGTATTTGTCGGCGAAGCAATCCGTTCTGCCGATTATTTTTTGCAGCAATGCCTTCAGTTCCGGATCGCGCTGTTGGTCCGCGCACACCGTGCCGGGCAGGGCGCAGCACCATGCCAGGGCGGCTATCACGGTCGCAGCGCGCAATGATGGCCGCCGCATGAGTCTGTCCTTAGCTATTTAACTTATGCCGAATATAGCCTACTGGATCAGCGACGGGGATTTCCGTCGATTCAGTCTCCCCGCGATGACGATATTCCAGATTTCCAGCCGCGAGTCCGCGCTCGCCAATGACGATTCGATGCGGAATTCCCATGAGTTCTGAATCGGCGAATTTCACGCCGGGACGAGCATCCCGATCGTCGAGTAGCACGTCGATTCCGACCGCATTGAACTGTTGGTAAAGAGAGTCCGCAAGTTCCTGAACCCGGGCCGACTTTTGGTAATTGATCGGCACCAGGACGACTTGGAACGGGGCGATTGCCTCAGGCCACAGAATGCCGTTGGCGTCGTTATTCTGTTCGATGGCCGCCGCAACGATTCGCGTGACGCCGATTCCATAACAGCCCATGAACATCGTTACGGCCTTGCCCTGCTCATCGAGCACGTTGGCATGCATGGCCTCGCTGTAGAGCTGCCCCAACTGAAATATGTGGCCGACCTCGATGCCGCGTGCGATTTCCAGGGTTCCTCGGCCACTCGGACTCGGGTCGCCGCGCTGCGCATTGCGAAGGTCGACGGATTGCAGCTCCTTGAGGTCGCGGCCCCAATTCACGCCGCGGAAATGCATGTCCTTTTCGTTCGCGCCGCACACGAAGTCCGCCAAATTCGCGGCCGCGTGGTCGACGTAGATCTTGCCGGCGAATCCGATGGGTCCTATAAATCCGGGCTCGGTGCCCGTGGCGCCGCGCACCCGATCGGCGCTCGCCATCCGCAACGGACTGGCCACCCCAGGCATTTTCTGGGATTTCACGGCATTCAATTCATGATCGCCTCGAATCACCAGAGCGACCACGTCGCCGTCGGTGCCGTCGACCAACAGCGTTTTGACGCATCGCGCCGCATCCACGCTGAGTTGCGCGCTCAGTTCGGCGATGGTGCGTGCATTCGGAGTGGCTATCTTGGCCAGCGCTTCCGCCGGCGCGGGGCGCGGCGTGGCCGGGGCCAGGGTGGCAGCCATTTCCAGATTGGCGGCGTAATCGTCCGCGTTGGAAAAGGCGATGGCGTCCTCCCCCGACTCTGCGAGCACGTGGAATTCGTGCGTCGTACTGCCGCCGATGCTGCCGCCATCGGCCTGCACCGCCCTGAATTTCAGGCCGATGCGGGTAAAAATACGCGAGTACGCCTCGAACATGATGCGATAGCCTTGGGCGAGGCTCGCTTCGTCCACGTGGAATGAATAGGCGTCCTTCATCAGGAATTCGCGGGCGCGCATGACGCCGAAACGCGGACGAATTTCATCGCGGAATTTAGATTGAATTTGATAGAAATTGACCGGCAGCTGCTTGTAGCTGCAATTCGCGCCGCGCGATGTCGGTAATGACCTCTTCGTGGGTCGGTCCGTAGCAGAACTCGCGGTCGTGGCGGTCCTTGAAGCGCAGCAATTCCGGTCCGTACTTGTTCCAACGGGTCGATTCTTTCCACAATTCGGCCGGTTGGATGGTGGGCATGGACAATTCCAGCGCTCCGGTGCGGTCCATCTCCTCCCGAACGATCCGTTCCACCTTGCGCAGCGTGCGCAGGCCGAGGGGCAGCCAAACATACAGCCCGGCGGCGAGGCGGCGTATCATCCCCGTCCGCAGCATCAGCTGGTGGCTCACGACTTCCGCGTCGGCGGGCAGTTCCTTAAGGGTCGAAATTGGGTATTGAGATAAGCGCATAGCCGCATATCTTACATCAGCCCCCCTGGTATTATGCCGGCTCATGAGTGACGAAGAAGACTCGATAGAGCGGCCGCGGGGGGTGTACTGGCTACCGAACCTGCTCACGACCGGGGCATTGTTCGCCGGCTTCTATGCCATTGTGGCGGCCATTGACTTGAAGTTCGAGCGCGCGGGAGCCGCGGTCTTCATTGCCATGATATTCGATGGGCTGGATGGCCGCGTGGCGCGCTGGACACGTACGGAGAGCTCCTTCGGCAAGGAGTACGACAGTCTCTCGGACATGGTCTCCTTCGGCGTCGCGCCCGCCATCGTCACGTACCAATGGGGTGTGGCGCGCATTGCTGAATATGGTCCCCTGTGGCGGCGGCTCGGTTGGCTGGTGTGCTTTTTCTACGCCGCCGCCGCGGCGCTGCGTCTGGCGCGATTCAACTCTCGATCGGCCACCCAGGATAAGCACTACTTCGAGGGCCTGCCGAGTCCATCCGCGGCC
>JANYJY010000056.1 GCA_025358295.1 Gammaproteobacteria bacterium
GCATCTTTAAGGTTTACCGCGCGGCCAGCAGCCGGTCGATGGCGACGTTGGCGAGTTGATCGACGTATTCATTGCCTTCATGTCCCGAATGTCCCTTGACCCAATGCCATTCGATGTCCTGCTGTGACGCTGCGGCGTCCAGTAATTGCCACAAGTCCTGATTCTTGACGGGTGCGCGCGCCGCGGTGCGCCAGCCGCGAGCCTTCCAATTCGGCAGCCACTCGGTGATGCCTTGAAGCACGTATTTCGAATCGGTGTAGAGCTTGACGGAACAGCGGCGCTTGAGCGCGCCCAGCCCGCCGATCGCGCCCATCAGCTCCATGCGGTTATTGGTGGTCGCCGGATCGGCGCCCGAGACTTCCTTGCGCTCATTCCCAAAGACCAATAAGGCCGCCCAGCCGCCGGGCCCCGGATTGCCGCGACAGGCACCGTCGGTATAAATATCGACCGTCATGGGCCGACTTTTGAGGTGGGCTCCGCCGCACCGACCAACACGCGCTGGCGGGCGCGCCGCCGCGGCCGCACCAGGGTCAGGGTTTTCACACGCTTGCGCGCCTTTAGCAGGTAGGCCCCAGCCATCCACGGCGCGCGCAGCCGGGCCGCGTCGTTGGGCCGCGGTAACCGGCCCTTGCTGGGCAATAGGCCCAGATAGCCGTAGACGTTATCGACATCGAATCCCAGCAAGGCCACCCAATCGCGCAGCCGCCGCTCGGATAACATGCGTTGGGTCTGCGGCGGAAACACGGGGCGACCGACAGACTCGGCGAACGCGCGACGCACGCCCCACCCGCTCCAGGGGTTGAAGCCGCAAATCATCAGGCAGCCCTCCGCGCACAACACGCGCGCCGCCTCGCGCAGCACCGCGTAGGGATCCTCCACCAGTTCGAGCGTGTGCGGCAGGAAAATGGCGTCGATGGAATCGGAACGCAGGGGCAGCGAATCGAGTGACGCGCACAGGGTCACTCCCGTGCTCATGGTTGGCGCGACGAAGGTCCGGTGTTGAGTGCGTGCACCATCGAGCAAATGGCGCGCGGGTCCCCAGGCTCCCACCTGCAACAGTTCGAAACCGAATACATCATCGAGCGCGAGCGGCGCCAGTGCGGCCTCTTCGCGCAGCACCCGCGCTCCCAGCGGCCCTTCAAACCAGTCTGTTGCGGGCGTATCGCCGGATGATTCCAACCCAGGCTCCTTCATAAAAACACTAGCGAAGTTCGGATGTTACAGGTTAAATACGCCGCAAAATGTCAATTCATACTCCGCTCAACGTGCGCCCGGTGCGCGCATTCTCCGATAACTACATCTGGCTCATCGACTCACTGCGGGCGGATGGCCGGGTGGCGGCGGTAGATCCGGGCGACGCGGCACCCGTCGTCGCCGAATTGCAACGCTCCGGCGCCAGCTTAGCCGCCATTTTATTGACCCACCATCATCCCGATCATATCGGCGGCGTCCCGGAACTGCTGCGCCATTGGGATGTGCCCGTGTTCGGGCCGGACGATACCCGAATTGCGCAGCGCACACACACCGTTCGCGAGGGCGAGCGCTGCGAATTGCCGGACTTGGGACTTTCCTTCGAGACTTTGCAAGTTCCCGGGCATACCTTGAGCCACATCGCCTTCTGGGGGCATGGTTCGCTGTTTTCCGGAGACACGCTGTTCAGCGCGGGCTGCGGTCGCATGTTCGAAGGTACGCCGACACAGATGAATGCATCCTTGACCAAGCTTAAGAATTTACCGCCGGACACCCGCATGTTCTGCGGCCACGAGTACACGGCGGCCAATCTGCGCTTTGCCCTGACCGTGGAGCCGGCCAATTCGGCCGCCCTGGAGTACCAGGACAGAGTGGAGCAGCTGCGAGCCGCCGGCCATCCCTCGCTGCCCTCAACCTTAAGCCTGGAGATTCGCGTCAATCCTTTTTTGCGTTGCGATGATCCCCACGTGGTAGCAGCCGCCGAACTTCATGCCGGCAAGGCGCTGCCTGGAGCGGCCGAGGTTTTCGGTGTACTTCGCGCCTGGAAGGATCAGTTCCGCTAACGGACTTTTAAAGTATGCCCATCCTCACTCGACATTCTGCATTCGCCGGGGCCTTGCTCGTCCTTGCCGCCTGCACGCATCAGCCGGCCAAGGCGCCTGAACACGATCGCATCGTCGTCCCCCCGGCCGCCGCCGCTGCGGCGACGCCCGTCGCACCGGCCGATGCCGCGGGCACGGCCGCCACGCCCTCGCTGGCCATGCCGAGCGAATGGCAGCATCACAATGGCGAGGACTACGACGACCTGTTCGACCGCATGCGCGCTGGCTTTGCGCTCGATGAAGTGCAAGAACCCGCCATCGACACCCAATTGAACTGGCTCGAACACAATCCGGAATATCTCGAGCGCGTATTCCAGCGCGGCCAGCGCTACATGTACCACGTCGTCACCGAGGTGGAGGCGCGCGGCATGCCGCTGGAGTTTGCGCTGCTGCCGGTGGTAGAAAGCGCCTACGAGCCCTTCGCCTATTCGTCGAGCCGCGCCGCGGGACTGTGGCAGTTCATTCCCGGCACGGGCGTGCGTTTCGGCCTGCGGCAGAACTGGTGGTACGACGGGCGGCGCGATGTGATCGAATCCACCCGCGCCGCGCTCGATTATCTTCAGGCCTTGCACGATCAATTCGACGGCGACTGGCTGCTCGCCATTGCCGCATACAATGTCGGCGAAAATACCGTGCAGCGCGAACTGGATTACAACCGCGCCCATGGCAAGCCCACGGATTTTTGGCATCTGAAACTGCCGGCCGAAACCCGCGCCTACGTGCCGAAGCTGCTCGCGCTGAAGCGCCTGATGGCTGAACCGGAGCGCTACGGCTTGGAATTCGCAGTGATTCCGAACGAACCCTACTTCGCCGTCATCGACACCAGCTCGCAGATGGACCTTAAAATCGCCGCTCAGCTGGCGGGCACCAGCTACGATGAACTGGTTGCCTTGAATCCGGGCTACAACCGCTGGGCCACCGACCCGGATGGCCTGCATCGCATGTTGGTGCCGATCGACAACGCCGACGGCTTCGAGACCTCTCTCAAGAGTCTGTCGCCCAATGAGCGCGTGCGCTACACGAATTACGAAGTCGGCCGGCGCGATACCCTGGCGTCGATCGCCAAGAAATACGGCACCACGGCCACGGTCATCTCCAAGATCAACGATGTGAAAGGTGGCAAGGTAACGGTCGGCGAGTCCCTCAAGATTCCCGAGATCAGCGGCGAGATGCCCGACAAGGTATTGCTCGCCGCCTCGCGCGTGGACCGGCCGCAATCCGATCTGGGTGGGCGCAAACAACGTCAGATCGTCTATCGCGTGCACGCCGGCGAAACCCTGAGCAGCATCGCGCGCCGTCACGGGATACCGGTGAGCACTCTCGCGCGGCTCAACAACATCGGGACCAGCGATTCGCTGGTGAAAGGTCAGCGCCTGGTCATCAAGGCGAGTGCGCGTCGTTATCGCGACGAGGGCCAGGTCTCCGGCCGACGCGTCACCTATACCGTGCGCCGCGGCGACACGGTCTACAGCATCTCGCGCCAGTTCCAAGTCTCGGTTGCGCAACTGAAGAGCTGGAATGGCTTGAACCAACACCATCAAATCAGAGCCGGTCGGCACCTGGTCATGTACGTCGATTCAAACCGACAACAAGGGTAAGCAGCATGGGATTTTTGCAGGGAAAACGCGCGCTCATCGTCGGGCTGGCCACCGACCGTTCCATTGCCTGGGGCGTCGCTCAGGCCATGCACGCCCAGGGCGCCGAATTGGCGTTCTCGCATATCGAGCGCATGACGGATCGCGTCGTGCCGCTCGCCAAGCAATTGGGCTCGGACCTCACCTTTGTCATGGATGTCGCGTCCGATGAGGAGATAGCGAACGGCTTTGCACATCTGAAATCGCGCTGGGATGGGTTCGACATTCTGGTGCACGCCGTGGCCTACGCACCGCGCGAGGCGCTCACCGGCAGCTTCATCGATGCCACCACCCGCGAGGGATTTCGCGTGGCCCACGACATCTCGAGCTACAGTTTTACGGCGCTGGCCCGCGCCTCAGTGCCCTGCATGCAGGGACGCGCAGGCTCGATGGTTTCGTTGAGCTACTTAGGTTCCATGCGCTCCATTCCCGGCTACAACGTCATGGGACTGGCGAAGGCCAGCCTCGAAGCCAATGTGCGCTTCCTCGCTGCCGACTTGGGCTCCCACAGCATACGGGTGAACGCGATTTCCGCCGGCCCTATCAAGACGCTCTCAGCCGCGGGCATTCCGGGTCTGCGCAAGATGCTCTCTCATGTGGCGGCCACCGCGCCCATCCGTCGCAATGTGACCATTGAAGACGTGGGCAATGCCGCGGCATTTCTCTGCTCCGACCTCGCGGCGGGCGTCAGCGGTGAGATCCTGTACGTGGACGGCGGCTACCACACCGTGGGCATGAGCTTTCCGGCGGACGGCGACGGCGCCTAACCCCCTGTTTCCTGTCAACGGAAGTCGGAATTCAGCGTTTAGGGTAAAATGCATTGCGCAGGTAACTGGCTGTTCGGAGGACTCTAATTATGTTAAATCGCCCCTTTTTTCTTGCGGTGTCCACCGGAGCCCTGGGCTTAAGCCTTGCCGCCTGCACCTCGCTCCCTGTGATTACCGACGCCAATCCGAACATGTCGGTGTCGAACTGCCACACCTACACGTTTGCCAATGAACATGTCGCCAATGCCGGGCAGCCTGCTGCCTACGGCAATCCCTTGAATGCCGAGCGCTTGCGGGTCGCGATTGCGTCCAATCTGGCCGCCCGGGGCATTGAGCCCGCTCCCCAAGGCGCGGCCGAGTGCGTGGTGGGCTATGCCATGGGCACTCGCCAGGTATTCAACGATTACTATGCCGGCTTCGGCGCGGGCTGGGGTTATGGCTGGGGCCGCCGTGGCGGAATGTATGGCGGCTGGGGATGGGATGGTCCCATGGTGCAGGATGAAACCCGCATTGCCGTGGACTTATTCGACGCGAAGTCGCGTACCCCCATCTGGCACGCCTCGGTCACCCAGAGTGTGGGCGATCTGACCGGCCCAAATGCGGAAGCGAAGATCGGCGCCGGAACGGCGGCGATTTTCTCGCGGTTCCCGATCGCAGCCCCGCTGGCGGCGCCTGCGCCTGGGCAGACGAAGACCTAATCGTTCGAGATTTTGACTACCAGGCAGTGAGCAGCCCGTGGGTTATATAACCCTCTAGATCACGGTCACGCGTGATGAGCGTCCATCGACGCTGTAGGCATTGCCAGATCA
Source organism: Gammaproteobacteria bacterium (assembly GCA_025358295.1). GTDB lineage: Bacteria > Pseudomonadota > Gammaproteobacteria > Steroidobacterales > Steroidobacteraceae > Bog-1198. Next base: position 5,283 of record JANYJY010000056.1, read on the forward strand.
CCATCCGATCGAACGGGTCTTTATGTGCGATCTTTGGCAACCGATGGGATCCGGCGGATTCTTCGGCCGATGGCGCGGAAATCGTCAGGCCCATTTGGCGGCCAATGCCAACCAAATCATCCGGCACGCAGCCGGCAATCTCAAGCTTGCCAAGCGAATATTTAAGCGCAATCTCCCAAAAACTGATCGTACTGACATGGATCTCGTTTCCGGGGTCGGCAATGACGCCGCGCATTTTAGCGGACAGCTTTTCCGGCGCTACCACGGCCCAAAGAAAACTATGCGTATCCAACAGTGCGATCACGCCTTGAAAAACTCATCGTCGGTCATGGCGAAATCCCGTCCGATCTTCACTGTGACCGTTGATTTGAGCAGACCAAGCGGTCGCTTTTGGGGCGGGTTCAGCTGCGAATAAGGAACCATGGCCGCGACTTTGCGGTGATTGCGGCCATACGACACGACTATCGTCTCACCCTCACGCACGGCATCCAACGCCTCAGAGAAGCGGCTTTTGAATTCACCGACCGTCATTATTTTCACGGTAAACCTCCGCTGCCAAGTCTGCCGTCACCAGCCGTATTTGTCAACTTGACAAGTTGGAAACTGAGGCCTGTTACGCACCGAAAAACAGGTGGTCGATCGCCGCCAGTACCTCGTTGCGAGAGGAGGCGATGGAGGCGCATCGCTTTAACAGATCTCGCGAGCGCAGGCCCGTCAATGCCGGCACCAGCACCGCATGCTCCGATCCCTCCACCATGACGATCGGCGCCAAGCGTCCCGCAACCGTCCCCAACACTGTGCGAGGCACGAGCGGTGCGACGATCGGGTCGCGCGCCTCGCTCGCAAAATCTGACTGCAGTATCACTACATAGGGATAGGCACGGCGAGCGCCGCGGATGGGATTCACGAAGACGTCAAACTGCGCCATCGTCTCGCTCGTACTGTTGACGCACGAGGTCTGCAAAAGTGCCGTGCTGCTCAGCGTAGGCGTCCACCGCGGCCAAGTCCTGGCGAAGTTCGGCTTTCTGCGCCTCTGCGACACGTCGCGCATACTCCTGCGCCAGCGCCGCTTCGGCCACTTTGGACGTATTGATACCGATGCTCTTGGCCCTTGAGTAGAGATCGGCAGTCAAGGTGATACTGACGGTTTGTTTGCCGGATTTGGCGTCGAACAGCGGTTTTCGCATGGATCTACCCCTGTAATAGACACGGGTATTCTACATGGGTCGGTTCCGATGTCTACTGGCGTTTGGCAATCCGCTGCACGAACACGTAGTACACGGCGCCCAAGACCGCGGCCACCGCCAGCACCAGACCCGCGAAGCGGTGCAGCGAGCCTGTCAGGAGCTCAGGATGCTGCCCCACGGCCTTACCCAGCCATGCGAGCACCGAACACCAGAGCAGCGACCCCAATAGCGTCGCCAGGGCATACCAGCGAAAATCCATGCGCAGGATGCCGGTGGGGATTCCGATCAGGTGGCGGATGACGGGCAGCAGCCGTGAGAAGAAGACGCCGGGCGGTCCGTAATGGGCGCACCAGCGCTCCGCCAGCTCGAGCTTGGCCTGCCCCAGACCCACGTAGCGCCCAAAGCGCACGATCACGGGATATCCCAAGAGACGCGCGGCCCAGTACATGAGAGATGCTCCCACCCAGGAACCGAAGGTGCCGGCCAGAACCACGCCCACGAGGGAGAACTGCCCCTGGGTATGGGCGAGATACGCCGCCGGCGGAATGATCACTTCGCTCGGGATGGGCACGAGGGTACTCTCCAGCGCCATCAACCCCGCAATCAACCAATAGCCACCCTGGCTTAAGGTGGCCAAGTACCAGTCAGAAAAATGGTGCAGTAGCTCGCTCAACTACTCTATGGCCTGGGGATTCAAGGTCACTTTGGCGTCGGCACGCGCGCCGGCCGCGTAGCTCAGCGCCTCGTTCGAGGCGATTTGCGCCGCCAATTGTTGGCGCGAGTCCAAATCCGGCTGTTTCGGATCGCTCGGCTCTTCACGCACGGCGCTCAAGGCGATCACGGCGGCGTCACCGTTGTTGAGACGCGCATCCGAATAAAGCGGCTTGCCCTGGGGCTTGGGTTCACCGAACACGCTGCTGCGAACTTCCAACGGCACTTCCTGGTCGGCCCGCGAGATGAACTTCGGCGGCTGCACCGCGACGTTCAGGCCCTTGGCGACCGCATCCCACGACTCACCCGCAATCAAGCGCTTGACCGCATCTGCCGCCGCGGCCGCGGCCAGCTCCACTCCCCGCTGCTTCTTCCATGCCGCCACCAGTTCCGGACGCACGGCGTCCAGCGGCTTCTGTTGCGGCAGCTTGTGATCCATGGCGCGCAGCACGACGCCGCGGCCCTTTTCAACCTCGACCATGGCACTGAGACGGCCGTCGAGCACGTCCTGACTGAAAGCAGCCTCGATGACTGCGGGCACCTTGCCCAAGGCGCCGCCGCCGTCGGTGCGCGTGAATGCCGGCACTTCGACCACCGTCAAGCCGGCCTTGCGGGCCACCACGTCGATGTCGGTGGTGTTCTGCAAAGCGGCGTCGGCGAGTTGATCCTGCGCGTTGTTGAATAACTTTTCGGCTTCATTGCGGCGATATTCGGTTTCCAAATCCGCCTTGCTCTGCTCGAACGTCTTTACCGAGACCGGCTGGATTCCGGCGAGTTTGAGAATGTGATATCCGAACTGCGTTTTCACAGGTCCGCGGATTTCATCGACTTTCATGCTGTACGCCGCATCGGCGAACGGCACCACCCATACCTTGCGCTCGGACCAGCCCAGATCGCCGCCTTGCGCCGCGGAGCCCGGGTCCTGCGAGAACTCCTTGGCCAGCTTCGCGAAGTCTTCCCCGCCTTGCGCGCGCTTGAGAATGCCCTCGGCCTTGGCCTTGACCGCCGCGTCGCCCTTCGGATCGGTCACCGGCAATAGAATATGGCTTACGCGTCGCTGTTCAGGCTGGATGAAGCGGTCGGGCGTCTTGGCCTTCTGTTCATCGTAAAAGGCTTTGAGCTGCGCATCGTCGACAGTGACCTTGGCTGCGAGCTGCGCCAGGCTGATTTCAACATAGCGCAGATCCACGGACTCCGGTGTCATGTACTCGGATTTGTGCGCGTCGTAATACGTCTTGAGGGCCGCATCGTCGGGAGTTGCGCCGCCGGCGTACTTCTCCGCGGAGAGTGTCAACCAGGCGAGTTCGCGCTGCTGGCGCGAGAGCGCGCGGAATTGCCTCATCTCGGTCGCCGTTGCAAAGCTCGACGCTGTCAGCGCCGCATCGAGCTGGCGCAGCTTTACATCGCGCTTGAACAGCGCCTCGATCTCAGGGATGGAGCGACCTTGCGAGCGCAACACCGCCACAGCATGCGCGTAATCGAACTTGCCATCGACTTGAAAGAGGGGGACCTGCGACATGGCCTTCAGCAATTCCTGATCGCTGACCCGGTAGCCAAGTTCATCGGCGCGAGTGACCAGTGCTTCGGTGTTGACGAAATCGTCGAGCACGCGCTTCTTCAGGTCGTTGCGCTGCGCCTCACTGATCGAACCGTTGTTCTGCCGGTCCAATTGCGCGAGCTGCTGCTGGTAGGACTGGCGCACCTCGGTGGACGACACCTCGCTGCCGTTCACCTTGGCGGCGTAGGTCGGCGGCGTCAGGGTCCAGTTGATACCCCAGAAAACGAACACCAAGCCGATGATGCCAAGCACCACACCGGCCAACCAACCCTTCAACTTGTCATGTATCGTTTGCAGCATTATCCCACCCTAGTTCATACCCTTTGGCGCGGCCAAATGGCTCGCGCAGCTTAAGGAAATGGCGGAGTGGACGGGACTCGAACCCGCGACCCCCGGCGTGACAGGCCGGTATTCTAACCAGCTGAACTACCACTCCGCTGTTGGTGGGTGCTGAGGGGATCGAACCCCCGACCCTCGCCGTGTAAAGGCGATG
>JANYJY010000046.1 GCA_025358295.1 Gammaproteobacteria bacterium
GATTTCATCCGCTTCGAGCGCCATCAACCGGTCGATGACCAGTTCGCGCTGGGTGCCGGATAGAATTCGCACGTTTTCCAAATACATCAGGTAGCCCCGCACGTCCGTATCCAGACGTAGCAACTCCTGGCCGTTGAAAACCCGCACGGCCCGGGCAGTGGCTTCGGCGACCTTGCCGAGCTGCTCTCCGGATAACCCGTCCAGCCACTCCAATGCACGTTCGATGTCCGGTTCCGCAAAGCCCGCCTTATCCAGCTCGAGCTTCAAAGTGCCGCGCTTCGGCCGCGGTTCGTCATCGGCGCTCATGTAATTCTCGAAGAGATAAATGAGTAGATCGAGAACGTTATCTTTCAACCTCCGGCTCCTAGCGACTCGGGAGTAGCGGCCCCCCCAGGGGCGGCCTTGAACGTGACCTTCGAGCTCGAGGATCAGCATCATCGAGGACACGGCTTCTGGTTTGAATCCGGTGCGAACGACCAATACATCGAAGTCCGCAGGATCAAAGCCGAGCGCATCTAACAAGATTTTATGATCCTTGTCCATGCCCGATGCGAAGCCGCCGGTCGTGGAAGGGTCCGCGCAGGCGCCCGTATCGGCCGGCCGGGCACCGGCGAAAAATGCCGAAAAGTCCAGTTCGTTCAATATGTCATGTGCGGTTTCGGTCAGTTTTGCGCCCTGCCGGATCAGCTCGTGGCAGCCGCGGCTCAAGGGGCTGTGAATGGATCCGGGCACGGCGAACAGTTCCCGCCCCAAATCTCCCGCCAGGCGGGCGGTAATCAGAGAGCCGCTTCGACGCGCGGCTTCGACAACCAACGTTCCCAGGCTCAAGGCGGCAATAATGCCGTTTCGGCGTGGAAAGTTTTCGCGCCGCGGAGGAGTTCCCAACGGGAATGCACTGACCAGCGCGCCGCGCTGCCCGATGGCTTCGCCCAAGGGGTGATTGATCGCCGGGTAGATGATGTCGGCCCCCGACCCCAGCACGGCGATGGTCAGTCCCTGCGCCATGAGTGCGCCCCGGTGAGCCGCACTGTCCACCCCCAAGGCGAGCCCGCTGGTGATCACCAGGCCGCGCGCGGCGAGATACTCGGCGAGATCGTGCGCCGTGTCTCGGCCTTGCAAGGTAGGATTGCGGCTGCCGACGATGGCGAGTTGAGGGTCGTTCAGGACATCGACGTTGCCGACGACATACAGGGCAATGGGATGTCGCCCCGCCGTGCGCAATAGGTGGGGATAGCGACTATCCGTGAACGGCACGAGGTGATGGCGCGGACTCTCCAACCAGGCCCGTTCAGCAGGCTTGAGTTTCGCCCCGGCGCTCGATAAAAATTCGCGCGCGGCCGCGGGCAGGCCTGCTCGTTCGCGCTGTGTGTCCGACGCCGCCGTGATTTCTTGCGCGTGCCGCAAGAAGGTGAACGCTCTTGATAAGGTGCAGCTATTGAGACCTGGCGTGCGGGTGAGCGTAACCCAGGCAGAGGATTCTTCGCTCGGTGGCATCCCGAGGATTATCGGATTTGCAACGCGGCTATGCCGCGTGAGAACTCAGCGTCTACGTGCAGATTTGCAGCCGGCGGCATTGGGCGCGCCGGCTGCAGAGACGCGAGACGTTATGGATTTTCGACCCGATCCAAGACGCGAATGACGTTGGTCGCTTCCATGATCAGGCCGTAGCTCAAGTGGTCGAAGGTCTTGAAGACCATAAAAGTACCTGTGCGTTCGTCCGGCAGCCTGACCTTGGAAGAGCCCAGGCGTGTCATGGTGTTCAGAAAACCCTTGTTCGCGGTGTCGGCAATGAGGTCGCCGGCTTGATAAACCGCCAACACGTTGCCCGGAGCGAGTCCGTCGATCGCGCCTCGATTGATCACCACCACCTCGTATTGACCGATGATGCTGACGCCGTCGGATACGGCGATGATGCGGCCATTGGTCTTCACCTTGGGCGGGCTGGGAATGAAATCGAGCGGCACATCGACGCCACCGGCAAATAGCTTGTCTCCCGGTACGGTTTCGCGGGCCGACTCGGTCATGATGAGAGTGGTCGGATCGCCGCCTCGAGTGACGCGACCGGCGCCCGTAAAGATGCCGTCGTAGCCGACGACGCGATTGTCGTCCGGGTCGCGCAACGCATCCCCGATATGCACAATGTTGAAATGAGTGCCGAGTTCAGCGGGACTGTTGAAGCCTCGCGCGTATACGGTATCGCCGTCCGCCATGGCCACGTGCAGGTCGCGCGTGGCAAGCACATACGGCGCGCCCTTGATCTGTTCCTTACTGAGCACGGTGGGCTTCGACATGAAGGCCGCGACCGTTTCATATGGGATGGTGGTGATGGCTGCCTCGAAGGGCTGGCTGCGAACGCGCGGCACTACCCGTGCGGCGTCGCCGCGTTGCAGCATGATGGTCGGTCGTCCGTCGATATACACCAGCCGTAGGGTGTCGCCTGGGTAAATTAAATGCGGGTTCTGGATCTGGGGATTTACCTGCCAAATCTCCGGCCAAAACCAGGGGTCGCGCAGAAAGACCTTGGAGATGGCCCACAGGGTATCGCCCTTCTTCACGACGTAACTGTCGGGTGCATTGGGGTTGAGTGCCAACCCGGTCTGTTGCGCGTCGGGAAGGGGCGCGGCGGCGGATGGGCCCGCATCGACCGCTGCCTCCATCGCCGTGCGATCGTCGCCCACCACGGTGCCTTGCGCATTGCTTTCCGGTACCACCACCGCCACGGGTGCCGATACCGGCCGCTCCGTCTGGCATCCGGCGAGGACCGCCAGGGTTACGGTGAGGGCAATAATTTGATGACCTTGCATTCGTTTCGCTCCCTTGCCACAGCTTATGGTCGCTGACCGACTGGTATACTGCCGGACTGCTGCCAAAGACTGGGACGTATCGCCCGTTTTTGCCGTTTGCCAGCGCTAAAGCGCGCCGTCATGACTGGCATTAAGTTAAGCAGCGGCGGAACTTTAGCAACATTCTTCAGCCAAAAACACGATATTGCTCTCATAACTCCCATGACAAAGCTCGTAATTTTGGAGTATCCCGATCCGAGGCTGCGGAAGAAGGCCACCGCAGTGACCGTGTTTGATGATGCGTTGCGTCATTTTGCGAACAATATGCTCGAAACAATGTACGCGGCCAAGGGTGTCGGCTTGGCCGCTACCCAGATCGACGTGCATAAGCGATTGATCGTACTAGATATAAGTGAGCGGCGGGATCAGCCTTTGATTTTGATCAATCCGGAGCTGTTGAAACTCGAGGGCTCGGGGCCCGGCGAGGAGGGATGCCTGTCGTTGCCCGGCATATACGATAAATTGTCGCGCGCGACCCATATTCGTGTGCGCGCGCTCGACTGCAAGGGCGAGTCCTTCGAATTGGACGCTGAAGGGCTGCTGGCCGTGTGCATCCAACATGAGATGGATCATCTTGAGGGCAAGCTCTTCGTCGATTACCTTTCCGAACTCAAGCGCCAGCTCATTCGCCGGCGGCTGGAAAAAGAGCGTAAGCAGCGATCCACCGGGAGCGAACTTCGCGTGCTGCCACTGGGCGCGGCGGCGCCCGGCGCGCCCATGCGCAGATCCTCGACTCCGGCTCTTTGAGCTTTGAGCACGGATTTCCCTCCCCTAAGGCTGGGTTTCGCCGGCACACCGGCATTCGCCGTTCCGGCGCTCGGCGCGCTCGCGAAGGTGTATCAGGTGGAAGCGGTGTTTACTCAGCCGGACCGCCCGGCCGGCCGCGGCCAGCCCTTGCATGCGAGTCCCGTCAAGGTTTACGCAATCGAACACGGAATCACCGTTCACCAACCGGCCGGCTTCAAGTCGCCGGAGGTGCTGGAGACTCTGCGCGGCCTGGATCTCGACGCCTTGGTGGTTGTTGCCTACGGGCTGATTCTGCCGCCCGCCGCACTGCAGATTCCGAGACTCGGCTGCATCAATGTCCATGCCTCCTTACTGCCCCGATGGCGCGGGGCCGCGCCGATTCAGCGTGCCGTTCTGGCGGGAGACAAAAAGACCGGTGTCACCATCATGCGAATGGAGAGGGGTCTGGATACCGGACCTCAGTTGGCGCTGAGGGAACTGGACATCGGTGACAGCGACACCGCCGGGACCGTGCATGATCGCCTGGCCGAGCTCGGTGCAAATCTCATTGTCGAATCTTTGGATGAGTTGCGCCGCGGGCGCGGCCGCGAGGTGCCGCAGCCTGCCGAAGGGATCACATACGCTGAGAAAATCAGCAAGGCCGAAGCGCGGATCGATTGGCGGCAGGATGCCGTTGAAATTTGGCGCCGCGTCCGCGCATTCAATCCGTGGCCGATTGCAGAAACGCGGTTCGACGGCGGCCAGCTGCGCGTCTGGGATGCTCAAATGCAGGACTGCTCGGTGACACCGTCGAGTATCGCGCCGGGCACGGTGCTCGCGGCCACGCCTGATGGCATCGACGTTGCCTGCGGCAACGGGGTGGTGCGGATACTTCGGCTGCAACTCGCCGGCCGCAAGCCGCTGCCTGCGCGGGAATTCATCAAGGCACAGCGCCTAGATGGCGCGCACTTCGGTCCGCCATGACGACCTCGGCCGCCAGCGCTCGCTCTTTGGCCGCATACGCGGTGGCGCGCATTTTACGTGAGGGTGTGACCCTGGATGCGGCGCTCAAGGATGCTCTTGTCGCAGCTAATCCCAAACTGGCGCCCTCGGTGCGCTCGCTGAGCTACGGCGCGGTGCGTGGATATTATCGCCACGAAGCCGTCCTCGGCGCCCTGCTCTCCACGCCGGTAAGGTCGTTGGATTTCCTCGTGCGCGCCTTGTTGTCGGTCGCGCTGTATGAGCTCGAGGATGAACGCACGCCGGAGTACGCTGTGGTCGATGCCGCCGTACAAACCGCAAAGGCTACCGACGCGGTGCGGGCCGCCGGGTTGATCAACGCGGTGCTGCGCCGATACCTGCGCGAGCGCAAGACCTTGGATGCGGACATTGCGCGCAATCCCGCAACCCGTCACGCCTCGCCCGTGTGGCTCGCCGATCGATTTCGCGCCGACTGGCCGGTGCGCTGGACTCAGCTGCTGGCCGCAGGCGACGCTCAAGCGCCGATGTGGTTGCGCGTCAACAGTCAGCGCGCCACAACGGAAGAATATCTCGAGAAATTGCGCGAGGCGAGAATCGGCGCGCGCGCGGAAGCGCGCGTGCCTTACGCCATCGCGCTGGATTCACCTTGCGACGTGAGCGCCCTGCCGGGATTCGCAGAAGGACTGGTCTCCGTCCAAGATTTGGGGGCCCAGTGTGTCGCCTTTCCCCTGGGGCTTGCCGCCGGCCAGCGGGTGCTCGATGCCTGCGCAGCGCCCGGCGGCAAAACTGCCCTTATTGCCGAGCGGCAGCCGGATTTGAGCCGGGTGGTCGCGGTCGACGTGGACCCGCAGCGGCTCGTCAGGGTGCAGGAGAATTTGAAGCGAGGAGATCTGCGCGCCGACGTTATCAGCGGCGACGCCGGCGCGCCGGGCGCCTGGTGGGACGGAGTGCCATTCGACCGAATACTGCTCGACGCGCCCTGTTCGGCGCTCGGCATTATCCGCCGTCACCCCGATATTCGCCTGCGTAAGTCCCCGTCGGATATCGACAAATTGCCGCAGCTGCAGACACGCCTGCTGAATTCCGCTTGGTCCATGCTGGCTTCGGGGGGGCGCCTGGTTTATGCCACCTGTACCGTGACTCGCAGTGAAAACCGCGATCTTGTCGGCGCCTTTCTGAGCAATACGCCGGGCGCCGCCAGCCTATCGGCGGAACATTGGGAAGGTTGGCCGAATTTCGGCGAGGCCGACGAATATGGCCGGCAGATTTTTCCGGGAGAGGCGGGTGCTGATGGCTTCTATTATGCTGCCCTGACCAAACAATGAACGCCGCGCGATCAAACCCAGAGAGTGCCCGCCGCCGGCCGCAACCGCAACCGCAGCCGTGGCGGCGTGTCTGGTTCGCATGGCTGATGGGCGCGGCGATTGCAGCGACGCTGTGGACGACTCCGCTGCGGGCGGATGGCTTGGAGGGACGATTCGAGGTCCGCTCCGCCGACCTGCAGATCACGGATGGCGTCTATCATCTGAACGCGCATCTAGACTTGCCCATCAGCGACGCCGTGCGGCGCGGGCTTGCCGAGGGCGTGCCGTTGACGATGGAACTCGCTCTCGACATCGAGCGGGTGCGCCAGCTGCTGCCGAATTCGCGTGTCGCCGAACTGACTCAGCGGTATCACTTGCAGTACAACGCCGTCAGCGCCCGCTATATATTGCGCAACGACAATAGTGGCCAGCAAGAATCCCTTAGCACCATCGATGCCGCCTTCGACCGGCTCTCCGAAGTGCGCGGCCTGCCTGTGTTGGACAAAGCCCTGCTGACCGCCGACCGCCGCTACGAGGCGAGCGTGCGGGCAAAGATCGATTACGGGTCGGTGCCGTTCAGCCTGCGGGTCGTGATGTTCTGGGTCAATGACTGGCACCGGGAAAGCGACTGGTACACTTGGACGCTGCAGCCGTGATTCGCAAATACGGCGCCACGGTGCTCGGTTCCATCGGCGTCGCGTTGTGGTTGGTTGCCTTGTATCTACTGGCATCAGCCGCGCAAAATTCAGCCGAGTTCGACAAATGGCTGCCGTGGATCCTGCTGATCAACATCGCAGGTCTGCTCACCCTGTTCGCCCTGCTCGCCGCCAAGATCTCGCACCTGGTGCGCGACTATCGCAGGCACATCCCCGGGTCCAGGCTCAAAGGCCAAACGGTGGCGATATTCAGCGCCCTGGCAGTTGCGCCGATACTGGTCGTCTATTATTTTTCATTGCAATTCATCAATCGCGGCATCGATAGTTGGTTCGAATTGGAAGTAAGCCAGGGATTGAAGGACACGCGCGAGCTTTCGCATGCTGCGCTCGAAGTGCGGGTGCGGGAATTTCTCCAGCACACACAGCTTGTCGCCCACAATTTATCCGTCGGTTCGGATCTCGAATTGATCGGTACGTTGGACCGCGAGCGCCGTGAAAGCACCGCGCTCGAGTTCACCATTGTGGGTGCGCAAGCGCAAATTCTCGCCACCAGTTCCGACCGACCGATGGATACACTGCCGGTGCCGGCGACCGACGAGATGATGCTGCAATTGCGGCGCGGCCGACCCTATGTGAGCTTGGATACGGACTCGGTGGGCGGTTATGTGATTCGTGCGGCGGCACCTCTCGACGCCAACGGCAGCAGCGGCCCGCGCGTGCTGATTGCCTTGTATCCCGTGCCGCAGCAGTTGAGCCAGCTCGCCGACACCGTGCAGCGTTCCTATACTCAGTACGCGAATTTGGTGCAATTGCGCCGGCCGCTCAAATCCACCTTCGTATTGATCCTGAGCTTCGTCGTGCTGATGTCGCTCATTGCCGCCGTCTACGGGGCATTGTTCGCGGCCCAGCGTCTGGTGCAGCCGGTGCAGGATTTGATATTCGGCACGCGCGCCGTGGCCAAGGGAAATTACGACACCAAGTTGCCCCTGCCCTCGCGCGACGAGTTGGGATTTCTCGTCACCTCGTTCAACGACATGACCAAGCGCCTGGGCCGTGCCCGCGAAGAGACGCGGCGCAGCCAGCAAACCGTGGAAGCCGAGCGGGCGGGGCTCGCCGTGATACTGGCGCGCCTGTCCACCGGCGTGGTGTCGCTCGAGGCGGATCTGACCGTGCGCACCGCGAATCAGGCAGCCAGCGCCATTCTCGGGGTTGATCTCGAGGCGGCCGTCGGCAAGCGATTCGACGAATCCATCAGCGACACGACGCTGTTCACTCAGTTTCTCACGGCGCTCAAATCGCATCTCGGTGCCGAGGATCTGGATTGGCGCGAACAGGTCGAACTATTCTCGGACGCCGGCAAACGTGTGTTGATGTGCGCGTGCACCGCATTGCCCAATGACTTGGGCGGCGCGCCCGGGGTGGTGCTGGTCTTCGACGACATCACCACCTTGTTGCAGGCGCAGCGCGATGCGGCCTGGGGCGAAGTCGCGCGTCGTCTGGCGCACGAGATCAAAAATCCCCTCACGCCGATCCAGCTGTCGGCGGAGCGCATGCGGCGCAAATTCCTGGGCAGCATGAATGAGCAAGATGCCCAGATCCTCGAGCGAGCGACCCATACCATCATCGCTCAAGTCGATGCCATGAAGCAGATGGTCAACGCGTTCAGCGAATATGCGCGCGCGCCCGACATGCATTTCTCGCGCTTCGATTTGAATCAATTGATCACGGAAGTCGTGGATCTGTACCGCGTCCAGGATTCGAGCGCGGACCTCAAGCTCGTGCTTGACCCGCACCTGCCGGCCATTTCTGCGGACCGGATCCGAATCCGTCAGATTCTCAACAATCTGGTCACCAATTCGCTCGAGGCTCTGGAGGGCCGGCCGGGAGCCAGCATCGAAATCGAGACTCATGTGGCTGAGGAAGGAATCAAGCAGCCGGCAACGGTGGCCATCCAAGTCAGCGACAATGGGCCGGGGTTTCAGCGCGACCTGATCGGAACCGTGTTCGACCCCTATGTCACAAGCAAACCCAAGGGCACGGGCTTGGGGCTCGCGATAGTGAAGAAAATCGTCGAAGAACACGGCGGGCGCATTGAGGCGGATAATCAACGCAGCGGCGGCGCCCGCGTGCGAATTCTATTGCCGTTGGGTGACGGCGCACGCTCGATGGGCGTGCGCGAGCCGCGCAAGGGCGAACACAGGAGAGAACGCGTATGACCGCTTCGAGAATACTGGTGGTGGACGACGAGGCGGACATCCGCGGCTTGCTCAAGGAGATTCTGTCCGAGGAAGGCTATGACGTCGATGTCGCAGCCGACGCGACCCAGGCACGCTCGTCGCGCGCGACCCAGGTTCCCGATCTGGTGCTGCTGGATATCTGGATGCCGGATACGGACGGCATCACCTTGCTGCGTGAGTGGTCCGTGACCGACGGCTACGACTGCCCCGTCGTGATGATGTCGGGTCATGGAACTGTCGAGACTGCCGTTGAGGCCACTCGCTTGGGTGCATTCGACTTCGTCGAGAAGCCATTGTCCCTGACCAAATTGCTGCGAACCGTGGAGCGCGCCCTCGACGCCGGGCGCCGCAAGCGGCTGTCCGCGCGCTCACATGGACCGACGCTCTCCGTACCCATCGGCAAGAGCAAGGTGACCCAAGCGCTGCGCGACCAAGTGCAGCACGCCGCCTCCAGTTCGTCCCCGGTGCTGTTGCTAGGCGAATTGGGATCCGGCCGCGAGGCCTACGCCCGCTATCTGCACTCGCTGAGCGCACGTGCGTCGAAGCCGTTTTTTATGGTGGTCGCGGCAAGCTTGGGCGCGGATCCGATCGCGGTTCTATTCGGCAGCGAACGGGACGGCCGCGTGGAGCCAGGTGCGCTCGATCAGGCCGCCGGCGGAACGCTGTACATCAACGGATTGGAGGACTTGAACAGCGAGGCACAGCGCGCGTTGGCGGGTGCCATCGAGCAAAGCGGCTACACGCGAGCGGGCGGCCGTCAACGATTGCCGCTCAATGTGCGCTGGATCAGCTCTGCGCAGGACGGCTTCGAAATGCGTGCCTCTCCGGAACCGTTTCGCCGCGATCTGGTGGCGCACCTGAACGTAATCACTTTGCGGGTGCCTCCGTTGCGCGAATACTCCGAGGATGTTCCGGATTTGTTGCGCTACTACGTGGACAGGCTGGTCGACGATCAGCATTTGCCGCTGCGCCGCTTCAGCGTCGCGGCGCAGAACCGGCTACGAAACTATCCTTGGCCGGGCAACGTCGGGGAGCTCAAGAATCTGGTGCAGCGCGTGCTGGTCTTGGGCGTGGGAGAGGAGATTCGGCTCGAGGAAATCGAACGCGAGCTGGCGGTGAAGCGGTCGGTCGACGAGCCGCTGGTGAAACAAGATTTGCTCGCGCTGCCGCTGCGTGAGGCGCGCGAACAATTCGAACGGGCATACCTGCAGCAACAGCTCTTGCTGTGCAACGGCAAAGTGGGCCAGCTGGCGAAGCGGGTGGGTATGGAACGCACGCATTTGTACCGCAAATTGCGGGCATTAGGCGTCGATTTTCGTCAATTAGGCGAGGATTGAGCGGCTAACGAGGCGGGCGGAGGCCGGCTGGTTCAGTCGCCGACGCGGATGACCAGTACATCGACGTCCGCCTTGCGCAGGATTTGCCGCAAGCGATTCAATTCATCCAGCTTGGAAATCGGTCCTATGCGGATCCGGTGCCAGGTATCGTTGTCCACCGACACTTTCTGAACCTTGGATTCGATTCCCTGCAGCGCCAGTTGGGCGCGCACGCGATCTGCATCGGCATAATTTTTGTAAGAACCGGCCTGCAACACATACGTGCCGCGGCGTGTTTCGGGGACGGATTTGGTGTCCGGACGGACATCCTTTTCCTTCTCCGGCACCACCACTTCGAATTTCGGCAGCATGTCGTAGAAGGAGTAGGACTTCGCCGGCTCTTCCGTGCCGGCATCCCCGGTTTCGGCATCGGGGGGCTCGTTGCCGTGGGATTTCTTTTTGTCCACCTTGCCGGTTCGGGCGGCGGGCGTATCGGGCCGATGGTCCTTGATGTAGACGATGCCGGCCACGCCGAGGCCCACCGCCAGTCCGCACACAACGCCCATCCAGCCGGAGAACCCGGAGCTTTTTCCTCGCCGGCTCTTATAGTCGCGTGCTGCAGCCTTGACCATGGCTCTTCTTTACATCGTTTCGGGCGCGGACACGCCCAATAGATCGAGACCGTTGCGGATGACCCATTGCGCTGCCAACGCGAGATCCAGGCGCGCGTCGCGCAACCCTACATCCTCCACTATGAACTGATGCGCGCTGTAGTTAGTGTGAAAATCGTTCGCCAGATCCCGCAGGTAGTGCACCAACGTATGCGGTGCGCGTTGCGCCGCGCATTGCAGGACAATCTCCGGGAAGGCGCTCACGCGCTTGATCAGCTGCAACTCCTGAGGTTCGACCAGCTTGCTCAGGGTCGAGATGCCGTGCGCCGCATCGTGAGCCAGGCCGCGTTCCTGCAGTTGCCGCATGACGCTCGCAACCCGCGCGTGTGCATACTGAATGTAGTACACCGGATTGTCGTTCGATCGCGCGGTGGCCAGTTCCAAGTCGAAATCCAGATGCTGATCGTTGCTGCGCATGACGTAGAACAACCGGGCGGCATCGTTTCCCACCTCTTTGCGCAAGTCGCGCAAAGTCACGAATTCGCCCGACCGCGTCGACATTTGAGCCTTTTCGCCGCCGCGGAACAACGAGACGAATTGCACGAGTCTGACCTCGAAGCTGCCGGCCGGGCCGCCCAGCGCGGTCAAACCCGCGCGCAATCGCGTGATGTAGCCGTGATGGTCCGCGCCCCATATGTACAGCAAATGATCGAACCCACGCTCCAGCTTGTTGAAGACATACGCGATGTCCGACGCGAAATAGGTTTTGACTCCGTTGTCGCGCACCATCACGCGGTCTTTCTCGTCGCCGTAGTCCGTGCTCTTGAACCACAAGGCGCCGTCCTTCACGTAGGCATGTCCGGCCTTCGTCAGTGCCTCGAGCGCCCGGTCCACGGATCCGTTGTCATTCAAAGATCGCTCGGAGAACCAGCAATCGAAGCTGACGCCGAATTCCCTCAGGTCCTCGCGGATGTCGCCCAAAATTCCCGCGAGCGCCATATCCAGCACGCGGCGAAAGGCCGCGTCCCCGATCAGGCCGCGCGCGCGCACGATGAGCGCGTCGATAAAGCTGTCCTTATCGCCTCCCTGCGGCTCATCCGGAGGCAAGTCTTTAAAAATTTCGGCGGCGCCATGCCGCAAGCCCGAGCCCTCAGCGGCAAACAGCTCGGCGCCGATCACCGCGATGTAGTCGCCACGGTAACCATTCGCGGGAAATGCAAAGCGCTCGCCGCAATGTTCCAGATATCGCAGCCAGGTGCTGACCGCCAGAATTTCCATCTGCCGGCCCGCATCGTTGATGTAGTACTCGCGCTCGACGCGATAGCCCACCGCCTCCAGCATATTGGCGACAGTTGCGCCGAAAGCGGCATGACGACCGTGGCCGACGTGCAGCGGGCCGGTCGGGTTGGCCGATACGAACTCCACTTGCACGGACTTGCCGGCACCCATTTGCGAGCGGCCATACTGCTTGCCATCCTTCAAAATCCTGCCGATCTCAGCGTGGTAGGCATCCGTCGATAGAAAGAAATTAATGAAGCCCGCGCCGGCGATATCGACCTTGGCGACCGCCGCACTGGGCGGCAGCAAACGCACCAGAGCTTCGGCCAGCTTGCGCGGATTCTGGCGCGTCGCTTTGGCGAGGCGCATGGCAAGATTGCAGGCGAAATCACCGTGCTGAGCATCGCGGGTGTTCTCGACCTCGATGCTCAGGCCGCGCGCATCCGGCGGCACCAAGTCATCCGGCAGAGCGGCCAGGGCCTGAGTCAGAAGTTTTTCGATCAAAGTCTTCAAAGCGGATTCCAGGGTTCGGGAATACAAAGGGTCGGCAGTTTACCGCTGCGCGCGCCGCTGCGCGCGCCCGAATCCTCTCAATCTACTTCCAAGGGATCTACATCAATGGACCAACGCAGTCCCGCGGGCCCGGGCAATTGCTCGACGCGGGGCAGCCAGTCGTCGAGGAAGCGCTGCAGGGTCGTGCGCGAAGCGGCCTCGATCAAGAGATGGGCACGGAAATGATCCGCCCGCCGCGCGATCAAGGCTCTTGCAGGTCCCAACACTTTGACGGTGGCCCGCAAATTGCCGCCCGAATCGGCGGCGGCGCGCAGAAAGGCATCCAATCCGGGGCTGTCCTTGGCTTCCGCCCGCAGCATGGCAAGCCGCGAGTAGGGCGGCCAACCGGCCTCGCGGCGTTCTTCCAAGGCGCTGATCGCGAAACCCTCATATCCTTCCGTCAAAAGCCGATTCAGCAGCGGATGTTCCGGGAACTGCGTTTGAATCAATACTTCGCCGGCAAGCCGGCCTCGTCCGGCGCGCCCGGCGACTTGGGTGATGGTTTGTGCAAGGCGTTCAGTGGCGCGAAAATCGCTGGCGAACAGTCCTTGGTCGGCATCGAGGATCACCACCAGGCTCACATCGGGGAAATGATGTCCTTTGGTGAGCATTTGCGTGCCCACCAGAATGCGCGCCTCGCCGCTGTGTACTCGGTCGAGCACGGATTGCACCGCGCCGCGTGCCGACGCCGTGTCTCGGTCCAGACGCGCCAGCGGCGCGTCGGGGAACAACCGCACGAGGGTTTCCTCGACTCTCTCCGTACCCTGACCCACCGGGTTCAGCGGTTGGTTGCACCGGCCGCAGGTCGTGGGAATATCCGTGTGCGCGCCGCAGTGATGGCAGCGCAGCTGCTGCGCACGGCGGTGCAAGGTCATGCGCGCGTCGCAATGCGCGCACGGCGCTATCCAGCCGCAGGTATTGCAGAACAGGCTCGGCGCATAGCCGCGGCGATTCAAGAACACGATGATCTGACCGCCTGCCGCCAGATGCTGTTTCATTGCCTGCAGTGCCGGCGTCGACAGTCCCTGATCCGACGCGTGCCTGCGCAAGTCGACCAGTCGCATGCGCGGCGGTTGAGCCGTTCCGGGTCGCTGCGGCAATACGTGTCTCGCATAGCGTCCCGTGGCCGAATTATCCAATGTTTCCAGCGAGGGTGTCGCCGATCCCAAAATGACGGGCACTCCCGCCCGGCGCGCCCTGAATACGGCCAGATCGCGCGCCGAATACCGAAAGCCCTCATGCTGTTTGTACGATCCGTCGTGTTCTTCGTCGACCACGATCAGCGCCAGGTTTGGCAGCGATGTGAATACGGCGGAGCGGGTACCGATGATAATTCGCGCCTGACCGCCGCGCGCCGCGCGCCAGGCGTCGCGCCGCTCCTTGCCGCTCAAGGCCGAATGCATCGCCACCACGCCTCCGCTGAAGCGGCGGGTGAAGCGGTCGACCAGCTGCGGCGTCAAGGCGATCTCAGGTACCAGCACCAGGGCCTGACCGCCAGCGGCGATTGCGGCCGCGATGACCCGCAGATACACCTCCGTCTTGCCGCTACCGGTTACACCGTAGAGCAGGTGTGCGGCGAATCTCGACAGAGTAGCAAGTATCGCGGTGACGCTCTCTGCCTGGGCCGGCGTGAGTTCCACCTCAGCCGCGCGCACGTCGATCTGCGCCGGTCCCAGCGCGACATTGGCCGTCGCCCCCGCGGTCGTGAGCCATCCGCGTGCGGCCAGCGCTCGCAATTGCGCCGGCTTGAAGTTCTCGGCGACCTCGGCGCTGGAAATGGCCTCCCGCTCTGCCAGCCAGGCAAGCAGGGCGCGCTGTTCCGGTGCACGCCGCGAACTGGGACTGGTCAACTCCTGCCGACCGGTCTCGCTGAGGCGCCACGTTACAATGTTCTGTCTAACGGCCTGACCTTGCCGCAGGCTCGACGGCAATGCGGCGGCGAATACCTCGCCGAGCGGATGGTGGTAATACTCGGCGGCCCAGCAGAGGAGACCGAAGGTGACCGGATCGAAAATCGGACTCGCGTCCAAAATATCGATGGCGGTCTTGAGCTTCGGGGCGCTGATGGCCGATTCGGCGCTGACCCCGACCAGGATACCGATCAACTGCCGGCGTCCAAAGGGAACACGGACCCGAACGCCGACGGGCGGAACTCCGCTGGAAGCCAAGCCGGCAACGTCCGCAGGCGCTCGGTAATCGAATACGCGGCGCAACGGGGTATCCAGCGCGATTTGCAGAATCATCGGTCCTTTTGTCCACAAAACTTGTGGATAAGTCTGTTGAAAAGCCGGGATCATCGACCTTAAGTGCCCGTTCCGTTTCAGCTCCCATTCAAATTGGTGAAAAAGTGTCCGAAATCGCTATGAATCTTTACAATTCAATGAGTTACAACGCCCTCTAGATGCCGCACCGAGGTGTTGATCGAAAATATTGCAATGGATGTCATAGTCGGTGTGCGTAAGTCGCTGATCTTGCGCAAACCCCTGCCGTCAACCGCGGCGGCGGACAGGCGTTTATACCTGGAATGGCGACGGTTCGTCGACGTTAAGAGGACGAGGCATGCCCCGCTTTGATACGCTCAATGCAGCTTGGATGGTCTGGGAGGATCCCGCTCCAGCACCTGAGGGAGTGATTCTGGAGTACAGGCGCGAGCTAGACAAATTCTTAGGCGAGATCGAGCGCCGGGCGTTCCGTATGGCGCAGGTCGCATTGCGCGATCCCGACGACGCAATGGATGTGGTGCAAGACACCATGCTCAAGCTGGCGCGCAGCTACTCGGCGCGTCCCAGTAGCGAATGGCGGCCATTGTTCTATCGGATTTTAGAGAATGGCATTCGCGATCTGCAACGCCGCAGGTCGGTGCGCAAGCGGTTCATGACGTGGCTGCCGGGGGCGAAAGAAGATCCCGACAACGAAGCGCAGGATCCTTTGGATAATGTCGCCGACTCGGCGCCTGCCATCCCCGAGATCCTGATGCAAGGGCAGGCGATGCAGCAGCTCGAAGTGTCGCTGCGCGCATTACCGACACGGCAACGGGAAGCGTTCATGCTGCGCAATTTTGAAGGTTTGGATGTGGCCGAAACCGCGACCGCCATGGGTTGTTCTGAGGGCAGCGTCAAAACACATTACTCGCGTGCGGTGCACACCCTGCGCGAACAACTGGTCGGAGTCTGGTAATGAACGAGCAACCGCCAGAACATGGCCTGGATACAATCGAGGAGCGCAGCCGCGCGCTGTTTCACGACAGCGTCGAGGGCTTGGATTTTGCACTGCGCTCGCGCCTCACTCAGGCACGCAACGCCGCTGTCGAGGCCGCCTCTGCGCGGCGCCGTCCTTGGATTTTTCGGATCGGCACATGGACCCCGGCCGCCGGCGTGACCGCCGCCGCGGTCTTGGGCGTCTTTCTATGGCTGGGTTCGCCATTGGGTCATCACGCCGTTACAGTAGCGGATGGTCAGTCGACTTTCGAAGATCTGGAAATTGTCGCATCCGTGGATGAGGCAACGGGCGACGCCATGGACATGCTGCAAGACGATTTCGAATTCTATGATTGGGCAGATAAAGCTGCGGTGTCGGGAGCGGCAACTTCGGGTTGATGTTGGGTCGAGGTGGGGATTGGTTTGGCTGTTGGTCGGGATAACCTTGGGCATCGCCGCCTATGCCGGTCCGCAGCCCGAGGCCTCGCCTCCGCCGAAGTCGTCCGCGCAAGCACCGGGGCCGGGAACGCCGCGCTCGTCGCAGAGCACGCCCGACGATGAGTTCATCGAGTTCTTGGGTACCGATGATGTGGCGGATGCAGATTGGTGGGAATTCTTGAAGAAGGTGGCGCCGCGCGGGGATGATCCTCATGCGGCGCCACCCCAGGAAGCAAAGCAATGATTAGGGCGGTGTTGGTCTGTTTGGGTTTGCTCTTGGCGGCTGCGAGTTCCGTGGCCCAAGTCCCGGCTGCGCCCGCGGCGGAATCTGCTGCGCCCAAGTCTTGGTCGTCCATGACCCCTCAGCAACAGCAATTGCTGCATGGGTATCATGACAAGTGGGAAAGCCTGACTCCGGAACGACGGCAGGCGCTGGCCACGGGAAGTCAACGTTGGCTATCCATGTCCCCCGATCAGCGGTCGAGCGCCCAGCAGCGCTTCACGCAATGGCACGCCATGCCCCCTGAAGAACGCCAACAGCTGCGCCAGCGATGGCAGCAGTTCAAGAGTCTGCCGCCGGAACAGCAACAAAGAGTGCGCGAGTCGTTCAACCGCTTTCGGCAAATGCCTCCGGAACGGCGCACGGAGCTGCGCAAGCAGTGGCGTCAGCTGTCCCCCGCGCAACGCCGCAACATCATCCAACGAACGCCGCCGGCGCGGCGCGGGCTGCGCTAGCGTCGATCTTCGTCCGTCTACGGGTGATAACTGCGCTCGGCATGCGCGTCGACGTCCGCGCGGCTGAACAGCACGTCGCGGAAACGTCCTTGCGTGAACATCAATGCCTGATCGGTGAAGTGGGCAGACTTAGGATCGCCGCTTTCACCGCCGCTCATGATGGCCTTGGCACGAATGGTCGGCCCGAATTCCACCGCGGCGACGAAGCTGTTGCCCACCGAACCATATATTTTTCTCGTCTTGCGCGGGTAAGGCGTATCGAATGACGCCAAGGCGCCCCAGTTTGAAGACGCGAATCCCACCGGCAGGCTCGGCTTGCCATCGTCGAAGGGCTGCACGATATCGTCGGTCAATCGTTGATAGCGGTTGATGTCGCCCCACGGGGTCTGCCATCGGCCAAAGTCGTGCTGCAGTTTCGCCACCGCCGCGCTCAAGCCATCGATGCGCTCAGCTGGCGTCAGATGGCCGACCAGGTAGTCATACACCGGTTCATCGGCATCACGCGCCTCGGGGCCCTTGCGTTCGAGCATTTCCTGTCCCCAAAAAATGGCGAGTGCCGTGGGCACCGAGTCCGCCGCGGTACGTCGGTCCCAGGCGCGCAAGCTGTCGATCGGCTCCTTGAGGCTCGCGCGCCGCGGATCGTCCGCCGACAACTGATCGTAGTCGTTGAACAGGGGCGGCAAGAGCACGTCGAAGGCGGTCAGATGGGCGTCATAACCGGTGGCGATCAAGCTGTCCAAGGTCACATCGTGAATGTCTTTGAGAACTTCCGTGGCGTGAATGCCGCGCGGATTCTCGCCCTTGATCCACATGTAGGCCGGATAGTTCTCGCGCTTCGGGCTGGCCGCGCCCGCCGCGGAAAACGGCCAATTATTCGTGTTCAAGATCCAGCCATTGCTGGGATTGAGCAAGGTGATGGTGTCGCTCAGGGCGTGTGGTCCATGCCATTCGGTCTGCAGATTGCTGCCGTCGACGGGATGCGTGAAATCGAATTTCGGATCCCGCTTAGGAATGAAATTGCCGTGGAAATAGGCAATGGTTCCATCGGCGTCCGCGTAGACCGTATTGTTCGAAGTGTCGGTGCGCATCTCCTGGGTGTTGCGAAAGGAGGCATAGTCCGAGGTCTTGGTGCGCAAGTACGACTGGGCCAGCGCCGGCACGGGATCCTGAAGCAGTTTGAGCGCAATCCACCGGGTGTCGCCGCCCGCCTTGCTCTCCGCGCGGATGATCGGGCCGTGATGGCTGTGATACACGACGAACTGCCGCCGACCGAGGCCTGCTCCCCGTTTGAACGAGATGCTGACTTGGCTCACTTGCAATTTTCGCAGCGTGCCGCCGTACCTGTAATACAGGCCGTCCGGTTTCTCGACAATGGTCTCGGCATATTCGTCGATGGCGTCTCCGCCGTACGAGGTGTGCATCCAGCCGTTGCGCGCATTGAAGCCCTGATACACGAAGAACTGACCCCAGGTCACGGCGCCATACACGTTCAAACCCTGCTCGCTTACCATCTGCAATTCGGAGCGGAAATAGTACGAGGTGTGCGGATTTATCCAGAGCAACGCATGCCCGGACGCACTGCGGCTCGGCGCAATGGCAAATCCATTCGAACCGCCGAGCAGACGGTCCGCCGAGGCACGGGCCGCCACGGGCTCCCCGGTCGCCGCGGGCGTGTCCAACGCATGTCCCGTACCAGGCGGAGTCTTCCCATAGAATTCTTGAAGCTTGGCGAGGTCGATGCTCTCGATGTCCCCGCCGATGCTGCCTTCGGTAAAGGACAGTGCCATCCACGGTTCGAATCGACGGATGACCTTGGGCGTCGCCGCGGGATGTTTCGACAAGTAGTAATTCAACCCGTCCGACCAGGCCAGCATCAGGGTCTTGAGCCAAGCCGGGCTGCTTCGATAGTCCTGCTGCAAACGGCGGGGGTCGACAAACAGCCTCTGGCGAAGATCGCTATAGACAGCGCTTTCGCCCTCGGCCTGAGCAAGCAGCCCAAGGCCGTTGAGATAATTGCGCTCGACGCGGCCGAAGTCATCTTCGGCTTGCGCATAAATCGCCCCGAACACGGTGTCGGCATCGGATTTGCCGTAGATATGCGCAATGCCCCAATTGTCGCGCACGATGCGGACATGGGCGGCGTGCTCTCGCCAGCGCGCGTTCTGCTCGCCGATGGGCGCAGCAACACCTATCGCGCTCGATGCGATAAGCGCTGCAAAGATCAGGAATCTCATGGTCTCGAGGCTAGCCCGCGGCTTTGACGGCTTGAATCAGCTGACCGACGGCCGCCTGTGCATCGCCGTACAGCATGCGGGTTTGATCCAGTCCGAATAGCGCATTGTCGATGCCCGAAAAGCCCTGACCCTGGCCACGTTTGATGACAATGACGTTCTTGGCCTTATCCGCATTCAAGATCGGCATGCCGAAGATCGGGCTGGCCCGGTTGGCGCGAGCGTCCGGATTGACCACGTCGTTGGCGCCGATGATCAAGGCCACATCGGCAGTCTCGAACTCGGCGTTGATTTCATCCAGATCGGAGATCAAGTCATAGGGCACCCCTGCCTCAGCAAGCAGCACATTCATGTGGCCGGGCATGCGTCCGGCCACCGGATGAATGGCGAACCGGACCTTGACGCCATGATCGATCAGCAGCTGGGCGAGTTCCCACACCTTGTGCTGAGCTTGCGCGACCGCCAAGCCGTATCCGGGAACGATGATGATTTTTTGCGAGTACGCCATCATGACGCCGGCGTCGGAGGCTTCAATGGCTTTCTGTGTGCCGGTGACAGTGCCGCCGCCGGCCGCTGAACTCTCGCCGAAGTTCGAGAACAAGACATTGCTGAGTGAACGGTTCATGGCCTTGGCCATGAGTTGAGTGAGCAAGGTACCGGCGGCACCGACCACCGTGCCGGCGATGATCATCGCCGCGTTGTCGAGCACGAAGCCTTCGAAGCCGACGGCGAGCCCGGTCAGGGCGTTGTACAGCGAAATGACCACCGGCATGTCGGCGCCGCCGATGGGCAAGGTCATGGCGACGCCGAGCAGCAGTGCGCAGGCGAAGAACAATGAGACCGCGGGCAGTCCCCCGATCGGCAAGCCGAAGTCGAATCCGGACACGACCACGAATCCCAGCGCAACGGTCAACAGCAATATGCCCAAATTCAGGAATTTCTGACCGCCGAATCGTACTGATTTGGTGATCAGGCCCTGCAGTTTCGCAAAAGCGATCAGGCTGCCGCTGAAGGAGACCGAGCCGATGAAGCCCCCGACGGTCGCGATGGCCAGGTGTGCGATGCTGTGCTCGCTGCCCCTGTACAGCTCAACGGCCGCGATCGCCGCCGCCGCGCCGCCGCCCATGCCGTTGTACAGCGCAATCATCTGCGGCATATCGGTCATGGCGACGCGCTTGCCGCTGATCCAGGCCAGAATGCCGCCGACCGCGATGGCGCCGATAACCAGCATCAAATTGAGCGGCGATGCGCTCATGAACCCCAGCGTCACCACCGTCGCGAGCACCATGCCGGCGCCGGCCCAGCGGACGCCGCTGACCGCGGTAACCGGTGAGCTCATGCGCTTAAGGCCGAGAATGAACAGCGCCGCGGCCACCAGATAGGAAAGCTGCGTCAGGGTTTGTATGCTCGAAACGGAGGGCATGAACTATCCTTTCTTGCGGCCGGCGGTGACGAACATCTTCAGCATGCGCTCGGTGACCACGTAGCCTCCTACCGCATTGCCCGCGGCCAGAATCACGCCAATGACGCCGATGACGCGCAACAAGGTGGTGTCCGCAGCGGCCAACGCAACCATGGCGCCGACCAAAACGATGCCGTGCACGAAATTCGAGCCGGACATGAGCGGGGTATGCAGGATGACCGGCACACGAGATATCACTTCGTAGCCCGTGAATGCGGCCAACATGAATATATAAAGCGCAATGACGCCGTCTATCATCTGATTACCCCTCTACCGATTTACGCGTCGCTTCATGCTTGATCTGGCCGTCGTGAGTCAGCACCGCGCCGGCGAACACTTCGTCGGACCAGTCGATGGCAAGTTCGCCTTTCAACAGCGCCGGTTTCAGCAGATTGAACAAGTTGCGCGAATACATCTCGCTGGCGTGATACGGCAATGAGGCCGGCAGATTCAAGGGTCCGATGACCTTGACGCCGCCGTGCACGACGGTCTCGCCGGGCCGCGTCAGCTCGCAATTGCCGCCCTGTTCGGCCGCAATGTCGATGATCACCGAACCGGCCTTCATCCGCTCGACCGCCGCTTGCGTGATGATCCGAGGCGCGGCCCGTCCGGGCACGGAGGCCGTGCTGATGACGGCATCGCTGGCCGCGATTCGCGCATCTAGAACCTCTTGCTGTTTGCTCTTTTCCTCGGCGGTTAGTTCGCGGGCATAGCCGCCGGCGCCTTCGGCCGACACGCCGGTTTCGATGAACTTCGCACCCAGGGATTTCACTTGATCCTTAGTTGCGCTGCGTACGTCATATGCCTCGACCACGGCGCCGAGGCGTTTTGCGGTGGCGATGGCTTGCAGCCCGGCAACGCCGGCACCGATGACGAGGACGGAGGCGGGACGAATCGTGCCTGCTGCGGTGGTCAACATGGGCAGGAACCGCTCCAGAGTATTGGCTGCAATCAGTGCGGCCTTGTATCCGGCCACCGATGCCTGCGAGGAAAGCGCGTCCATCGACTGCGCCCGGGAAATGCGCGGTACCAGTTCCATGGCAAAACTGGTGACACCGCGATCCTTGAGGGCCCTGACGAGATCGGGCCGCGCATACGCCTGCATGTAGCCGATGACCACCGCTCCCTTCTTCAAGGCGCTCACTTCCGCGAGACTCGGCGGTTGAACCTTCAGCAGCACGTCCGCCGACCCCAGAATCGTCGCGGCATCGCTAAATTCGGCATCGGCGTACAGCGAATCCGGGAAATGGGCAGCCGCTCCCGCGCCGCGTTCGATCAGCACGCGCACGCCGGCCGCCTTCAACTTTGCGGCAATTTCCGGGACAACGGCGACTCGAGTTTCTTTGGCAGCGGTTTCCGTGAGGACACCGACGACGACGACCATGCAGATATCTCCCCAAAGCTTAAAATCACGCCAAACGTTGAATTATGGCATAAGACTCGACTATCTTAAGTACTGTTATGAAGCCGGCGATCGAACACAAGCTGCACTTGATGGATTGGCGAGACGACCTTGCTGCGGTTTCGCACGGCCACCCGTTGTCGCAACAAATCTTGCGTACCGATGTGTCCGGCATGCCGCTGGAGTGGGTGGATTATCGAGAGGCCGCGCGTCTCTATCACACCGAGCAGGTGGCTTACACTTGTGGAACGCTGCTGTATCGGCTCTATGGAGGCACCTGCGCGAGGACGGGCTTGCGAACCATCGTGGATGTGAATTCGATCATCGCTACGCTGGGGACTTCGGGAAATCCTGGAAACCTGCGGGGAGCGTCATACACACCGCCGCTCAACAATCAGACTCTTTTCCGGCGCGATGCCTATCTCTGTCTCTATTGCGGTGCGCGGTTTGCCTACAGTCTGCTGTCGCGGGATCACGTCACGCCGTTTAGTCGCGGCGGATGCGATACCTGGAGCAATGTCGTGTCGGCGTGCCGTCGCTGCAACAATGCCAAGGCGTCGCGGACTCCGGAACAGGCGGGCATGCAGCTGCTTGCTGTGCCGTTCACACCGACTTATGCCGAGTACATCTTCCTGAAAGGCCGCCGCGTGCTGGCCGACCAGATGGAATACCTGGTCGCCCACTTCCCACGTTCGAGCCCCCTGCACGAGCGCATGCAACGCTGGCCGATGTGAGCGTCGGCGCGGTGCAGCCCCAAACGCGGTCGGGCGTCGTGTACTACATCGACGCCAGTTACTTTATTTTCCGCGCCTACCATTCCATGCCGCCCGACATGGTCGATGGCGAAGGCAACGCCACGCACGCCCTGTACGGATTCGCGCGCTTCCTATCGGATCTCTTGGAACAGGTTCGGCCGGAGCGAATCGGCGTCGCATTCGATCTGAGTTTGCGCAGCGTCACTTCGTATCGCAACAGTATCTATCCGGCGTACAAGGCCAATCGCGATGCGCCGCCCGCGGATTTGGAGCGCCAATTTGCGCTCTGCCGCGAATTTTGCCGGCATATGGGGCTCGCTGAGTTCGCCAGCGCCGAGTACGAGGCGGACGACATCATCGGCACGCTGGCAGCGCGCTCGCGGGCTGCCGGGCTGCGCAATGTGCTGGTGACGCGCGACAAGGATCTCTCCCAGCTCATCCGCGACGGCGATGTGTTTTGGGACTACAGCGGCAATACTCGATATCAATACCACGACATTGGCCCGCGCTTCGGTGCTGCACCGGAGCTCATTGCGGACTACCTGGCGCTGACCGGCGACACCGTGGACAATATTCCGGGAGTCCCCGGAGTAGGCAAGAAGACCGCTGCATTGCTGTTTGCCGTGTTCGGCTCACTCGACGATCTGTACGCAAATCTCGACCGCATACCACTGATGAAGCTGCGGGGCGCCGCCGCCGTCGCCGCCAAGCTGCTGGCCCACAAGGACGCGGCGTATCTGGCGCGACGCCTTACCGGCATCGTGTGCGATATTCCGCTGCAGGCAACGCTGGATGACTTGAAGCCGCGGCCGCCGGACAGCGCGGGGTTGGATTTCTTTTTTAATACTCACGGCTTCGGCAATATCCTGCGCCAGCAGGCGCGCCGGATCGCCGCCGGCGTGTGATGCAAGTAAAAGTAAGCTGCAAATAGAGTTGGAGAAACTCGCGATGGCCCAAAAAGACATTCAATCCGTGCTGCAAGAGGACCGTATATTTCCTCCGACGGCGAGGTTCCGAAACGCCGCCGCGCTCAAGGCGGACGATCTGCAGGAAATGTACGCGAAGGCCGCGCGCGACTATGTCGGTTTCTGGGCGGATTTGGCGGTGGCGGAGATTGATTGGCACAAGCCCTTTTCGGTGCCCTTGGACGACAGCGATGCGCCCAATTACCGATGGTTCGCCGACGGACAATTGAACGTCTCTTATAATTGCCTGGACGTGCATTTGCGCGCGCGCGGCAATAAGACCGCCATCGTGTTCGCGGGCGAGCCGGGCGATGTGCGCAAGCTGACCTACGCTGAGCTACACCGCGAAGTATGCCGGTTCGCCAATGCACTGAAGTCCAAGGGCATCGTGCGTGGCGACCGGGTCGTCATTTACATGCCCCTCATTCCGGAGGCCGTGATCGCCATGCAGGCCTGCGCGCGCATCGGCGCCGTGCATTCGGTGGTGTTCGGCGGATTTTCCTCCAACGCAGTCAAGGACCGCATCGAGGATGCGGGTGCCAAGCTGGTGATCACCGCCGACGGCGGCTGGCGCGGCGGCCATGTCATCGAACTCAAGCGCGCCGTGGATAAGGCTCTCGCCGACGGTTGCCCAACCGTGCGGAACGTCATCGTCTACGCGCGCACGGGAGGCGAATGCCCCATGCTCGCGCGACGCGATACCTGGTGGCAGGATGCGGTGTCCGGAGAAAGTGCGTCCTGCGAGCCCGAATGGGTGGATGCCGAGCATCCCCTGTTTCTGCTTTATACGTCCGGCTCGACCGGCAAGCCCAAGGGTATTCAGCATTCCAGCGCCGGATACCTGTTGAACGCCAAGACGAGCAGCCGTTGGGTGTTTGACCTGAAAGACAACGACGTATTTTGGTGCACCGCCGATGTCGGTTGGATCACGGGACACACCTACGTCGCCTACGGGCCCCTGGCGGCGGGCGCCACCGTGCTCATGTACGAAGGCGCACCGACGTTTCCCGATGGCGGACGGTTCTGGAAAATCTGCGAGACGCACGGCGTAACCATTCTATATACGGCGCCCACCGCGATCCGCGCGCTCATGAAACTGGGCGACGACATTCCCGCCAACTACGATCTCAGCAAGCTACGTTTGCTGGGCAGCGTCGGCGAGCCTATCAATCCAGAAGCGTGGATGTGGTATCACAAGGTCATCGGCGGCAAGCGTTGTCCCATCGTGGACACGTGGTGGCAGACGGAGACCGGAGCCACCATGATGACGCCCATCCCCAGCACCACCCCGGCCAAGCCCGGATCCTGCGCCAAACCATTGCCCGGAATTTTCGTCGACATAGTCGATGATGAAGGACGGCCCGTCACGACTCCCGACGGCGGCGGCTACCTTGTGATCAAACGCCCGTGGCCTTCGATGCTGCGCACGATATGGGGTGACAACGAGCGATACGTTCGCACGTACTGGGAGAAATTTCAGAATCGCTACTACGTCGCCGGCGATTCGGCGCGCCGCGACAAAGACGGTTATTACTGGATCATGGGCCGTATCGACGATGTTCTGAATGTCGCCGGCCATCGGCTTGGAACCATGGAAATCGAATCGGCACTGGTGGCGCATGCGCAGGTGGCGGAAGCGGCTGTGGTCAGCAAGCATCACGAGATCAAGGGCGAATCGGTTTTCGCCTATGTGGTGCTCAATGTGCCCCGCCCGGACGAAGCGGCGGCGAAAGCGCTGATGGAAGAGCTCAGGGGTTGGGTGGGCGATCAGCTCAGTCCGATCGCCAAGCCCGATGAAATCCGCTTGACCGACAATTTGCCTAAGACTCGATCGGGCAAGATCATGCGCCGCCTGCTGCGCTCGATTGCGCGCGGTGAAGAAATTACCCAGGACATGTCGACGCTGGAGAATCCCGGCATACTCGACCAGTTGCGCGGCGTCGCGGTCACGGACCAAAAGACGGCCGCGACAACTCGACCAACCAAGCCGGTGAAAAAGGCCGGGGCGGTCAGAAAGGCCCCGCTTGCCAAGAAGGCAAAGGTTGCCCAAAAGACCAAGGCTCCTGGCGTTCGCCGCAAGCCGATCAAACGGGCCAAACGCAAGGTTATCGCGGCGAAGCGGCGCCCTGCGAGGACCAAGAGTGGGCGGCGCAAGCCGCGCGGCAAAAAATAGGGTTGCGACAAGGCGGTCCCCGGCCGTTGCAAATGGCCACGACATGCCCTAAAACTTCCCCGTGGAGCATCAGAGCGAGTAGCAAGACTTAAGAACCTCGTCCGTCGTCGGGAGTTCACATGGATCGTCGAAGTCTCATTGTCGGTAGCGCTGCAGCTGTCGTGACGGGCACCGCGGGTATGCCGGCACGTGCGTCCCAAGACTCGGCGCCACCTGCCGACATCGTCACCGGACGCCCGGACGGGCTGAATCCTCCCGGAATTCGCGTGGCCGGCATTCGCATGCTGCCGGTGATGGGCGGAAAGTATAAGGTTTGGACCAAGAAATTCGGCTCGGGGCCGGTCAAAGTGCTGTTACTCCACGGCGGGCCGGGCTTCAGCCACGAGTATCTCGAAGCGCTCGAATCCTTCCTACCGCGCGCCGGCATCGAGATGTATTACTACGATCAGCTCGGCTGCAACAATTCCGACCAGCCCGATGATCCGGCGCTCTGGACTCTCGCTCGCTATACCGCTGAAGTGGAGGAAGTGCGCAGCGCCCTCGGCCTGGAACAATTCGTTCTGTATGGGCACTCGTGGGGCGGATTGTTGGCCATCGAGTATGCGCTGCACCATCAGCAGCACTTGCGCGGCCTGGTAATCTCGAACATGACCGCCGGGGTCCAGTCTTATCTCAAGCGGACCGCGTTCATCAAAAACCAACTTCCGCCCAACAAGTTGGCGCGTCTGGCGGCGATCGAAGCCAAACAGGACTACGATTCGCCCGAATATCAGAAGATCATGACGGAGGATTTGTACCCCAAATTGATCTGCCGCGTTCAGCCCTGGCCGGAGCCCATAGTCCGCTCATTTCGCCATGCGAACACCAAAATCTATAACGAAATGCAGGGCAAGAGCGAATTCCTCGTCACCGGCAACCTGAAGGATTGGGAGCGCTGGAATCGGCTGCACGAAATCAAGGTCCGGACCCTGACGATCGGCGCCCAATACGATGAGATGGATCCGGAAGACATGAAGAAGATGGCCTCACTGATGGCGAACGCCACCTATGGGTTCTGCCCCAATGGCAGCCACATGTGTATGTGGGACGACCAGCAGATTTACTTCAAGCACCTGCTCGGTTTTCTGCGCGCGTTGTGAGCCTGACGTCAGCGGCGCGGCTCCCAGAATCGGCGGTAGTTATTGATCCAATCGGCGGCCTCCGCCAGCCGAGGGGCCTTCAGCGAGAGCACATGATTCCGTCCGCTTACCGTGCGTTGGATCAGCCCCGCGCGTTCCAACTTGCGAATGTGCTTGGACGTTGAATTCAGCGAGATCGGGAATTCCGCCGCGAGATCCGTTACGCGGGCGTCGGAAATGGCGAGGCGCGCGAGTATGGCGCGGCGGGTGGAATCTCCGATTGCGGTGAACAGGGCGTCCAGCCGCGGTATTTTATATTCATCCATATGGGTGAATATACCGAAAACGCAGAATCATTGCTCCGGCTCGGTTAGAATCTGCCCGCCGGAATGGGGGGCTGTTCGCATAACGAAGCGACTCCATCCGAGTACCCCCTCGTAGCGTAACCGCGGCCGAATTCGCCGCATTTGTCAGTTGATTGGATAAACATGCTTGCTACTTCCAACGTCGCCATTCAATTCGGTGCCAAGCCGCTCTTCGAGCAGGTCACGGTCAAATTTTCCGACGGCAATCGCTATGGCCTGATCGGCGCGAACGGTTCCGGCAAGTCGACGCTCATGAAGGTGCTGGGGGGCGATCTTGACCCCACCGCGGGCGACGTGATGCTGCAGGCCGGCATGCGGTTGGGCAAGCTGAACCAAAACCAATTCGGTTATGAAGACGAGCGTGTGCTTGACGTGGTTATGCGCGGCCACGCGGAATTGTGGAATGCGATGCAGGAACGCGACCGCATCTACGCCGATCCCAACGCCACCGACGACGACTACATGAAAGCTGCCGAGCTCGAGGGCGTGTTTGCGGAATACGGCGGCTATGACGCCGAGGCTCGAGCGGGCAGCATTCTTACCGACGCCGGCATCAACGAATCGCGGCACAACGGACCGATGCGCGAGGTGCCGCCGGGCCTGAAGTTGCGCGTGCTGCTTGCTCAGGCGTTGTTCTCGAGGCCGGACGTGCTGCTGCTGGACGAACCGACCAACAATCTCGACATCAATTCCATCCGCTGGCTGGAACGCGCGCTCAACGACTATGACGCCACCATGGTGATCATCAGCCACGACCGCCATTTCCTGAACCAGGTGTGCACGCATGTCGCGGACTTGGATTTCCAGCAGCTCAAAATCTATCCTGGCAACTACGACGACTTCATGCTGGCCTCGGTACAGGCGCGCGCGCGCGTCGAGGCTGCGAACGCCAAGGCCAAGGACAGAATTTCCGACTTGCAGGAATTCGTGCGGCGTTTCTCCGCCAATGCGTCCAAGGCGCGGCAGGCAACTTCGCGCAAGAAGCAACTCGAAAAGATCAAGATCGAGGAGATCAGGCCCTCATCGCGGCAGAATCCCTATATTCGATTCGAACAGGGCAAGAAACTCTATCGCTCGGCGGTATCCGTCGAGAAATTGAGCTTCAGCTATCCTGGCTCGGACGAAAAAGTGCTCGACAACCTCACCTTCAATATAGAAGGCGGCGAGCGCGTCGCCATCATCGGCCCGAACGGTGCCGGCAAGACCACATTGATGCGCTGTCTCGCGGGCGAGTTGCGGCCCAATTCCGGGCGCATTGTCTGGGTCGAAAATGCTCAGCCAGGCTACATGCCACAAGACCCGCAGGCTGAGTTTGACGACAAGACCGATCTTTTCTCCTGGATGTCCCAGTACACCGGCAAGGCCGACGACGACCAGATCGTAAGGGCGACTTTGGGCCGCCTGCTGTTCTCGGGCGAGGAGACCAAGAAGTCGGTGAAGGTGCTTTCCGGCGGAGAGAAGGGCCGCATGATTTACGGCAAGCTGATGCTGACCAAGCCCAATGTGCTGCTGATGGACGAACCCACCAACCACATGGACATGGAAACCATCGAGTCCCTGCAAATCGGCCTCGAACATTACCCAGGCACACTCATTTTCGTCTCCCACGATCGCGAGTTCGTCGGCGGCCTCGCCACACGCATCATCGAACTTCGCCCCGGCGGCGGAATCGTCGATTTCCGCGGCACCTACGATGAATATCTGAAAGGTCAGGGAATCGAAACCTAGTTTCCCACCGGCAGCTGCAACGATGGAAGCGGCCGTTCCGACTTGCTAGGATTGGGCCCTGTTCATTGACAGGGAGATGTCGGTGCAAAAGTTAGCGGCCGGCTCATGGGCTTTCATTTTGCTCACTGCATCGTCGCTGGCGGCGCCGCAGTCGGATCCCGTCACTATTAATCGCATCGCGGATGCGGCGTTCAATCATGGCGAAGTAGTCGACATCGCCGCCCACCTGGCCGATCAAATCGGCGGGCGCATGACCAATTCTCCCGCCATGCGCAAGGCCGAACGCTGGACTCAAGATCAATTCAAGAGCTGGGGACTGAAGGACGTTCGGACGGAAGGATTCGATTTTGGCCGCGGCTGGTGGATCGAGTCCGCCGAGGTGCGGATGACCGCACCGCGCCCGCTGGAATTGCACGGCATTCCCATTGCCTGGACCCCCGCTACCAATGGTGTGTTGAGCGCGGCCATCATCGTCGCTCCCATGAGCACGGACAAGGATTTCGCCGATTGGAAAGGCAAGCTATCGGGAAAGATCGTGCTGGTGACCTGGCCGGCGCCGCCGAAGGACGACGCTGACGCGCCGTTCGAGCGCCTGAGCGATGCGGACATCGCGAAATTGGACAAGTACCTGGAACCGGCTTTCGATCCGGAGATGCGGCAGAAGCGGATCGATCGCTATCGTTTCCGGGCGAAACTGGACGGCTTCCTTGCGGAGGAGGGCGCGGTTGCGTGGATTCAGATGTCGCGCACCGAGGGCCGGCTGGTGCATGGTGAAGGCTCCGGCTATCGCGTCGGCAAGACCCCCAGGCTGTCGGCGTTGGAGCTTGGAGCCGAGGACTACCGCCGGCTCACCCGCCTGGCCAAGGTGGGGGAAGTGAGGCTCGACATCGACAGCCGCGTTCACTACGAGGATGCCGATCACAACGCCTACAACATTCTCGCCGACATTCCGGGCACCGATCCGCAGGCGGGCTACGTGATGGCCGGCGCGCATTTGGATAGTTGGGTTGCGGGCGACGGCGCCGCGGACAATGGCGCAGGCGCCGCGGTGGTGATGGAAGCCGCCCGGATTCTGGCGAGCGTCGGCGCGAAGCCCAGGCGCAGCATCCGATTTGCCCTGTGGTCAGGTGAGGAACAGGGATTGCTGGGGTCAGCGGCGTATGTGGAGAAGCATTTGGCGCGGCGCCCGCCGCCCACCGACCCCGCGATGGCGGACTTGCCCGTGTATTTCTCGCCGGATAGCTACCCGGTACAAACCCTGCCCGGATTCTCTGAACTGGCCGCCTATTTCAACATCGACAATGGCTCGGGCAAGGTTCGCGGCATCTACACCGAAGGTAATTTTGCGGTGGTGCCGATGTTTCGCGAATGGTTAGCGCCGTTTGCCAGCCTGGGTGCGGCGTCGGTTGTGGCACAACCCACGGACTCGACGGACCATGTGTTCATGAGCCGGCTGGGGTTGCCGGCGTTTCAATTCATTCAGGATCCCCTGGACTATGAAACCCGGGTTCACCATACCGATCTGGACACCTTCGATCATTTACGTCCGGAAGATCTGCGGCAGGCGGCAGTAGTGCTTGCCGGCGTGCTCTTGAATGCGGCTATCACCGAGAAGCCGTTGCCGCGCAAGCCTGTGCCCAGCCAACCCGGACTCACCGATCCATTCCACTATCCCGATCCAGCGAAGAAATAGACGCGGATAGCGGTGCAAAGGCCTTAGGCTTGTTTCACGCGCCCGCGCCGGAAATCGGCGACGATCTCGCGTGCGGCATTGTGACCGGGCGCGCCGGTTACTCCACCGCCCGGATGCGTGCCGGAGCCGCACATGTATAGTCCCTTCAGCGGACCCCGATAGTCGCCATGTCCCAACATCGGACGGGCCGAGAACATTTGATCGAGGCTCAAGGCGCCGTGAAAGATATCCCCGCCGATCAGACCAAAAGTACGTTCGAGATCCAGCGGACTCATGATCTGTCGTCCGAGCACCGATGCCTTGAAATTCGGCGCATGGGTATTGACGAGGTCGATCATCACATCCGCCACTTGTTCGCGGTGATCGTCCCAGGACGCGCCATTGGGCAGTACCGGCGCCACGTGTTGGCAGAACAGGCTGGCCACGTGCAGGCCAGGAGGAGCCAGGCTGTCGTCCAGAGTCGAAGGAATCAGCATCTCAACGATGGGCTGCTTCGACCAACCACCGGCCTTGGCATCGAGATAGGCCTGCTCCATATAGGCAAGACTCGGCGCCATGATGATGCCGGACGTATGATGTTCGGCGAGAGAGCGGCCCGGTAGGACGGTGAAATCAGGCAATTCCGATAGCGCGACGTTCATGCGGAACGTGCCTGACCCGCAACGCCAGTGATTGATGCGCTCGCGGAAATCCTGCGGCAGGGCTGCGGGATCAATCAGCGATCCGTACAGCAGCTTGGGATTCAAATTCGAAACGACGCAGCGCGCGCGAATTGACTCGCCCTTTTTCGTGACCACACCAACCGCGCGGCCGCCTTCCACCAACACCTCGCGCACCGGGCTGCTCACACGGATGTCCACGCCGCGCTCGGCTGCGGCCTTCGCCATGGCTTGGCTGATGGCGCCCATGCCGCCGATGGCGTGTCCCCACGCTCCCTTCTTGCCGTTGACCTCGCCGAATACATGATGCAGCAGCACATACCCGGAACCCGCCGCGTAGGGACTGGCGTAATTGCCGACGATGCCGTCGAAACCATAGGCAGCCTTGATGGGTGCGCTCTCGAACCAGGTATCCAAGTAGTCGCCCGCGGATTTGACGAATAGATCGAGGAGTTCCCGGCGCATGGGCAGGTCGAGTTTCGAGATTCGCTTCCCCAGGCGCGCACTGCGCAACAGTTCGGGCAGCGCTTCCAGCCAGCCACCGGCGGTGACATTCGGCGGAGTCTCGAGCACCAGGTCGCGCAGTACGTCGGCAACCACGTCGAGGCGTTGGCCGTAGGCGGCAAGGCGAGTCGCATCACGCGCGGAGAATTTCGCGACTTCCTGTTCGGTTTTGCCTGCGCCGATTTTCAGGTATTGCGTTTCATCCAAGGGTAGAAAGTTGGCCAGGCCTCGCTCGACCACGCGCAGGCCGTGCCGCGGCAAGTCCAGATCGCGGATGACTTTCGGATTCAACAGCGAAACGGTATATGCCGCCACCGAATTACGAAAGCCCGGGTGAAACTCCTCCGTCACCGCTGCGCCGCCGACTACGCCGCGCCGTTCGAGCACGGTCACCTTGAGCCCGGCTGCCGCCAGATAAGCCGCGCAGACGAGACCGTTGTGACCGCCGCCGATTATGACGACATCGCGGCCTTTCGAATCAACCATGTTTTTTTCTCATATCATTGCGAACATGCCAGCCGGAACTCGGGGCATGATCGAGCCGGCTTTCGGGAATAAGAGTACGAATGCGATGCGCGAAGCTGCGCAGGCTCACTTCGGTTCGGCCGAGCGGCCCCGGTGTATAACTGCGCGATTCCATGCCGGTTTGCACTCGCTCGATGAGCGATTTGTCTTCGATGCTCACCCTGCGATTGATGCGCCAATTGAGATAGCGTGCCACGCGCATCTCCCGGCGTTCGTCGGGATGTGCATAGGCGATTTCGCGGATCAGGGTTTCCGTGGGCGAAATCGGGATCATCTGCATGAAATCGATCTGATCCGGATAAATGTCGAAGGCTACATTCGGCCACAATTTGAAGTAGGTCCAGAGTCTCTGCCGATCATCGGGAAGGTGCGGCGAACGCGGCAGCACGGCTTGATACATGCGCTCGGACAGCTGGGAGGAGGGGATGTCGCGCAGGTTGCCCCACATCTTATCGACCCAGGGCTGGGCATCCACGCCGTAGCTCTGGCCGAATAGACGCGTCAGTCCCGGGTGCGCCACGGTGATGTGCATGGCGTCAGAGTAATTGTCCGTCACGTTCTTCCAATTCACTTGTCGCGTCCGCAAGGTGACGCGGCCCATTGACTGCAGTTCTTCGAGGCGATACGTCGCCAACTCGGCATCGTACGGCGCCAGCATAGCCGCGACGCTCGGCAAGCCGGGCTTCAAGCGCGCGAAAATAAATCCCTTGTAGATCTCCGTCTCCACCGGTTTGAGCCCGTATTCATCGAGACTGAAGTCGACGAATTCCTTGCGGTGCGGAACGGCAGTGAGGCGTCCGTCGAGATCGTAGGTCCAGGCGTGATACGGACACACGATCCGTCCGGAGCAGTGGCCGGATCCCCCGTCCAAAAGGCGCGCCGCACGGTGACGGCAGACATTGAAGAAAGTCTTGACGCCGAGATCCTGGCCGCGAACGGCGACCAGGGGTTCACCGAGAAAATCCAGGGTGTGATAATCGCCGGGCCTGGGTATGTCGTTGACGTGGCACACCACCTGCCAGGACGTGGCGAACACCCGTTCCTTTTCCGCTTCCAGAAAATCTGCATCGTGATAGATCCAGCCGGGGAGGCTGAAACCTTCGAGGTCGGCGGGATTCCGCGCCGATGGATCCGCGCGCAGAGAACGCTTTGCTTCCATGATCGGGGCCTTGTCTAATCTTGTTGAACGCTAGAATAACAAGGGCCGCTGTTGGCCACTAGCGGCGTGTGAGCTACGGAACCGTCGAACGGGTCACAGTTTGCGGCGTTTCGACCCGGCTTCGCCCTTTTTTGCCTTAGGTGCCAACACCAGACCGGGAAAGGCACCGCTGCATAGAGCGTTCACCCAGTCCTCGCAATGCGCGATCGCGTCGCGCGGTTTGAAGACCGTCGGACTCAAACTCAATTCAATCCAGAATCCGTCGAGTAATGCGGAGAGCGATATCGCGGCATTGCGCAGCTTGAGGGGCGGGGCGGCGCCGGAATCCACGAGCTGACCCAGGAAGGACTCGAGGACCGACCGATATTTGCCGTAGGTGCTGTTGTGAACAGCGCGAATTTCCGGCGAGTGCGCCACCATGCTCCAGAAAACCAGCCACACATTGAATACCTGGGGATCGAGGATTTCCGGCGCGAACGAAGCGCGGAAAAAATTGCTCAACCGGTCGCGCGGCGAAATCTCTTTGTTTTCGGCCTGACTGCGGATCGAGTCCTGCAATGCCAGAGCCAACGTCTCGTAGGTTTCGGCAATGAGTCCCGACTTGCTCGGGAAATGATGATTGATCAATCCGATGGACACGCCGGCCGCGGCGCTAATGCGGCGCACCGATACACCCTCATGGCCAAACTGCTTTAGGCATTGCAAGGTCGCGCTCACGAGCGCTTCGCGTCGCACCGCCGGAGTCGCGCGGTGGAATTTCGGTACATGCCGCTTGGTTGCCATTTGTTCCTCTTCCTTGGGATTATAGCGAAGCGCGTCAGCTACGACGGCGGGTCATTGACGAACGCTCTGATTCGCTCCACCACGTAGCGTCGAATATCCAGATTCCAGTCCTCCATCGGCGCATAGAACCCCTGGGTATGGACGCGCGAGCCGATACCGTTCTGCACGCTTTCGCATATGGCCCAATCTTGGCGGTTGACCAAATCCCAGAAATCCACGGCATCGGACGGATCGAAGTCCGCCTTTTCCATTTCGTGCGGCTCGAACAGGAAATGACAGGTGATGTCGGTCATTCCGGCTTCCCGTGGCGTGAGGATAAAAGCCGCCACATGATCGCAGGCCACGCTCAAGAACAGATTCGGATACACCAGCTCGCCCTTGTGCCGAACCTGTTCGTCCGCGTCGAGACCTGGAAACGCGCGCCGCGCGGTGGTGCCGCTGAGCGTGAATGTGTACGCCCCTTCGCGGTGAGGAATGCCGCGATTCCAATCCAGATTGCCGCCGCCGGCCTCGCGAAACGAAGGCACGATCGCGCACAGTTCGGGATGGACGCCGGCGCAGTGGTAACACTCGTTGTAATTCTCGCAGATGATTTTCCAATTGGCCGCGACTACATAGCGAATAGTGGCGCCGATACGCAGGCCCGCTAGGGGATAGCGTTGCAGCCGACCCGGAATCCCCTCCAATTGCGCGGCCAGCGGCTTGGCTTCGGCCGGGGTTAAATTCAAAAAGACGAATCCTCCCCAACTGTCGGCGCCGACCGGATAGAGATGGAAGTCTTGTTTCCTAAAGCCAGTGTCGGTGGTCAGGTGCGGTGCGGCAACCAGCGCGCCGTTGAAGTCATATGACCACTGGTGGTATGGGCAGACGATCATCCGTCCGCCGGTGATTCCGCCCGGAAGAGCCACTCTTAATGCGGCCGTCTCCTCCGGCGTGCGGCACAGGCGCGATCCACGGTGCCGGCAGACGTTGTAGAACGCTCGCAATTGTCCGTCGCGATTGCGGACCAGCAGAATGCTCTCGCCGAGCACATCCAACACCAAGAAATCTCCCGGATTGGGAATCTCTTCCTCGCGGCACACCGCGATCCATTCTCGGCAGAATATCCGTTCCTTCTCGGTCTTGAATATCTCGGAGCTGCGATACCAGGTGGAGGGCAGGGTGCGTTCCAATTGGGCGGCGTTCATATCGGATAGTCCCGTATATAGGGTGCGACTCCCGGTACTGTATCGAACTCACGGGCGTAGCGATGTCCGCTGTGAACGGCGTGCACGATCGCGCCGGGCGCGAGAGCGTCGCCGATGCGTGTGACCGAGGCGATGCCGGCCTTGTCGAAATCCGGCGCTCTGGCGATGAGCGACTGGTACAGATCGTCCCGCGGTACCCTGACTCCCACGATGACCAGCGAACGGCAGGCGATGCGTTTCTCGACGCCGCTGTACACATCGGCGATCGTGGCGGACTCGCCGTCGAAAGCCGTCACGCGCTGCAGAGTGTGAATCGGCACTTGGGCCTTGGCCAGCGCACGGTGCACCAGGGGCAGCTCATTGGTCATGAAGGTCCAGGCGGACGCGTTTCCCGCCGGCGTTACATAGGTCACGTCGCCGACCGTCTTGGCCAATTGTTCGGCGATGGCACCGGCCAGATAATAGTTGTCGAAATCGAACACGACCACAGGGGCTTGCGGCACGACGCCGGCAGCGAGGTCATCCGGTGTATAGACCGCCGGCCCGTCAAGTTCGCCGACGGCAAACTCCAAGGTCGAAAAATTCATTTTCGTCCAACGTGCACCGGTGGCGATCACCACATGACGATGTTCGAGTCCCAATATATCGTCGACGCCGAGCGCACTTCCGGGATACAGGCTGACGTTCGGTCTTTCGCGCAATTGTCCCAGGCGCCAATCGGCAACGCGGCCCCATGTCTTCAGTCCCGGCAGCGCAGTTTCGAAGCGCAGCCGGCCGCCGAACTCCCCGGCGGAATCTGCGACGGTCACGGCATATCCGCGCCGCGCGAGCGTGGTGGCGCACTCGAGTCCGGCCGGACCGCCGCCGACGATCAATATAGATGAGTCGCTGGTCGGCGGCGCAAACCGCTCGGGATGCCAATTACGGCGCCATTCCTCCCCGGCGGTGGGATTTTGTGTGCAACGTACCGGCACGCCATCGTGCCAGCTCGAAATGCAGATATTGCAGCCGATGCATTCGCGGATCTCATGCTCTCGGCCTTCGTCGATCTTCTTCGGCAGGAACGGGTCTGCAATCGAGGGCCTGGCGCCGCCGATCAAATCAAGGATGCCGCGGCGCACTTGTGAAACCATCACGTCCGGGGAAGTGAACCGCCCGACGCCTACCACGGGCCGCTTGGTCAATTGCTTCACGAAATTGACGATGGGCTCGTGGCTGCCTTCGGATGCGAATCGCGAGGGAGCGCAGTCGGTCGGGCTGGAGTCCATTTTGACGTCCCACAGATCCGGGATATCGGCGAGCAGGGCCACGACCTCGTGTGCTTCCGAAGCCGCGTTCTGACCCGGTCTGCCGCGCAATTCCTCCAGGCTGATGCGCAGCGCCACGGCGCACTTGTCGCCCACCGCGTCGCGCGTCACGGCGAGAAGTTCTCTCACCAGCCGCACCCGATTTTCGATCGATCCGCCGTAGGCATCCGTGCGGTGGTTGTATTCAGGCAGTAGAAACTCATAGGGCAGGTAGCCCATGCCGGCGTAAACATAAACGATGTCGAATCCAGCCTGCATGGCGCGTCGCGCGCCGGCCGCCTGCCAGCGAAGCAAATCCTGGATATCGTCATTGTTCATGGCTCGAGGCCGCTGATTGCCCATGAATCCCAAATGAGTCGACAACCAAGGCATGCCCGACGGCGACAGCGGCGCCATGCGGCTCGTGCGATTCAGAGTGCACGCGCCACCGTGCCATAACTCCACTCCCGCCAATGCACCGTGCCGATGGACGGCGTCGGTCATCAGGGCATGGGAACGGATGTCCTTGTCGTCCCACAACGTGGCAAAGGGCAGCGGAGAATCGTCGGAACTGGGATGAATCGACACTGCGCCGGTGCACACCACGCCCCATCCGCCCTCGGCCTTGGTTTCGCGAAATGCGGCCCGCACCTGCGGCAGAGAATTGGTCATGCCGCTGGCATGCGGCACCTGATAGAAGCGATTCGGCGCCGTAACGGGTCCGATACGGACGGGCTCGAACAAAATATCAAACCGCGGATTGCGCGCCATGGCCGATCCCTTGATTGTTGTGGCCAACAAAAGTGACGGCAGAGTAGTTGATCAGTCGTACAGTAGCAACTTGGACGCAAACAAACGCGCCGCCTTCCGGGGCGGCGGCGGCGCGTGGCAACACCAGCATTAGGCGGCGTGGAATGCCTGAAAATGCAGGCCCAAGGCGCTGGCTACCGCTTCGTGAGTCAGCTCACCCGCGTGTACATTGAGACCGCGCGCCAGTCCTGGATCGTTGGCGAGGGCTTTGCGCCAGCCGTGGTCGGCCAGAGCCCGTACGTACGGCAGCGTCGCATTGGTCAGGGCAAACGTAGAGGTGCGCGGCACGGCGCCTGGCATATTGGTGACGCAGTAGTGAATCACGCCGTCAACAACGTAGGTGGGTTCGGCATGAGTCGTGGGCCGGCTGGTCTCAAAGCAGCCACCTTGATCGATGGCGATATCGACCAACACCGCGCCCGGCTTCATGGTTTTCACCATGGCGCGCGTGACGAGCTTCGGCGCCGCTGCGCCGGCAATCAGTACGGCGCCGATGACGAGGTCGGCATCGCGCACCAGTTCTTCAATGGCATGAGCGGTCGAATAGACGGTCTTCAGTTGACTGCCGAAAATGGATGATAACTCGCGCAGTCTTTTGACCGAGCGGTCCACCACCGTCACGTCGGCGCGCAGGCCGACCGCCATTTCCGCAGCGTGCGTGCCGGAAACGCCGCCGCCCAATACCACGACTTTGGCAGGCGCCACGCCGGGCACGCCGCCGAGCAACACGCCGAAGCCGCCATTGGCTTTTTGCAGGCTGTTGGCGCCCACCTGAACCGACATACGTCCGGCCACTTCGCTCATGGGGGTCAGGAGCGGCAAGGAGCCGTCGGGAGCGGTTACGGTCTCATAGGCGATCGCGGTTGCGCCCGAGGCCATCAGCGCCTGAGCCTGTTCCCGATCCGCAGCCAGGTGCAGGTAGGTGAACAAGGTCTGGCCGCTGCGCAATTGTTGGCACTCGGCGATCTGCGGCTCCTTGACCTTCACCACCAGATCCGCGGACGCAAAGACATCCTGGGCGCGCTGCGCGATGGTGGCGCCAGCCGACTGGTAGTGAGAATCCTCGAAGCCTATGCCGGCGCCGGCGCCGCTTTGCACCAGCACCTGGTGTCCGGAGTCGACGAGTTCGCGCACACCCGCGGGTATCAATCCGACACGATATTCGTGAATCTTGATCTCTTTGGGTACGCCGATTTTCATTGTTGGACTCCGCTGGCCGGCAATTTTTGGGTAGGGCTAGGTTACGTAAGCGCACCGCCGGAATATTGCAAAAACAATCATTACAAGCCTGGAAATGGCAGAATAGTGCGGTAACTTTAAAGTACACGCAAGAAACTGCCGGAATTCGACCAGGATGTGAATATGACACTAGATCGCTACGATCGCGCCATTGTCCGAGCCTTACAGCTTGACGGCCGCATAACCAACAGCCAGTTGGCTGAGAGCGTCAGCCTTTCAGAGTCGGCCTGCCTGCGGCGAGTCCGCGCCCTGGAGGAGTCGGGGTTTATCGAGGGATATACCGCGCTGATCAATCAGCAAAAGGCGGGTTGCCCGGTGAATGTTTTCGTCAACATCACTCTGGAGCGGCAGGAGCAGGCGCATTTACATGCTTTCGAGGAAGCTGCGCGCAAGGTGCCCGAAGTCATGGAGTGTTACCTCATGTCCGGCGAATACGACTTCCTATTGCGCGTGGTGCTGGCCGATACGGCCGACTTCGAGCGTCTGCACAGTCAGCATCTCACGCGCCTGCCGAACGTCGCGCGCGTGCATTCCAGCTTCGCGCTGCGCACGGTGCAGAAATCGCGCGAGCTCCCCGTTCGCTAGATCACCGATCGAAGTTCGCGCACCAGCAGCCGCTGCCACAGCCACTCTTGGCGGGTGCGCGGCTGTTCCAAGGACAGGCGCCGCAGGTACGGCTGCAAATTCACCGGCGTTCCCCAAGACAGCATGGCGCTTGCGACGGTCCGCAGGCGGGTCCATCTGCCCGTGGTATGCGTTTTGAGCCTCGCCAGCGCCGAAGCTAGGATAATCTCCTCACTTGTGAGATCGGTGCCGAACGGAAATTCGGAGAACAGCCCGCGGGCGCGAGCCATGGCGAATCTCTCCTCCAGGGCGCGCGGCGTATTGTTTCGATGCAATTCCGGAATCTGATAATCGCGCGCAAGCTTGCCCGCATCCTGAGCTGCGCGTTTCAGTTCGTCCTGAAAACGCAAGTCGGCAATGTTCAGCAGCGCCGCGATCACATCCTGATCGCTCCGGCCGCGCAAATCGGCGATGCCATATTCGGTCACGACGATATCGCGCAAATGCCGCGGGATGGTGGCGTGTCCATAGTTCCACACGATATTCGAGGACGTCATACCGTTCTTTTGGCGGGTGCTGCGCAATGCCACAATGGAGCGCGCCCCGGGTAGCGAATGCGCCATCGCCACGAAGTTGTATTGCCCGCCGACCCCGCTGACCACCTGGCCGTCCGCCAACCCATCCGAGACGGCAGCGCCCAGCAGCGTCACCATCATGGTCGAATTGATGAATCGGCCGTGCCGACGCTGCGCAATCTTCAGCGCCTGGTCGGGACCGTCGAGTCCGTTGATGAAGGCGACACCGCCCATGGAGAACTGTCGGCGCTCCAGCTCGGGCAGATCTCGCAATGCCGCGTAAAAGCCGCGAGGCCCCAGGAAAAATCCGCCGTGCAACAGCACTCCCCCGATCAACTGGCGCCCCGTGCAAAGCGCCAAGAGATCATTGCGAGCGCTGTTGGAATCCAGGCGAGCCGCGGCGCTCCGGCCTTCTGAATTCACGATGCGCCCGCTGCTGTAGCAACACTCCCGTTGAAATACCCCGAGCCGCTGCAGCAACGTGAATTCCACCTCGCTTAACGGCGCGCCAAAGCCGGCCGCAGCCAGACCCGCCAGGAACTGTGCATCGATGCGCTCGCCTATCGAGCCGTCGTTGATCAATTCCTGAATTCGCAGGTGGTCATACACGCGCCGTCTGAGAATGCCGCT
Source organism: Gammaproteobacteria bacterium (assembly GCA_025358295.1). Classification (GTDB taxonomy): domain Bacteria; phylum Pseudomonadota; class Gammaproteobacteria; order Steroidobacterales; family Steroidobacteraceae; genus Bog-1198. The sequence goes on from JANYJY010000046.1 coordinate 40,688, forward strand.
TCGATATAGATCCAAAAACCCGTCGATGAACATCTCCGTGCATGCATACAGCCCGGATTCGAACGGCGCATCGCCGCCGATGGCATCCAGCGAAGGGCCGAATCGGACGTCGGCCTTCAGGGCGCGCAGCATGTCGCGAAATTCTGCGTTCTGCTGCTGGCGCAGCTGCAATGCGTAAACCACGGCCTCGCCCAACTCGCCAATGCCCAGCTGCAGGGTTCCGCCGTCCCGTACCAGCCGCGCGGCATACAACCCGACCGAGTAATCGACGGCTTGCAGCCGCTGGTTGGGAGGTGCAAACAGGTCGTAGTCGTAACGCGAGTGCTCTATCACATAGTCGAAGGTCTCCGCCGTAACGGCCGCCGGACCAAACATGAAAGGCATGTGGCGGTTGACCTCACCGATGACCACGACCTCCCGGCCGCGCCGTCGGTCCTGAGCCAGAATCTCGAGCAAATCCACGGTGACATCCGGATTCGATCCCAGACTATATTCCGCACGCCCATCGATGGTGCGCTTGGCGACCAGTTGAGCGATCACGTTGACGCCTTGAGCGGCGACGTCACGCGCCACATGGGTGTAGTTGGTGCTTACGTAATGCCGCTGCGAATGGTCCACATGCAGCAACGCGCCGGGGTCGAGAAAGAACTCCACGATTTCCACGTTCGCGGGGACTTTGTTCTCATGCAAATCCTGCACATAGTCCAGGGGCACGTAATTGCCGAATATGCGCTCCGACAACGGCTGCAAAAAGCGCCGTTCAAGCTCGCCGTGCCACTGTGGCGTGCGCAGGCTCAGCGCGGTGAATATCTTAAGTTTGATGACCGGATCGCGACCTGCCCGCCGATAGAATTCGTTGACGAGGGGGTTGGGCTTGCCGATGCCCAATGGGAGAGCCAGGACGATGTTCGGCCCGACGCGGGCCAATGTGCTCTCTACGCACTCGGCGACGTCGTCGAATGAGCGGGGCATCGGTTTACGTCTTGGGCTTGAGCACCAACGAAAAATTTATCTTCACGGCATCCGGCACCCATTCGGTGCCTTTCCAGTCTCCCTGGCCGGCGCCAAAATCCAAGCGCTTGAGCGCGGCGCTACCGTTGAGTTTTGCACCCGATGCGGCCGGCACGAATTGAAAATCTATGGGGACATCTTTGGTCACGCCGCGCAGCGTCAGTGCGCCTACGGCAGCGTAGCCTGAAGATGTCTTGGTGATGCTGCGGGTCACGTAATGGGCCGTGGGGAAGCGCGCCACATCGAAGATGTCGGCACTGCGAATGATGGTGTCTCGATCCTTGTCCATGGAGTCCACGGAATTCAATTCAATCTGTACGTCGATACGTGAACTCGGCAATGCATCCGGCGCGAAATCCACGCTCGCCGCCCATTTGTGGAATACCCCTTTAAATTCAGCGCCTGCCTGGACGCCGGTGAATTCCAGGCGGCTCTGCGCGGGATCGGCGGAATAGCTCGTCAGGGGGCCCGCGCCGCAAATTGTGGCCGTGAATGCCGTGCAGGCGAGCAATAGGGCCGCGCCGGCCGAGCTTCTCGTGGTATTCATCGATCTTTCTCCGATCCGGCGTCTCTTGATCTTGTAAAGGGCAGCATGCGTAGCAGCACGTCATCTCTGTCCCAAAAGTGATGCTTAAGCGCGGCGAGTATGTGCAATATCGCGATTGCCAATAGAACGCCGCTTAGGATCTGATGCGTGGAGCGCAAGAGGTCGAAAGCCGCCTCATTCTTACCGATGAGATTGGGCCAGGTGAACAATCCGAACCAACTAACCGAGTAATTTTTAGCCGATGACATGAGCCAACCGCTGAGCGGCATCGCAAACAAAAATACGTAGAAAACAATATGCGTTGCCCGCGCGAGCATACGCTCCAAGGGCTTCATGCTGGTAGGCAGGTCGGGGGGCGGGTGATTCAGACGCCACAGCAGCCGCAGGACGGCCAGCATCAGCACTGTCATACCGAAACTCTTGTGCCGCGCCAGCAACGCGAGTTTATGAATGCCGAGAGGCAGATCCTCGGCCATGTTGGCGAGCACGAACTGGGTCACGATCAATGCGGCGATGAGCCAATGAAATGTCTGCGCGACCGCACCGTAGCGGGTGGGTAAGTTTTTATTTTGCATGTAAAGGGCTCCGCGCGCAGACTGGACCGAACATAGTCTAGCAAGACAGCGAGGCGCCGCTGGTGTTCAAATTCTTCGGTGCGGGAATATTTATCCTGTTGATTGCCGGGTGCGGTGCACCCCGCCCGCGACAATCCGTATCCCAGTGCAAGGACGACTCGCCGTCGCGGCCGGAAATGGCGCTGCCGGGAAAGGCCTACCGGATCGATGCGAGCCAATCCGAACTGCGGGTTCTAGTCTACCGAGCAGGCCCGATGGCGAGCCTCGGCCACAACCACGTTTTGTTGCACCGAGATCTCTGCGGTGCGGTCAGGTTGCGTGACCAAACATCTGCGTCCGCTTTTTGGCTGAAAATATCTGTGGGCGAATTCGTCGTCGACGACGCTCAGGCGCGCCGGGAGGAAGGGCCGGATTTTGCCGCCCAGGTGTCCGACGGCGCCAAATCGGGAACGCAGGAAAATATGCTCGGTGCGGCGGTGCTCAATGCGGTCGAGTTCCCGGCGATCGTAGTCCATGGCGGCGCTGTCGTTGGCGCGCAGCGCAGGCCGGCGGGAGGCACACCGGATGCAGCCACATTGATCGCGACGGTTGCCGTCAGCGTCGCCGGACATGAGACGAAGATCGATGTGCCTCTTACGCTGCAGGTCGACCCGAGTCGGGTATCGGCATCTGGGACTCTGGTCGTGCGCCAATCGACCCTAGGTCTTACCCCTTACAGTCTTATGCTGGGCGCGCTGCAGGTTCAGGATGGAATAGCGATTAAGTTCAAAATCGTCGGACGGCAGATCTAGCGTCATCAGAACAGAAGTATCTGAGTCCCCTCGGGAGCCACCAGAACGGCTGCCGGCAATTGCCGCAACGGCGGCGGAATTTCGCCGCTCGGAGTGACGCCGACTTCGGCAAGACGCGCCAATGTGCCGCCGACATCGTCACTTTCGAATCGCAACGCTGGTCGACGCAAATGCGCCGGATCGTAGAGCCCTAAATCGATGTAGTCGCTGGTGCACGATATATGGGGCAGCCGATCCTGCGTTTCATCTATCCCGACGAAGCCGAATCGTTCCCAATAGGCCTTGGCCGCATCGAGATCGGGAACAGGCAGTGCAATCTCCAGAAAATAGCCGCATCGGGAGGTTTCCGTGGCCAGCCGTTTGCTCGGCGAAAAAGTGCGCGCCTCGATGAGTCTCACCAGCAGACCGGAAGGATCGAACCAGCCGATTTCGTTGAATACATCGTTGCCGAGCCGGCGGAACTCGAACTCCAACCCCAGCGCTTCGAGCGATTCCAAATGCCTGAGCAACTGCGGTTTGACGAATGTCATCGACGGCGCAGCGGCGGCCCGCTGATGAAGTCCCAGGCATACCCTTCCATCCGTCACGACAGCGTAAGCATGCGGCCAAGTCTCTCCGACTTCCGCCTGAGAAAATCCGAGCCTGGTGTAGAAATCCAACGATGCCTGAATATCTGGCGTGGCGAGCGAATACTCGAGGAATCGTCCCAGCACCGGTTTGCTAGCTCACTCCGCCGATGCAGATGTACTTGAGTTCGGTGTAATCCAGGATTCCGTACTTAGAACCTTCGCGCCCGATGCCCGACTCCTTGACGCCGCCGAAAGGCGCCACTTCGGTGGAAATGATGCCGGTATTCAATCCGACGATTCCATATTCAATGGCCTCGGAAACCCGCCAGCTTCTCGCAAGATCGCGTGTATATAGATACGCCGCGAGGCCGAACTCGGTGTCGTTGGCCATGGCTATGGCCTCCGCTTCCGATTGAAATTTGAACAGGGGCGCGACCGGGCCGAAGGTTTCTTCACGGGCAATGAGCATCCGGGGCGTTACCTGGGTCAGGATGGTGGGTTCGAAGAACGTTCCCCCCAGAGCGTGCCGCTTGCCCCCCAATGTAACCGTAGCGCCCTTCGCCACCGCGTCCGCGATGTGCTCTTCGATTTTGGCCACCGCTTTTGCATCGATCAGCGGCCCCTGATCGGTCACTCCGGCCAGTCCGTCGCCGATCCGCAATTTTCCCACCGCCTCCGTGAGCTTCGCGGCAAATTCATCGTATACGCCCGCTTGTACCAGCAGGCGGTTGGCGCAGACGCAGGTCTGCCCGGTATTGCGGTACTTGCTGGCAATTGCTCCCTGAACCGCCGCATCCAGATCGGCATCGTCAAAGACGATGAAAGGCGCGTTGCCGCCGAGTTCGAGAGAAATCTTCTTCACCGTTCCCGCGCATTGCGCCATCAACTTCTTGCCGATTTCCGTTGACCCGGTAAAAGTCAGTTTGCGCACGCTGGTATTCGATGTCATCTCTCCGCCGATCGCGGCGGCGGAGCCCGTGATGACATTGAACACGCCCTTCGGGATTCCGGCTCTGTGGCTAAGTTCGGCGAGAGCCAGCGCGGAATAGGGGGTTTGGGTCGCCGGCTTGCAAACCATGGTGCAGCCCGCCGCCAGCGCGGGTGCTGCCTTGCGGGTGATCATCGCGGCCGGAAAGTTCCACGGGGTGATGGCCGCGACCACTCCGACGGGTTGCCGTAGCACCAGTATTCGCTTGTCCGCTTGATGGCCTGGGATGATGTCGCCGTATACCCGCTTGGCTTCCTCCGCAAACCATTCGATAAACGAGGCCGCGTAGAGTATTTCTCCCTTCGATTCGGCCAATGGTTTGCCCTGTTCCGCGGTCATCAGCATGGCCAGATCATCTTGATGCACGATCATCAGATCGAACCAACGCCGCAACGCCACCGCGCGTTCCTTGGCGGTGCGGGCCGCCCATGCGGGCAGGGCCGCCGTTGCCGCGGCTATCGCCCGGCGGCACTCGGCGGCGCCCATGTTCGGTATCAGCCCCAGCCGTGCGGAGGTGGCGGGATTGTGCACCGGCAGCGTGCCGCCGTTGTCCGCGGCCGCCCAGCCGCCGTCGATGAAGCAGGATTCGCGGAGTAAGAGAGGGTCTTTCAGTTTCATATATGTTCTCAGCCTATGTGCCGATGCAAGAATTCCAAGCTGCGGTGCAAAGCGAGCTTCGCGCTGTTGGGGTCGAAACTCGCACGATCGGTGCAATTAAAGCCGTGTTCCGCCGCGTACCAATAATAGACGCCATCGGGATAGGCGGCCTGGATCCGTTCGACGGCCGACCGCGGAATATGCGCGTCCTTTTCACCGAAATGAAACATGACGGGGGCGTGCGGCTTCTCGCCAGTATAACCGTCAATTGCGCCGCCGTAATACGCAACCGCGGCGCCGATATTTGATCTCGCCGCGGCCAGGTAAGCCAGGGTGCCTCCCCAGCAATATCCGACGACGCCCACTTTGCCTGCGACGGCGGTGCGATCGATGGCGGCCTGGATGTCGGCCATTGTTTCTCCGTCGTTCAGGGCCCGCATGTAGGCGCGGCCCGTTGCCGCATCGGTATAGGGGACATCGACGTCGCGCTCGACGCGGTCGAACAGCGCCGGTGCGATGCTGAGAAATCCCGCCGCCGCGTATTGGTCGGCCATGGCGCGAATGTGGCGTGTTACGCCGAATATTTCCTGCAATACGACGATGGCGCCACGCGGCTTGTCTGAAGGCTCGGCCAGATATGCCGACAAGCGATGACCGTCGGACGCAGTGAGGTGAACGTTATGTCCCATGACTTCGGGGGCTCGCAGGCGCGGCCGCAAAGCATAGCCTGACCACCGACGTGGTCATCGCTCGAGAATCGCAGTAACGCCCATTCCACCCGCCGTGCAAATCGATATCAGGCCGCGCTTCGCCTGTTGCTCGTCGAGGATCTTCGCGAGTGTGGCGACGATGCGCGTGCCGGTCGCGGCAAAGGGGTGGCCGATCGCGAGACTGCCGCCTTTCACGTTGAGCTTGGATCGATCAATGGCGCCGAGGGCTCCTGGCAATCTGAGCTTGTCGCGGCAGAAATCCGGATCGGTCCAGGCCTTGAGCGTGCACAGAACTTGTCCGGCGAAGGCCTCGTGAATCTCGTAAAAATCGAAATCCTGGAGCGCCAGGTGCGCGTCCGCCAGCATGCGCGGCACGGCGTACGCCGGCGCCATGAGCAAGCCTTCCTTCTTGTCGATGTAATCCACCGCCGCGACCTTGCCGTAACTCAAGAATGCCAGCACCGGTAAATTTCGCTCGCGTGCCCAAGCCTCGGACGCGAGCAATACTGCCGACGCACCGTCCGTCATCGGGGTCGAGTTGCCCGCGGTCAGAGTGCCGCCGCCGGAGCTATCGAATGCCGGCTTGAGCTTCGCGAGTTTTTCGAGGCTGCTGTCGCTCCGAATATTATTGTCCTGGGTAACTCCGAGATAGTCGCGCACCAGGCCCTCGTAGAACCCCGACGCATAAGCGGCGGCGGCCTTTTGATGGCTTTCGAGCGCCAGTTGATCTTGATCGCCGCGTGTGATGCCCCAGGTTTTGACCATGAGTTCCGTGCTTTCACCCATCGACAAGCCGGTGCGGGGCTCGGCGATTCCCGGCAGAACCGGCCGCAGGTTCCTTGGACGCAAGCCGAACCAGGGTCGCGCGCGCTCGCCAAAGGTCCTGCCGCGATAGCTGCGCAGCAAGAGCTGCTGAAAGCTCCTGGGGTAAACCACGGGCGGGTCGCTCACGGTGTCGACGCCTCCGGCAATCGCGCAATCGATCTGACCGAGCGCAATCTTGTTGCCGAGCAGGATCGCCGCCTCCAGGCTGGTGCCGCAAGCCCGCTGTAAATCCAGCCCCGGTGTTTCCGCGGCAAGTCCGCAGCCCAAAACCGACTCGCGGGTCAGATTCCATTGACTCGAGTGCTTCATGACGGCCCCCGCGGCGACGTCATCCAAGCGTTGACCCTGCAGCCCATAGCGTTCGACCACGCCGCGCAGCGCCGCGGTCAGCATCTCTTGATTGCCCACTTGAGCGTAGGCGCCGTTTCCGCGTACAAACGGAATGCGCACGCCGCCGACAATCGCGACGCGTCGCGGATTTGTTCCGACCAACATAGCCCGACCCCCGATTAAGCGAATGACAACGCGTCGAATTATGAACCTACACGTCGGCTTATAATCGACAGATGACCGGATTTTATTCCAAGGTTTCGCTCGGACTGGTATTCCTGGGGCTCGCCGCCTGCGGTTCGCCGTCGGCGCCCACCCCCTCCCAAGCGGCCCGCTCCGCGGCGCCCTACGACGCATTAAGGCGAATCGTCGATCGCTACTGGGAAGAGCACCGGGCCTTCGGCAATCCGATTTCACCTCAATCCATGGCCGATTCTCTGGCAGCCGAACGCCGCTTTCTCGGCGAACTGCTCGCTGTTCCACGGGCGGACCTTGATGCCGAGGCGGGGTTGACCTACGACATTTTCAAAGAGCAGCGCGAGTTAGATATCGAGGGGTTTACCTATCCGACAGAGCTCTTACCGATCAATCCGTTCGACGGAATCCCGCTGCAATTCGCGCGCGCGGCGGCGGAAGCGGCGCAAATCCCGTTCAAGAACGCCCAGGACTACGAGAATTGGCTGCATCAAATCGACGACAATGTACGGTGGGAGAGGCAGGCGATAGCGAATATGCGGGAGGGAATGCGGCGCGGCTATACCTCTCCCCGGGTATTGGTCGAGCGGATGTTACCGATATTGCAAAATCTCGATGAGGACCGTGCCGCCAATGTCTTTTATATCCCCCTCAGGAACATGCCCGCCGGCATCGATGAACCCGCGAGGACGCGTATTTCCACGCGCCTCAGCAATGCAGTGCGCGACAAGCTGCTGCCCGCCTATCGCGAGTTGCACGACTTCATTCAAGGCGAATACCTGCCGCGAACGAGGGCGACCCTGGCATTGTCGGAGCTGCCGATGGGGGCGTCGTGGTACGCCTATCGGGTCAAACGCGCGACCGGCACTCAATTGACGCCGGGTGACATTCATGGCATCGGCGTGGCGGAAGTCGAGCGTATTCGTGCGCGCCTGCTCGCTTTGCCGCCGGTCGCGCCACCCGCCGGCAGGTCCGATCTGTTGGGTGGGTACCAAGAATTGAAGGCACAAACGCTGGCGGCCATGCCGACCCTGTTTTCTGCCGTCGCGCATGCGGATTTCGAGATCCGCTCCGCGGGACCGCCGGGCGATTCGACCGCCCTTCTGGTTTATCGGCGCGCGGGGGCCGACAGCAGGGCGCCCGCCGTTCTTTTCGTAAATACCACGGCAATCGAAGGGCAGCCCGTCACTCTGCAAGTTGCCGGGTTCCTGCAGGAGGCGCTGCCGGGACGCCATTATCAATCCGCACTTCAGCAGGGGCGCACCGATTTGCCCAAATTCCGGCGATACGGCGACGATCCCGCCTTTGTCGACGGTTGGGCTCTCTATGCCGCCTCGCTCGGCGAAGAGCTGGGCCTGTATCGGGAGGCTGACGCCACCAAGGACGCGCTTCTCGGTCAGTTACGATGTGCGACCGCGCTGGTCGTCGATACGGGCCTGCATGCGCAGAATTGGACCCGTGCGCAGGCTGCTGCCTATCTTGGCGAACAACTGTCGATTGACGCCGCCACGGCCGGTCTGATGATTGAGCGATTCGCGGCATTCCCAGGGGATGCGCTGGCCTGCAAGATGGGTGAAATTAAGTTTCAAGCGCTGCGTGTCCGGGCGCAGCAGGTTATGGGCGCGCGGTTCGACATCCATGAATTTCATTCACAGATTCTTGAGGATGGGGCGATGCCGCTCGATATTCTCGACGCGAAACTCAAGCGCTGGATGGAGACTCGACACTGATGAATTCCGTCCAAAACAACCGCCAGGCGGCGATATCCGTAGAACCGTCTGCCTTGATCGGAGTCAGACTACCCCGTGCGCCGCTTATTCCCCCTGCTCTTGTTCATATTCGCAGTTCACGCGGCGCGCGCCGCGGATCTTGCTCAAGAGTCGATTCAGCACGGCGACGTCGAGATTGCGGTCAGGCTCGACGCCACGGAACAAAGCGGCAGCGCCAGCGCGTCTGTCAGAATGCATGCATCTCGCGAGGTTGTTTGGTCGTTGATCACCAGTTGCAGGGAAGCCTTGCACTTGGTTCCGGGTCTCGTCACTTGTGATGTCATGGAAACGGCGCCGGACGGCTCATGGCAAAGGATTCGGCATGTTTCGGACTATTCCTGGTACGTGCCCCAAGTGACCTATGAATTCCGGGCATCCTATGAGCGGCCGGCGCGCGTGTCGATCGAGCGGATATCGGGAGACTTACGCGTCCTACGGGGTTCGTGGGTATTGCAGGGCGATGGTGATTACACGATTGCGCACTACGCCGTTGACCTGGCGCCGGGCTTTTGGGTTCCGCATTGGATCGTCCGGGCCGCGCTGCGACGCGACCTGCCAAAAATGTTGCGTGCCCTGCGCGCCCGTGCTGAATTGGTTCAGAAGCAGAAACGAGGGTAATGCGGACATGCCGGGCCGAATCTTCCTCGTCGCGTGGGTTGGGTCGGCGCTCCTGTTGACCGGTTGCGAACGCGAACCGCAGCCGCCGCCGGCACGGGTCAAACAAGTGTTCCACCTGAATCCCTACGAGAAGGATTTCGGCTACTCGCAGGCCGTACAGGTCGATAAAACGCTGTATATTTCAGGATCGGTGTCCGTGGATCAGAATGGACGCTTGATCGCGCCCGGCGATATGGCTGGTCAAATGCGCGCCGCTTACTCCAATATACGCCGCACGCTGGCCGCGCATGGGGCCGGCTTCGACGAAGTCGTCAAAGAGACCATCTATACGACCAACATGGATGCCATGTTGAAGGCCTGCGACTTGCGTTTCGAATATTACGACAAGGAGCGGCTGCCGACGACCTCGTGGGTACAGGTGCAGCGGTTGGTGGATCCGGGATTCCTCGTTGCAATCGAGGTCGTTGCAGAACTGCCGTAGGTCGATAATCGGGGATCGAGGTATTGCGTAACGTGGTTGATAAGAAATTCGAACGCCGCCTTGCAGGGCTGATCAATTCCGGCGAAAGAAACGTGCTGCGCGGCGGCCGAAAAGGCGTGGAGAAGGAATCTTTGCGCGTCTCGCCCGCGGGCGACATCGTGCAGACCCGGCATCCCGTCGCATTGGGCGCGCCGCTCACCAACGAGAACATCACGACGGATTTTTCCGAGTCGCTGATCGAGCTGGTTACCCCGCCGTTCGGCGAGACCTGGGAGTTGTTGCAGTACTTGTGCGATATCCATCAGTTCGTGTATCGCCATTTGGGCGATGAACTGCTGTGGGCGACGAGCATGCCGTGTGCAATCGACGGCGATGCGAGCATTCCGCTCGCGCAATTCGGGACTTCGAATGTCGGCCGCATGAAGACCATCTATCGGCACGGGCTGGGGGTCCGTTACGGGCGCATCATGCAGGCGATTTCCGGCGTGCATTTCAATTATTCATTCTCGCCCCGCCTGTGGGGCGTTCTCGAGGACGTCAATCAATCCAAGCTTCCGCAGCAGGGTTTTATTTCCGACCAGTATTTCGGCGTTTTGCGCAACTACCGACGATATGGTTGGCTGGTGCTGTACCTGTTCGGCACGTCGCCGGCCGTGTCGAAGAGTTTCTTTGGCGGCCGCGAAACAACACTGGCGCGGCTCGACGCCGATACTTATTACGAGCCGTACGGAACCTCGCTGCGCATGAGCGACATCGGCTACCGCAACAAGAATCAGGCAACCGTAGATGTGTCGGTCAATAGCTTGGACGAGTACGTGCGCGATCTTTCCCGGGCGATAGAGACGCCGTATCCGCCGTACGAGAAGCTCGGCGTCAAGGTCGACGGCGAGTATCAGCAGCTCGATGCCAATATCCTGCAAATAGAAAATGAGTATTACAGCTTCATCCGACCGAAACGAGTTGCGCGCTCCGGCGAGCGACCGACCAAGGCATTGCAGCGGGCCGGCGTGGAATACGTCGAAGTGCGCGCGCTGGACGTGAGCGCATTCGATCCGGTCGGCGTCAATCAGAACAAGCTGCGTTTCATGGAGGCTTTTCTGGCTCTATGCCTGCTGCGCGATGGCGCACCGATCGGACAGAGCGAGCAGGCCCGCCTGGATGCCAATCATCTGTTGGTTGCCCGACGTGGCCGCGAACCGAATCTCATGTTGAAACGCGATGGCCGCGATTTCTCGATGTTGGAGTGGGCGCGCGAATTGCTCGATGCGATGCAGGGGCTATGCGAATTGCTCGATCAAGGCGAGTCCGCCCGCCCGTATACGTCCGCCCTGGAGCAGCAGCGGGCAAAAATCGACGATGTCGAACGTACGCCGTCAGCGCGGCTATTGACGGAAATGAAGCAGAGCGGCGAGTCGTTTTTTCAGCTGGCGCGGCGCATGTCTAAATTGCACAAGGATTACTTCCTCGGCCTCTATCCTCCCAACGAACGACGCTTGGCGGAATTCGCCGCGGCGGGGCGCGAATCGCACGAGGCCCAGGCGCGTATCGAGGCGGCGGACAAAACGGATTTCGATACCTATCTGGCGCACTACCTCGGCGATTGAGGTCGATTTGCGCGGCAAGGAATGTCGTCAACCGTGGCCTTATTTGACATAATATAGGGGTGGCAGCACTGTCTTTTGCTCTAAAAAGAGGCGCAGTTCGTTGAGGGCGGCGTCGTGCAGCGGTACGGTGCGCGAATGAGAGGCGGCGACCGATTTCCCAATGCAGACCTTCCGGATTCTCCGGAAGCTCGTCAGCTACAGGCCGGCTTTCCCTGGCTCACCTTCGATCCGGATCTGGAGACGACCTTCAGGCGCGCCTATTTCGACGAGAATTTGCTGCACACGCGCGTGAACTTTTGCCTGGCCGTGGTCATTACGATTGCCTTTCTTGCCGTCGAATCGGTGGTGCTGGGTCCTGAACTCAAGCGCATTCCCAACATGATCCATATGCTGGTTAACATTCCGATCCTCCTCATCGGACTGGCGTCGAGCTTCACTCCGCAGCGGCATCGGATCTATCCGCCACTCGCGCTGGTCGCGTCGACCGTGCTTGGGCTGGGCGTGGTTGCAATTCAAGTGGTCGCCGCGCGGGGCGGCACCGCCATTCTGTTTCCTTGCCTGCTGCTCAGCATCGTTTTCATTTACTTCATGGGCGGGCTGATTTTCTATCATGCGGTGGCGGCCAACGCCCTGGTGGCGTTCGCCTATCTGGCGGCGGGAACCGCAATGCAGCTGCCCGGACGAGATTTTTCGTACGATGCGCTGGCGATCGTCGCGATCAATCTGTTCTGTGCGTCCGTGGTCTTCATGCATGAAAAAACCAGCCGCATGCATTTTCTCGAAGCCAGCCTGCTGCGCGAGTTGGTGTCGCGCGACGGCCTGACAGGCATCCAGAATCGCCGCATGTTCGACCACCACATTCAGCGCGTCTGGCAACAAGCCGTGCGCGAGGAAGAGCGCGTCGCGGTACTCCTAGTCGATGTCGACTGTTTTAAGGACTATAACGATCGGTACGGGCATCAAGCGGGCGACGAATGCCTGCGCGCGGTGGCTGTGTCCTTGAGTCAATGCGCGCGCCGACCTTTGGATTTCGTGGCGCGCTACGGCGGCGAGGAGTTTGCGGTCGTGTTGTTCGAGGCCAGCCGCGAATACGTTGCCGAAGTGCTGACGCGCATTCAGCGTTCCATAGCGGAACTCAACATACCTCACGAGGCCTCCAAGGTGGCAAGCCGCCTGACCGTGAGCATCGGCGCCGCCTTCATCTTGCCGAGCAGCAACCGCACACCCGATGGGTTAATTCAGCTTGCCGACGAAGCTCTGTATGCCGCAAAGGAGCAGGGCAGAAATCGTGTGGTCGTGATGGAAGCGGAATACCACACTATGACAACTGGCCGGTTCGAAAAACGCCGGGGTCAGCGCGCCCTTTAGCTTTGCGCGCCTTGCCGATGCTGAACGGCGGATTTCATTCAAGTTCGATATATCGAAATTTGCGCCGCTTGGCCTGCGCTTCGCGCGGCGCGAAACATCCCTTCTGAATTGAATTCCATCGCGATCTCGCCTTGACGGTCGATCGCAATGACTCCTCCCTCGCCATTCAGGGCCGGAAGTTCCTCGAACACGACTTCGCGTACGGCCTCGCGCAATGGGCGGCCGCCGAAGCGCATCCGCGCGCAAATGTCGTGCGCCACCGCGGCGCGAATGAATATTTCGCCGTGCCCCGTAGCCGATACTGCGCAGGAGCGATCGTCAGCGTAGGTGCCCGCACCGATGATGGGCGAATCACCGATGCGGTTATAGCGCTTACCCGTCATGCCGCCGGTGGATGTGGCGGCAGCCAGGTGGCCGGCCTCGTCCAGCGCGACCGCGCCCACCGTACCTATGTGTGAGATGGTCAAGGCAGAGAGCCCGGTGTCGCCAGCACGGATCCTTTCAAGTTGGCGCCACCGCTCCGGCGTATAAAAATAACTGCGTGGCACCAGTGCAAATCCGCGACTGAGGGCGAATTCCTCGGCACCCGTGCCGCTCAGCATGACGTAGTCGGAATGCTCCATGACGGTGCGCGCCAATTCGATCGGGTTCCTGATATGGGTTACGCCGCAAACCGCTCCGGCCCTGAGTGAGCTGCCGTCCATGATTGCGGCATCCAATTCGTTGCCGCCGTCGTGGGTGAACACCGAGCCCCGTCCGGCGTTGAACAGAGGATTATCCTCGAGGTTGACGACGGCGCGCGTGACGGCCTCCAGGCTCGTCCCTCCGCCCTGCAGCACCGCATAGCCGGCATCGAGCGCCGCCGCCAGCGCGGCGCGATATTCCAACTCTCGTTCCGCGCTCATTTCTGTTCGCGGCATGGTACCCGCTCCGCCGTGAATCGCTAGCCCGAACATGTATGTGTGATCCTCTGGTCGGTCCGACGCCGCAAGGCTATCATCATTCTCCGATGAATCTATTTCCCAAGACAGGGGCCATCAAAAGCCTGCTCATTGCCAACCGCGGTGAGATCGCCATTCGCGTGATGCGCGCCGCCACCGAACTCGGCATTCGCACGATTGCCATTCATTCGCAAGAAGATCGCTTCTCGCTGCACCGAACCAAGGCGGACGAAAGCTACCTGGTCGGGGACGGCAAGGGCCCGATCGAGGCTTACCTCGACATTGATGACATCATCCGTATCGCCAAGGAGGCGCGGGCCGACGCCGTTCATCCGGGCTATGGCTTCCTCTCGGAGAGCCCTGAGTTCGCCGAAGCCTGTGCCGCGGCTGACATAATTTTCGTAGGACCTCTGCCCGATACCATGCGCAGATTGGGCAACAAGGTCGAGGCCCGCAATTTGGCTGCCGAAGCGGGGGTGCCGGTGATGCCAGCGACGCCCCCATTGCCGGCCGACGAGGCGCAGGTGCTCGCCATGGCCCACGCCGTGGGATTTCCGGTGATGCTCAAGGCAAGCTGGGGCGGCGGCGGCCGCGGCATGCGCATCGTCGAGGACGACCGCGAGCTGACCGAGACGGTGGCGGCCGCGAGACGCGAAGCCAAGGCGGCATTCGGCAAGGACGAGGTGTATCTCGAGAAGCTGATCCGGCGCGCTCGGCATGTGGAAGTGCAGATCCTGGGCGACTCGCACGGCAATCTCGTGCACCTGTTCGAACGCGACTGCACGGTACAGCGGCGCAATCAAAAAGTGGTCGAACGCGCGCCGGCGGCGTTTCTCACGGAACAGCAGCGCAGCGAACTCTGCGAGGCGGCGTTGAAGATCGGCCGGGCGGTGCAGTATCGCGCCGCAGGCACGGTCGAGTTTCTGCAGGATGCCGACACCGGCCGGTTTTATTTCATCGAGGTCAATCCGCGCATTCAAGTGGAGCATACGGTGACCGAGTGCGTGACTGGAATCGACCTGGTCAAGGCGCAGATTCGGATCTCCGCGGGCGCGCGGATCGGCACCCCAGAGAGCGGCGTTCCGCGGCAGGAAGATATTCGCGTCAACGCCCATGCTTTGCAATGCCGCGTCACGACCGAGGATTCGGAAAACAATTTCGTGCCGGACTACGGCCGCATCACGGCCTATCGCAGCCCGGCGGGTTTCGGCATACGGCTCGACGCGGGGACCGCCTATGCCGGCGCCATCATCACGCGCTTCTACGATTCTTTGCTGGTCAAGGTGACCGCGTGGTCACCGACTCCGGAGGAGACCATCGCGCGGATGCACCGCGCGCTGTGGGAGTTCCGAATTCGCGGCGTGGTCACCAATTTGCGGTTCCTCGACCAGCTGATCACGCATCCGCGGTTTGCCTCGGCTGATTACACCACGAAGTTCATCGATCAATCTCCCGAGCTGTTCCGCAGTCCGCGCAAGCGCGATCGGGCGACCCGGCTGCTTGGTTTCATCGGCGATGTCATCGTCAACGGAAATCCCGAGGTGAAGGGCAGAGCGCGGCCCAAGCAGCCGGTATTCCCCCGTCTGCCGCGTGCCGCCCTGGGTACGCCGCTTGCCGGCAGCAAGCAAAAGCTCGACGAACTGGGAGCGGAGAAGTTTGCGGATTGGATGTTGCAACAGTCCCGCGTCCTGCTTACAGATACAAGCATGCGCGACGCGCATCAGTCCCTGCTGGCTACCCGGTTCCGCACCCAGGATATGGCGCTGATCGCGCCGTATTATGCGGACTTGCTGCCGCAGCTATTCTCCGTGGAATGCTGGGGCGGGGCGACCTTCGATGTCGCCATGCGGTTCCTGCGCGAAGATCCGTGGGCGCGGCTCGCCGCATTTCGCGAAGCCATGCCCAATCTGCTGCTGCAGATGCTGTTTCGATCGGCCAATGCCGTCGGCTACACAAACTATCCCGACAACGTCGTCCGGCATTTCGTCGGACGGGCGGCCGATGCCGGCATAGACGTGTTTAGGGTATTCGACTGCTTGAACTGGACGGAGAACATGAAAGTCGCGGTGGAGGCGGTGCGGGATTCCGGCCGGCTTTGCGAGGCGGCGATCTGCTATTCCGGCAATCTCACTAATCCTCGTGAGACCAAGTACGACTTGAAGTATTACATCAAGATTGCCAAGGAGCTGCGCGCCATGGGCGCCCATGTACTGGCGATCAAGGACATGGGCGGTCTGTGTCAGCCGCGGGCCGCGTCCGCGCTCGTCAGGGCGCTCAAGGAAGAAGTGGGCCTTCCGATTCACTTCCACACGCATGACACGAGCGGCATCGCGGCGGCCAGTGTGCTTGCGGCCGTTGAGGCCGGCGCCGATGCCGTGGACGGGGCGATCGATGCCCTGTCCGGCTTGACCTCGCAGCCCAATCTCGGATCGCTCGTTGAAGCGCTGCGCTTTGGTCCTCGCGACACGGGGCTCGACGCCGACAAGATGCGGGTGATTTCGACCTACTGGGAACAGGTAAGGCGCGGCTACACGGCGTTCGAAAGCGATATTCGCGCCGGTGCCTCGGAGGTTTACGTGCACGGCATGCCCGGCGGGCAGTACACCAACTTGCGCGAGCAGGCGCGCTCGCTTGGGATCGACGAGCACCGCTGGCCTGAAGTCGCACGCGCCTATGCCGAAGTCAATGACATGTTCGGCGATATCATCAAGGTAACGCCCACCTCCAAGGTGGTCGGAGACATGGCCATCACCATGGTGACGAGCGCTTTGACCCGGGAGGCGGTACTCGATCCCGCGGTGGAGATTGCATTTCCCGACTCGGTCGTGAGCTTGTTTCGCGGCGATCTGGGCCAACCGGTCGGTGGCTTTCCCGCAGAGCTGCAGAAAAAAGTGCTGGGCGGCAAGCCACCGCTCACCGTTCGCCCGGGGGAATTGTTGCCGCCCGCAGACCTCGCGGCCGAGCGCGAAAAAGCGGAAGCTAAGGTGGGCCGTGCGATCAGCGACGATGAGCTCGCGTCCTACCTGATGTATCCGAAGGTATTCGTCGACTATGCGGCTGATCGTGCCGCGTATGGTGATGTCAGTGCGCTGCCCACCGCTGTGTTCTTTTATGGAATGGAATCCGGCCAAGAGATCAATATCGACATCGAGCGAGGTAAGACGCTGATCGTGCGCTATGTCACCACTAGCGACCCGCACGAGGATGGTACGCGGACGGTGTTCTTCGAATTGAACGGTCAGCCGCGGCCGATTCGTGCCGCGGATCGCAGCCAGGTGGCGAAGAGGCCGCCGCGGCGCAAGGTTGAGCCCGGCAACGCCGCACATGTGGGCGCCCCCATGCCCGGCACCATTGCCACCGTACCGGTGCATATCGGGCAAAAAATGGGCAAAGGCGAGGCGTTACTGACATTGGAAGCGATGAAGATGGAGACCACCGTGCGCGCGGACCGCGACGGGGTCATCAAGGAAATCCTGGCCCGCCCCGGCTTGCAGGTCGATACCAAGGATTTGCTGATCGCTTTCGAATAGCCCTAAGCCGACGATCGGCCTGCCGCCCAGCGGGATGCCGCCCAGCCTAGCCCTGACGCTGTGGGACGGTGACCTGCAGACCGTCTAGTGCGGCCGTGACATGAATCTGGCAACTGAGGCGGCTATTGGCGCGGGGCTCCCAGGCCGATTCCAGCATGCCCTCTTCCATGTCCTCGCGTGATTCGAGCTGTGCGAGCCAAGCGGGATCTATGTATACGTGGCAGGTCGCGCAGGCGCAGGCGCCGCCGCATTGCGCCAGGATTCCCTGCACGCCGTTCTGGCGTGCCGCCTCCATCAACGTGATGCCTGCAGGCGCATCTATTTCACGCCGCCGGCCGTCCGGCTCCGTGAATACGATTTTGGGCATCAGACCGCTTCTTTGAGCGCACAGTTACCGTCCGCTATTTTTTCTGGGTTCAACAAAGTGCGCTCGGCGATGAGCTTGCGCGCCGCCATGTAATCCTTCGAATGGTTGATGGCTTCCACTGCCAGCAATTCCCGACCCTTGAGGTAGCACACGCTGAAGCTGCGCGAGGCCGGATCGCCACGCACTATCTGTCTGTCATGGTCTTGCGAGAGACCGACAATGAGCAATTTGTTGTCGAATTGGTCGGACCAAAACCAAGGCACTCGATCATGCACGGTCGGTCGGTCGAGCATATTGAGCGCTGCGGTTTTCGCCTGTTCAAATGCATTATCCACGGATTCCAGGCGCATGCGACGGCCATAATGCGGCGACGGGTGGTTGGTGCAGTCGCCGGCGGCAAAGATTGCGGCATCGCTGGTGCGGCAGTGTTCATCCACCACAATGCCGTTGTCGCAGGCCAGTCCGGCCGCGCTTGCAATGTCCGTGGCCGCAACGGCGCCGACGCCGACGACGATGAGATCGGCGGCATGGCTTTTGCCGTCGGCACACACTACTCGCTCGACCCGGCCCGCACCTTCGAGGCCGACCACCCGTGTGTCGCAATGGATACGCACGCCATGCGAGGCGTGTTCGTCGGAAAAATATGTCGACACGCTGGGCGCAACGACTCGATTCATGATGCGGTCGGCCATCTCCAGCACGGTGACTTCGCAGCCCATTTTGATGCCGGTCGCCGCGGTCTCGAGTCCGATATAGCCGCCGCCGATGATCACGACGCGCGCCAGCGGCTTGAGGCCCGCCTGAATGGCTCCCACATCCGCGATGCCCCGCAAATAGTGAACTCCCGCTAGATCGGCACCGGGGCAGGTCAAGCGTCGCGAGGCTGCACCCAGACAGAGCAGCAATCGGTCATAGCTCAACGTCTCGCCGTCTGCCAGTGCCACCTGCCGCGCCTGAGCATCGAGGCGAACCGCCCGCTGGCCTAATTTGAGCTCGATTCGGTGTTCGTCATAGAAAGAGCGATGCCGGAACAGCAGGCGATCGGCAGCCATTTCACCCGACAGATATTTCTTCGACAGCGGCGGCCGCTGGTAGGGCAATTCCGGCTCGTCGCCGATCAAAACGATACGGCCGCCGAAGCCCTCCCGTCGGAGCGTGTCAATGGCCTGCGCACCGGCCTGGCCCCCGCCTATGATGAGAATGGTCGAGATCATTGGATTCCTTGAAATTCCCCGCAGCACCCGCGGGCACGCCTTTATAGCGGTTCAGGGGGCTCTCTGAAAGGGCGGATTCGCAGTTGTCCCCCCCCAAACCCGGGTACCCCAAACATATGGCCGTGCCTGTTGCGCCCAATCGTAATAGTATTGTCGCGACGGCCTCAGGTTGACCGGAGTTAAGAATGAAATTGATTACAGCCATTATCAAACCCTTCAAGCTCGACGACGTCCGTGCGGCGCTCTCCGAAATCGGCGTCTCCGGCATGACGGTGACCGAGGTCAAGGGCTTTGGACGCCAACGAGGCCACACAGAGCTGTATCGCGGTGCGGAATATGTCGTCGATTTCGTGCCCAAGACGCGCATCGAAGTCGCCGTAAAAAACGAGCTGGTGGATCAGGTGCTGGAAGCCATTGTCGGCGCCTCGAAAACCGGCAAAGTCGGCGACGGCAAGATTTTCGTCACCGACATTCTACGGGTGCTGCGCATTCGTACCGGCGAGACTGATAACGCCGCGTTGTAGCGGTTTAGTCGGATGAGGCTATCCGACGGCTCTCGACTGATTTTGGCCTCGGTGCTGACCGCGGCGATCTGTCATCCGGGAAACGCCGCGCGATTGACCGACCTGGAACATACCAGTATCGGGGAACCGCGCGCCGCGAATCTACCCAGCGATTCGACTCTGGAAGCGAACGGCGCCGTCATCGGCAGCATCGAAATAGATGCTCGAAACATCTTCAATACCGGCGATGCACGCGAGAACAATGGCCTGTTTCGCCTCGCGAATGAGCTGCACATTCGCACCAAGCACGCGACCATCCGCGCGCAGTTGCTGTTTGCGAGCGGCGATAAGTATCTTGCGCGCAGGCTGGCGGAAACGGAGCGAGCGCTGCGCAAGCTGCCCTACGTTTATGACGCGCGGGTGGTGCCGCTGCGTTATGTCGACGGCAAAGTCGACATCAAGGTCATCACCAAGGACGTCTGGACCTTAAGTCCGGGAATTTCCTTCGGCCGCGCCGGCGGTACCAACGATACCAAGTTCAACCTTCAAGACACGAATTTCCTGGGTTGGGGCAAGACGCTGCAGGTGTCGCACGGCAGCACCGTGGATCGCACCACCAACACAGTGGCGTGGACGGACCCTAACATCCTGGGATCCCGGTGGAATTCGGATCTCACCTACGAGAATTCAAGTGACGGTTCGCAACGCACCGTGCAGGTCACCCGCCCCTTTTATTCATTGGATGCTCTGTGGAGCACCAAGATAGCGGCGTCGAAATTCGACCGCACCATTTCGCGCTACGACCAGGGCGACATCGTCGATCAATTCAACGACAACGAGACCTCATACGAATTGAGCGGTGGACTCTCGCGCGGCCTGGTGGACGGCTGGACCAAACGACTGACATTCGGTGTGCGCTACGACCGCAACCTGTTCCTGCCCACGCCGAACACTTCGATGCCGGCGCAGCAATTGCCTCCGAATCGAACCCTGTCATATCCCTTCGTCGGGTTCGACATTCTTCAGGACAAATACAAGAAAGTCGGCGACCAGAACCAGATCGGGCGAACCGAGGACCTCTATTTCGGCACTGAAATCAAAGGTGAAGTGGGGTACTCGAGCGAAGCGTTCGGGGCGGACCGTAATGGCGTCATGCTGGCGGCAAAGGCGTTGCGCGGAATCGAATTGGACGAGTATCAACAGCTTTTTCTAACCGGCGATTTCTCCTCGCGCATCGAAGACGGCCGGGCCAGGAATTTGATCGCCGACGCCGGCGCCAAGTACTACTGGCGCTGGCGGCCGGACTGGCTGCTCTATGCCTCGATTTCAGGTACGGTCACGGATGCGCTGGATCCCGAGATGCAGCTGCTGCTGGGCGGCGACAATGGCCTGCGCGGTTACCCGCTGCGCTACGAGTCCGGTACTTCGCGGGCGCTGCTTACCGTGGAGCAACGTGCATTCACCGATTGGTTTCCCTTCCGGCTCGTTCGTGTGGGGGCGGCAGTCTTCGCCGACGTCGGTCGAACCTGGGGTAACGGCGTGATCGGCAATAGCGACCCAGGGCTGCTGCGTGACGTGGGATTTGGCTTGCGGCTCGGTAATTCACGCACCGGCTTGGGCAATGTGCTGCATATCGACTTTGCCTTCCCACTCAATAATATTGCGGGAATTCAAAAATTCCAATTCCTGGTGCAAACGATGCAAAGCTTCTAGTCGGCGGCCTTTTCTCTGGCTGCCGCCGCCTTGCGCCGGCGCGATACAAGCATCAGGAAGCCGATGCATACAGCGAAATTGAGCACCCACCACCATAGCTGTCGCGCGGAATTCTTATCTTCGGGCTGACCGATGCCGCCCGCCGCCTGCAACGTGCCCTTGAGCGTTTCTTGCGCAGCAGCTTGCGCAACCTGAAATTCGACCGCCGCCGCGCCAGGCAAGCTAAGTTCCTTTGCCTGCAAAGTGAAGCTGCCGTCGGCTTCGGCGGTAGTTGGGTACGCGACGCCGCGCAACACCACGGTAATCACCGCGTCGCGTACGGGCGCGTTATCGATCAACCGGGTCAAGTGAATGGACATGCGGTCGTTGTGCACCATGCCGACCGCCAGCAGATCGCTGGAGCGCGCCTCTAGTCGGGGCGCTGCCGGGGTCTGCACGGCTGCGCTGCCGGCCCCCGCCGCTGCGCTCAAGATCACCAGCGCGGCTGCGCGCGATAACGCGGCCGCTTTATTCAAAGCAAGAAGCCCCAGATACCCATTGCGGTACCGGCGGCGCTTGCCAACACGCCAAAGATAGGAAAGAAGTTCTTGCGCGCCAGGAAGAATAGAGAGCACAGCACGAGTCCCAGCTCGAGCAGGCCTTCGCCGATGTCGAACTTCAAGGCACGGATCTCTTCGGTCTGGCTTTCGCGGTCCTTTTCTTTGGCAGCGTCCTGAATCGTCTCGGCGTCGGTCGCGTATTTGCTGCTGGCGGCCCGCAGTTTTTCCACCGTTGGCCCGCTCTTGGCCGGGTCCGACCCCAGCACTTCGAGCACGTTGATGGTCACCTCGCTGGTATACTGGCGATTCTTCTTGGCCTGGAAATACGCCCACTCATCATTCGATTCGGTGCGGTGTATGACCGCGTCCGTGTGCGCGCGGTGCGATGCGATGGTGACGACCGACAACAGAATGCCGACCACTCCCACCAGAATACCCACGCCCCGGGTGTAGGGATCGGCGACATGTTCGGGTTTGAATTCTATTTCAGGCATGGTGCTAAGGTTTCCTTAGAATTAACGTGAAGGAGTGGCATGCGCTCATTTGACGACATGCAGGCGCGGATTGGCACGTGCAATCCCAAGAACGCCGCTGCGCACCACCTCGACGATTTCGCCGAAGGCGGCGACGTTGGCGATGAACTCGCCGATCTCGGTTTCGGTGCTGGTGAGTTCTACGATGTAACTTGAGGGATTCGACGACAACACTTTGCCGCCGACGCGGCGCAGCAGCGTCCCCACCGCCTCGACATGTTCGGCGGCGAGCTGCAATTTTATCAGCAGCAATTCGCGCGCCAGGTGGTCGTCGCTGGTCATGTCCTCGACCGCGACGACATCCACGAGCTTCAACAGCTGGGCGTTGATCTGCGCAATCACGTGGTCGGAGCCGGTGGTCACGAGCGTGATGCGCGACACCGTAGGGTCATTGGTCGGGGCCACCGACAGCGACTCGATATTGTAGCCGCGGCTGGATATGAGGCCGGTAACGCGCGTCAGCGCGCCCGCTTCATTTTGCAAGAGTATTGCGATGAGGTGGCGCATGGGCCGGTAAGCATACGGGAGGGCGGCACTTGGGCGCCAGGGCGAGAACTGCTAGTCTTTCACCGTGAAAGACCGTTACGACATGTTAAATCAGGCAGCGCACCCTCTCGCCGGCGCCAGTATGACCGGCGCGGACATGCTGGTGCAGGTATTGGCGGACGAAGGCGTCGACACCATTTTCGGCTATAGCGGCGGCGCGATTTTGCCGATTTACGACTCGGTATTTCGCTATAACCAGGAACACAAGGCCGCGATGCCGCTCATCGTGCCGGCCAACGAGCAGGGCGCTGCCTTTATGGCGGCGGGATTCGCCCGCGCCAGCGGCCGGGTGGGAGTGGCGCTGGTCACCTCGGGACCAGGTGCGACCAATACGGTTACGCCGGTGCGCGACTCCATGGCTGATTCGGTGCCCATCGTGGTGATCTGCGGCCAGGTGCCGACCACAGCCATCGGCACGGACGCATTTCAGGAGGCACCCGTACCCAGCATCATGGGCGCAGTGGCCAAGCATGTTTTCCTGATCACCGACCCCACGAAATTGGAGGCGACGGTGCGTACGGCATTCGAAATCGCCCGTACCGGCCGACCGGGTCCCGTGGTGCTCGATGTGCCGAAGGACGTGCAGAACTGGAAGGGTGTGTTTCAAGGCTCGGGCCGCCTGCCCGTGCCCGGCTACCGGCAGCGAATGAATCGCCTGGAAGCGAACAAGGTGCCGGAAGCGGCGTGCGCGCACTTCTTTGCGGCACTGGGTGCCGCGAAACGCCCGCTTATTTATGCGGGCGGCGGCGTCATCAACGGCAGCGCGGCGCCTTCGCTGCGCGAATTTGCGAAAGAATTGCAGGTGCCGGTGGTCACCACTCTAATGGGCATCGGCGCCGTCGATACGACGCATCCGCTGTCGATGCGCATGCTCGGCATGCACGGCGCCGCCTTCGCCAACTACGCGGTCGATGATTGCGATTGTCTGCTGGCGCTCGGCGCACGTTTCGATGATCGGGTCGCGGGCAACCCGGGAAAATTCGCCGGAAATGCCAAATTCATCGCGCACTTGGATATCGACGCATCGGAGATCAACAAGGTCAAGCGCGTGGACTGGAGCCACGTCGGGCTGATGCCCGACGCCCTGTTCGGTCTGCTCGACTATGCCAGGCGCAATGGATTCAAACGTGATTGGTCCGAGTGGCATAGGCATTGCGATGAGCTGCGGTCCAAGTACGCCATGAACTATGACCGCGACAGCGCCTTGATCCAGCCGTACTACGTGATCGAGGAGATCAATCGGCTGACGGGCGGGGAGGCCATCATCACCACGGGTGTGGGCCAGCACCAAATGTGGGCGGCGCAGTATTTCGATTTCCGCAGTCCGCGGCTGTGGCTGACGTCCGGGAGCATGGGCACCATGGGCTTCGGCTTGCCGGCGGCGGTGGGGGCGCAGTTTGCACAGCGCAATCGCATGGTCATCGACATCGATGGCGATTCCAGCATCCGGATGAATCTCGGTGAACTCGAGACCGTTACGACCTACAAACTGCCGGTCAAGGTGGTGGTGCTCAACAATTGCGGCGACGGCATGGTAAAGCAATGGCAGAAGCTATTTCACGCCGGCCGCCTGAGTGCCAGCGATAAGAGCCTGCACACCAAGGATTTCGTCAAAGCGGCGCAGGCGGATGGTTTCAAGTACGCCGTGCGGCTCGACAAGAAGGCCGATGTGCCGCGGGTCGTCGCTGAGTTCATCCGCTTCGAGGGCGCCGCGTTCCTCGAGGTCATGATCGATCCGGATGCCGGTGTGTATCCCATGGTGGGTCCCGGCCAGGCGTATGCCGACATGATCACGGGCGAATACATTCCCTCGCGCACCCGGGTCGCCATCAAGACCCCGGATGCGTCGGAAATGTTCTAGTCAGGCGCTACCAGATGCCCGTGTTCGGCATCGTAGACCACGGCGCCGCCGGGGCGAGTGCCGCGCCCTTCTGCAGCAATTCGATTGAGATATTGTCCGGCGAGCGCACGAAGGCCATGCGGCCGTCGCGAGGCGGCCGGTTGATCGTGACGCCGTGATCCATTAATCGCCGGCAAGCGGCGTAAATGTCATCCACTGCATAGGCTAGATGCCCGAAATTCCGGCCGCCGGGATAGGCTTCTGGATCCCAGTTGTAAGTGAGCTCGACTTGAGCCTCTTCGTCCCCAGGCGCCGCCAGAAACACCAAGGTAAATCGCCCCTTGTCGTGGTCTTGCCGCGATAGGTCGATGAGTCCGAGCGCGTCACGATAGAAACGCAACGATTGCTCGATATCCGTCACGCGTACCATTGTATGTAGATATTTCATGGGCATTCTTCTTGGGAAATACTGCAAATTTGGAGCAAGCCATGCACAAAAGCAAACTCGGCGGATTCATTATTGACTGCCAAAGCGACGACCTGGAGAGCGCAGCTGCATTTTGGGGAGCTGCCTTAGGGATGCCCGTGCGCGAGTTACCACCTGCCGAGGCGGCGCAATACAAGCGGCTCGAAGATTCGCAACACGGTCTCGATATTGAGGTGCAAATAGTGAGTCACGCCAGCCGCGTGCATCTGGATATCGAAACCGACGATATCGAGGCTGAGGTTCACCGTTTGGAGAAATTGGGCGCCAGGCGGGTACAAAACATTCATACCTGGTGCGTGATGGAAGCGCCGACCGGACAACGATTTTGCGTGGTGCAGGCGTCTTCGCGGCTGTTTAAGGAGCGGGCCACGACATGGTAGCGCGCGGCGCCGACTGGAAACCGAGTGTTGTATGATAGTCACAGACTTGGGAGGCACTTGACATAGTGCAACAACGAACCAACATTGCAGCATAACTACTAGATTTATCTATGGTATCTGCTATAATCCAGGCGTCGACGCAGCGCGCATTTGTACCCAGCGTTACTTAGTTGCAACACTGGATTTAGACAAACAAGGTTGAACTTAGCGGCTCTTCCGGTAGGTATCTTCCAATTAAGGACGTGCCGGGTTTTTACCTAGCACCAGTTCCACTCGAATTCCCCGGCAAGTCCGGGGATTCTTTTGTGGGCAGTCCGTAAATGCCACCACTCCATGCGTGAATCGCTTAAGTTAGCGCCGTGAAAACTCTGCTGCGTTCGCTGTATTTCCAGGTCATTGTCGCCATCGCCGTGGGCGTGCTTCTGGGGGCCTTGTACCCGGATGTCGGCGCCGCGATGAAGCCGTTCGGCGATGCCTTCATCAAGTTGATCAAGATGCTGATCGCGCCGGTCATATTCTGCACCGTGGTCACGGGCATCGCCGGCGTTGAAGACATGAAGAAGGTCGGCAAGACGGGCTGCCTGGCATTGATTTATTTCGAGGTCATGAGCACCGTGGCGCTGGCTGTTGGCCTCGTGGTGATGAATGTTCTGCGGCCCGGAAGCGGCATGAACGTCGATCCGGCGACGCTCGATTCGACGTCGATTGCCGCATACGCCGATCCGAAGAAGATGCAATCGGTTGCGGAGTTTCTCCTCAATGTCATTCCGACGACGGTTGCCGATGCCTTCGCCAAGGGTGAGATTCTTCAGGTTCTTCTGTTCGCCATACTGTTCGGCTTCGCACTACAACGTCTAGGCTCCCGCGGGGCGCCGCTGCTGGGATTCGTCGACGGCCTGTCGCAGGTGCTGTTCGGGATCGTCGGAATCGTCATGAAACTGGCCCCGATCGGCGCGTTCGGCGCCATGGCATTTACCATCGGCAAGTACGGGTTCGCATCACTGCTGTCGCTGGGACTTCTGATGATATGCTTTTACGCCACGTGCCTGGCCTTCATCTTCGGTGCGCTCGGATTGGTGGCGCGGGCGCATGGCTTCAGCATTTGGCAATTCGTAAAATACATCCGCGACGAACTATTCATCGTGCTCGGTACGTCATCCTCCGAGTCGGTGTTGCCGCGAATGATCGCCAAACTGCAGAAAATCGGCGCCGGCAAATCGGTGGTCGGGCTGGTGATTCCGGCCGGCTATTCCTTCAATCTCGACGGCACATCGATTTACTTGACCATGGCCGCCTTGTTCATCGCGCAAGCTACGAACACGCCGATGAGTCTGATGCAGCAACTCACGCTGCTGGCTGTGCTGATGCTGACGTCCAAGGGCGCAGCGGGGGTGACCGGGAGCGGCTTCATCGTCTTGGCCGCGACACTGTCGTCCGTGGGCACGCTGCCGGTTGCCGGTCTGGCGCTCATCCTGGGCATCGATCGCTTCATGTCGGAGGCGCGCGCGCTGACCAACGTGATCGGTAACGGTGTCGCCACCCTGGTCGTGGCGAAATGGACTGGCGAGTTGGACGTAGTCACAATGCGACGTGAGCTCAGTGGAAGGACTATCGATGCGTATTAGCGACGGATTTACGGATGCAATTGGCAATACCCCCCTGATTCGCCTGCGCCGTGTCAGCGAAGAAACCGGCTGCGAGATTCTCGGCAAAGCGGAATTCATGAATCCGGGCGGTTCTGTGAAGGATCGTGCGGCAAAATGGATCGTTTTGGACGCGGAAAGGCGCGGGCTGTTGCAGCCGGGCGGCACGGTGGTCGAAGGAACGGCCGGCAACACCGGTATCGGCTTGGCGCATGTCTGCAATGCGCGCGGTTATAAGTGCGTCATCGTGATGCCCGACAATCAAGCGGCTGAGAAGTACCAAATCATCGAAGCCCTTGGGGCGCAATTGCGCAAGGTGCCCGCGGTGCCCTACAGCAACCCGAACCAATACCAGAAGGTGGCGGGACGCTTGGCGCAAGAGCTTCCCGACGCCATCTGGGCCAATCAATTCGACAACACGGCCAATCGTGACGCTCACTATGAATCCACCGGCCCGGAAATCTGGCGGGATACCGGCGGCAAGATCGATGTCTTTTGTGCGTCCACTGGCACCGGCGGCACGCTCGCGGGGACCGCCCGCTACCTCAAGTCGAAGTCCAGCGCCGTGCGGATCGTTCTCGTCGATCCTCCCGGCAGCGCGCTGTATCACTACTTCAAGGACGGTGAATTGAAAACCGACGGTGGCTCATCGATCACCGAGGGCATAGGTACCGGTCGAGTCACGGCGAACCTCGACGGCGCGCCGATCGACGACGCGCTGCGCATCTCGGATGAGCAGACCATGCATTTCGTCTATCGCCTGCTGCGCGAAGAAGGCCTGCTCCTCGGCAGCACGGCCGGCATCAACGTGGCGGCGGCAGTGACCCTCGCCAAGCAGATGGGCCCCGGCCATACCATCGTCACGGTCTTGTGCGACGGCGGAGCAAAGTATCAGTCGCGCCTTTTTAATCGGGACTGGGTCAAAGAGAAGGGATTTCTTGCGGCGGTGGGTTGAGGCGCGCTTGAGCGGCGACAGTCGCCTTATGCCGTCTGAGAAAGGTCCGTCGCAGGATCCGAGCTGAACCAAGCGAGCGACGAGTGCAAGGCCACGACGTCGCCCACCACGAGCAGCGCGGGCGACTCAAGGCCGGCGTTGCGCGAGGCATCATGAATGGTGCCGAGAGTCGCCGTGACGACGCGCTGGTTTGCGGTGGTTCCCTGCGCGATGAGGCCGGCGGGACGCAACGGTGAGGCGCCGTGTTGCCGCAGCTTCTGCACGATATGATCGAGGCGCGCCAACCCCATATAGAACACCGCCGTAGTTCCCGGCCGCGCCAGGCCGCGCCAATCAGGCCCGCTGCCTGGGTCGCCGTCTCGCTCCTGCCCGTGGCCCGTCACAAAGGTGACGCTGTGCGCATAGTCGCGATGTGTCAGAGGGATGCCCGCATAAGCCGCGCAACCGGTGGCGGCGGTGATGCCGGGCACTACCGAAAAATTGATTTGCGCCGCCGCCAGCGCCTGCAGCTCCTCGCCGCCGCGACCGAAGATAAAGGGATCTCCGCCCTTGAGGCGAACCACGCGTTTTCCCTGCTTTGCATGTGCTATCAGCAGCGCATTGATCTCGTCCTGCGTGCTGCCTATATTGCCGGCCGCCTTGCCCACGCAGATCCGCTCTGCATCACGTCTCGCCAGCTCGAGCACTCCGGCCGGCACCAGGCGATCATGCAGAATCACGTCGGCATCCTGTAGCGCCCGCAGCGCCTTCAGCGTCAATAGTTCGGGATCGCCTGGCCCGGCGCCCACGAGCGTGACCTCTCCGGCGGTGGG
Source organism: Gammaproteobacteria bacterium (assembly GCA_025358295.1). Classification (GTDB taxonomy): domain Bacteria; phylum Pseudomonadota; class Gammaproteobacteria; order Steroidobacterales; family Steroidobacteraceae; genus Bog-1198. Next base: position 69,669 of record JANYJY010000046.1, read on the forward strand.
GCGTGACCTAGACTTCGTCGCCAGGAGTTGCTGGACGATGCGCCGTGCGCCTTGGGTATCGCCGGCGACAAAACGGCGCGCCGCAGGTCCGTCGACAACTGCCTCGAAAAAGCGCCGGCGCTCGTCGACTCCGCGAAGGCTCCGTCGGGTGGCCGCGCGCAGCGCGCGCAACCATACAGCAAGCTCGCCGATTTTTTGGGGGATCATCGCTTCCAGGCGCTCGCGCAAACGGCGCGCCAACACCGGCGAGGTGCCGCCGGTGGAGACCGCCACAAGCACGGGATCGCGGTCGACAATGGCGGGCACGATGAAGCGCGATGCCTCGCGATCATCCACCACATTGACGGGAATATTGCGCGACTCGCTCAATGTCGCGATCCAACGGTTCACGGCGCGGCGCGAGGTCGCGACGATGACCAATCGTGCGCCTTCCAAGTCGTCGGGTAAGAATTCGCGCACGGCGAGTTGCAATGTGCCGGCCGCAGCGCGCGCATGAAGGTCGGGCGCCACTTGCGGCGCGACCAAGGTAATCAACGCACCGGTGCGTTCCAGCAAAGAGACTTTGCGCAGCGCGACTTCGCCGCCGCCGACGACGAGCACTTTTTGGCCAGTCAAATCGAAAAAGACAGGAAAATAATTCACGTAGCGAAGCCTACATTAGTTGGCAAAGCCCACCTTACTTGGCGAAGCCTACCTGACGGCGCGGGTGCAGGCCGCATTCGCGTGAATCACTGCGCTCCCACCACCAGCGGCCCGAGCGTTCATCTTCACCGGGCTGCACGGCCCGCGTGCACGGCGCACAACCGATGCTCGGAAAGCCACGGTCGTGCAGCGCATTGTACGGCAGACGCTTCTTGCGGATATATTCCCAGATCTCGTTTTCCGACCACTCCAGCAGCGGGCTGACCTTGTGCAGGCCATATTGGCCATCCCATTCCACCGGCGCTGCCAGAGCCCGGCTGGCCGATTGTCCGCGCCTGATGCCCGTGACCCAGGCCCCGCGGCCGGAAACGGCGCGGCGGAACGGCTCTACCTTGCGAACGCCGCAGCAGCCGTGGCGCTGCTCGAGACTGTCCCTGAAGCCGTTAATGCCGTTCTTACCTACCCAGCCCTCCAAGTCCGAGGTCTTGGGATAGTAGAGGGTCAGTGTGCGACCGTAACGCTGCTGCAGGCGTTCGATTAGGTCATAGGTCTCCGGGTACAACCGCCCGGTATCGATACTGAAGATCTCGATTTCGGGCACCAGGCTCCAAATGAGATCCGTCAGTACGACGGACTCAGAGCCTAAACTATTGGCGTAACACACATTCTTGAACTCCGCGACGGCGCTGCGGAGGTGTGAAAGGGTGTCCTCTGTGCGTTCGCGCAGGGTTTTGGAGAGGTCGGACAAGGGCGCCTCGGGTCTCGCTTGGGATTCAGTTAGTTCACTATAGGTGGGCCCGTGTCTGCGCGAAACGAACAATAGCGCATGAGTAAATGCGTTTTGGTGATGACCATCACCAACGAGGACACCAACGTTTCAGCCGTTAACCTTATATCCTATGCAGGCAATGGTTCATTTAACAGTAAGGTCGGCCGGACCATGAAGTTCCAGCAATTGCGCTATTTGGTAGCCGTCCATGAGAACGGTTTGAATATCACTGCGGCTGCGCGCCAGCTGCACACCTCGCAACCCGGGGTCAGCCGCCAGCTCAAGCTTCTGGAGGAGGAACTCGGCTTTCAGCTGTTCGAGCGCGAGGGCCGCGCGCTGACCCGGACCACCGACGCGGGCGAGGAAATCATTTCGCGTGCCTCGAGCATTTTGCGCGAGATGCAGAATATTCGGCGCACATCCGCAGAACTGCGCAAATCCGACGGCGGCACTCTGTCGATAGCCACCACTCACACTCAGGCGCGCTATGTGCTGCCGCAGGTCATCCGTGCCTTTCGCCTGAAGTATCCCAAAGTGCGTCTGCATCTGCATCAGGGCACTTCGGAGCAGATTGCTGAAATGGTGGCGCGCGACCGGGTCGACTTTGCCATCGCCACCGGTTCAGAAGAGCAGTTCCCGCACCTCGTCCGCCTGCCGGTGTACCGCTGGCATCGTGCCGTGGTCGTGCCGCGCGGCCACCCGCTCGAATCGGCCGGCAAGCTCACGCTCAAGAAGCTGGCCGAATACCCCATCGTCACCTATGTATTCAGCATTTCCGGCAGGTCCTCGCTGCCCGCACTGTTCGAGACCGCCGGGCTGTCGCTCGATGTGGCGCTGACCGCGCGCGATTCGGACGTGATCAAGACCTATGTGCGTATCGGCTTGGGGGTCGGCATTTTGGCCCGCCTGGCCATAGACCCGGCCACGGACGGGGATCTCGTCGTGTTGGATGCGGCTCATCTGTTCGAGGGTCACACGACCTGGATCGGATTCCGACGCAGCGCTCTGCTGCGCGCCTATATGTACGAGTTCATCGAACTGCTGGCGCCGCATCTGCCGCGCAAATTGGTGCGCGAAACCGAGAAATTGGAGACCCAGGAGGAGGTCAACCGCATATTGCAGGATTTACATATCCCGCTTCGCGACATACCGTAAGCGCATATGCAAATGACGGGATATTAGTTCCGGCTCATCGCTCCAGCCGTTAGCCTGCTCGCAGATTGCTGATCCGGCATGTAAACGCATGGGTGATAGATGATTGAATACAGCAGCAGACGCATCGGGCGCGAGTATTTTTGGTTCGCGCTGGCGCTCATGGTCATCTTGATGGGTTCCGCGGCGCACGCCGCCACGGTCAAGCTGCTGAACGTATCCTACGACCCTACTCGCGAGTTGTACGAGGACTATAACAAGGCGTTCTCAGCCTATTGGCAGACCAAGACCGGCGACACAGTCAGCGTCAATCAAAGCCATGGCGGATCCGGCAAGCAGGCGCGATCGGTCATCGATGGGCTCGAAGCCGATGTAGTGACCCTGGCCCTGGCGTACGACATCGATGCATTGGCGACTCAGGGCGATCTCATCCCGGCGAACTGGCAGACGCGATTGCCGAACAACAGCACACCCTATACGTCCACCATCGTTTTCCTGGTGCGCAAGGGCAATCCAAAGAACATTCATGACTGGAGCGATTTGGCGCGGCCGGGAATCGCGGTGGTTACGCCCAGTCCGAAGACATCGGGCGGTGCACGCTGGAATTATCTGGCTGCATGGGCCTGGGCGCTGAAGCAGCCTGGCGGCAATGACGCCAGTGCGGAGGCTTTCGTCAAGAAACTCTACAAGAATGTACCCGTTCTTGATTCTGGTGCGCGCGGCGCGACCGTGACCTTCGCCGAACGCGGTATCGGCGACGTATTGCTGGCCTGGGAAAACGAGGCCTTTCTAGCCGTACGAGAGTTGGGGCCCGACAAATTCGATATCGTTGCGCCCTCGCTCAGTATCCTGGCCGAACCGCCGGTTAGTGTTGTGGATAAAAACGTCGATCAGCACGGCACACGCAAAGTGGCCGAGGAATACCTGAAATACCTGTATTCCAAGCAGGGCCAGGAGATTGCGGCGAAGCATTACTACCGGCCTCGCGATCCCGCGGTGGCAGCTCAATATGCGGGACAATTCGCAAAAATCCCGCAGTTGGTTACCATCGACGCGGTATTCGGCGGTTGGACCAAAGCCCAGGCCACTCATTTCGCCGACCGTGGTACCTTCGACAGAATCTACGGTCAGTAATCGCGAATTGTCTTGAAGACGGCTTCAGAACAGTGTCCTGCGAGGCTGCCGACGATAGCGCCCGTGGCGATGGCGCCCAGGGCGAGCGCACCCCTGGCGACACCGCCCGTCTCTCTTTTCAGGACACCCATGGCAAAGCCGGTCGAGGCAATCGAATCCAACAAGCGTGCGCGGCGCAGGCCGCAGCGCGTGTTGCCGGGTTTCGGTCTCACCCTCGGCTACACGATGGTGTACTTGTCGCTGGTCGTATTGATTCCCTTGTCGGCGGTGTTCCTGCGCAGCTTGGGCTCGGGCTTGGGCCACTTCTGGGAAGTGGTCTCTGCCCCGAGGGTGCTGGCATCGCTGCAATTGAGCTTCGGCGCGTCCTTGATCGCCGCGTCGATCAATGTGGTCTTCGGCCTCATCGTCAGCTGGGTGTTGGTGCGCTATACCTTCCCCTTCAAACGCCTGGTGGATGCCATGGTGGACCTGCCGTTCGCGCTGCCCACCGCGGTGGCCGGCATCGCATTGACCGCCCTGTATGCGCCCAACGGGTGGCTCGGAAAGTGGCTGATGTCGTTGGGGATCAAAGTGGCGTTCACGCCGCTCGGGATTGTCGTCGCTCTGACGTTCATCGGCCTGCCTTTCGTGGTGCGGACATTGCAGCCGGTACTGGAGGATCTCGATAAGGAAGTGGAGCAGGCGGCGGCCACTCTCGGCGCCTCCTCCGCGCAGGCCTTTGCGCGCGTCATATTGCCGGCTCTGTGGCCTGCGCTGCTGACCGGGTTCGCATTGGCATTCGCCCGCGCAGTCGGCGAATACGGCTCGGTGATATTCATCGCCGGCAACATGCCCATGAAATCCGAAATTGCGCCGCTGCTCATCGTTACGAAACTGGAGCAGTACGATTACGCCGGAGCGACGGCCATTGCCGTGGTGATGTTGGTCCTGTCATTCACCATCATGCTCGGCATCAATGCATTGCAACACTGGGCTTTGACGCGACATGGCGGCCGCTGAGGCTCGATCGATGAAGCGTCCGCTGCACTCGAGCAGGGTGCTCCTGATCGCGGTGGCGCTGACGTTTCTGGGGTTATTTCTGTTGCTGCCTCTGCTCGTGGTGTTCGCCCAGGCCTTGTCGAAGGGCGTGGTTGCATATGCGGGCGCAATCGCTGATCCCACCGCATGGGCTGCAATCAAACTCACGCTGCTCGTGGCTGCCATCGCGGTGCCGTGCAATCTGGTGTTCGGGGTTGCTGCGGCATGGGCGATCACCAAGTTTGAATTTCGCGGCAAGAGCGCACTGATCACGCTGATCGATCTGCCCTTTGCGGTCTCTCCCGTTATCGCCGGATTGGTGTTCATTCTGCTGTTCGGTTCACACGGCTGGTTTGGCGGATTGCTGCGCGAGCATCACATTCGAGTTGTGTTCGCGGTGCCGGGCATTGTGTTGGCGACGATTTTCGTGACCTTCCCTTTCATCGCGCGTGAGCTCATTCCGGTAATGCAGTCGCAGGGCAAGGACGATGAGCAGACCGCTCTGTCGCTCGGCGCCACCGGCTGGCAGACTTTTTGGCGGGTGACGCTGCCCAATATTCGCTGGGGTCTCCTGTACGGCGTATTGCTCGCCAATGCCAGGGCCATGGGCGAGTTCGGGGCGGTTTCGGTGGTTTCCGGGCACATTCGCGGTCTGACTAACACCATGCCTCTGCACGTTGAGATTCTGTACAACGAGTACAACTACACGGCGGCGTTCGCCGTCGCCTCGCTGCTGGCCCTGTTGGCGCTGCTGACTTTGGCCGGCAAGAGTTTTCTGGAATGGCGGCAGCCGGAGTTGCGGCATGCGGCGCGCCAGTCGCTCGACAGGACACGGAGTTAGACCCCATGAGCATTGCTTTACGCGGTATATCCAAACAGTTCGGCGAATTCGCCGCCGTCAAGGATGTAGACCTCGACGTGCCGACGGGCGCTTTGATCGCGCTGCTGGGCCCTTCCGGCTGCGGCAAGACGACGCTGCTGCGCATCATTGCCGGCCTGGAAACGCCGGATCATGGACATGTATTGTTCGACAGCCGCGACGCCACGCTTTGGCCGACTCGCGATCGCAAGGTCGGGTTCGTATTTCAGCATTACGCGCTGTTTCGCCATATGACAGTATTCGAAAACGTTGCCTTTGGCCTCAAGGTCAAGCCGCGGCGCGAGCGTCCGGCCGCCGCGGAAATAGCCAAGAAAGTGCGTTCGCTGCTGGAACTGGTGCAGTTAGGCTGGGCCGGCGACCGTTTTCCCGCGCAACTATCCGGCGGCCAGAGACAGCGCGTCGCCCTGGCGCGCGCGCTCGCCATCGATCCCGATGTACTGCTGCTCGACGAGCCCTTCGGCGCGCTCGACAGTCAGGTACGCCACGAACTGCGCCGCTGGCTGCGGCGGCTGCACGACGAGCTGCATTTCACGAGCATCTTCGTCACTCACGATCAACAGGAAGCGATCGAGGTGGCCGATACCATCGTGGTTCTGAATCGGGGCCGCATCGAGCAAATTGGGGTACCGAGTGAAGTTTACGATTTGCCCACATCGGCCTTCGTGCACCGCTTCCTGGGACAGGTCAATGAGCTGCCCGTGCAAGTCCGCGACGGGCGAGCCTTCGTCGGACCCATCGATATTTCTAATTCCGTCGAGACTCGTGCGGGCGCGCCCGACAAAATTGCGCTCATCCGGCCCCATGAAATCGAGATTGGACCAGAGGCGGCCGGCTGGCCGGCCGTGGTGGTCGCCGTGCGCGTGATCGGACCCATCGTGCGTCTGGAACTATGTGCCGAGGGTCAGCCGGCCAATGAGCCGTTGGAAGCGGAAATCAGCCGCGAACGCTTCGAAGGGGAGCGCTACGACGTGGGACAAAAGGTGGGCCTGCGTTTCAGACGCTGGCAGGTGTATCCCGCTAGCGGTACTGCAGCTTGACCGGCAGCCCGGCATCGTTTGAAGGCTGATAGGCCCTCGAGAACGTCGACAGGGCGCTGCCAGCGCCCTCGATCTCAGCATCCGCGAGCTCGAAGCTGTCGAACCCGCAGCGTGCCATGAAAAACAATTGATCGCGGCGCACATAGCCCTTGGCGCGAAGTTCGCCTGTGAATTTCCAGTGTTCACGCAGCCGCCGCCCCTGGGAATAACCGCGTCCGTCGCTGGGCCCCGCGAAATCCGCGCCGATCAGGGCAAACCGCGACAGATCAGGCGCCAGCGATTCCAGCTTGTCTGTGGGCAGCAGCACGACGCCGAGACGACCACCACGCGCTATCCAGGCATCGCGCGACTCTTGCCACTGCGCGAAAGTCAGGATCAACGCAGCCGCAGGCTTGCCTTGCGCTTCCTCCAGATAGCACCAGTCATCGGCGACGACATGGCCGTCACGCAGCAATCGGCGTGGCATAAACCCTCTCTTTGAACGGCTTCACGCCGAGACGACGCACCGTATCGATGAACCGCTCATCGGGGCGGCGCTGCTCAACATAGACCTCGAGCAATTGCGAAATCGTTTCGGCCACGTCGGTCTTGGCCACCGATGGACCAATCACCTGGCCCAAGGCGGCGTCCGCGCCGGCGGCGCCGCCGATGGTGATCTGGTACCACTCCTCGCCGCTCTTATCGACGCCGAGAATGCCGATATGTCCGATGTGGTGGTGTCCGCAGGCATTCATACAGCCCGACATCTTGACCTCGAGTTCGCCCAGGTCATAAAGGTAATCGTAATCGTCGAATCGCTCATTGATGAGCTTGGCGACGTCGATGGAGCCCGCGTTGGCGAGACTGCAGAAATCGAGACCGGGACAGCAAATCATGTCGGTCAAAGTGCCGATGTTCGGCGTTGCCAGGCCCGCCGTTTCCAGCCTTTGCCACAACTCGAAGGCCTTGTCCTGTTCAACATCCGCCAGCAACAGATTTTGCGTGTGCGTCACCCGGATCTCTCCGAAGCTGTAGCGATCGGCCAGGTCGGCGATCAGTTCCATCTGGGCGTCCGTGACGTCTCCGGGGGCAACGTCCGGCTTCTTGAGAGATATGTATACGGCCCGATAACCAGGCACCTTGTGTGCCGTGGTGTTGTAGCGGTACCAGGCGCGAAACGCCGTGCTTTTACCCGCGGCGGGCTCTGAGTTCGCGAGGCTTCGATAGTTCGGCGGAATGAAGAATCCGCGCAGGCGTGCAATTTCCGCGTCGGCGACGCGTGGGCCGGTGGCCCGGGTCAATTCCCACTCGGCTTCCACTCGACGCCGAAATTCCTCGATTCCCAAGGAACGCACCAGTATTTTGATGCGAGCCTTGTGTATGTTGTCGCGCCGGCCTTCCAAGTTATAGACGCGCAATATGGCTTCGAGATAGGACAGCAAATGTTCGCGCGGCAAAAATTCGCGCACCACCTGGCCGATGATGGGAGTCCTGCCGAGGCCGCCACCCGCCAGAATTTCAAAGCCCATTGTTCCGTCGCTGCCGCGCACGATATGCAGGCCGACGTCGTGAACCAGCGACGCGGCTCGATCCTGCGCCGCTCCGGTGACCGCGATCTTGAATTTGCGCGGCAAATAAGTGAATTCCGGGTGGAAGGTCGACCACTGGCGGATGAGTTCGCACCATGGACGCGGATCTTCCAGCTCATCCGGCGTCACGCCCGCCAGGTGGTCGGAGGTGGTGTTGCGGACGCAATTTCCACTGGTCTGAATCGCATGCATTTCAACTTCGGCGAGATCCGCCAAAATATCGGGCACTTGTTCCAGATTAGGCCAGTTGTATTGGATGTTCTGTCGCGTCGTAAAATGCCCGTAGCCGCGGTCGTAGCGGCGGGCGATGCTGCCCAAGGCTCGCAGTTGGGTCGACGAGAGCAGCCCATAAGGGATGGCCACGCGCAGCATGGGTGCGTGGCGCTGGATATACAGCCCATTACGCAGGCGCAAATGGCGGAATTCTTCGTCGTTCAGCTCGCCCGCCAGAAAACGGCGGGTTTGGTCGCGAAACTGTGCGACACGTTCATTTACCAGCGTTTTATCGACGACATCATACCGATACATGGCCTCACCTTACGTCCGGCGAGGCCCGATTCGCCAATTACAGGAAAGCATGAGCTTATGACCGTTGGTGCTGGGCGCCCAGGTTCATAAAACCGTGATTTGCTCGGCAGAGCGAATTGATCGTTACGTGCACCATGCGGAAGTCAATTAGAGGTCCGCATTGGCAACTAATCTCACGGAAGTCATAGTCGCGCCGGACACTTATCATGTCTCGCCCGAACCTATGCTCTTGGTCGCCGAATTGCACGGTGCCCTGGCGCTTTGCCTGCATGACGAAGCACGGAGCGTCGGCGGCCTGTTGCACTTGCGTTTCATGGGCGGAACGGGCCGTCCGAGCGACGTTACCGACAACACCCTGAGTTCAGTATTGGTGGTGCTCGACCGCTTCAAGCGCGCCGTGCTCGGCAACACCACTCGGGGCGATGACATTCACGCAAGAATTCTTGCGCATGCATTGCCGCCGACCGACGCGGGTGAACCCAGCGCTTCCCTGGTCGATTTGATCCGCGCGGATCTGTCCGACAGCAAAATAGAATGCGGCACTCAGACGACGCGCCGCACCCTGGCGCTGCGAGTGTGTTTCCAGCCGTTCGAGGGGCGAGTCTGGATTTGCGGACCGAATGATTTGCGCGCCTCCCCGCGAGCACAACGCTCCGTCGGGTAACGTCCGCGATATACCCGCCGGGTCGGGCTTCATTATAAGATTATGGGATGCGGCCAGTCCTTGTTCTCGCGTTGATCTGCCTTACCTCGTGCGCGAGCGAGAAACTCGCCCAGGCGCCCCCCGCCGGTGTCGATTTCAGCGGTCACTGGAAGCTTAATGAGGCGGATAGCGACGATCCTCAGCGCCTAATTCAAACCCAATTCGATGCCCCTGCCGCCAGACAGGGCGCGTCGCCCTCGGGTGGACCAGGCGGCGGCGCGGGTCGCCGTGGCGGCCAGGGCGGCGGGCCGGGTAGCAGCGCGGGTCTCGGTGGTCCGGGGGAGGCGGTTATGCCATCCGTGGGCGCTATGGGTGAGGGCCTGCGATGGCCGGGCAAGTTGCTGGAAATCAAGCAAGTTGCGGGCGTCGTGGCGTTCAGCTCCGGCGGCGTCAATCGCGTCTGTCAGCCTATGGACGAAGGTCGCGCGCATGGAAATCACGGTGCGCCCCCGAGCCGGGATGGGGCGTCGCCAGGACGGGGACTACCGTCCGGCGGCCGCGACGCGCTCCCCAGAGGACGCGATACACCGCCGCCGCATTGCGGCTGGACGAATAAGACTCTCGTCGTGCGCGGTGGTGATCTCGACGACGACCGTCCGCCGTTCGTAGAGCAATACAGCCTGTCCGAGGATGGACAGCGTCTTGTCGAGGTCGTGGGATTTGGTGGGGGCCGTTTAGGCGGATTTTCAATGTCGCGCGTATGGGATCGTGCAAAATAAATAAAAAAGCCGGGCAGTGCCCGGCTTTTAAGTCCCCATGCCTTTTATGTGGCGCTTTTATTTGCGCTCTGGCGATGATTGGTCTTTTTTACTTCCCTAGAGTCTTATTGCGTCCGAGCAACACTCTAGCCCTGACCTGAGACTGATGCTAGCCCTATTGCAAAGAAGTGCAAAATTTTAATGTTGTACAAAAGCAACGTTTGAGTCTAATTGACCATGGGAGGCATGGGAGGGTCGAGTCGCCGCTTGGCGTATCCTTGCCGCAACAAATGGTTTTACGCTGGAGCGCTAAGTAGTGATTAAGGTCTCGAAGTCATTCATAACCCCGGTAGCTGTCCGCACTCGTCGGGCCTATTTTGATTGTAAATTCGGGCAATTGCATGTGCGCACCGCCTTTCCGACGACAGGGGGCTTTGACGAGCAAGTGACGCTGTTTTGCCTGCATTCCATCGACGCCTCGAGCCGCATGTTCGGCGGATTCTTGGCTGCGATTGCCGATGTACGTTCGGTTTACGCGCCGGATATGCCGGGTTATGGTGAATCCGACGCCTCGCCCACGCGCAGCGTTGCGGAGGCTGCGACCGCCATTTCCGATCTGGCCAATGATTTGCGGCTGCGCCAGATCGACCTATTGGGAGTTCAATACGGCGCCGAGGTGGCGCTGGAGCTTGCCGCCGCGAGGCCGGAACTCGTGCGGCGCCTGGCGTTGAGCGGCACACCGGCGGCGCAACGCCTGGCCTCGGTCAAGCAGCCGCGTTTGATGGTGGATGCCGCGCGTTACGGAGATGAGCCGTTCATTGCCGCCGCACCGGCCTTGGCGAATCAAATCGGCACGTTTTTGCGCGGACGCGCCTAGCAAGCCTCGAGTGAGGCTGAACAAATACATTAGCGAGACCGGCGTCTGCTCCCGGCGCGAGGCGGACAAGTGGATTGATGCCGGCCGCGTTACCTGCAACGGCGCACGCGCAGTACTCGGCACCCGGGTCGTCGACGGTGACGAAATATGCATCGACGGAAAACCGATCGGCGTCAAGAAAAAACAGATCTATATCGCTCTCAACAAGCCGGTGGGTATCACCTGCACCACCGAAGAGCAGATCGAGGACAACATCATCGATCTGGTGGGATACCCCGAGCGCATTTTTCCGATAGGGCGATTGGACAAGGATTCCGAGGGCCTGATCCTGCTGACCAATGACGGTGACATCGTCAACGAGATTCTCCGTGCCGAAAACAATCACGAAAAGGAATACGTCGTCACGGTGGATCGCGCCATCACGGATCTTTCACTGACAATGATGGCCGGCGGCGTGAAAATCATGGGCGAGTTGACCAAGCCATGCCTGGTCAGCCGCATCGACCGCGAATCGTTTCGCATGATTCTTACGCAGGGATTGAATCGTCAGATCCGGCGCATGTGTTCGGCTTTGGGCTACAGGGCGCAGCGGCTGCAGCGAGTGCGGATTATGAACATACACTTGGGCGAACTGCGTTCGGGCGAATGGCGGCATCTTACCGACCGGGAACTCGCCGGCCTGTTGCCGCGCTGAATCCCGCGCTTAGTTCGATCGCAGCGCAGTCGCCGCAAGTCCCTCCGACCATTGCCGTCCGCAGGTCACGCGCCAGTCAGGATCCTCCGCCTTGGTTGCCAACCAGCGAAAGAAATCATGGTGCTGAGTGGTCCAATAGGCGTAACTGTAGAGCACCCCGCCGGTGCTCGAATCCACGGTGAAGCGCCTGCGAAATCCGAAGCTCGCCAGGCCGCGCGCACAGATGATGCGGGGAGAGTTTTCGGAGAGAGCATATTGGCTCGGACCGACCTGTAATCGCAAACGTCCCGCCTGTCCGTACACACAAATATTCGGCTGCGATGGGCGGATCAATGCAATGCCGTGCACCAGCTGCGGCGGGGTATCGCAAGCGGTCCACGTGCCGCCGAGCGCATGCCATTGCAGCACCATGCTATGGCGCCGGAAATCGATTACCGAAATGGTCGTAGCGTTATCGGAAACCATGCCCGCAGCATGCCGTATTCATGGCCGGTTGAATATCTCGGCCCGCGAAAATCTTAACGCGCTGCGGCGCTTGAGGGAGCGTCTGCGAACGCGCTTTGCACCACGCTGGCGGTTAAAAGCTGCGGCAGAATGAGGGGCTCCGATACGCCCGGCTTGGCGTTGTACACCACGTAGAGCGGAACTCCGGCGCGGCCGAACTCCGCCAGTGCGCGGGTGATCGCAGGATCTCGATTGGTCCAGTCGCCTTTCATCAACGTGACGCCTTTGTTGCGAAATACCTCTTTTACCGCGGCATCCGCGAAGGCATTGCGCTCGTTGACCAGGCAGGTCAAGCACCAGCTGGCGGTAAAATTCACCAGCAGCGGCCGTCCGGCGGCATTGAGCTTGGCGACCTCCACCGCGTCATAGCGCTGCCATTCATCCGCCGCACGAGTACCGCCGGCGGACCCTGCTGGCGCCGCCGCGGCGACATCGGCAACGCGCACCGGCAACACGATGGCAAGCAGCACCGCAACCGTAGCCGTGGCGAGCGCCGCCGCGCGCCCCACGGAAGAGCTCGACTTGGATTTCTGGTACGCCCACGCCGCTAACGCGATCAGGATCGTGCCGGCCAAAGCCGCACCCAGGCCGAAGGCTGATGTTTGCTGCGCGAGTACCCACAGCAGCCAAGCTGCAGATGCGTAAATCGGGAACGCAAACACCTGTTTGAGAGTATCCATCCAGGCTCCGGGCCTCGGCAGAATGCGGCGCATCCAGGGTGCAAAGGACAGCAGCAAGTAGGGCAGAGCGAGACCGAAGCCCAGGGCGGCAAAGATGCACAGCGCCAAGATGGGTGGCTGCGTGAGGGCGGCGCCGACGGCGAAAGCCATGAACGGCGCGGTGCACGGCGTTGCGACCAAGGTGGTCAATACGCCGGTAAAAAAGGCAGCCCGATAGCCGTCGCCCTGAGTCAGGCCGTCGCCGACGCCTGCAAGGCCGCCGCCAACCTCGAAAACGCCGGACAGGTTCAGACCCACCGCCAGCAGCAAGTACACCAGCAGGGTGACAAATAAGGGCGACTGCAGTTGAAACCCCCAGCCGATCTGTTCCCCGCCTGCGCGAAGCAAGAGTAGCGCGGCGGCCAAACACAGCATGGAGCTGATGACGCCGGCTGCGAATACCAGTCCCTTGGTGCGTACGGCGGCAGGATGCTTTTTTGCTTGTTCGACCAAGCCGATGGCTTTGATCGACAGCACCGGGAATACGCAGGGCATCAAGTTCAGGATTAAGCCGCCCAGGAGGGCCAGCGCCATCAGGACGGGCACCGAGGTCGCCGGCTCGTTCGCCGCCTTGGCACCCGTCGCGGATTTCTGAATGCCACCCGCCGCCACAAAACTGGCCGAAATCTCCATGGGCACGCTCACCGTGTCGTTACCGCTCTGCTCGGTCGCCAACAGCACGCCGTGAACCATCCCCCCCTTGGGCGGGCTGTCGCCCATCTTCATCGCGAGCGCAATGGAATCCTTGCCGCGGCTCAGCTTCTGAGGGGCCGCATATTCGATCCCGCCCTCTTCATAGGGAAAAAAAGCCAATGACTTGATTTGCGCAAGCGTGGCTCCCCATTCCTTACCTAGTTCGATCACCAGCTGCCCATCCTGAATTCGCGCTGTCGTTGCGGCAAGCTGCGGAGTCGGCAGCTGATTGCGCGCCGCCATGAAGAGCGCAGCGGCCGCCGGGTCCACTGGTCCGAGCTGCGAATTCACCGGCAAACTCACTTGCAGGTCGCCGCCTTCGGGAATGCACACGTCGGAACAGACCAGCCAACCGGCTTTGGCCGATAGAACGACCGCCGCGCCTGCCTTCAGGTCCTGCGGCGCGATAACATTGACCAGATGCACTGCGTGCTTGGCGTAGCCGTAATTCACCAAGGGGGGCAGATCGAAGCGATGCGGCGTGGTCCAGACGATATCGCTGGTCGTGAATCCCGCCGGCAGCGCCCATTTGAGGGTGGTGGCCTGGCCCGAGTCGCCGGGATTGCGCCAGTAGGTGTGCCAGCCGTCGCGAATGTCGAATTCCAAGGCAACCCAGAAGGACTGCCCTGGGCTGATCGCACTCACCTCGCTGACCAGCTGTGCCTTCACATTGTTGGTCGCGACGATATTGCCGGACAGAGGGAACGCCGTCGGCGAGGCCAATAACGAGCCCAGCAGCCAATATTTCAGCATGCGCATAGCGGTATGTTACCTAAACAAGCCCGGCAACACCCTGCGGGCCTCTGAGGGCTGTGCAGCGTCTCACAGTATCAGCCAACCGTACCGCTCTGCGGACGCTTCAGCTAATGTAGCTGTCTCTTAACGACAGTGACCATGCAAGAAAACTACGTAGATCGAATTCTCAAAGCCAAGGTGTATGACGTTGCCGTCGAGACATCGCTGGAACCCGCGCCGCGGCTGTCACGTCGCCTGGACAACCGCATCCTATTCAAAAGGGAAGACCTTCAGCCCGTCTTTTCGTTCAAAATTCGCGGCGCATACAACAAGATTGCCCAGCTGTCGCCGATCAGCGCCCAGCGCGGCGTCATATGCGCATCGGCGGGCAACCACGCACAGGGGGTCGCCTTAGCCGCCCGGACGCGGGGAATTCCTGCGGTCATCGTCATGCCGTTGACCTCGCCCGACATCAAAGTGCAGGCGGTCGCCGATCTAGGTGGCGAAATCGTGTTGTACGGCGACGACTTTGATCAGGCGTACGAACATGCAATGGTGCTCGGCCGGGATCGCGGACTGGTATTCGTGCATCCCTTCGACGATCCCGATGTGATCGCCGGCCAAGGAACGATCGCCATGGAGATCCTGCGTCAGGCTCACGGCGACCAGATCGACGCCATATTCGTGCCGGTGGGCGGCGGCGGGTTGATCGCGGGAATTGCCGCCTACACGAAATCGCTTTATCCGCGCATCAAGATCATCGGCGTGGAGCCGGAAGATGCCGCGGGAATGTACGAATCGCTGCGCGCCGGCAAACGCGTGACCCTCGACAGAGTGGGTATGTTCGCAGACGGCGTCGCCGTCCGGCGCGTGGGCGAGGAAACTCTCCGGCTGGCGCGCCAGTACGTGGATGAGATTATTTTGGTGACCACGGATCAGATCTGCGCCGCCATCCAAGATATTTTTCAGGACACGCGCTCCATCGCCGAGCCGGCGGGTGCGCTCGCGGTCGCGGGAATCAAGAAATACGTGGCGCGAGAGAATTGCAGCGCCCGCACTCTCATCGCCATCAACGGCGGCGCCAACATGAATTTCGATCGTCTGCGGTACGTGGCCGAGCGGGCGGATTTGGGGGCGCAGCGTGAGGCCTTGTTCGCGGTGGAAATTCCGGAGGCGCCGGGTTCATTTCTGCGATTCTGTGAATTACTGGGCCGGCGCAGCGTCACGGAGTTCAACTATCGCTACGGCGATTTGCAGGCAGCGCAGATATTCGTCGGCCTCGCGCTCACCCAGGGCAAATCCGAACGCGAGGGATTGCTCAGCAGCATCGCTGCGGCGGGTTTCGCCGTGCAGGACATGACCGACAATGAAGTGGCGAAGCTGCACGTGCGCTACATGGTGGGCGGTCAAGCGCGCGGACTGACCGACGAGTGCTTGTACAGATTCGAATTTCCCGAGCGCCCCGGCGCTCTGCTGAAGTTCCTGCAGGCCATCGGCACTGGCTGGAACATCAGCTTGTTTCATTATCGTAACCATGGATCGGATTACGGGAGGGTTCTCGCCGGCATCCAGGTGCCCGCTGACACGCGCACCGATTTTCTGCTGCACCTGAACGAACTGCACTACGCCTATATCGAAGAGACCAACAACCCGGCCTATAAGATTTTCCTGGGCGGTTGACCGAAGCCTGATGGGGCGGCACTCGCTTGGTGCGAGGTGCTCGCGGTTTTGGGCGGATCCGGGCGCACTCCTTTGAGCCAAATCTGTGCGCGCCGCACGACTGGATCATCGGCACCTCGGGCCGTCACCAGGATGGGCAGGGCGGCCGCGAGTTCCTCAGCCGCTTCATGGGGTTTGCCCAGATGCGCCAGAGCATAGGCATGAATGGCGTGCGCCTGTGCGGTCGTCGGGCTCAACGGCGGTGAAGTCGCCGTCCAAATCCTGATCGATTGATCGCTCAATGCCAGTGCCTCTTCGGACTTGCCGCGATCCACCAGCAGACGCGCGAAGTGCATGAGCAACGAGGCGCGGTACTGATGATTGGCGGGCAGGGTTTTGTCGTAGATGGCCAAAGCTTGGCGAAATTCGCTCTCGGCCGCAGGCAGCTTGCCCTGATCATGCAACAGCATCGCCAGGCTTACTTG
The DNA here is from genome assembly GCA_025358295.1 of Gammaproteobacteria bacterium. Classification (GTDB taxonomy): domain Bacteria; phylum Pseudomonadota; class Gammaproteobacteria; order Steroidobacterales; family Steroidobacteraceae; genus Bog-1198. The sequence goes on from JANYJY010000046.1 coordinate 86,163, forward strand.
CGAATATCCCACGTTGTAATTGTCTGGGCCGTATACCGAGAGGTTTATATCGAGCGCGCTGCGCAGCAGCGGCTGCGCTTCCGCCAGTCGTCCTTCACGCTGCAGCAACAGTCCGAGATTGCCTTTGCCGGTGGCAGTCTCAGGATGTCGATCGCCGTAGGCTCGCTCGTACAGGCGGATGGCCTCCCGGTAGAGCTTCTCTGCCTGCGGTAGAGCGCCCATATTCTGCTCGACCGTCGCCAGATTGTTCAGGCGCATCGCCACGCGAGGATGATCTTCGCCGAAAACGCGGCGGTAGATTTCCAACGCCCGTTCATAGTTCTGTTTGGCCAGCACCCATTGTTGTTCGCGCACGTAGACTTTCGCCAGATCGTCGAGGACGGCGGCGATGTCCGTCTGTGGAGCCGTGGCCGTCTCGAGGACGCTCAGGCTGCGAAAGTACAATTCCTTCGCCTCGCCAAATTGACCCTGCTGATGTCGCAACATTCCCAGCACCCAAAGGGAGTGTCCCGATTCCACGCTGTTTGCGCCGAAGTTATTTTGAGAAAGGTGCAGCGCCTCGTGCAATGGCGCCTCCGCCCCAGGCAGATCGCCGACACCGATGCGCGCCTGGCCGAGTTCCAGCAGGGTATTGATACGCGTGTCGTCATGACTTTGCGCCTGCAGCCGCAGCGATTCGCTCAAGATAGGCAGTGCATCCTGGTACTGGCCGAGACTGTCATAGACGGCTCCCACGGTGGCCAGCAGTGCGGCCTTGGTCTCCGGTTGGTCATTCAGACTGCCCTCCAAGCGTTTGGTGCCGGAGTCCAGGAGTTCGCGGGCGGTGATCTGGCTGCCGCGATTTTCCTCCGGATCCGAGAGTTTGAAGAGATTCACCAGAAAATTTGATACCGCCTCAGCCCGGGCCCGTTCGCGCTCCGCATGCTCGCGTTGCTCCGCGACGCGGTCGCGCTCCGCGGCGATGCGCATAGATTGCACATACGTCGTCGCTGCAAAGGCCAGCACGACAAAAATCGCGCCGGCCGCCGCCGTGACGGGCAACCAGTGACGGCGCGCGAACTTTGCAGTGCGGTAGGTCACGGTGTCGCGGCGCGCGATGACGGGCTTGCCGGACAGGAACCGATCTATATCGCTGGCCATTTGCTGCGCGGACGCATAACGCCGCTCGGGCTCCTTGCGCATTGCCATGATGACGATATTGTCCAAATCGCCGTTCAGGGCCCGTTTCAGGCGGTGCGGGCTGGTATTTCGAGCTTGCGCAATGCTGTGCGAGTCCGCCGAGTCGTCCGTGTTCACGGACCGGCTGGGCAATACGGGATCTTTCTCGCAAATCGCGCGCTCGATATCCGTGAGTCGCATGCTTGGGATGACGAAAGGGCTGGTTCCGGCCAGCATTTTGTACAGCAACACCCCCAGCACATAGACATCGCTCGACGTCGTAATAGCCTGTCCGCGAACCTGCTCCGGACTTGCATGATCGGGAGTCAAGATACGAATGTCGGCGTGAGTGACGGCCAAGGTGTGGTTTCCCGCTTGGCGCTCGTCCAATAATTTAGCGATGCCGAAATCCAGTAATTTGGGCGTTCCAGTCGCGGTGACCAGGATGTTCGATGGCTTCAAATCGCGGTGCACGATGAGGTTTTGATGCGCGTAATGCACTGCGGAGCACACAGTTTGAAATATCTTGAGTCGCGCTACGATATCGAGCCGGTTCGAATCGCAGAATACGTCGATCGGTACCCCGTCCACATATTCCATGACCAGGTAAGCCGTCCCGTCCGGTAACGACCCACCGTCCAACAAATGCGCAATATTGGGATGATCGAGTTGGGCCAGGATCTGGCGCTCGATCTTGAGCCGCGATTGAACGGCGGGCGTGCCACCGTAGACCACTTTAATGGCTACTTGCTGTTCGAACTCGGCGTCCGCGCGTTCGGCAAGATAAACTTCGCCCATTCCGCCCGCACCCAAGGTGCGCAGTACACGATACGGCCCGATGCGTTTGTCAGTCACTTTCAAAGCATGCCCCCTGTGAGGGGGTCACTGCAAACCACCAGAGCTTGCGGTGCAGTGCTGCTTGCGTGTATGTAAGCAGGGCCAGAATGCAAGAACCTAGGAGTTGGATTCACATGCCAAACGGACACAATCCCGACAAGCCAACCAACCCCAATCCGGGACCCGGCACACCGGCACCGGGCGGCGGACCCGGGAGGAAAACGCCTGATGGAGGTGGCGATAAGCCGCCGCAGCAAAGGGCCCTGGCCGTCGCCGCCGCGGTGGGCGGCGCCATCGGCGGAGTGGTGGGTGCATTGATCGGCAGCGGGATGCACCACTGATTGGATAGCCTGACTGCGTACCCGCTGCTGCGCGAGCCGCGGCATCAGACTTTGCGCGTGCGCGGGCTCGACATGCATCTGACGCGCTGGGGGCCGGAGCCTTCGGGTTCGGCGCAGCCGGTATTCCTGCTGCATGGATGGCTCGACTCCGGCCAGACGTTTCAATTCATGGTGGATGCGTTTGAGCGCGATTGGCCGGTCGTAGCCCTCGATTGGCGCGGTTTCGGACGCAGCGAGTGGCCGCAACAGGGCTATTGGTTTCCCGACTATCTCGGCGACCTCGACACGCTATTGGAGCTGCTGTCGCCCGGAGTGCCGGTGCGCTTGGTCGGCCATAGCATGGGCGGGAACATTGCCTGTTCCTATGCCGGCATACGACCCGAACGAGTCCGCTGCCTCGTCAATCTGGAAGGATTCGGACTTGAGCGCACCGCACCCCGGCAGGCCCCGGCGCGATTGCGCAAATGGCTGGATCAATTGAAAACTCCGTCCGACCGCAAGGACTATGCCTCGTTCGAGGAACTCGCTGCCCTAATTCGATTTCGCAATCCGCGCTTCGGAGCGGCGCGAGCCGCGTTGGTGGCCGCGGCCTGGGGTACACAAGTGGACGGTGGCCGGGTGCGTCTCGCGGCCGACCCACGCCATCATTGGGTGAATCCAGTCCTGTACAAGCGCGAGGATGCCGAGGCCTGTTGGCGTGAGGTGCGTGCGCCGCAGCTGTTGCTAATAGGCGAACTGTCGGATTTCATCACAAAGCTGGGTGCCGATGGCACGGACGAGGCCTTTCGCGCGGTGTTCCCCCATATCCAAATTGCCCGAATCGCCGGCGCGGGACACATGCTGCATATCGAAAAGCCGGAATTGGTGGCGCCACTGATCGAAGCTTTTTTGGCGGCGCATTAGATGATCCGCCGCATTCATTCGACTCGATTCGGACAAATGCACTTGCGCAGCAAAGATGGCAAGGGCACGCCCTTGGTGCTCTTGCACATGTCGCCGCGCTCCGGCGCCATGTGGGAGTTATTGCAGGAGCGGTTGGAACGGCCAACTTTTGCGCCGGATCGGCTGGGCTACGGATTTTCCGATGCGCCGCCCTGGGCCCTCTCGCTCGAACAGTACGCTCAAAGCACGGTCGATACGCTCAAGGCGGCCGATGTCGGAGGCGATATCGATATTTTAGGCATTCACACGGGGTCGATCGAAGCCATCGAGGTTGCGCACCAGATCGGTTCCCACGTGCGACGAGTCATAGCGGTCGGAATGCCCTTGTTCACGGCGCAAGAGCAACAACGCCAATTAGAAAAATATAGCGAGCAGCCGCTGAAACCGGCGACCGAAGGTGGTCATGTGCTGGGAGCCTGGCGAGGCGGATTCGCATTTCGCCAACCCCCCTACGATTTGGCAGACGTGCACAGCCGGTTTGTGGAGCACGTGCTCGCGGCGAATCCCGGCGCGGCGTTTCGCGCTGCCTGTAGTTATCCAATCGAGAAGAAGTTAAAGAGCCTGAAAGCATCGCTCACGGTGTTCGCTACTCACGACGACATCATCGAACAGACCCTGCGCGTAAAGCCCTTGCTCAAGCCGGACTCAAGCTATGTCGATCTACCGGAGCTGGGGCAAGACCCGTTCCATGTCGCCGTGGATCGCATGGTCATGCTCGTGAATCGCTACTTGCCGACTTAGAAGCCATGGCCCAGTAATGGAACTCCCCAAAGTGGCGCCGCCCGTTGTTTCCACGGGGCGCACGGCAGCCAAGGCGCTGTCCGACCGCGAATCCGCTACGGCGGACGTGATCCTGCCGACCGCGGACCACGCCGACATACGCCCGCTCGATGTATCGGGCGCGCTGCAAATCCTGCTGGCGGAGGTGCGCGCGAGTCTCGATTCGTCGCTGCTCGCCGCCATGCCGTTGAGTCCCGGCACGGAAGATCCAGCCCAGGCGGCCCGCGGGCTCCTGGAATTGCTGCTGCGCGCATTGCCCGACGACGCCCTGCCGGTTTCGCGCTGGACCGAGGCTTTGGCCAGGGTCGAGGCCCAGTTTCAGTCGGGCATCGAACGCGGTATCGGCATTGTTTCTCACTGGCGGGATGCAGGCCCGGAGGTGGTGGATGCCGTGCTGCAGGTTCGACTGCAGTTCGCTTCCGCACTGAATGACGATCTGAACAACCCATTGTGGCTGCGGCCGGAGTGGATTGGGCTTGCGCCGCTTCTGCGCCGCTTCCATCGGCGCCGCCGCATGGCGCGGCGGCTGTTGGCCGATCCGGACTATTCAACGGGCGGTTTGCAAGTGGATGACGAGTTCGACCGCCCGCAATGACGCGTATTCGATTCACGGAGATACTATGGCTTTATACGACTCACAAAATTCAAACAGTGCGCGGCGAGGGGGCAGCGCAGTGCCCGCATTGGCAATCATGGCTGTCTGCATGCTCAATCAACAGGTGACTGCCGGCGCCGAGCCCATCGGCAGCATCACTCAGGTATACGATGGTGCGTTGACCTCCGACATTCAGGTCAACACATTCCGCCATATCGACCGACTGTTTCCGGTGCGCGTCGTCAAGCACGGGCCCCATGTGCTGGCGCTGCCTGCCGCGGCAAAAAAGCTGACCAAGGTCGAGTTTGTCTCGGGCGGCAAAACCTATGATCTCATCGACTACATGGCGTTGAACCGAGTCACCGCGCTGCTGGTGTTGAAAGACGGGAAGATTGCCTATGAAGATTATGAGATGGGCAACACGCGGCAGACGCGCTGGATGTCCATGTCCATGGTCAAGTCGATCACTGCATCATTGGTGGGCGCGGCAATTCAGGACGGACACATCAAGAACATTGATGATCCGGTCGCCCAGTATGTCGCAAAACTGCGCGGCAGTGCGTACGACGGCGTGAGCGTTCGCCACCTGCTGGAAATGGCCTCCGGCGTGAAATGGGACGAGACCTATACGGACCCTGCATCCGACCGACGCCGCATGCTCGACGCACAAATCGCGCAACGTCCGGGTGCGATCTTGGATCTGATGGCCAAGCTGCCGCGTGCCGCGGCGCCGGGTACGGTGTGGAATTACAGCACGGGTGAGACTTTCGTCGTAGGTGCGTTGGTGCGATCGGCTGTCGGCCGGCCGCTGGCTCAATATCTCTCGGAACGAATCTGGAGCAAGGCCGGCATGGAAGCCGATGCGACTTGGTGGCTGGAATCGCCGGATGGGCTCGAGATCGGCGGCAGCGGGCTAAGCGCAACTCTGCGCGATTACGCCCGCTTCGGGCTGTTCCTCATGAACGATGGAATGGCGGGCGGGGAGAGAATACTACCGAGCGGCTGGGTGACGGAGGCCGGCAGCGGCAAATCTATCGGTGGAAGGTTCGTGAACTACGGATACATGATCTGGCCGTTCGCTGCGAGTCCCGGCGCCACCAATCAGGGCGCCTTCCAGGCACTCGGCATTTATGGACAACACATCTATGTCAATCCCCGTGAGCGGGTCGTGATCGTGGTCTGGAGCGCCCAGTCCAAGCCGACGAACAAGGAGGTCATCGACGACGCGGATTTTTTCGCGGCCGCGACCGCTGCGATCCGCTAACCGCGATCGCCGCGGATTTCCTTGCCCATTTGACGCACTCGTCGGCATCCTCGAGCGTGTCCGCCGGCACTTCGTAGTAGGTCATGCTCCAGAGGGGCTTGTCATCAAATGGACGGAATCTCTGCATGCCGCGTGCCTCATAGTCGGCGCGGTTGGATTCATTCACTTTGAAGTACAGGGTGTCGCGCGCGATGATTCCGAAGAAACGCTCTTGGTGGTAGAGCCCGACGCCGCCGAACATGCGCCGGGAGCTGATCTGTTCGAGCCCGGCAAGTTGCTCGAGCACGTACTGCACGAAGTCTTTGGTTACAGCCATGATGTTGACGCGCTCATAAAGGCGAAGTGACAGTCCGCACGCAATATCTTACGATCATCGCCATGAATTGGAAGGCACACCTACCGGACATATTTCTAGGCATTTCCCTCGTCATGATCGGAGTGGAGGCTGCATTCAGCCGCATCGCCAAATCCAAGGTGCACTACCGTGCGAACGACACATTCGCTTCGCTCGGCATGCAGGCCGGCAATATTGCAATGAATCTCATGATGGCCGCGGTCGTATTTGCCGGCCTGTCGTGGGCGTATCGCTTCCGTGTGTTCACCATCTCGCCCAGCTCGCCATGGGCATGGGTTGCGATTTTCTTTTTGGACGACTTCATCTATTACTGGTTCCATCGAATCAGCCATGAATGCCGTTTCTGGTGGGCGGCGCATGTCAATCACCACTCGTCCCGCGAATACAATCTGTCCACCGCGCTACGTCAGTCGTGGAGCAGCGTGATCGTCGGTACTTGGACGCCCTGGATTCCTTTGGCACTGTTGGGATTTCCACCGGGCATGATTCTGGCGCAGCAGGGGTTCAACCTGTTCTACCAATTCTGGATACACACCGAAGCTATCCATCGAATGCCGGTTTGGTTCGAGTATTTATTCAATACGCCGTCGCATCACCGGGTGCATCATGCGTCCAATCCCCGCTACCTCGATCGCAACTACGCCGGGGTCTTGATGGTGTGGGATCGATTGTTCGGCACCTTCGTCGCCGAACGGAATGAAGAGCCTCCGCATTACGGCATCGTGAAGAATATCGAGACATTCAATCCAATTCGCATTGCATTCCATGAATGGGCGGCGATCGTCCGCGACGTCCGAGTCGCGCATTCATTGCGTGAGGCAATCGGCGTGATCTTCGGGCCTCCCGGTTGGCGCATGGACGGTCGTGGTCTGACGTCGAGAAATATCCGCTTGGGATGGGAGGTGAACCGTGGGCGTTAGTGTGCGAGCAGTGCGATTTGTCGGTTCCGCGGCAGTGATGGTCCTGATGTTCCTGGGCGCCGTCGGCATTGCCTCGGCGCGCCACCACAAACATGCCAGCGGCGGAGCGGTCGGGGAATTTGAGTACTACCTCTTGTCGTTGTCTTGGTCGCCGGCCTTCTGTCTATCGTCACCGGGCTCTGCCGAGTGCAATGGACCGCGACGCTATGGGTTCATCGTTCACGGACTATGGCCGCAAAACGAGCAGGGCTGGCCCGAGAATTGCGACGTCCATCGCTCGGTGCCCGACGATTTGGTACAGAGCATGATCGGCTTGATGCCGGCCCGCTCATTGATCTATCACGAGTGGTCTGCGCACGGCACGTGCAGCGGGCTGGAGCCCAGGGAGTATTTTGCCCTTGTGCGCCGCGCGTATGAGGGTGTCGCGATTCCAAAGGAACTATCGAACCCGGGTGCCATCCAGGAGTCGCCTGGAGCTGTTCGCGACGCGTTTATTAGTGCCAATCCACGCCTTCGGGCACAGTCGGTAGTGGTGACCTGCACGGGACAGGATGTGCCGCGGCTGCGCGAAGTTCACGTCTGTCTGGACCGGGATCTCTCGCCGCGCGCCTGTTCCGCCGATGCCATGCGGGGTGCCTGCAAAGCCGCGCAGTTGATCGTTCCACCGATCCGTTAATGACTTTCAACCTGCTCGAGGTTCCACATGGATAGACCGCCCCTGCCTCCGTTTGACGTGGACACTGCCGCGCAAAAGGCGCGCATGGCCGAGGACGCGTGGAACACCCGCGACCCCGCGCGGGTGGCACTTGCTTACACCGCGGACAGTCGCTGGCGCAATCGAGCCGAATTCCTGCAGGGGCGAGACGCCATTCATGCCTTTCTCACGCGCAAGTGGTCGCGTGAGCTCGATTATCGGTTGATCAAGGAATTGTGGGCCTTCCGCGAGAACCGCATCGCCGTTCGATTCGCCTATGAGTGGCACGATGATGGCGGCCATTGGTTTCGCAGCTATGGCAACGAAAACTGGGAGTTCGATGAGCACGGCTTGATGCAGCTGCGAATCGCCAGCATCAACGACCTGCCCATCGCGGAAAGCGAACGTCAGTACCACTGGCCCTTGGGGCGCCGGCCGGATGACCACCCAACCCTGAGCCAACTGGGCTTATAGACCCGGTTGGTTGCGGGCTTGCTGGGGTGCGATCTGCCTCAAACCTAAGCCCTATGCGGCCGATCGGGCAATTCAAGTAAGATACTCCCCATGGAAACGCACGATCACAGCAGGCAATCGTCCAGCCACGCGCATGACCACGAGCGTGACCACGCGAGTGAACATGGGCATAACCACAGCCATGCTCACGGTCACTCTCATGGAATAGCCACTCAGGGCATCAACACCCGAATGGCCCTTGCGGTAGGACTGAATCTGGTTTTCGTGGTCGTCGAGGGTGGCCTTGGATTCCTGTCCAACTCGGTGGCATTGATCGCCGACGCCGGACATAACTTGAGCGACGTGCTGGGCCTGGTCCTTGCTTGGACTGCCATGTTTCTGGGGCGCCGGCCTCCGGGAGCGAGATTCACTTACGGTCTCGGCCGCTCGTCTGTGCTGGCGGCGCTGGCAAATGCTGTCTTGTTGTTGTTGGCTTGCGGTGCCATTGCTTGGGAGGCCGTGGGACGGCTGGCGTCGCCTCCAGCCGTGGCGGGAGCGACTGTGATGGCGGTTGCAGCCAGCGGTATCGTGATCAATGGCTTGAGCGCCTGGTTGCTGCATGCCGGGAGCCATGGTGACCTGAACCGGCGTAGTGCCTTCATCCATATGCTGGGCGACGCCGCCGTGTCCGCCGGGGTGCTGCTGGTAGGTGCGATCATTGTGTATACGGGCTGGAGCCGTCTGGACCCCATCGTGAGTCTCCTCATCGTCGTCGCCATCTTGGCAAGCACCTGGGGACTGCTGCGGGATTCGTTGCACCTCTCACTCGATGGTGTGCCGGCTAACGTAAATTCTTCTGCAGTAATGTCTTATTTGGCCGATCAGCGCGGTGTCACCGATGTTCACGACTTGCACATCTGGGCGCTGAGTACCACCAGCGTTGCCTTGACCGCCCACCTCGTCGTGCCCGATCGCGACGCCGAAGACGCTCTGCTCAACACAGTCACTCCAGACCTCAAGCGGCGATTTCACATTCAACATGCGACCCTGCAGATTGAAAGAGATCGCTGCGAACACGGCTGTGAAGCGGCAGCTGAGGCCGAGGCCTAGAGGATTCTTGCCGGCCTACTATTTAAATTGCACGGCGGCGCGTCTGAACACAGGCGTCAGTAGCAGGCGGAGCAGATAGACAGCGGCCGGCGCCACCAGCATCCAGCCGAGGCCGGCATGCAGGATGGCGTCGCGGAGCGCGACGATGGCGTGTCCCACACCGTGTTCCATCAGGGCGAGCCCCTCCTTGACTGAAACGGGTTGGGGAGGCGCCCGCATTATCCATTCGCCGAGGCGCACGAAAGGGACGATCAACAGCAGTTGCGTCGGCGCCATGACTGCCTGGACTATTTGTATTGCCGGCAGATTTAAGCGGAAAGCCAATGCGATCGCCGCGCAAAGGATGGTCGATACGCCGAGTATGGGAATGTTGCCTACGACCACGCCGATGGCCACGCAGAGCGCCAGCCGGTCGGGCGCAATTCCCTGACCCAGCAGGGCCAGCAGAGGCTCGACAATTTTGCGGTACAGCCAGTTTCTCATGGGAATATTCAACAAAGCGGTTTTATCTGCATAGAGGTCCATTCCCAAGCTATTCGGTGCCCGCCAGGCATCGGATTCTGAAGTTTACGGAATATCGGCATGGCTTAAGTCCTGTCGAGCCGTTAGAGTCGATTCCAGGGAGAATGACGCATGTCCAATGAAAGTGCGATTCGCCGCGAGGTCGGAGCTGTTGCTCTGATGTTCACGGGCTTGGGTTCGATCATCGGATCCGGGTGGTTGTTCGGTGCATGGCGTGCCGCGCAGCTGGCCGGTCCGGGCGCGATTTATTCCTGGCTTATCGGCGCCGTAATAATCTTGTTCGTCGCCTTCACGTATGCCGAACTCGGCGCTATGTTTCCGGAGTCCGGCGGCGCGGTGCGCTATGGACATTATTCGCATGGTTCCCTGGTCGGATTCGTCGCGGGATGGGCCGCATGGATCGCCATCGTGTCCGTGATCCCGGTGGAGGCCGAAGCCTCGGTGCAGTACATGAGTTCATGGCCTTGGGCGTGGGCTCAACAGCTCTACATACACGCCGCCAACGGCCAGGGTGAGCTGACCATCGGGGGGCTCTACATCGCCGCCGTGCTCGTTGTGATCTATTTTCTGCTCAATTTCTGGAGCGTGAAGGTTTTCGCCGATACCAACAGCGCCATCACTTTTTTCAAGCTCATCGTGCCGGCAGCCACGGCCGTGGCGCTGATGTGCACGGGATTTCATTGGGAGAACTTTCACGTCGGAATACACGGCGGACAGCATGTCGGCAACGTCGCCGCGATTCTCACCGCGGTCGCCACCAGCGGCATTATCTTCAGCTACAACGGGTTCCAGAATCCCGTGAACCTTGCAGGAGAGGCGCACGACCCAGGCAAGAGCGTACCGTTCGCGATTTTCGGCTCGATCGCGCTGAGCACAGTAGTGTATCTCTTACTGCAGGTTGCCTTCCTTGGCGCCGTGTCGCCGGATCATTTGCATGAGGGCTGGGCAGCGCTGGAATACAGCTCGCCGTTTGCCCAGCTCGCTTTGGCGCTGAATCTGAATTGGCTCGCCATCCTGTTGTACGCCGACGCCTTCGTCAGCCCCAGCGGCACCGGCACGACGTACACGGCGACGACCGCCCGCCAGATTTACGCCATGGAGCGCAGCGGCACGGTACCAAAGGTCTTGGGCCGGGTGCATCCACGCTTCGGAATACCGCGTCCCGCCATGTGGTTCAATTTGGCCGTGTCCTTCGTTTTTCTCTTTTTCTTCCGCGGCTGGGGCAAGCTCGCCGCCGTAATTTCGGTGGCCACCATCATCACCTATCTGGTGGTGCCCATCAGTGTGGTGGTGCTCAGGCGCACGGCGCCCAATCTGCACCGGCCGTTACGCGTACCCGGGCTGCACATCCTGGCTCCCATGGCCTTCGTGCTGGCGACCCTCATGCTGTTTTGGGCGCGATGGCCGCACACCGGCGAGATCATGTTGCTGCTGATTCTGCCGATGCCCGTGTACCTGTATTACCAGGCCAAATCGGGCTGGCCGAATTTCGGCAGGCAGCTGCGCGCCGCGTGGTGGCTGATTGCCTACCTGATGGCGATAACGGCGCTTTCCTGGGCCGGCAGCAAGGAGTTCGAGGGGCACGACTACATTCCCTATGGTTGGGATCAGCTCTGTGTCGTGCTGGCCTCATTGGTATTTTATTCCTGGGGACTGCGCAGTGGCTGGCGCACGCCGGCGCTCGAGGAGCGGGAGAAACAATGACCGCTCCGTTCACCCTGCGGATCGGAAGGTGAGATTCAGGCGCTGCGAACCCAAGATTTCGTGCCAGCCCTCGCGCAGCGGCAGTACGCCGTGATGATGTAATCGCGCCGGGCCGCCCCAGACGACAACGTCGCCGTGCTGCAGCGGAATGCGGCGGCATTTATCAGTCCGGGAGTCGCCGCCGAATAAAAACACTGCGGGCAGACCGAGTGACACCGACACGATGGGTGCTCTGAAGTCGCGCTCGTCCCGGTCCTGATGCAGAGTCAGCCGCGCGCCGGGTTCATATCGGTTGATAAGGCAGGCGTCCGGCACGAAGTCCGAGAAGCCGGCCGCCAGCGAGGCTCCGCGAGCAAGTTCCATCAATTCGGGCGGCAACGGCGGCCAGTACCTGCCGCTCAGCGGATCGCGGGCTTCGTAGCGGTACCCGTGCCGATCACTGATCCATCCCAAGGCTCCGCAATTGGTCATGGCCACCGACATGCGAAAACCGCCGGGCGTGGTCAAACGTCGAAATGGCGCCCCGGTCGTAATGTCGTCGATGACCGATAATACTTCCGCCACGTTGCCCAGGGCGAATCCGTGCAGCAACCACGCACCCGCTGCAAGCCTCTCATGTCGGGTATCGAGCGAGACATCTAAGAAAAGATCGCGGGTATGACTAGGCATTTGCGCCTGCACGTCATTCATTCAAGATGCGAGTACTCACGGGCCAGGTTACGGCGGGTGGTTCGACCCCGAGCGGTGAGTCGTGATTGGGATCGAAGGTACTCATTTGACGGCCAAACCATGCGACAAAGCGCGTATCACCGGCCAGTCGCGCCTCGGCGTCGCCGTTAGCATAGGATTCAAGCGCTTCCTGCGAAATGACGATACGAATCATTCTCGAGCGCTTGTTGGGGCGCAAAGGTTCGCTCGCCAGACGCCACGTGGCGAGAATCATCATGTCCTGCGCTCCGCGCGGCACTAAGATTCGCGGATCGTCGCCCAGCTGACGCGCAACTAATTCGCGAAAATGATTGCTGTAGTCCTTCATCGAATCTTAGTCTATGCGCCCCTACGCGACAATAAAGCCTACGGGATGCGTCATTGTAACCAAATAGGCATGTGCAACCGGATACTTCGGCACTAGCGCGACGGACGCGGCCGCGCGCGGCGCGTCGGTTCCGCGGTGTAGGGATCCTCGGGCCAGTAGTGCTTAGGGTATCGGCCTTTCAAGTCCTTCTTCACTTCATGGTAGCCGCGATTCCAGAAGCTCACGAGATCGCGAGTAATCTGCACGGGACGTCTTGCCGGTGACAGGAGCTTGAGCAGCAGTGGCAGGCGGCCGGCGGCAACGCTCGGAGTCTGATTCAAGCCGAACATTTCTTGCAGACGCACCGACAGTGAGGGTATTTCGCCATCCAAGTAGTCGATGGGTATATTCGAACCGCTGGGCACGGTGAAGTGGGTCGGCGCTTCTCGCTCCAAAGTAGCACCCTGCGCGTAGCTAAGGCGCGACCGCAATGCATTGCCCATGTCCATTCCGGAGAAATGCTCACGACGCGAAAAGCCCAAGATCCACGGGGGAGCCCAATCCTCGAGCGTGGCCATCAACGCCGCATCGCTCAAATCCGGCCAGGGTTCGGGTGTGGGGACTGCATATGTTTGCATCAACATGACGCGCGCCTGCCACTGGCGCAGCTCGGAGGTCCAGGGCAAACCGGCCATACCCATCGCCCGCATGCCGATGAGCGCCGCATCGAGCAGGGCCTGTGGATCGGGTTTGCGGATCTCGGTCGACTCCAGGACGATGGCTCCCAGGCGGCGCTCGCGCCGCGCACGAACCGCCTGTTCACGGTCGTCCCAGACGACCTCGGCATGTTCGAGGATTTGCGCCGAAAAATATTCTTCGATATCCGCCGGCTGCACTGGAGCGGCGAGGAAAATCCGCGCCTCGCGATCCGCACCGTCGAGTTCCGCAGCGACGATAAAATCCGCTTTGGATAGCGCCTGCGGTTCACCGAAGTGTGCGCCCCGCCCGTTTGCCATCAAGTATCGTCCACCGCTGCCGCGCGCGCGCGCAATACGATCCGGATACGCCCACGCCAACGCGATTCCCGTCCATTCGTGCGGATCCGCCGAGTCGGGACGGCCGCGGGTAAAGTCGCGCTGCCAGTGAGCGGAGCTGCGAGTTGCCTGCGATACCGCGCGCGAATCGACGGTGACGCCCGGAGGCAGCTCACGAACATCGCCCCGAAGCACCGCGACTCGCAGGCGCAGATCCGCATCGCGGGCGCCGGCACCGGCACGCAGTATGTCGCGCTCGCTCAAGATGGCCGCAAGGTCGCACGCCAGGCGGCCGGCTCCGTGTTCGCGCGCCTTGACGAGCATGTGTGCCAGGCGCGGGTGAGTTCCGAGCTTTGCCAGCGCTCTGCCGTGGGCGGTAACACGCCCGCCGGAATCAATTGCCTCGAGCTGCCTTAGCAGATCCCGCGCTTGTGCCAGTGGTGCAGAGGGAGGCGAATCGAGCCAGCACAGGCCGCTGGAATCGAGGGCTCCCCAGCAAGCCAGTTCGAGCGCCAGAGGGGCCAGATCCGCATGCAAAATCTCCGGCACCGTTTGCGGCGCCAGCGATGCCTGGGTACCTTCTGACCAGAGGCGGTAACAATATCCTGCGCTCAAGCGACCGGCACGTCCGCGACGTTGATCGGCCGCCGCTTGCGATACCTTCGTGGTGACCAGGCGACTCATACCGGTCGCGGGATCGAACTCTGCATAACGCCGCAATCCGGAATCGACGACTACGCGTATCCCCTCGATGGTCAGACTGGTTTCGGCAATGCTGGTGGCCAATACGATCTTGCGCTGTCCCGCCGGCAAGGGAGAGAGGGCCGCGTCCTGTGCCGTTCCCTCGAGGTCGCCGTACAGCGGCAGCACCCGCACGTTGCGCTCCAGGCCGCCGCCCTCAAGTGCACGCTGCATTCTGCGAATCTCTCCGGCTCCCGGCAGAAAGCACAAAATATCGCCGTCGTGTTCACGCAGAGCGGTGCGGACTAGCTGCGCCATCTGCAGGTCGAGGTGGATTTCCGGGCGGCGGGCAATGTAATGGGTGTCGACGTCAAAGCTGCGGCCGCGCGAGGCCACGATGGGAGCATCGCCCAGTAATTTGGCGATGGGCTGCATGTCCAGGGTCGCGGACATGACGACGAGACGCAAATCCTCGCGCAGGTTTTGCTGGGATTCGATGCACAAGGCAAGACCTAAATCGGCATTCAAGCTGCGTTCGTGGAACTCATCGAAGATCACGCAGCCGATGCCGGCGAGCCCCGAGTCGTCTTGCAGCATGCGCGTGAGAATGCCCTCCGTGACAACCTCTATGCGGGTGTCGCGGCTTACTCGAGTCTCGAGGCGGGTACGAAATCCGACACTGCGGCCAACGGCCTCGCCGAGCAGGTGCGCCATGCGTCCAGCAACCGCCCGCGCCGCAATGCGCCGCGGTTCCAGCATGAGAATCTTCTGACCCGCAAGCCAGGGGCTGGTACGCAAAAAGAGCGGGACGATGGTGCTTTTACCCGCACCTGGCGGAGCCTCCAGCAGCACACTGCGCCGATTGATCAGCGCCTCCGCCAGCGCGGGTAGGGCCTCGTTGATGGGTAAATCAGGTAACGGTGGCGGGCTCACGAGCAGCCTAAGATAACTCAGGAGCCTGCCTCGCGACGCATGATAAGATGTGCTCCGTCGGGCCTGTAGCTCAGTTGGTTAGAGCAGGGGACTCATCAAAAATGGTGCCTTCGCATCGCAAGGTGCGAAGTGGACGGGATGAATTCAGGGAAACCTTAACAGCACGGCTGATGGCAACCCTGAGCCAAGCCGGCGGTACACCGCCGGAAGGTGCAGAGACTACCTGAGCGCTTCAGTTGCGCTTAATGACAGGCTAGAGCGTCCCGCACCCCACTGGGGTGAAGAGATAGTCCACTCCCTCCGGAAACGGCGGGGCAGAAGTGAATCCCTTGGTCCTCGGTTCGAGTCCGAGCGGGCCCACTAATTCATCGAGGTCGGAGAAGATCGGGGACGATCGGAGAGGGACGGCATTCGGGCCAAAACACTGGAAATACAGGGGTATTGGACTCGAATTAGTCCGAAATGACGTTCGCTAACGATCGGCAAGGATCGGTACCGATCAAGAAAAACCTGGGTAACTTCCTGGGTAACTTTACTACCGAGATTTGAGTTACCCAGGATTTTGGACTCAAGAGTGCGGAAATCCCTGTAAAAAAGCCCTTTGGTCGCACTGCTGTCGCTCCGCTCGGCCTGGAATTCGATTTCGCTCCCCGGATTCGAATTGTGCTGCGCTCGCAACGACCACACTCGTGGTGTAAACGAGCCGATCCGGCTAGAATTCCCGGGACTACACTTCAAGGAGGAGGTGTTTATGTCAGCAGCCTATATCGAGCACAGACCACTAGCTTCTCAACCCCATCAGAGCACGACCCATCATGCCGTGGTGGTTGGCGGCAAGGAAGTGCAAAATTTCAAGACGCAGAAAGAAGCGGCTGATTGGGCGATAGCGCAAGGCTACAAGCCGGTGCATGTGGCAAGAGAGCGTCACTTGCAGAATAGGGATCGCCCGGATCACTGGCGACATTACCCCTGATTGCGAACGGTCGCGGTGCGTCCGTAGGTGCGGATTGGGGTACCCGCCATGGAGCGAGTCAGTGGACCTACGCCTTTGAAGTGTGTTTTGTCGGCAACCAAGAGACGTTGGTGCTTCGAAGCTACTTTATCGGTATTAGCCATCGTGTCGGTTGCCGCCTGCGCTGTGACAACCCAGCCGCCAAAAGTAGCCAATCCAATTGAACAGATCATGTCGGTCTCGGCGTGCCAGATTTTTGCTGACCCCGGCCGGTACAATCATAAGCTGGTCAGAGTGACCGGTACCGTCTCTCATGGCTTCGAGAGCTTTTTCTTGAGCGACCAAGCGTGTGCACAATTTGGCGATGCAATCTGGTTGGAGTACGGCGGTAAGCAAGGGTCTGGTACCGTTTTTGCGGGAGAGCCTACCTCTGACCGAAAGCGGCCCAGTGCACTCACGGTCGAAGGAATCTCAACTTCAATCATAGATAATTCTCAATTTGAGCGGCTGGATGAATTGATTCACTCGAAACGATCCGTTACGGCCACAGCCACGATCATTGGTCGTTATTTTTCCGGCGAGCTAGAGAGAAGCAACATAACTGATCATCCTTTCTGGGATGGCTATGGTCATCTATACGGCTACAGCTTGCTTGTGATACAGCAAGTCGAATCGGTTCGCTCAAAATAGCGCGAACTAATGAGACGCGAATTGACCCAGCTAGAAAAGAAATTCTGTATCCGAGTCGATGAGGTGCACTATGTGCGGAACCTGAACGGCCGTTTCAGTTGAATCGGTTAATAGAATTGTCGACCTCCATGTCTCAAAATCGAATTCCCGATAATGTTGCCCGTCATGCGGGTCTTGTCATGACTCAGGCGGCATCGATAGCTTCGGTTCTCAAGGTGGGAGAATTGATCTGTCCTTTTGCGGTAGTTACGAAAGATGAGAAGCGCCAGTCCATCGAATTTGAAGCGACGACGCAAGATGAAGCAGTGTCGAAAGGTTGGGATAGTTTTGCTGCACTGAAAGACCAGGTGGATATATGGTCGCTCGCGCGAGAAGGGCTGCAGCACGGGGTAGACGGAAAAGAAGACGTCTTGGTCGTGGTGGCATGGACTCAAGGGATGACGGAACCCGCAGTGTTTACGCAACGGTTTGTTCCGAAGGCGAACGGAGGATTTACATTGCTTGGCCCGATCGGCATTCAAGATCAGCCGTCGTCGGAACTGGACCGGATTGCAGCGGGCTTTTCTGAAGGAATACAGGATCATCCGAAAGGACACCTTTGGGATTCATGGCACCGTGACTGACCTAGTTCAATGCGCGGAACACGGCTCTCAAGAGGAGACCTACGTCTGCAAACACCTGGTTTTATCGTTACGAACAAAAGAGGTTATTGGGTTCTATTGGTCGTCAAAGCTCCGCGGTGACGCCTGGTGCGCCACATGCGAGAAGGTGAGAATCGCAGAGGGCGGATCGAGCGGTGATTGGAATGAGCGCTCGGAAGCGTTTGCCGATATAAAAGTACTGTGCGCGGCCTGCTACGACAGAGTCCGGGCAATCAACGTCGTTTAGATGGTCAGGCCGACGGACATTCATTTAAAGACCTGAAATGAAGCTGAAAACAAGGATGTGGTATCAGCTTGGCCTGCTTGGAATATTTACCGCGGCGCTAATCGGCGTTTTATTTGTTCCATTTAAATCTATGGTCATAAAGATCGATATACCGGTATCTTCCGCAAACCAGGTTCATCCAAATGGTCCGGTCAATACCTTCTGGGCTGCTGCGTTCGTTATTGGTGCCATCCTTGCGATTGCAGCGTGGTTCGCGCGCAATATTGTCCGACATCACAAGCGGGGCTGACGTGCGGCGCTCGTCATATGACGAATTGATTCTTAGGTCGCCAGGGCTCAAACCCCTGCTGCATGTTTGCGCCGGCTGCAATATTTTTGGCCTACGGCCGGGCATATTGGAGACTCACCACGGCGATTATGGATGGCGCCAAAGCGCCGCCAAATATCCCGAGCTGGTTCTTAACGACCAATGTCTATGTGGGGAGTGTGCGCCGTAGACTGTGAATGCCTCGCCAAAAATACGCGGATGACCGAGTAATGTGGCTTTAAACCCAACCATGGTTGGGTTATAATGCGTTGTGCCTACGGTTCTCCGCTTCGGCCGAGTTCGGGTCATGATCTATACGAACGATCATCGTCCTGCTCACGCGCACGTTTGGGAGGGCCCACGGCAGGCGGTATTCAATTTGAACTGTCCAAGTGGACCGATAGAATTGCGTGAGAATTTTGGGTTTTCTTGGCCGGAAGTGAACCGTTTGGCCCGATCACTGCAAAACCATTTGCAACCGTTGTGTGCGGCCTGGAGGGCGATCCATGGTAATTACTAAAGATCAATTTAAAGCAGCGAACGCACGCGGTGCGGCGGCAGTGGCGCGTGGACCGATCGCGCAAGCCGCTCGCTATGATTCCCGACGTGGGCTGATCGTGATTACGCTCGAGGGCGGCTGCGAATTTGCCTTTCCGGTAGCTTTGGCCGAAGGGCTGGCAGATGCGCCCCGATCAAAGTTGAGGAAAATCAAGATCAGCCCTAACGGACTCGGCCTACATTGGCCGCTGCTGGATGCCGATCTCTATGTACCGGGCCTCATCGAAGGCGCCTTCGGTTCGCGTCGGTGGATGCAACAAATTGGCAAACTCGGGGGGTCGAGCCGCAGTTCGATCAAGGCGGAGGCTTCCCGTGAGAACGGTAAGCGCGGCGGTCGTCCCAGAGATAGGGCCGCCGCTTTGCGCAACGCTACCTCTTTCCTGTAAATCGAAGTGGCTTTGTGTCTGGGTAACTGCGAGTATCGAATTGAGTAAATGCCTACACAAATAGGCGTTTTGTGCGCTAATTCGATGGTGAGCGGGCCCACTATTTGGTAAATCTCGAAGGCGATCGGGACTGGGCTGCATCGGCCCAAAGCCTATGAATATAGGCATATCGAACTCGAATTGCCCTACGGACCGTGATCGCTAACGAGTTGCAAAAATGGCCACTTTCAATAAAAACCTGGGTAATTTCCTGGGTAACTCGAAAAGTCGAAGTGCAGTTACCCAGGATTTAGAGCGCAAGTGTGCGCAAATCCCAGTTAAAAAGCCCTTTTAACGCACTACATAACCTCCTTCTGACCGAGGGTTGTTAACGGTGGTCTAAAGGCGCGGCATATTGGGGGCGACTCGCGGATTTGAGAGACGTGGATATGCGGCCGGGGGTTTGGCGGTTGTCAGGGAAGGTTTGATTCAGAACGGCGGATCGGATTCGGGACGGTCGAAGGGGGAGTAGTCGGGATCACGATTTTGAGCGCTGCGCATCCGGGCAAGCTGATGCAACTCGCCGAAGTAATGCCGCTCGATAGTCTCGGTGAGGTGGGCCAGGAACCGGAGGAGTTCAGCGGCCGCCTCGGCGGGCAGCTCGAGCGGGATAAAGACGATCGGCAGATCATTCGGTTCCATGGCGATGGCCCTCACGTCTTTTTTGCTTTCTTCGCGGCACGGGATTTGGCATTACGAGCGGTGCGTTCCTGCGCTTCTTTGTAGCGATAGCTCTTCCCCTCCAGATTCAGCAGCTCGGCTTTGTGCATGAGCCGGTCGACGAGGGTGACGACGCAGCCGGCATTCGGGAAGACTTTGGTCCATTCGCCGAACGGCTTGTTCGTGGTGATAATGACCGGATTTTTCTGGTAGCGGCGCGTGATGACCTCGAAGAAGAGGTCGGCATAGCGCGAGTCATAGGATAAATATCCGACCTCATCGATCGCGAGAACTCCTGGGCTCGTGTATCGACGCAGGCGGCGCGCGAGCGAGGTGGAGGAGTCTTGGGCGGCCAAGTCGTGCAGCATGTCGGATGCGAGCGTGAAGCGGGCCGTGTGGCCATGCAGAACGGCCTGATGCAACAGATTCTTCGCGATCATCGTCTTGCCGATGCCGTTCGGGCCGATCAACACGATATTGGCCGGTTCCTCGATGAAGGCGAGGGAGAAGAGTTCTTCGACAAGTGGCCGGTCGCACTGGGTAGGCCAAGTCCATTCGAAGCCAGCCATCGGATTGTAGCGCTGCAGTCGGGCGGCGTTCAGACGTCGGCGCAAGCTGCGCCGCGAGCGTTCGGCTTCCTCGATCTGTAGGAGCTGCGGCAGCCAAGGCTCCTGGATGCTGGTCTCGATGTTGGCGAGCAGTCCGTGCAGGCCGAGGTATAGCAGGCGCGCGCGCAAGTTCTCAAGGTTTAAGGGTTCGTTCGGCGGGTTCGTGTCCATCGGTCGGCTCCGTGGTGAGTTGTTCGTAATCGCGCAAGTCGTGTGCCCGCACAGTGATGTGCAGGCGCGGATCGTTCGGCAGCGTGACGGCGACCGGCGGACGCTCACCGCGCAAGAGCAGTTGGGCATCAATAAAGTGCCGCACGGCGCCCAAGTGCGCGGCGTTCTCGCCGAGTGCTGCGTCGATCGCCTGCGCAAGAGCGTCGCTTCCGTGGGTATCGAGCAGCTGCAGGAGGCCGCGGGTGAGGACACCCAAGTGCACGCCGCGCTCGGCGGCGAGCTTATAAAGTCTTTTCGATTCGGGGGCGGCGTGGTGCAACCGATCGAGCGCACGATGTGCGCGACCAGCGCGTTTGTGCGCCTCCAACGCCGCGACATGACGGGGATCTTCGATCTGTTGGGCGCGATCGAAGGTGCGCGGGTGATCCGCGATCGTCGCGTAGCCATCGAGGATACGCACCCGCTCGAGCGAGGCGATGATCTCCACTTGGCGACCGACGTGAGTATGCGGGATGCTGTAATCGTTCAGATCAAAGCGCAGGTACGGAGTTTTCCGCGCAATGGCATCCGCCACGCGTTCTTCGGTGGGAAAGGGGTTATCTGGTAACGGCAGTAAATGCGCTCGTTCCTCCGCGAACACCGCACGGACGCTGCGGTCGCGATCTTCCGGGCAGCCGCGCAACGCCGCTTCTTCAAGGCACCACGTGGTTGCCTGGGCGTTCAGATCCTGGATATCTTTGAACGCACGCGCCGCAAAAAATCGGTCACGAACAAAGCGTATCGCTCGTTCCACGCGGCCTTTTTCGTTGCCGCGCGCGACCGCCACCGGGCGCGGTTGGAACCGATAATGGGCGGCGAGCTTGAGCAGCGTCGGATGGAAGCGGATCGCATCGCTGCGCCGCTCGAGGACTGCGCTTTTCAAATTATCGTAAAGAACCACCCGCGGGACCGCGTCCCACGCCGTAAATGCCTCGACATGGCCGCGCAGGAAGTTGTTCATCGCGCTGTTCAGATAAAAACGCAGGAACAGGTGTCGCGAGTACGAGAGCACCAGGACGAAGGCCATCAGCGGCCGCGTCGCCTTGCCGATGGTGATGGTTCCGAAGTGGGCCCAGTCGCATTGCGCTTGTTCGCCGGCGAGGGTGCGCAGACGTAAATAGGCTTCCGGTACCGGCCGCGGCCTGAAGCGCGCGACAATGGCGCGGAAGTGATCGGATCCACCGCGATAACCGCGCTCGCGCACCATGACGTGCAAGCGGCTCGCGCATAACTTGGGATAAGCTTTGAGCGTCTCGAGGATAAACGGGACGAAGGGATCCGCGATCGACGGGCGCGTCGTCTTCTGGGCCGCCGGCACGCCAGCCTGTGCGAGCACGCGGCGTACCGTGGAGTGATGCAGCATGAGTTGCCGTGCGATCGTGCCGATCGGCCAGCGCTCGGCGTGATGTAGACGCAGCACCTCGGCTTCCACCGCGCGACTGATCATCCGTGCCGCTCAACCGAAGTCCCAACCTCGCCACATGCGCAGACGCGTGAACACCGGCAGCGGTGCATGACAAAAATCGCACCGTCGAACCTGTCGCTGACCACCATAGTCATGTCTCGGCGGTACGATGATCGTCTCTTCGGAGGTGCAAGGTGCAACGGCGGTCTCGATCGCGGCCACATTGACCGTGATCGACATCGTGAACACCGGCCCCACCGGTGCACATCCCTGCTGCGTCACTTTCTCACTTTCACGTTCGCGCCACTCATGCTGTCGAGCGGCGTGTCGCCGGGCTCCTCGGCGCGTGCGTTGGTAGCGTGCGCCGGCACGCCGGTTCGCGGCACGGCGAGAGATTGCGGCACACTCCCCGGGGCAATAAATGTTGCCGTGATCGCACGGTCCACAGATGCTCACCAATACGTTGCAGCCCCGACAGCTATACAGCCGGTAGCTCTGCTCCCGTTCTTGCACCGCACGCCCCCACAGCACTGGACAGCGCCGGGCTGCGCGGGGCTAAATGACGTGCGGAAGATCGCCCCCACAGGCATCGCACCGCTGGAGGCCCGGGGGTTTTTGATAGGGTCCCCGGGCCTTCTTTGCTTGGGCGTAGGCCTTAAGCTTAGAGCGGAATACCGCTGCCGCGTTGCGAACGCGCAAATCACCAACAAGAACGGATGCTGAAGCTTCTGCCGCTGACCGCGGCAGAAGGCGCCTCGTCTACGTCTGAAACGACGTCAGAAAGCCAAAGAAAATCCAAAATCCCCCACCCGGCTACCGGCGGTCAAACCGCGTGTATCCCCGGAATCACGCGCTTTTCGATCCCCGTCCACA
>JANYJY010000059.1 GCA_025358295.1 Gammaproteobacteria bacterium
ACCCCCCGGCACTGAGCTCGCCGGTGGCCGATTGGATGTAATTCGGCAGCCCCATCTTATCGATCAGCCCGAGCTGCTCTTCGATGAAGTCGATGTGCTCTTCCTCACTTTTCTGGATCTGCACCAATAGCTCGCGGGTCACGTAATCCTTCACCGTTTCGCAGTGGGCGATGGCGGCAACGTATTGCGGGTGCGCGGCCAGCTCGCGCTTCAAATCGCACTGCAGTATTTCTTTCACATCCTCGCCGATGAACAGCTTGCCGAGGTCTTGCAGATTCGGAAGTCCCTCGAGGAAAAGGATGCGCTTGACCAGGCGATCGGCATGCTTCATTTCATCGATGGATTCCTCGTACTCGAGCTTGCCAAGGCGCTTCATGCCCCAGTTGTCGAGCATGCGAGCATGCAGAAAATACTGGTTGATCGAGGTGAGTTCGTTCTTCAATGCCTGGTTGAGGAACTCCAATACTTTCGCGTCGCCGTGCACGTTAGCCTCTTAAGTTGGCGCCGATAATGCGCTCAGGTAAACAGGAATTGTACTTCCGAAGGGCACCGCAAGGAACCCGGTAAGGAACCGGTAGGGCGCTAGTGAACGTATTACGCCGCGAATTCGCTGCCAGCGTGTGGGAAGTAGCTGAGAGTTACGGATTCGCCATGGGCGTTGAGAGAGTGGGACAGGGCCGCTTTGGCTTCGGGCAGGCACTTGCCGCAACAAGTGCCCACACCCAGCTCGCGGGTGAGATCGCGCAAACTGGTGGCGCCACCTTTTACCGCAGCTTTGATATGCCGCTCGGATACCGCTTTGCAGACGCAAACTATCATGCGACTATTGTGAACGCGAATACGAATGATTGTCAATACCATCTAATTTAACTTAAGGAAGCTCAGTGCGGGGCCTGCTTGTGGTGAAATGAAATCGGGGTAGACCGGGCAGAGTCAAGTAATTTTGGGTTGCTACAGAAGGGAGATTGGGTCGATGAGACTGATTGCTGCTGGTTTGGTCGGTATTGCCGCCTGTGCCTCTTTAATGACCGCAGGTTGCGGCAAGTCGGGCGGCGGCGGGCAGGCTCCGCCCGCGCCACAAGTCACCGTCGCCCAGGTTCTGGAGAAACGGGTCAAGGACTGGGATGAGTTCACCGGCCGGCTGCAGGCCGTTGAGACGGTGGAGATCCGCCCGCGGGTTTCGGGATATATCGACAAGGTGGCGTTCACCGAAGGCGGGCAGGTCAAGCGCGGCGACCTTTTGTTCGTCATTGACCCGCGGCCGTACCGGGCGGAATACGATCGGGGCGCCGCGGACCTGAAGCGCTACAAGACGGCGCTCGATCTCGCGCGCATCGAATTGGGCCGTGTGCAGCACCTGAAAGACAGCGGCGCGGTTTCCCAAGAAGAGTTGGACGAACGCAAAAGCACGGTCGCGCAGGCTGAAGCCAATGTGGCGGGTTCCGAAGCCACGCTCGAAACGGCGTCGCTCAATTTGAATTTTACGCGAGTCACGAGTCCCATCGCCGGGCGTGTCAGCCGCGCGGAAGTCACGCGCGGCAATTTGGTTACCGGAGGCAGCAACGGCGGCACCTTGCTCACATCCGTCGTTTCGATGGACCCCATCTATCTATATTTCGATGGGGACGAACAGGCCTATTTGCGGTACACGCAAATGGCGCGTACCGGCGAGCGGCCGAGTTCGCGCGATGCGCCGAATCCAGTGCAAGTCGGCCTCGCCAACGAGGAGGGATTTCCCCACGTAGGAACCGTGGATTTCGTCGACAACCAACTCAACCCCCAGACCGGCACCATCCGTGCGCGCGCCGTTCTGCAAAACAAGGACGGCCAATTCACGCCGGGTCTATTCGCGCGGGTGCGGTTGCTGGGCAGCGGTGAATATGCGGCGATCTTGATCGATGATCGCGCCGTGAACACCGATCAAAGCCAAAAATATGTGTTCCTGCTGGGTTCCAACAATCAGATCGAATATCGCAAGGTTAAACTCGGGCGGGTGATCGAGGGATTGCGAGTTGTTCGCGAGGGCCTGAAGGCCGGAGATGTGATTGTGGTGAACGGCGCGCAGCGCGTGCATCCCGGCGTCACAGTCTCGCCGCAACGGGTTGCGATGGGATCGGAGGCCGCCGCGACGGCCGCGGCGCCGGCGGTAAAATAGGCGCACACAGCGATGAATATCTCATCGTTCTTCATCGAACGGCCAATTTTTGCCACGGTGCTCGCCATCTTGATCACAGTGGCGGGACTGCTCGCCATGCCGGTGTTGCCGATCAGCGAATACCCTGAAATCGTTCCGCCCACGGTGGTGGTCAGCGGCCAGTACCCTGGTGCATCGCCCAAGACGATCGCGGAAACTGTCATCACGCCGCTTGAGCAGCAAATCAACGGCGTGGAAAATGCGATTTACACCAATTCCACCGCGACGCCCGACGGCACATTCTCGATCACCGTCACTTTTAAACTGGGCACCAACCTGGACACCGCGCAGGTGCAAACCCAAAACCGGGTTGCGCAAGCGGAAACGCGGCTGCCGGAAGTTGTGCGCCAAATCGGGCTGGTGACGCAGAAGCGCTCGCCCGACCTGACCATGGTGGTGTTCCTGCGCTCCGTTGACGGCCGTTACGATTCGCTTTACCTGCGCAACTACGCCGTCATTCAAATCAAGGACGTGCTGGCTCGACTGCCTGGAATGGGCGATGTGAGAGTGTTCGGTTCAGGCGACTACGCGATGCGGCTGTGGCTGGACCCAGGCAAGATTGCCGCGCGCAACATGGACGTCGACGAAGTGCTGGCGGCCGTGCGTGAACAGAACGTGCAAGTGGCTGCAGGCCAGATCGGCGGGCAGCCGTCGCTCCCGGGCACTCAATTCCAATACATCGTCAATGCGCAGGGCCGACTGCAGACCGAGCAGGAGTTCGGCAATATCGTCGTCAAAAGCGGTGCCAAGGGCGAGACGACCTACTTGCGCGATGTCGCGCGGCTCGAACTCGGTCCGGATAATTATGCCTTGCGCAGCATGCTCGACGGCGCACCGGCGGTTGCGATTCCCACGTTCCAATTGCCGGGCGCAAACGCGCTGCAGCTGTCGGACGCGGTGCGGGCCACGATGAAGGAATTGGCGAAGAATTTCCCTGAGGGAGTCACCTACGAAATCGACTACGACCCCACCGTCTTCGTGCGAAGTTCCATCGAAGCGGTCGTGCACACGCTGTTCGAGGCTGTATTGCTGGTCGTCATGGTGGTCGTGGTTTTCCTACAGACCTGGCGCGCCAGCGTGATTCCCCTGGTCGCCGTCCCGGTGGCCATCGTCGGGACGCTTGCCATACTGCTGCTCGCCGGCTTCTCCATCAATTCGCTCACCTTGTTCGGATTGGTGCTCGCCACGGGCATCGTCGTCGACGACGCCATCGTGGTGGTTGAGAATATCGAGCGCAAGATCGAGCACGGCTTGAATCCGCATGCCGCGGCGCATGCAGCCATGGGCGAAGTGACACGGCCGATCATTTCCATCGCCTTGGTGTTGTGCGCCGTGTTTATTCCGGTGGCGTTCGTCAGCGGGCTTACCGGACAGTTCTACCGGCAGTTCGGCATCACCATCGCCGCGAGCACCATCATTTCCACGTTCAACTCGCTGACTCTGTCGCCGGCGCTGGCTGCGCTGCTGCTCAAGCCTAAGAGCGCGGCGCCCGATGCCTTTCAGCGCGGCATCAATCGCGTATTCGGCAGATTCTTTGCACTATTCAATCGCGGTTTCGAGAGCGCTTCGGAACGTTATGGCCACGGCGTCCGCCGCATCACAGCCATCCGTGTCGTGGTGCTCGGCGGATTCGCATGTTTGTTGATCGCGACCTGGGGCATGTTCCACGTGGTGCCGGGCGGTTTCATTCCCGCCCAGGACAAGCAGTACTTGATCGGCATCGTCCAATTGCCGGATGCCGCATCGCTGGACCGCACTGAGAAAGTGGTGCGCGAAATCTCCAAGCTGGCGACCGAGACTCCGGGGGTGGAGCATGCCATCGGATTCTCCGGCCTCTCAGTCCAGGGCTTCGTCAATTTGAGCAATGCTGCGGTTCTGTTCTTCCCCTTAAAGGCCTTCGATGAACGCAGCGGCAAGGACTTGTCGGCCGGCGCCATCGCGGCATCATTGAACCGCAAATTCAGCGCTATCCAAGATGCAGTGATATTTGCGGTGCCGCCTCCGCCGGTGCAGGGCTTGGGCACTACGGGCGGATTCAAGCTCTACTTGCAGGATCGAGGCGCCCACGGCTACGACGAACTGGCGCGCGTCACCGCGGAGGTCTTGAATAAGGCGAGGCAGCAGCGCGAGCTCAATCCCTACGCCACGTATTCCACGTTTCAAAACAACGTGCCGCAGTTGTTTGCCGATGTGGATCGCGTCAAGGCTAAGAATCAAGGTGTGCCCCTGTCGAATGTATTCAATACTTTGCAGGCGTATTTGGGCTCTGTTTATGTGAATGATTTCAATAGGTTCGGACGTACTTATCGTGTATATGCTCAGGCAGAGCCGCAATTTAGAAGCCAGCCAGAGGACATCGCAAACCTGAAGATGCGCAACTTGCAGGGCGAGATGGTACCGATGGGCGCGGTCGCCGATGTTCGCTTCGAAGCGGGGCCGGATCGCGTCTCGCATTACAACGTGTACCTGGCGTCCGACATTAATGGGCAGGGCTCGCCCGGCACCTCGTCCGGCCAGGCCACCGCCACCATGGAACGTGTGTTGCGCGAAACCTTGCCGAACGGTTTCGGCTATGAATGGACCGATTTGACCTTCCAGCAAAAGTCGGCGGGAGACACCGCGCTGCTGGTATTCCCAATTTGCGTCTTGCTGGTGTTCCTGATCCTGTCTGCTCAATACGAGAGTTGGGCGCTGCCGCTTGCCGTCATTCTGATCGTGCCCATGTGCCTACTCTCCGCGATGGTGGGTGTTTGGTTGAAGGGCTCGGATAACAATGTGTTGACCCAGATCGGCTTCATCGTGCTCGTGGGACTCGCCTGCAAGAACGCCATCTTGATCGTCGAGTTCGCGCGTGAACGCGTCGAGCATGGGTTGGCTCCGGTCGAGGCGGCGATCGAGGCGTGCCGGCTGCGTTTGCGCCCAATCCTCATGACTTCGTTCGCATTCATTATGGGGGTGATTCCTCTCGTGACCGCGAGCGGCGCCGGCAGCGAGATGCGCCAAGCCATCGGCATTGCGGTGTTTGCCGGCATGTTGGGTGTGACGCTGTTCGGTTTATTCCTGACGCCGGTGTTCTTCGTCACCATCGAAGGCTGGCTTGAGAAGCGCAGGAATGTGGGTGCAGGGCCGCCGCCGGTTGCGGACTTAGGCCTACTGGAGAACGAGCGTGCGTGACCGGTCTACGAACAAGCGGGCGACGCGATATCTCACCGTCAGTCTCGCGCTCCCGGCGCTCATGGCCGGTTGCGCGGTCGGTCCCAACTATCATTCACCGGAAATGCCGGTCGATGCGCATTTCGCAAACGCCGGCGAGCCCGGCCTCGCCGAGGAGGATGCCGTCGAACAGTACTGGTTGGCGTTCGCCGACCCCCTGCTGAACGGCCTCATAGACGATGCGTTGGCGCACAATAAAGACCTCGGCGTGGCGGCGGCAAACCTGCGCGCGGCGCGAGCAGCGAGCAGATTGGCTGGGTTCGATCAGTTTCCCACGGTCAGCCTGAACGGCGGGTACACGCACACGCTGAAATCTCGGCAGCAGCTGCCCGGGGTTGACAGGCACGACCGCGAATTCGACGTGGCGCAGGGCGGCTTCGATGGCCTATGGGAATTGGATTTGTTCGGACGCGTGCGGCGCAATGTCGAGGCGGCGCGCGGTGACTTGGGCGCAAGCGCTGCGACCCTCCAGGATGCGCGAGTCAGCGTCATCGCCGAAGTGGGCCGGGACTACTTCATTTTGCGGGGCTTGCAGGATCAATTGGCACTGACCGAGCGTAATGCCGATAACCAACTGAGTTCGGCGAAGCTCACCCGGACCCGATTGGAAGCGGGCCGGGGAAATGAGCTGGATACTTCGCGCGCCGAAGCGCAGTGGCAAACCACCCTGGCATCAATTCCCAGCTTGGAAGCCTCGATTGCGACGACGATCTACCGGCTGAGCGTGCTGACCGGACGACAGCCCACGGCGCTCAACGAGCGTTTGTCGGCGCAGGTGCCGTCGCCAAACTTGCCCAAGTTGAACGCCATCGGCACGCCCGAGAAGTTGCTGCGGCGCCGGCCCGACGTACGGGTGGCGGAACGCCGGCTGGCTGCCGCCACGGCGCGCATCGGCGTGGCGACGGGCGACTTGTTCCCCAAGGTGACCATAGTGGGTGAGGTCGGCTACTCGGCGCCTACCTTCGCCGATTTCGGACAAAGAGATGCGCGCTTTGTTGCCTTGGGGCCGAGCATTTCTTGGGCGGCGTTCGATCTGGGCCGGGTCCGGGCGCGGATCAACTCGGCCAAGGCGCAAACCGACGCCGCATTGGCGGCCTATGAGGGCGCGGTTTTACACGCGCTCGAGGACACGGAAGGAACGATGATTGTCTACGGCCGTTCGCAGACACGACGTGCGTCGCTGCAAGTGGCCGCCGCTGCCAGCGATAAGGCAGCCGATCTGGCGCGCCAGCGATTCGAGGGAGGGTTGATCGATTTTCTCGAAGTGCTCGATGCAGAGCGTACGGCCTTGAGCGCGGAACTTTTGCTGTCGCAAAGTAGAACCGATGCAGCCACGTCGTTGATTGCCGTTTACAAGGCATTGGGCGCCGGGTGGGCGCCGCGCTGAACATTTTGCACCCGATGTTCTCCCGACGTCGGAGCGCTGGTCTGGCAGGGCTCGTCGCACTCGTGTGGGTGGCGCACGGCGCCGGCGCCGCACAACTCATTCACGCTGCCGATTTGTTTGTGGCGCGTGGGTCGGGGAGTTTGATCGACAATACCGCCTTCATTCCCGGCGCCGGCGCGCGCGCGGCGCACGCACCGTTCTTGGGCACGTTGGTGCTGTCTGAGAGTGAGATGAGCACTCAGCCCAACGTCCTCGCTTCACGCGAGGTTCTCGGCCGCGACGCCAAGCTATTTCCCGGCGTTTCGTTGTCGTTCTTGACCCTCGACGGCGACCTGGTGCCTTTTTCTCAGGACGTCATCCGCTATGGCTCCACCGCCGCCGGACGAAGTTTCTGGGA
This sequence comes from Gammaproteobacteria bacterium, assembly GCA_025358295.1. Taxonomy (GTDB): domain Bacteria; phylum Pseudomonadota; class Gammaproteobacteria; order Steroidobacterales; family Steroidobacteraceae; genus Bog-1198. The sequence goes on from JANYJY010000059.1 coordinate 7,192, forward strand.
CATCATCGTTCAGCCGGGCCGTGTCTGGTCGGAGCCCACGGACGGTGCTTGGTCGCGTGCCGCGTTCCCGTTTGCCCTCGTCAACTCTCTCGAGGGGGAGACCCATAACGGGATTGCGATTTTTCTATACAAGAAGGGACGCGTCTCCAATCTGCGCTTTCAAATCGTCCAGCAGACGGCGCCGTTTAATGTGAAGGAACACTTCACCGCCGCCGGCCTCGTGCCGACACACTGGGCGGCGGCATCGACCGACCCGCTCGAGGCGGTCCGCCATATCTATCAGGCCTCGTTGCTCGATCCCGTGCACATGGGCGCATGGAAAGATTTGTCGGCCAAGGTCGGGCGCGCCACTCTTGCCGGGTTCGACGGCGCCATGCCCGCAGAGGACATCGTGCTCTCAGGCCTGGACCATGCCGGTACGTTCTATATCAAGCAATGCCGCAGCGCTGCCGGACCGCTTCCCTGGTGCGAGCGGGCCCGTTTCGGCGTCTGGTCCGCTGGTAAGGCGCTGGTCAATGAAACGGCGTTGCTGCGCCTTGCCCAGAAGTTCGGTCCCGGCGTGTTCGATCTGAAGATCAAGGATTATGTGCCGGAAGCTGCCGCCCATCCCGGTTGGAGCAATGTCCGCTTTGAGGACGCGATCAATATGGCGACCGGTATCGGCAACGGCAGCTCGAAGCGCGACCCGAATGAGATTGAAGACGGTTATCTGGATCCGAGTTATGCGCGCTGGTACGAGGCGCGCTCCGCCCGCGACAAGGTCGCGGCACTGCTCGAGGATGGTGGCATCTATCCTTGGGGCCCGGGCAAGGTTGTGCGCTACCGGGATCAGGACATGTTCATTCTCGGCGTGGCGATGAACAACTATCTAAAATCCAAGCAGGGGGCTTCGGCCGATATCTGGTCCCTGTTGGAGGATGAGGTATTCGCGCCCATCGGCATCCGCTACGCGCCGGTGAATCGTACCCTCGAGCCGGACGGGAGCCGCGGCCAGCCGCTCATGGCCTTTGGGTACTATCCGAGCCTCGCCGACATGGTGCGCATCGCACGGCTGTATCAACACGGCGGTCGACACGCCGGGATCCAGATCCTCTACGCCCCCAGGATCATGGAAACTGCGGCCGGACCGTTGCCGCGCGGGTTGCCCACGGGAGAGAAATTGACGTTCGGCGAGAGCACCTACGGCAACGCTTTCTGGATCGCGCCCTATGTGTCTTCGCAGGGATGCCGCCTCTACTACCCGCGCATGATCGGCTGGGGCGGCAATATCGTCGCCTTGCTGCCGCACGGGGTAACCGGCATTCGCCTCGCCAAGAGCGCGGGGAGCGCGGACAACTCCGATGTAGACACGACGGGCATGGCGCGCGCAGCGGATCGTTTGGTCAAGTTCTGCGATAATGCGCCGCTCCGATCAGCCGCACAAAAGATGAGAAATTCACCATGAAGATTTTTTCCTGGAACGTCAACGGCATTCGCGCCGTGCTTAAGAAGGGCGTCTTCCAGCCGTTTCTCGCCGAGTACAAACCCGACATCGTGTGCTTGCAGGAAACCAAGGCAGAGCGTGGGCAGTTCGAGATCGAATTGCCCGACTATCGTGAATACTGGAATTCCGCGGTGAAGAAAGGCTATTCGGGCACCGCCATATTCTCGAAGCAGGAGCCGCTGTCGGTGGTCAACGGCTTTCCCGACGACTTCGCCAAGCGATATGCATTCGCTGATGAGCTGCAGCGCGACAGCGCCGAGGAAGGCCGCGTCATGACCGCGGAATTCAAAAAGTTCTACGTCGTCACGGTGTATACGCCGAACGCCAAGGAAGATCTGAGCCGACTGGACCTGCGCTTCAAGCACTGGGACCCCGCGTTTCTCGCCTACTGCCGCCAGCTCGAAAAATCCAAGCCGGTCGTCTTTTGCGGCGATCTCAATGTGGCGCACACGGAACTCGACCTTGCGAATCCGAAACCGAATCGCGGCAAGAAAGGCTTTACCGACGAAGAGCGCGCGGGATTCCAGAATATGGTGGATGCCGGATTCGTGGATACCTTTCGTTTGTTTACCCAGGGTAACGGACACTATTCGTGGTGGAGTCATTTCGCGAATTCGCGGGCGCGTAATATCGGGTGGAGAATCGACTACGTCCTAGTCTCGAATCAATTGCGCAACGCCGTTAAAAGCGCCGAGATTCATCCCAGTGTCTTGGGCAGCGATCATTGCCCCGTCAGCATCACGCTCGATGCATAAGTCGACCGGCGCGCTGTGGCGCGGACAGCCATTGTCTTCGGTCTTGTTTGACCTTGACGGTACGCTTCTGGATACCGTGGCGGATATCGCGTTGGCATTGAACCGAGCCATGGGTGAATTCGGCTGCAAATGGCTGCCCGAAAGCGAGGTACGACAAATGATCGGGCGCGGCACGCCTGTTCTGATCGAGCGCGCGATTGCCTCGCAGGGCCGGGCGGTCGATGCTGGGGCCCAGGCCGCCATGGTCGAGCGTTTCTTTCACTACTATGGTGAGTTGGAGGAAACGAATGAAAACCGCTCACAACCTTATGCGGGCGCAGTTGCAGCGCTGAGAGCCATCCACGAGGCCGGATTGCGCACTGCGGTGGTCACCAACAAGCAGCATCGCTTTGCGCGCGCCTTGCTCGAGCGGCTGCAGCTCGCGAGTTGGGTGGATGTCGTGGTCGGCGGCGACACCTGCGCGCGCCGCAAGCCGGACCCGCAACCATTGTTGCACGCATGCGCGTCGCTGAGCGCTCCGTCAGCACAGTCCCTGATGGTTGGCGACTCGATCAATGACGTGCTGGCAGCGCGCGCCGCCGGCATTCCGGTGGTTTGCGTCTCGTACGGCTACAACGAGGGCCGGGATCCGCGCACCTTGGAGTGCGATTCGCTGCTCGACTCCCTGGCGGAGCTGCCGGTATTGCTCGGGATCGGTTCCCCGCCCCAGGGGCGCTGATAGAATCGACCTTTCCACGTCGTTACGGGTGTTGAAATGAGGACAATACTTCTGCTGGCGATTGTCGCGACATGCTTCGCCCCGGTTCATGCCGGCGAGCCGCCCAGCCGCTATGGCGTCGATGCACCGGAACTCGCCCACCTAGGACAAGACGCGGTGGGCTTTAAAACCATGCGCTTGATTCAGCATGGGCAAATCGATGTGCTGGCTTTCGATGTCGCCAAGGGCTCCGCTCCCTTGTCGGATCGCACACTCGAAGTGGATTTGTGGTACCCGGCCAAGGTTTCGCCGTCCGCGCCGCGCGTGCGGTACGAGGGCACTCTCGTTTCCGAGCCACCGGCGCCTCCGGCACGGTTTTCCCTTCCCGGCCTCGCCGTGCGCGACGCGCCGCAGTCGGGAACGGGGCATCCGCTGATCATTGTTTCACATGGCTACAGCAACGATCCGATCGCCATGTCATGGCTGACCGAGAATCTGGCGTCAAAAGGTTACGTGGTAGCGGCGATCCGTCACGAGGATCCGCCAATAACCGACCGCGCTGCGTTTGCCGGGCCCTTGCTGCGCCGGCCGCTCGATATCGCCTTCGTTGCACAGAGTCTGCAGAGCATGCTCGGCGCGGATTATTTTGTGGACCCGGAACGTACCGCCTTGATCGGATACTCCATGGGCGGCTACGGTGTTCTGACCGTGGCCGGCGCGACTCTCGATCCGGACGGCGGCGCCGTCAAGCGCGTGCCCGGTGGATTAATGCTGCCATTTGCGCGCGGGGGCGCGATGAGCGATTCGCTCAAGGTTCGGGGCTTGCGAGCAGTCGTGGCCATTTCACCCGCCGGTGGCGGGTCGCTCGCGTCCTGGGGGGCGGAGGGCATGCGCGGCATCGTTGCGCCGCTACTGCTCATCGCCGGCAATGAGGATAGAACGGTGGACTACGCGACCGGCGCGCGCGCTATTTTCGATCTGGCAAGCGGCGCACATCGATACCTGCTGACATTCAAAGGCGGCGGACACGCCATCGGCTTGGGCCCGGCGCCCGACTCCATGCGGCGCAAGCTGTGGGACCAAGATTGGTTCGAGGATCCCGTTTGGCGCAAGGAGCGCATCAACGCCATCAATGCGCACTTCATCACGGCGTTTCTGGACCTGCATCTCAAAGGCGATACCAGCCGTGCCGCCTACCTCGACGTCTCGGTGAGCGAGTCCTCCGTCGGTGTGTGGCCGGTCACCACCCCGCCGCTTGCCTACGATGCGTACAGTCCCGGCACGGCGCCGTTCACCGTGTGGAAGGGCTTTCAACGCAATCATGCCGCCGGCTTGGAACTGCTGCAGTCGAGCCCCGTGCCGTGACATCGCTCCCATTCCCGCGGGCGGTACCCGAGGAGATCGGCTTGTCGTCGACTCGCCTGGCGGGCCTGGGGGCGGTACTCAGGGGCGAAGTCGATCGAGGGCGCGTGCCCGGCGCCGTAGCGCTCGTCGCGCGCCGTGGACGCCTTGCTCTGTTCGAGAGCTATGGGTTGCGCGATCCTGCGAGCGGGGCGCCGATGGCGAATGATGCGATTTTTCGAATCTACTCCATGACCAAACCCATTACCTCGGTGGCGGCGATGATGCTATGGGAGGAAGGGAAGTTCCTGCTGAGCGATCCGATCGAGAAATTTCTTCCGGAGTTCTCGGCGATGGCCGTGGCCGTGGATAGCCGGGGAGACCTTGGGCGCGAACCGCTGGGACGCGCCATCACCATCCAGGACTTACTGCGTCATACATCGGGACTCACCTACGAGTTCCGCGGCCCCGGGCCTGTACAAAAAATGTACATGAGTGCGAAAGTGTATGGCCGCTCGCAAAGCAATGCCGATCAAGTCGCCACTTTGGGCAATATGCCCCTGCTGCATCAGCCAGGAACGCGGTGGGAGTACAGCCGTTCTACGGATGTCGTCGGCCGTCTCATCGAAGTGTTGTCGGGCCAACGACTGAGCGAGTTCTTTGAGCAGCGCGTTCTGGCGCCGCTCGGCATGGTCGACACGGCATTTCACGTACCGGAGCGCGACCATTCACGTCTGGCACAGGCCTTTGCCAAGGATCCGGACGGCGGCGCAACGGTGCAACTGTTGGAGGTCCGCAATGCACCGAATTTTGAGTCCGGCGGGGGCGGCCTGGTATCTACGGCAGTCGATTACGCGCGCTTTCTGCAAATGCTGCTGAATGGAGGAACGCTCGAGGGGTGTCGTCTGCTGAGCCGCAAAACGATCGAACTCATGACCGCTGATCATCTCGGAGCGATCACCGGGGCACCTGATCTTCTACTCCCGGGATATGGATTCGGTCTCGGCTTTGCCGTGCGCATGCACGCCGGCATCGCCTCGGACCCGGGTTCGGTCGGTGAGTACTTTTGGGGCGGCCTTGCCGGTACCACGTTCTGGGTGGATCCTGCAGAACAGCTGTTTGCGCTGATGCTCATTCAAGCGCCGGGCCAGCGTCAGTATTTTCGCAACTTATTCCGCAACCTGGTGTACGCAGCCTTCGACGATTAACCGGCGTGCGGCACCGGGGATACGACTTGCGGCGCATAGCGGTGTTGCGAGAACCTACGTCACAGTCTTTGATTTCAACTAAGCGGTAAAACCCCGGATTACACCTAAGAGATGACCTTCATCACGGCAGTTTCTGTTCGAACGTGACAAAAATGCAGTCTATGTGGTGCTGCACTGCGGTCTAATGCCGGTCGGATATGCGAAAAGCTAACAATCTCGCGTTGATCACGGCTATTTTCATGTCGGTAGCCATGTCTGGCGCCGCCGTGGCCGAGTCGACGTTCGCCGATCAATTGGAAATGCTCGAGTGGTCGGATCCGGAGCGCGCGGCGCAGATGGTCGATGCTGCCACGCCATTGGCCGCCGAATCCGTGGCCGCGGAAATCGACATGCTCGAGATTCGCGCGATGATCTACGCGGATAGCACGCGCGACCAAGACGTGTATGCGGTCGAGCGGCGTTTGGAAACCATCGCCGGCGAGGGCAATGAATCCGCGGTTCGAGCCGGGATGTTCGTGCGGGCCTATGCAGCGCGGCAGCACAATCAATATGCTGCTGCCGAGGCTGAACTGAAGGGCATCGAGATCAGTGCGATCCACAGCGACACGGAGCGCTATCGCGTGTTGTCGCTACGCGGCCATGTGCTGCGAATTTTAGGTCAGGACGAAGCCGCACTGCCTTTCTTGGAGCAGGCGTTGGATCTGGCCAATAAGATGCACGACGAGCTGCGTACCGTTCACGCGAGACTCTCGCTTGCCCGCATCTATACTGACAGTGGTAACTTCGATCGCGCCATGGCCGAATTGCGCTCGGCACGCACCATCGCGACGAAGTTGGGCGATGAGACGTCCCTCGTGGAGACCGAAGAGCGCCAAGCCGACATCGCGGATCGACGCGGCGATCGAACCGAGGAGCGCCGCGCTTCGTTGGCGGGCCTCGAGCACGCCAAGGGATCGGGAAGCAGCAAATGGATCCAACTGGCATTGCTCAATCTCGGCGATTCTTATTTGAAGTCACGCGACTTTGCCGAATCGCTCAAGTATTCCAAAGAAGCACTGCCTATCATGTTGCGTACCAATCAACACGACGACGAGCAGGTCACGCTGTTCAATGAGGGTCTGGCATATATCGGGCTCGGCAGCATCAAGGAGGGGGAGAAGCTTGCTGAAGGGGCGATCACCGAAGCGCTCGCCGGCAGCGACCTGTTGGACGCCAAGGAGTTGCTGCGCGAATACGCGGATGCGCTGGAACATGCGGGCTACTTGATGATGGCGATCCAGGTGTATCACCGCTACGACGCGATCAGCGAAAAATTCATGACGAATACGCGGCAACGTGCGTTTCTCGAGCTCTCTGCGCAATTCGACGACGAGCGCAAGGCCCGCGAACTCGAGCTGCTGCGGCGGGACAATGCGCTCAAGGTCTCTGAAATGCGTGGCCAGCGGCTGCGCCAGCAATTGATTCTCGCCGGCGCCTTATTCATCGCATTCATCTGTGCCGCTCTCGTATGGGCATTCGCCCGGGTGAGCAAGGTGAACGAGAAGCTGCGCTTCAGCAGCGAGCATGACCCGCTCACAGGTCTGTCGAATCGGCGCTATTTCAACGAGCGCGTTCTGGCCGTAGACGGGGGCCGGCCGGTAGGCGGCTGCGTATTGTTGGCGGATCTCGATCACTTCAAGCGCATCAACGACACCTTCGGTCATCCGGCAGGCGACGCCGTGCTGGCGGCGATGAGCCAGCGCCTGTCGGCAGCGCTACGCGAAAATGACAAGCTCGTTCGGTGGGGCGGGGAGGAGTTCTTGGCGGTGCTCGGGCCCATGTCGCCGACACAGGCGGATATGACCGCGGCGAGGCTGTTGCAAGCCGTGCGCCGCGATCCCGTCTTGTGGAACGGCCATATGATTCGCTGCACGATTTCCATCGGCTATGCCAGTTTCCCGATGGCCGGCGCCGACACCGATATCTCGCTGGACAGCGCCATCAGCCTGGTCGACAAGGCGCTATACGAAGCCAAGCGCCGCGGCCGTGATCGAGCCTGTCTCATCAAGGTCGTCAGCGCCCGTGACGAGAAGGATTTGACGACCATCAGCTCGGAATTCGAATCCGCAACCATAGACCGGCGGGTTCAGTTGGTCGAGATCCTGGGCGCAGCCGCCTAGGGTACAACCCGACTTCTCGATTACCCGGCATTCGCCGGCCGGCGGACTGCATTCCTTGAATTGGCGGCTAGAATTTTGCCTTTCCCGAACTGCGTTCGTAGATGATAGGCTCCCCGCCAGTGATGACTAAGAACAACGGGAACTGAGCGGTCACATGAAGGTTTTGGCTGACTTAGCGAACGCCGAGGAGCCTGGTGCCGGCGCACCATGGGCTTTGTTTGACCTGATTGGCGCGGGCATTGCCGTGACCTCGGCCGAAGGCAACCTGGAATACTGCAATCCGGCGCTCTCGCAGATGCTGGTGCAACACGCCGATGATCTGCGGGGAATATCAATATTCAGGCTGCTGGACGGCGGCGCCGACAATGAAATGGAGAGATTGCACTGGAGCGCGCTTGCGACCCACAACGAGCTGCGTTGCCGCGTGCGCTGTTACAGGGGAAGGTTTGGCGCAATTGCAGTTTTGCGCCGCGTGGAGCGACATGACGGCCACCGCGTCATTTGGTCGTTCATCGACGCCAGGTGCAATGAGCCGGCCGCGGAACTGGCTCTTTGGGGCACCGAAATCGGCCTTTGGGATTGGGATATCGTCAATGATCGGCTCAACTGGATCAACGATTGGTGCGAACACGCACAGTTAACGGCATTCTCCGGCAGCGGTCATGAGCAGCTCTGGTCGTCGCGAATACATCCCGAAGATGTGCCTGCATACCGGGAAGCGCTGACCCGGCATATGGACGGTGCACCGCCCTACGATGTCGAATATCGGCTGCGCAATCACGACGATGAATGGGTGTGGATACAGGAGCGGGGCCGCATCATCGAGCGCGACTCGACGGGACGGCCCCTGCGCATGGTGGGGCTGTGCCTCGACGTGGATGAGCGGCACAATTCCGCGACCGCCCTAGAGCGCAGCGAGTCGCGGCTGGCGCATACCGTTTGGGCGACCAGTGTCGGCATGTGGGATCATGATCTGCCCGCCGACACCGTGCATTGGTGGAATGACTGGTGCGCTGAAGTCGGTCTGGATCCGTGCTCGGGGGCGGGCCACACGGAGCACTGGAATGTGCAGGTTCACCCCGAGGATTTCCCTTCGTACTCGGACAGATACTTGGCGCTGATCGAGGGCCGGAGCGATACCTTCGAGACGGAATATAGGCTGCGCACGGTAAAAGGACACTGGCGATGGTTCCTGAGCCGCGGCCGCGCCACGTCCCGCGATGTATCGGGGCGCGCCATTCGCGTCGCCGGCGTGACCTTCGATGTCGATTCGCGCAAGCACGTGGAACTCGCGCTGCGCGACAGTGAGGCACGGCTCGAGGCCGCCATCTGGGGCGCCGATCTTGGGCTGTGGGATTGGAAGCTCGATAACGATTCGCTGCTGTGGCTTTCTGATTGGCCGAGCCGGTATGGAATGGACTGCGCGATGCACACGGTCCGGCGCGACCAATGGATAGATCGGGTGCATCCTCTGGATCGCCAGAAATATGCGGCCGAGGATCATGCGCTCATCCACGACGGGAGAAACTCCGCGGAAAGCGACTATCGGATTCTTTCATCGTCCGGAGAATGGCGCTGGGTCAACGTGCGCACCAGAGTGATCGAGCGCAATGGCGCCGGACAGGCGGTACGTATCGTCGGCGCCTGCATCGACGTAGATTCGAGGCGCCGCGCCGAGCAAATGTTGCGCACTCAAGCCATGATCTTGGAGACCATGCGCGAGGGTGTGGTTCTTGTCACTCTGGACGGTCACATCGTCTTCACGAACCCCGCGCTCGATCACATGTTCGGCCGAAAGTCCGACGAATTGTCCGGGATGTCACTGCTGGAGCTGTTCAATAGCAGGCAGATCCAGTCGCCGAGCGCGGCACTGGAGGGGTTGCTGGAATTGCACAACCGCGGCGGCAAGCGCGACACGCTGTTTCGCCGGCCCGACGGCAGCCAATTCGCAGGCGAGGTGTTGTCCGCGGAAATCGAGCTCAACGGCGAGAAGAGAATTCTCGTCGTGGTGCAGGACGTTTCCGAACGCAAGCAGCTGGAGTCGCAAATAGTCGAAATCGCCAATCAAGAACGCCGGCGCTTAGGGGCTGACCTGCATGATGGGCTCGGTCAGGAACTGACCGGCATTTCCCTCATGTTGCGCAGTCTGGCGAAGCGTGTGGCCGGCGCCACATTCGATGCCGGGCCCGAAATCAACGAGATCATCGCTCTCGTGAATCATGCCATTCAAAGCTCCCGCAAGATGGCGTTGGGCATTTCGCCGGTGACGCTCGAACGCGGCGGCCTGCTACCCGCCCTGCAAACTCTCATCCGCTGGTCGCGGGACAGCTACGACATCGATGTGCGATTGCGCTTGTCCATCCGATCGCCGCTGGTTATAGGCGAATCCGCCGCCGCCCACCTCTATCTGATCGTGCAGGAGGCGATGAATAACGCGGTTCGACACGGGCGCGCTCGGTCGATAGTCGTCACTCTGCGGTCCAATCGAAACTGGGTATCGCTATCGATCACTGACGACGGCGTAGGCATTCCTGAGAGTGTTGCTCGCGGCGCCGGCATGGGGCTCAAGCTCATGGAGTATCGCTCCGCTGTGATCGGCGGCGTCATCGGGATACGGCGGCTGCGAGACGGCGGCACCAGAATTCACAGTGTATCTCCGCAGGATGCGGGCGCAGTCCGATTCCAAAAAGATCACATCACGAAATTCTTCGACGGTTGACGCCGTCACTCGTCCGGCTTAGGCCTCGGGGATCCGCCTCGACGCAGCAGAGTCAGCGCCAAAACCACGGATGCGATCATGAGAAACAAACTGACCGCATTCAGCACCGGAGTCGCGCCCTCGCGCATGCGGCCATACATCATCACGGTCAACGGCGTATCCGCGCCCACCAGCATCAGGGTGGTGTTGAAGTCGGCGAACGACATGAGAAAGGAGATGGCCGCGGAGCCCAGCAGGGCGGGACGCAGATAGGGCAGCAGGATGGTTCGAAACACGGCGGCCTTGGAAGCGCCGAGATTGAGAGCTGCTTCCTCGAGAGTACGGTCGAAACGGCGCAGCCGTGCGCTGATGGTCAGGGTCGCTATGGTGGCGATGTAGGAGAACTGGCCGAGAACGACCAAGGGCAGTCCTGGTCGGAGAAAATCGAGTTCCAGACCCAAGGTGTCGTCGGCAAAGTCGGCGACGCGGCTGGCGAATGCGAGTATGGAAATGCCGAGGATGACTCCCGGGATGACCAGCGGCGCCAGCATCAAGATCGACAACACCTGCTTGCCTGGGAAGCGTCCGCGCTCGATGAGAAAGGCGTTGGTCATTCCGACAATCGCCGACAATACCGTCACGCAGGCGGCCACGATGCAGCTGGTCCAAATGCTCCCCAGCAATTCACTGTCGGCGAAAAGGCCGGTGCGGCCTGAACTTGAATTGCCGAGAAACCAGTCGAGAGTGAAACCACGCCAGGGAGGAGCGGGGTAGGGCGCGTCGTTGAAAGCGAACACCGCGACCACAATCAACGGTAGAAATAGGAAGGCAAGAAAGGCGATCAGATAGGCGGCGGTGGCGGTACGCAGCCAAGCGGGGCGCGGCAGGGAGGGAATCAAGTTCGCCTCATGACGTCGCCGAAGCGCTGGCCGCTGGCCCTCAGGCCGAGCATCACGAGCGCGGTGGATAGTCCGAGCAAGAGGAAACCGAAGGCAGCGCCCTGTTCCCAATTGAAGCGCGTGATGAACTGGGTATAGATCTGCTCGGTGAACCACTGGGAGTTCTTGCCGCCGAGCAATGTGGGCGTCAGGTAATTGCCGAGGGTGAGCATGAACACCACGATGCATCCGGCGGTGATGCCCGGCGCGGCGTGCGGGATGACGATGGTGCGCAGAATCGAGAATCCGCCGGCCCCCAGGTCATAGGCTGCCTCGATCAGTGAATTGTCCAGGCTCTCAAGGCTCGATACCAGGGGCACCACCATGAAAAGCAGAGAGGTGTACACCAGACCCACCAGGATGGTGGCGTCGCGATACAAGAGCTCTACCGGGACCGCCGTCAGTCCGAGCTTTACCAGCAAGGCAGGTAAAACTCCGGACTCCCGCAGCAGGATCATCCAACCCAGCGTGCGCACTGTTTCGCTGACCCAAAACGGGATCAGGCAAATGATGAACAGCAGAGAGCCGGCTCGGCCGCGCGCCAGCTTGGCAATGATCCAGGCGATCGGAAATGCGAGCAGCAGCGTCAGGAAAGTCGCGATCACCGACATGATTGCCGTGCGCACGAACACATGCCAATACAATGGTTCCGCGAAGAAGGTCTTGTACTGAGCCAGACTGGGTGTGTACACGCGGGGACCGGTTCGCTCGCGGAAGGACAGTACGGCAAGATCCACGTGGGGCAAGACGATCAGTGCGCCGAGCCACAGCAGGGCGGGTGCGAGCAGCAGGCCCAGCGCGAGCCGCCCGTGCCAGCGAGAGTCACGCACCGGTGCGCGCCGGGAAACAGACCGCCCGCGAAGGATCGAAGCTGAACATGACTTTCTCTTGCGGCTTCAGATCGGAGAACTGTCCGGTCTGCGGCAGGGCTATGCGAAACTCGCGGCGCGAGCGCGCTTCCTGCAATAGAACCGCCGAATTCGCCCCGTCGAACAGCACGCTCTGCACATCACCGGCGTGATGCGGTTGGCCCGGCGGCAATTCCGCTGCGCTGCGCGCCAGGATGGCAACTTCCGGCCGCACGAACACCTCCACGGCATCGCCCGTGGCAATGGCGCCGGATTTGAGCGCGCGCACCACCCATCCGTCCGTGGTTGCGATCTCGGCGACTGCGCCGTCCGTTTCGGTGGTTCGTCCCACAATGCGATTGTTCGCGCCGACGAAGCCCGCGACAAACGGGGTCTGCGGCCGGTAATACAGATCCTGAGGGGTGCCCAATTGCTCGAACCGCCCATGGCTCATCACGCCGACGTGATCGGAAAGAACCAGTGCCTCGGACTGATCGTGCGTAATGTAGACGAAAGTCGTGCCGAAGGACGCCTGCAGCTGCTTGAGCTCGATTTTCATGTGCTCGCGCAGTTTCAAGTCGAGAGCCCCCAAGGGTTCGTCCAGCAGCAGCAGAGTCGGCTCGAGCACCAGGCTGCGCGCGATGGCGACGCGTTGCCGTTGGCCGCCCGACAGCTCGTCGACGCGCTTATCTGCGGCGCTGCCCAAGCCCACGCGCTCGAGCATGGCGATGCTGCGTTTCACTCGTTCTGCCCGGCCCATGCCGCGCCGTGCCAGCCCAAAGGCAACGTTCTCGCCCACCGACATCATGGGGAACAGCGCCAGCTGCTGAAACACCATGTTCACCGGACGACGGTTCGGTGCCACACCTTGCATGCTCTTGCCGCCGATGGCGATGTCGCCGCTGTCCGGCGCGATGAATCCGGCAATCATGCGCAGCAGGGTGGTCTTGCCGCAGCCCGACGGACCCAGAATGGAAAAAAAACTGCCGCGTTCGACCGTGAACGACAGAGAATCGACGGCAACGTGGTCCGCGAATCGCTTCACGACGGCGTCCGCCACCAAATCCGGAGTGCTCAATTGGCGGCCTTTACGCGGTCGAGCACCCGCCCTTCCATTTCCTCCAGCCCGGGGGGAATGGCCGGATACCAATGGATGCCCTTTAGGTCGTTGTTGGGAAAGGCCGCGGCGAATTGCGCCTTGAGGCGCGGGTCGATGAGCGGTGCCGTATTCATGGCGGCAGAAAAGCTACCCACCGACTTGATGACGCGGGCGGCATTTTCCGGGCGCATCGTGAAATTGATCCACGCGTACGCGGCGGCATCGTTGCGGCCGCGGGCGGGCAGCGCAAAGGTGTCGAGCCATCCAAGGGCGCCGGATCGGGGCACGACGAATTGAATATCGGGATCGCTGCGATTAAGCGTCCATCCGCCGGTATCCCACATCATGGCCGCGACGACTTCACCGGAACGAATGCCGTTGAGCAGCTGATCCTTGTTGTCGTAGAAGAATTTGAAGTTTGCCTTGCAGGCGATCAGCGCGGCACCGACTTGGTCCATCAGGGCCCCATAAGCCTTGGTGTCGCCGTAGAGCGCGAAAGGATCCTTGCCCGCGGCGAATGCGAATGCCATCAACGTCGGGCGCCTCAGGCGAACGGCAGTCTTGCCCTTCAGGTCGGGTCTGCAAAGATCGGGATAGTCGGCGATTTTGGTGCGCTTGCTGTTCACCACGAGACCGTCGGTTCCCCACAGGTATGGCAATCCGTAGAGCTTGCCATCGAGGGTGGTGTTCTTGCGCACGATGCTCAAAAACTCGGGCTGGAACTGCTCCAACTTGAGCTTGATGGTATCGATGGGCTTGTAGATTCCGAATTCGCGCTGCGCGGCCAATATACGGTCCTGAGAAGGCTGCGCCAGGTCGTAGCCCGCGCCGCCCGTCGCACGCAGCTTCGAGATCATTTCCTCGTTGTTCGACAGGGTCAGTTCGACGTCGATGCCGGTTTCTTTCTTGAATGCGGCGATCAGGTCGGCGGGTACGTAATCGGCCCAGCTGATGATGCGCAGCTTTTGATTGTCGGCCTGGACCATACCCGCGCCCATGCTCAGCGCGAGTACGAATGAGGCCATCAAGATGTGTTTCATCAATGTTTCCCCCTATCCTCTGCGCATCTTACCGAATCCCCGGCGTACAGGCGGGTTCCTTGAACGCCGCGCCCCAAATCGGCCAGCAGCCGGGCCGGCGGCGCGGCATACTGCGGCAGTATGACACGCAAGAAAACCGCATTTCTCTTCGACCTGGACGGCACTCTCATCGACAGCGTGTACCAGCACGTGCTCGCCTGGAAATCCTCCCTGGATCAAGAAGGCATTCCTCTGTCGGTATGGCGCATCCATCGCAAGATCGGCATGAGCGGCGGCCTGTTTACAAACATCCTGCTGCGAGAAACCGGATTCGACAATACGCCCGAGCGCCTGGAGCGCCTGCGGCTGCGCCATGCTGAGGCGTACCGCGCGCTGTCCTCCAGTGTGCAGCCGCTGCCCGGTGCGCGCGAATTGCTCGACTACCTGACGGATCAAGGCACTCCCTGGGCGATCGCAACGAGCGGACGCATGGAGACTGCCGGACATAATCTTGCCGCTCTCGGCGTCGATCCGGCCAAGGTGCCGGTGGTCACCCGGGATCAGGTCAAATACGCCAAACCCGATCCGGATCTGTTTCTCACGGCGGCGGAACGTCTCGGCGTCGATATTCGCGACTCGCTGATTCTCGGCGACAGCATTTGGGACATGATCGCCGCCCAGCGCGCACGCGGACTCGGCGTCGGATTGTTGTCCGGCGGTTACGGCGAAGAGGAATTGGCGCGTGCAGGCGCTTTTCGCGTATATGAGGATCCGGCAGATCTGCTCAAGCACATCGACGAAGTAGCTGCGCGAAGCTGACCCGGGCGAATCTGGGCCCGGGCGCGTGCAATCTACGGGACGACGGTGGTAAACAAATAGACGACGAAGATCGTCAGCAGGACGATGCCGTGCAGAATGATGGTCCGCCCGGTTCGCAGCACCAGCGAGGCGACGAATAACGACAGCATAAGCAGCAGCGTCGCCTTGTTGTCTATCCCAAGCCGCAGGTGGGTGTGCATGTAGATCGACAGGAAACTGACCACGGGAATCGTCAGGCCGATGCTGGCGAGGGCGGATCCCAGGGCCAGATTGAGGCTGCTCTGCAGATGATTGGCGCGCGCCGCCCGCAATGCCGCGAGTCCCTCGGGCAGCAAAACGATTCCCGCGATGATCACTCCGACCAACGCATTCGGAGCGCCCAGTCGAGTGACGGTGGCTTCCAGGGCCGGGGCCAATTTCTTGGCGAGCAGCACGACCGTCACCAAGCACACCATCAAGAAAATCGAGCTCCAGGCTGTCATCGCGTTGTTGGGCGGGACCGCCCGATGCGCCGGTTTTTCCACATCGTCATCTTCCAGAAAGAACTGCCGGTGGCCGATTGTCTGCGTGAAAATAAACGCGCCGTACACCACGAGCGTGACGATGGCGATGAGAATCAGTTGGCTCTCGGAGTAGTAGGGCCCGGGCGTCGTCACCGTATAGTTGGGGAACACCAGAGTCATGACGACAATGGCACCCAAGGCGACCAGTGCCGCGCTGACGCCGTCGAGGCTGAAATTCTGCTGGCGGTGCCTCACGCCCCCGACTAACAGCGAGATGCCAATGATGCCGTTCAAAATGATCATGACGGCCGCGAACACGGTGTCGCGTGCCAACCCTGCCGCTTCCTCTCCGCCGGCAGCCATCAACGAGACGATGAGCGCAACCTCGATCAGCGTCACGGCCAGCGCCAGCACCAGCGTCCCGTAGGGTTCGCCGACGCGATGAGCGACCACTTCCGCATGATGGACTGCCGCGAATACGCTGCCGGGCAGAGCGGCGGCCACGAAAGCCAGGATCACGCCCCCCGAGCCGAATCCGAGATAGGCAACCAGCAACACGGTCACCGCGAAGATCGGCGTGGCGATGGCCCAAAATGGAATTTTCGCGATGGCGGGCATACGGTTCAGCTATTCTCGCAGGTCTCGTAGAAAAAGAGCGAAGTGACTGCAATGAAAACAATGAATTTGCGCAAGCTGGGAATGGGCTTGAGTGCGGTGACTTTGAGCGCGGCGGCAATGAGCGCCGCGGCACCGAGTGCGAGTGTGCCCGCTGCGCCGGAGCCGGTGCGCGTCGAAGCGCGAGATATATTCGCCAACATCATCGGCATCGAGAGTTCGTTAGGTAAGGGTAAAGTTCCGCTGGTCGCCAAATATCTCGCTGAGCGATTCAAAGCCGGCGGCTTTCCTGCCGCGGATATACACATCCTGCCGCTGGGGGAAACCGCTTCGTTGGTCGTCCGCTACCGGGGCAGTGGCAAGGGTGGTCGACCGATCGTATTCATCGCTCACATGGACGTGGTCACCGCCAAGCGCGGCGATTGGCAGAGGGATCCTTATCGTCTGATCGAGGAGGACGGATTCTTTTTCGGCCGCGGCACATCAGACGTCAAGCAGGAAGTCGCATTGTTGACCGCCACGTTCCTGCGGCTCAAGGCGGAGGGATTCGTTCCCGCCCGCGATCTCATCATCGCCTTCAGCGGCGATGAAGAGACCGCGCAGGCAACGGCCAGGGATCTCGTCACCACACATCGCGACCTTGTCGATGCGGAATTCGCGCTCAATGGCGACGGCGGCGGCGGCGTACTTGCCGATGACACGTCCAAGCCGCTCCTTTACTACGTCCAAGGCGCCGAGAAGAGCTCGGCTCAATTTCTGCTTACCACGCACAATCCCGGCGGCCACAGCTCGCAGCCGCGCCCGGACAACGCGATCTATGAGTTGGCTGATGCGCTCAAGGCGGTTCAAAAGTACGAATTTCCGCTGAAGTGGAATGAATGGACGCTGGCAGATTTCAAGGCCGCGAGCGGAGTCACCAAGGGACCGCTGGGCGAGGCGATGGCGCGTTTCGCTGCGCAGCCGGGCAATGCCGCGGCAGCGGCGGAGATTGCGAAGAATCCAGCCTATGTGGGGCGGATTCGCACCACCTGCGTGGCCACCATGTTGAACGGCGGCCACGCGGAAAATGCCCTGCCGCAGTCGGCGACGGCCACTATCAATTGCCGGATTTTCCCGGGGACCAGTGCGGCCGACGTACAGAAGACCTTGCAGGGTCTGGTGGGCGCCCAGGTTGAGGTCCGGCAGGGCTACGATGCGTTGGTATCGGACGCATCGCCAATGCGCGCCGATGTCATGGCGGCGGTCGCGAAAGCCGTTGCGGCGGCAGCTCCGGGTACGCCAGTGGTTCCGACTCAGGCGGCCTATGCCACCGACGGCGCCGTGTATCGCAACGCCGGGATACCCACCTATGGCGTGGGCGGCGTTTTCATCAAGGACAGCGAGGGGTTCGCGCACGGACTCAACGAGCGGATCCGGGTGGACGAGTTCTACAGAGCGTTGACCTACTGGGACGTGCTGATCAAGGCGCTTGCGGGCTATGATGAGAGGCTATGACAGATTCACGAGTACCCGATTGGCGTCTCGACGGCGTCAAGGTCATCAAGAGCGACCGGCTGGACGCCAATACACCGCAAACGCCCGGAATGCTGCGCGCCGCGGCCATCAATTCCGCCCGTGGTGCGCAAAAGATTTGGGCGGGGACCGTGACCATTCAGCCGAACGCCAAGACCGGAGCCCACCATCATGGCGCACTGGAGAGCGTCATCTACGTGGTGCGGGGCGTGGCGCGGATGCGCTGGGGTGACCGGCTCGAGTTCGTTGCCGAAGCCGATGCCGGGGATTTCATCTTCGTGCCGCCCTATGTGCCGCATCAGGAGATCAACCGGTCGAGCGACTCGCCGCTGGAATGCGTACTGGTGCGCAGCGACAACGATGCGGTGGTCGTGAATCTCAATATAGACGCCGCGGAGCGGGTGGAAGAGGTGTATTGGATAGACCCGATTCATCGCATTTCGACCAAATAGGCGCGTGCTTTACCTTGTCTCGCTGACTACCTGTGTGCCGCTACAACGTGTGCAGATTCTCCGTTTCGCGCCGTAAATCCTTCAAATATTGTTCCGTTTCGGCCTTGCGCAATGCCACCCGACCCCGGCCCGCGGGGGACAACACTCGCGCCGGCACATTCTTTAGATTGTCCTCGATCATGGCCACGCCCTTGGGTCCGTCGGGTGCTGCGCCATTCGGATCGACAAGCGCCGTGATGCGCGCCACGCCTATCGCGCCCAGCCAATCGAGCGCATCCGCATCATGCAGGTACAAGGCCTCGGGGCCGATCGGATCTCGATAATACATATGCGTGCGAATCGCACCGCGAACGGCATCGATCTTCGTCATCGGAAATCCTGTATCCTTGAGGATGGTATCGACGATGTCCGCGGCCACGTCGGAGTGATCGAGCTTGGCCTTTTCCCAGGGCGGAAAGGCCGCCATGTCGTGCAGAAAGGATGCCGCGAACAAAACATCGTCGTCGAGAGTGATGTGATCTGCGGCAGCCAATTCTCGCGCCAAGGCGTAGTCGCGCATACAGTGCGAGTAGCCCCAGGCAGGATTCTTGAAATGCTTCGCGGCGAGGGCGCGGACGGTTGCGTGCCAGTCCGATGACGCGGCCGCCGCGAGGCTGGCGCCCAGACCCATGAGCAGTACCACTCCGCCCGCCAATGCCTTCTTTCCGAAACAGTTCATCGTTATTCTCCGCTGGCTATGAGCTGTGATTGTAGTCGCGGTCCGGTGTCAATGCACCGATGAGTTCATCGAGTGCTCCGTAGAATCGGGTCGAAAATTCGGCGCCGATGACGGATTCGATGCGGCGGTAGGTCGCCTCGATTTGCGGGGCCATGCGGGCGCTCAGCGCGCGGCTGCGCGGGGTCAGCGAAACCATCAACCTGCGCTGATCCCGTTCGAGGCGCTTGCGCTTGATGTAGCCGACTTGCTGCATGCGCGACAAAACGCCGGCCAGGCTGGGACTGGATATGCGGCATAGCTCGCCGATCTCTCGCTGCTCCATGGGACCGGTGTCGATCAGTGCGCGTACGATTCGCCACTGCTGTTCCGTGATGCCGTGCTCATTGAGAATGGGCCTGAAATGGGCGATCACTAGCTCGCGCGCCTGCAACAGCAGCAATGGAAGATTGCGGTGGCGCAATTTACCCGATTTTGGATGCAATACCTGTCCTCAGAGCGACGCACTGGTCACGGCGCCGATTACATGGCAATATTACTAATATATTAGTGAATAGTGTTGGATAATATTCATATGGTTGAGCACGTGCCGGCCACGGCGGGCTGCCTTTCGATGCCATTCGACGTATATCCCTATCGGCTGAGCGGTACGGTCTACGGTGCCCTGCTGAATCACCGCTCCGTGTTGGCGGCGCTCGGCGAGTCGGCCAATCAACTGCCCTACAAGGCCCCGCCGATTGCTCCCATTCTGTATATCAAGCCGCGTAATACCCTGTCTTTATCGGGCGATCCCGTGAGAATCCCTCTTGAGACGCCCGAGCTCGAGGTCGGCGCCTGTCTTGGCCTGGTGATCGGCCGGACTGCATGCAAGGTATCCGAATCTCAGGCACTGGACTTCGTGGCGGGCTACCTCATCGTCGCCGATGTAAGTGTCCCCCACTCGAATCTTCACCGGCCATCGGTTCGGTTCAAAGCACGGGATGGGTTTTGTCCTCTGGGGCCGGCGGTTACGGCCCGAGCCGCCGTCGCGAATTGCGACGCGCTCATGCTCCGCATCCACGTTGACGGCGTTTTGGCACAAACGGCCAGCACCGCCGATCTGATTCGTCCGGCCGCTCGCCTGCTCGCGGACGTGACCGACTTCATGACATTGGCGCCCGGGGACGTGCTGGCGCTGGGGTCTGCGGCGCCGGCCCCGCGGGTGCGCCCGAATCAAACGGCCACGATCGGCATTGATGGTTTGGGCAGTCTGAGAATCCCCTTCTTGGGTGCCGTCCCATGATGCGCGCGCGAGTAGCCTATTCCGGGGCCATCCACGAGGCCGTTCCCATCGCCGGGGCTGACCGCGCCCAAGGGGCGGGCGCTGAAGATCCGGATCGCGAGCGCCTGCGGCTGGCGGACGGACGAATGGTGGCTGCCGAGGACGTGGTGTGGCTACCGCCGTTCGAGGTCGGCACGGTGATTGCGCTCGGACTGAACTACGCCGACCACGCCAAGGAATTGGCGTTCAACGCCCAGCAGGAGCCGTTGGTATTTCTCAAAGGCCCCGGCACCTTGCTTGGCCATCGTGGGATGACGCGGCGGCCCGCCGGCGTGAATTTCATGCACTATGAGTGCGAGCTCGCCGTGGTTATCGGTGCCGAGGCCAGACAGGTCGCGCGCGCGCACGCAATGGATCATGTGGCGGGATATTGCATCGCCAACGATTACGCCATACGCGATTATCTGGAGAACTGGTATCGCCCGAATTTGCGCGTCAAGAATCGCGACGGCGGCACCGTCCTGGGGCCCTGGTTCGTCGATTCGGCCGACGTCGCGGATCCTGCGCAGCTGGGGCTTCGAACCTATGTCAACGGTCAACTCAAGCAGCAAGGAAATACCCGCGATTTGATTTTCGACATCCCCTACCTGATCGAATATCTCAGTGCGTTCATGACGTTGTCGCCGGGCGATGTCATTCTCACCGGGACTCCCGAGGGCGTGGTGAATGTGATGGAGGGAGATGTCGTCGCCTGCGAGATTGACGGTCTGGGCAGGCTGGTCAATACCATCGTGGCGGATGTTGTGTTCGGACGCTGAGGGCGCAATCCATGCAGATTCAACACTTGATCAACGGCGCGGCAGTCCCCGGCGCGGAATATTTCGAGACGGTCAATCCTGCCACTCAAGCAGTCCTAGCGGAGGTGGCGCGGGGCGGCGTGCGTGAGGTTGATGCCGCCGTGGCATCCGCCAAAGCCGCGTTTCCGGCCTGGGCGGGACGGCCTGCCGGCGAGCGCGCAGCGCTGCTGCGCAAGCTCGGCGATTTGATCGCGCAGCATGTGCCCGATATCGCGCTGACCGAGACCAACGATACCGGTCAAGTGATCGCGCAAACAGCCAAGCAGTTGGTGCCGCGCTCGGCCGATAATTTTCATTACTTCGCAGAGATGTGTGTGCGCGTGGATGGCCACACCTATCCCACGCCCACCCACCTTAACTACACCTTGTTCCACCCTGTGGGCGTCTGCGCGCTGATCTCGCCGTGGAACGTTCCGTTCATGACGGCGACCTGGAAGGTTGCGCCCGCGCTGGCGTTCGGCAATACCGCCGTACTTAAAATGAGCGAGCTCGCGCCGCTGTCGGCCGCGCGGCTCGGAGAGTTGGCCATGGAGGCGGGCATTCCGGCCGGTGTGCTCAATATCGTGCATGGCTACGGCTCCGAAGTGGGTGAACCCCTGTGCCGGCATGCCGATGTGCGCGCGATTTCCTTTACGGGATCGACGGCCACGGGCAACCGCATCGTGAAGGCCGCGGGTCTCAAAAAATTCTCGATGGAATTGGGCGGCAAAAGTCCGTTCGTAGTTTTCGACGATGCAGATTTGGCGCGGGCTCTCGATGCCGCGATATTCATGATTTTCTCCAACAATGGCGAGCGCTGCACGGCGGGCTCACGCATTCTGGTGCAAAAATCAATTTATCCGGAGTTCGTTAGAAAATTCACCGAGCGCGCGCGGCGCATTGCGGTGGGCGATCCCGTCGACGAGAAGACCCTGGTCGGACCCATGATCAGCGTGAATCACCTGGAGAAGGTGCGTCGGTACATCGAGATGGGGCCCAAGGAGGGGGCAACTCTGATGTGCGGCGGACTGGATACACCGAACATTGGCGCCGCGATGAGCAAGGGAAATTTCGTTCTGCCGACTGTGTTTGCCGATGTCGACAACCGCATGCGCATCGCTCAAGAAGAAATCTTTGGACCGGTTGCCTGCCTGATTTCCTTTACCGACGAGGCTGACGCCATCGCCAAGGCGAATGATATCGCCTACGGCCTGAGCAGCTATGTCTGGAGCGAGAATCTCGGTCGGGCGCACCGCGTCGCCGCCGCCATCGAAGCCGGCATGTGCTTCGTCAACAGTCAGAATGTGCGCGACCTACGACAGCCCTTCGGCGGCACCAAGGCCTCAGGTACCGGACGGGAAGGCGGCACTTGGAGCTACGAGGTGTTTCTGGAGCCGAAGAATGTCTGCGTGAGTCTGGGCTCGCACCACATTCCACATTGGGGCGCATGAGCATGAGCCTCTACCATATGCAGAAATTCCTATTCGACATCAATCGTGACCGGGACCTGCAGCGGCAATTCAAGGAAGACATGCGGGACGTCCTGAACCGCTACGCCTTGAGTCCCGAGGAGCGCGGCGCGCTCGAGTCCGGTGATATCGGTCTGATCTACGTGCTGGGAGCGAACGGGCAATTGCTGATGCACTTCGCGGCATTGCTTGGCATGTCCTGGGTCGACTATATCGCCGCGATGCGCGCCGGCGTCGGCCGGCACGGGCCGGTTCGAGCCGGCGTGTACGCCATGACGACACGGCTGGACGAGAAGGTGGCCGACGTATGAGTCTCGTATTCGCGGGTATTTGCAGTCACGCTCCCGGCATTACCGGACGCGTGAACATGGCCGATCGAGCTGTCACTGAGGAATTGTATGGAGCCTATCGCGGCATGGCGGACGATCTCGCCGCCTCAAAGCCGGATGCTCTGATCGTAGTCGCCGCCGAGCACTTCGCCAATTTTTTCATGAACAATATGCCTGCTTTCGCGATGGGCATGGCGGAGAGCTATGAAGGTCCGATCGAAGATCCAAAATGGCTGGGCATTCCTCACACCGCCGTTCCCGGGAACGCGCCGCTGTCGCAGCAGTTGATACGCGAGATCATGCAGACCGTGGATCTGGCGTACGCCGAGGAATGGAAATTCGATCATGGCGTCATGGTGCCGTTGAGCTTCCTCACGCCGCGGTACAATTTGCCCATCATCCCGGTGAACATCAACTGTCAGGGACCGCCACTGGCGCCGCTGCATCGTGCGTGGGCTTTGGGCGAGGCGCTGCGGCGCGCCGCGGATCAGGTGCCGCAACGCATCGCCATGATCGGCACGGGCGGCATTTCGCATTGGCCGGCGACGCCGGACTCCGGCAAGATCAACGAGCAATGGGATCGGGAGTTCTTGCGACGCTGGCAGTCCAATGACAAAGGGGCGATGTTGTCCTACACGGACGAGGCAACCTACCGGGATGCCGGCCAGGGTGGATTCGAAATCAGGACTTTCATCAGCATCGCCGCTGCTGCGCGGGGTCAGGGCCGCTTGCAATACTACCGGCCGATTCCAATTTTCTCGGTGGGCTGCACCATCGCCAACATGAGCATCGGTAACTAATATATGTCGCATATGACTTTGGAATACAGCGCGAATCTGCGCGAGGCGGGCCGATTCGGTGAACTGTGCCGGAAGTTGTCGCAATTCATGTCGGCGTTGTCCGTCGATGGAGCCGCAGTGTTTCCTGCCGCGGGCGTGCGTGTTCGGGCCATTGCTTGCGAGGATTTCTGCATAGCCGACGGCGCGGCCGTTGATGCCGGTTTCGTGCACGCCATTCTAAAGATCGGTGCGGGCCGCAGCGCCGCAGCCAAGCGCGCGACCTGTAATGGGCTGTTCGACATCATGAAGACCCATTTTGCGGAACTATATGCGCAGCGCGGCCTGGCACTGTCGCTTGAATTCAACGAGTTCAGCGAGGCCGGCACCCTTAAGTACAACAACCTGCACGCACGTTACAAGAAATCCTAGCGCCCCCGGCGCGGAGTAAAACCCCATGTTGCCTGCCGACACCATCCAATTGCTGGCGCGCCGTCTGTACGATGCGCGCAAGACGCGGACTCAATTGCGGCACTTCTCAGCCCAGCATGCCGGCATGACCATCGAGGATGGTTACGCCATTCAAAGCGAATGGGTTAGGTTGGAGATCGCCGACGGCCGCCGCATCCAGGGCCGAAAGATAGGTCTCACTTCGCGCGCGATGCAGCAGGCATCGCAGATTACGGAGCCGGACTATGCGCCGCTGATGGATGATATGTTCTTTGCCAGCGGCAGTGACATTCCGTTCGAGCGTTTCATCGCCCCGCGTGTGGAAGTGGAATTGGCGTTCGTATTGCGCGCGCCGTTGCAGGGTCCGCACGTAACTCTGTTCGATGTACTGCGCGCAACCGACTACGTGGCGCCGGCGCTGGAAATCATCGATGCCCGCATCGAGCAATTCGACCGCGAAACCAAGGCGCCGCGCAAGGTATTCGACACTATCGCGGATTTCGCCGCCAACGCCGGAATTGTTATCGGCGGCCGGCCGGTCAAGCCCGATGCCGTCGATCTACGCTGGGTGGGGGCGCTGCTTTACAAGAACGCTGTGATTGAGGAGAGCGGAATCGCGGCGGCGGTGCTGAATCATCCCGCCAACGGGATTGCCTGGCTGGCGAACAAGATCGCTCCGTACGGCGAATCCTTACGTGCCGGAGACGTGATATTGGGCGGCTCCTTTACGCGGCCGACCGGCGCCGTGCGCGGAGATGTGCTGCACGCCGACTATGGTCCGCTTGGCAGCATATCGATGCGTTTTGTCTGAACGAGAGATCCATCATGGAACTGACGATCAATACTTTTAAACGGGCATTGCAGGGCGGCAAGCCGCAAATCGGACTATGGGTGGGCTTGGCCGATGCCTACGCAGCTGAATTGCTGGCGACCACGGGTTTCGACTGCCTGGTGATCGACGGCGAGCATGCGCCCAATGATCCACGCAGCGTTCTGTCGCAATTGCAGGCGATGGCACCGTATCCGGTTCATCCCATCGTGCGCCCCGTCTCCGGTTCGGTGGAGCTGATCAAGCAGTATTTGGATATCGGCGCGCAAACGCTGATCATCCCCATGGTCGAGACGGCGGAGCAGGCCGCGCGAATGGTGGCGGCGACGCGTTATCCAACCCGCGGCATCCGTGGTGTCGGCAGCGCACTGGCGCGCTCGTCGCGCTGGAATCAGATCGATGATTACTTGCACCGCAGCGACGCTGAAATGTGCGTCTTCGTTCAAGTCGAATCCGTCAATGGATTGGCCAATCTGGAACAGATAGCCGCCGTTGAGGGGGTGGACGGCGTATTCTTCGGACCCGCGGATTTGGCGGCGTCGATGGGCTTGCTTGGCAAACCTTCGGATCCTGCCGTGCGGGGCGCCATCGTTGAAGGCATAGCCGCGGTTCGACACGCAGGAAAAGCGGCCGGCACGCTCACGTCGGACCGCAGCATCGCCCGCGAGTTTTTGAATCATGGCGCACAGTTTGTCGCCGTCGGCGTCGATACGACACTCTTGGTCAAGGCAGCCAAAGATCTGGCCGCGGAATTCACCGATGCATCGCGTGCGTCGGCTGGGGACGGCGCGTATTGACGGCCGCCTGGCTCAAGCCGCCAAGGCTTCGTGTACCAGACTGATTTGTTTTTCCGCCTCGGCAAGAATGGCGGGGCAATCCTCCGTTCGCAATCCAACGGTGAGAAATGCGTTGGCGCCGTCGATTGCGGCGACGCGCGGCTCGGGCGCATTCAGGGCGTCGGCGAGCGCGAGGCTGACGATGAGAACGTCGGCGAGTCCTGCTGCATGCTTCCAGCGACGTTCGTGGTCCGTTTGTTCGCCCACGGCTTCGCACAGTTCTTCCGCAAATCCCCAGCTTTCCAGCACCGCCTTACCGATGGATGCCTGCCAGCCGGACAGAAGGTCCAGCCAGGAATTCTCATTTCCCATTCCCTTGGCATGAGTTGCCGCGCGGGCCATGATGTAGAGATTGCCTATGCCGTGCAGCAGTCCGGTCAAGAAGGCTTCGTCGGAGTTCAAGCGGGTTCGCCCGGCGACGATTCGGCTGATTGACGCGACCGCGATGCTTTTATTCCACAAATCGGTCATGGGCTGCAGGATCGAGCGCAGCGACGATTCATTTTTCATCTGTTGCATCGCATAGGACATAGCCGTGCCGTGGACCATCTGATGTCCGAGGCGAGTGATGGCGGCGCGTAGATCCGTTATCGGCTTGCCGGTGCTGTTGAAGGCGGCTGAATTCGCGGTTTGCAGAATACGCGCGGCCAGTCGCGGTTCGGCACCGACGATGGTGACCACGTGATCGCTGGTCGTGTTCGGATCCGCCATGGCGGTGCTGATACGGATCACCACATTGGGAAAACACGGCAAGTCGATCGAGCCTTCGGAGACCTCCGCCGCCAGATTTTGCAGGAACGCGAGAGCCGCTGCCCGTTCCTCGGGTGTGGCAGGGCCGCCGGCCAAAACGGAACCTGTGCCTGACCGATAAGTGGGAGACGCGCCGGGCTCAGACATTGGGTTGCACGCGCCTCCGGGACTGGTAGTTCAATACTAGAAAGAATAACCCACTGACACGACCAATGCCTGTGGCCCGAAATTGATGTCGGTCTTGCGAATAACGCCCGCCGTGTTGGCAGTGAGATGCGTTTTGACCTTGGAGATGGAATATGAGGCGTACATATTCCAATGGTCCGCGAAATGGTACGCAAGGCCCGCCGTTCCGGCCGGACCCACTGACGAAGTCAGAGAAAGCTTGGTGGGACCGCCGCTGGCCGCATCTCCTTGGGCAGTCGAATTCCGATCGTAGAAAGCGGTGTAGTTGACGCCGGCGCCGATGAAGGGCCGCAATTTGGCGTTCTCTTTGCCGAACATGTATTCCAGCAACAGGGTCGGCGCAATCCATCGTGCCGTTGCGATGATCTGTCCGTCGTAAGGCACGGAGCCCAGAGTCGCGACTCCCTTACCCTCGGTTTTCTGCAGAGGCGGATAACCCAAGGACAATTCCGCCGCGAAGTGCGGCGTCAATCGCCTCACATAGCCCAAGTAGAGCGTCTCGACGTTCTTAGCATTGATATTGGCTCCGGGCGGCACATACGGCCCCGAGAGATCATCGGCACTGACGTGATAGAACACCGAGTACAGGCCGATGCGAGCGCTGTTGCTGTAGACGTCGTCGGCGCGCGCCGATGCGGTGCAGTGAAGGCAGGCAGTTGCAACAGCGAGAGTGGCGGTCAATAGGCGGACGGGGAAAGTGGTCATGGCCGATCCTCTTAAAGTACGCTGAAGAACGCGCGCGCGGCTGCGGCACAGAACGGCGCCACGGCGCCATGGTAGGCTTCTACCAGAAGCAGTTGCGCTGCCGCCGGCGACAATCCGCCCCCGGCAGGCGACTCGTAGTACGCCAGCAGGGCTGCCTGACTGCCCTGAAATCCAGTTTGAAAGGGAGCGAACGGACCGGCCGGCGTACCGCTCACGTCCAATATCGAAATGAGACCGGCTTGCACCAAGGGAGCCCAGTAGGCCGCCATGGTCCCTGTGTTCACCGAGAAAAACACCGTAGGATCCGCATCGCCGCCGCACAGTAAGGTGGGGGATTGCGGCCTCCACGCGCCGTTGCGCAAATCGTTCTTGTAGAAGGCTTGGCGCAACGTCTGCGCGGGCACGGCGGCCGCCAGCGGCACGCCGGCGTGCGGGCTGGGAACCGCGCCGTCCGGATTCGACGCCGCATCGAGCGCGTAGCTCACACGGTAGGAATTGTTAATCAAGTAGGGTGAACCGAAGCCCGCCGCGAACAGCGGAGTTTGCGCAGTCGGTGGCAGGGGATAATTCGCGCTGCCGGGTACCGACAACAGTGCCGTCAATTCCGCGGACAACATAGGGTTGTTCGGCACGGTGACCACCGGCGTGGTGCTGTCGAACAGCGCCGTTTGTGGCAGCAGGCCGCTGGAGAAAATCGTGTCGAGCGGGGTCGCGCTGGGCAGCAAGTTTTCGATGCCGGTCGCGTAGGTCGACGAGTACACATCGCTGGGGGAGCTGTAAATATTGCCGTAGGCTTTTTGGTAGCCGGTGGCCAGCAAAGGCGAGAAGACCGTGGAGCCCAGATCGACATTGCCGAAGAAAATAGCATCGCCGAAAGCTTCCAGTGCGTACGGGCCCGACATGGGCGCCGCGCCCGTGACAGTGGCGCCGCTTGCCTCGAGCGCATGCTGGGTGGCCATGGCGACGTAGCCACCTTCGGAGTAGCCCGTGACGAACAGCTTGCCGTTATCGCTGGTTGCCGAGCTCAAGGTATGGGGTAAGGCCGCTCGCGCCGCCGTTAAAATATCGATCATTTCTCCCGATTGCTGTTCAGCATTGAGGTAGGGGTGATAGCCCAATGTCGAAATGTCGTAACCGGCGTAGTTAGGTGCCACCACGATGTAGCCTTGCGCGGCAAACATGGCGGCGATCAGCACGCCTTCCGTGTTGGCGGCATTGGTGATATCGGCGATGTTGAGAGTCTTGTCGGTATTCGTGCCGTGCGCGTACAGCAACATGGGACGCGCTCCTGAGCACGTGGCTGCTGCACCCGTGGGCACCATCAGCGCGCCGGATGACTCCGTGGATTCATTGGCGCCGCCCAAAGTCCAGAACTTGACATAGTAGAAATCCACGCCGCAACTGGGCTTGCCGGTGATTTGCAGCAGTTGCGCGCCGCTGCTGGTGGCGGACAGTTCCGCCTGTAAGGTTGCGGCATCCAGGGAAGCAATGCGAAACGGTGGATTCACCGCCGGAGTTCCGTGGGAAGTGGAGGCAGCGACCTGGGCGGTTTGGCTGCTCGATCCGCACGCGCACAACAGCGCAGCTGCAAGGGCTGCACTCAAATGCAACGCTAACTTGAACATGACTTTCTCCCCTCTGCCCTGAACTGACAAAGATGCTAATCGTTCGCGAATATGTTGTTGTTGTTCTGCAGACCCTCGGTCGCAATTGAACTTGAGTTTACGCTAGCGTACACAAACAGGCACCCCCCGGTCCGAGGCGGCAAATTATCGCGTGGCCGGCACCGCGGGGTAGCGGCCGGCCAGCCAGGCATGGATCTGGCTGACGATGGCTAGCGCGATGCCTTCCGGAGTCACCGCGCCGATATCGATGCCGACCGGACCGTGGAGCCTGCTTTTGAGCGAATCCGCCAGGGGACCCAACTCCTGGGCGAGCCGGGTGCGGCGTGCCTCCGGACCCAGCAGTCCGATATACGCAGGAAGGCCCGTCTGAGCCATTTCGCGCAAATACATGGCGTCGGAGGGGAGGTGATGACTCATGACCACGGCGGCATGGCAGTGCTCCAGGGCAACCGCCGACCTCAACCGCCGCGGATCGCACAGGCTGACTGCAGCACCGGGGAAATCCGCCGCGACGACGAAGGCTGGGCGATGATCGACCACCGATACGCGCCAACCCAGGGCACGAGCGCTGCGCGCGACCGGCTGCGCATCCGGACCCGCCCCGCAAATCAAGACATGCGGGGGCGGCGCCAGGTATTGCACCAGCGCGCGCGCACGGCGGCCCGCCTCGGTCCACTCCAGGTTACGCGACGTGCATTCCATCAGCGCCGACGCGGCGGCATCGATCAGCATCGCTGGGGCGGGCGGGGCCGGTGCGCAGGTGCCCAGCGGTATTTCCGCGGATTCATGCACCGACAGCAGCACGGTCGGGCGACTGAAGTCCGTGGCGCGCGCGGCCGCCTTGAGTGCCGTAGCCGCGGAACTGCCGGGGCCGGCGGGCTCCAGCAGCACGCGCATCGCACCCTCGCACCCGGCGCCGATGCCGAACAGAATGTCGTCTGGGCCGCGCATGTCGTATTCGACGGCGCGCGGCAGGCCGCTCTCCAGCACTTCCTGCGCGTGTATCTTCAGATCCGCTTCCAGGCAGCCGCCGCTCAGCAGTCCCAGATAGCTGCCATCGGCCATGATGAGCATGCGCGCGCCGGGTTTGCGATATGTCGAGCCGGCCGTTGCCACCACCGTCGCGAGAACCCGCGCGCTCGCGGTGTTCGGCGCATGTTCCAGCAGTAATTCGAGGCTCGTATCCAGGCGCACGTCGAGGCGAGAGGTTTTCATGCTCGACATTGTTTCAGAAAAGCACCAAATGTGTGCTGGTTAAGCGGGTCGCCATGGATCGACCCGGCGTCGTCGGCGACGATTTGAGATCGAATTGTGACAAGGCCGGCGCGCTTACTCAAATCAATATCCGCCGGCCACGCGCGCGATGGCAGCGTATTCCCTGGTAAAATGCTTCATGGTTTCGCCAATGCACAAATCGATATTCAGGGAGAGCCATTGAGCTGGCGCGGTTGGGGCGCTTTTGCCGCCCTCGGCATCATTTGGGGGCTGCCTTATTTCTTCATCAAAGTATCGCTGCAGGAACTCTCACCGGTCATTGTCGCATTCTCCCGTGTAGTGCTCGCTACGTTGATCCTGCTGCCGATTGCTTGGCGCCGCGGTGCGTTGCGTTCCTTGAATGCGCACAAGGGGGCGATCTGCGCGTTTGCCCTCGCAGAATTCGTCGTTCCCTTTTTGGTGATCTCGTTCGGCGAACGTTGGATCAGCTCGTCGGTCACCGGTATACTCATCGCCATGGTGCCTTTGTCGATTGCGCTGATTCAAAAATTCTTCGGTGTCCATGAGCGCTTGGGGCGGTGGCGTATCGTTGGGCTGGGGATGGGATTTATCGGGGTCGCCGCCTTGCTTGGATTCGACACGATCGCCTGGCCTCTGGGTTGGGCCGGCGTCGCCTGCATGTTGATCGCCACTCTAGGCTATGCCATCGGTCCTCTCATTATCCAGAGGCATCTCGGTGGGCTCGATCCGTTCGGCCCGCTGGCGGCGAGTTTGGCCGTGGCCAGCGCGGTGCTGTTCATTCCAGCGATGCTGGCCTTCCCCTCGCAGGTCCCCTCGACGCCCGTTCTCGCTTCCCTGGTCATGTTGGGAGTCGTCTGCACGGCTGTGGCCATGTTGTTGATGTTTTATCTGGTGGGTCACGCCGGTGCGTCACGCGCGACGGTAATCACCTACATCAATCCCGCCGTAGCGACTCTGCTGGGCGTGCTGCTTCTGCATGAGAGCCTGGGAATCGGCGGAGTCCTTGCATTTGTTCTAATTCTCCTCGGCTCGTGGTTGGCCACCCGGGGAGCCGCGATGCAGTCCCGGCGGGCGCACGACGGGCCCGCCTAAGGGGCAGGCGCGTTACGCCATACCACGTAGGTCTTCCGGAGAGTTTCGTGGACGATCCAAGTGCCATGGGTGTGCGGCGGAAAAAACGCGGCGTCGCCGGCGGCGAACTCGACTTTTTGCCCGTCGTCAGCCAAAAATGTGGCGCGCCCCGCGATGAAGTGACTGAATTCCGCGTCCATCACCGCTCGCCGGAACTGCCCGGGAGTCGATTCCCAGGTACCCGTTTGTATCGTGCCGTCGGGCGCGACAAACCCGTCTTTCTTAAACAATTGCACGCGTTTGCCGCCCGCCGGATTGTCCGGGCTGCCGACGGGGATCAGTGTGTCCGCGCCTAAGGAGGCCGGCGCCTTGATATGATTGATAGCCATAAGATTGTCGTCCGTCATGCCGTGTGCGAAGCCCTATGATGCCATATAAAATCTCCGTGACGCCGCTGTGGATGCGCACTGCCAACATGCCGGCGGCATCTTCTCAACCCTTCCCCAGCAGTGTCGATGTGCTGGTCGTCGGCGCCGGATACACAGGACTTGCGGCCGCGCGCGAAACCGCGGCGGCAGGGCGATCCACCTGGGTGCTCGATGCCGGCGAGCTGGGGGCGGGATGCTCGAGCCGCAACGGCGGCCAGGTTGCCTACAGCATCAAACCGTCATTCGACTCGCTGAAGGCGAAGTTTGGCGCGGATCGGGCATTTAGGGTCTGTCGAGAAGGTCTCGACGCGGTGGCGTATCTG
Source organism: Gammaproteobacteria bacterium (assembly GCA_025358295.1). Classification (GTDB taxonomy): domain Bacteria; phylum Pseudomonadota; class Gammaproteobacteria; order Steroidobacterales; family Steroidobacteraceae; genus Bog-1198. The sequence goes on from JANYJY010000059.1 coordinate 39,163, forward strand.
CGCTCGATGGCCGCTAATGAGATCGATTGTGATTGGCGCGACAACGGCTGTTTCTTCGGGGCCCACACCCCGAGGCATTTCAAGGCGATGGTCCGCGATGCCGAGAATCAACCGCGCGGGCTCGAACAGAGAATCAACGTAGTTCAAAAATCCCTACAACATGAGGAAATCGACAGCGATTTTTATCACGGCGGGTGCGTGTTCGTGGATGACGCATCCGTCGATCCCACGCGCCTGTTGATCGCGCTGATGCGCCGTGCCCAGGAGTGCGGGGCGCAGGTCGTGGATCGCTGCCGCGTCACCGCGATAAAGTCCGCCCGCAACGGCTTCGAGGTGCTGACATCGCGCGGAGTCGTTCAGGCCCGGCAAGTTTTGCTGGCGACCAACGGCTACTCAGGCCCGCTGTCTGCCTGGCATCGGCGCCGGGTCATCCCCATCGGCAGCTATCAGATCGCGACGGAGCCACTGGGCGCCGAGCGCGTTCGCGCGTTGATTCCCTTTGCGCGGAACATCGTCGACTCGCGGCGCGTCGTCGTTTATTTTCGGCCCTCGACAGACGGCGAGCGCATCATATTCGGCGGTCGGGCCGCGTTGTCGGAAAGAGATCCTCTGGCCTGCGTCAGCCGCTTGCAGCAAATGATGAGCCGGATATTTCCGCAATTGAAATCGGTGCACGTGACCCACGCATGGGTGGGATGGGTGGGGTATACCTTCGATACATTGCCGCACTTGGGCCAACACGAGGGGATTCACTACTGCATGGGATATTGCGGGCAGGGTGTCGTACTTGCGCCGTACCTCGGCAAACGCATCGGGCAGCAAATGCTGGGCCTGAAGGAGGGACTTACAGCCTTCGACGGCCTCGAATTCCCGTCGCGGCCCTATTATCGGGAGAAGCCGTGGTTTCTTGCGCCGTCGGTCTTTGCCTATCGCATGCTCGATTTCATCGGGCTGTAAACGGCACGCCCGCGTGAATCGCAGCACCTATTCCAGCCTGCCGGAGCGGTTCTTCGCGCGCATCCACCCGACGCCCGTCGCGAAGCCACAACTACTGCGCTTCAATCACGCGCTCAAACTTGAGATAGGGCTCGAGCTTCAGGATACGAGCGATGACGCGCTGGCCGAGGCGTTCTGCGGAAATGTCATTCTGCCCGGATCGGATCCGATCGCCATGGCCTATGCAGGCCATCAGTTCGGCCATTTTGTTCCGCAACTCGGCGATGGACGCGCCATTCTGCTGGGCGAGGCAGTGGACAGTTCGGAAGTGCATCGTGACATTCAATTGAAGGGTTCTGGCAGAACTCCCTATTCGCGCGGCGGCGACGGCCGCGCCGCGCTTGGGCCCGTTCTACGCGAATATCTTATCAGCGAGGCCATGCACGCTCTCGGCATACCCACGACGCGCGCGCTGGCCGCCGTCCTCACCGGCGAAAACGTGTTTCGCGAAGGAGTGCTGCCCGGCGCGATATTGACCCGAGTGGCCGCAAGCTTCGTCCGCGTCGGCACATTTCAGTACTTCGCTGCACGCGATGATGTCGATGCGGTTCGATTGCTGGCGGACTATGTCATCGACAGGCACTATCCGCATGTCAAATTCGAACCGCAACGCTATCTTTCTTTGTTGGGTGCGGTCATCGGCGCGCAGGCCTCGTTGATCGCAAACTGGATGCACGTAGGGTTCATTCATGGCGTCATGAATACCGACAACATGTCGGTGTCGGGAGAGACCATCGATTTTGGTCCTTGCGCCTTCGTGGATTCCTACGATCCGGCGGCGGTGTTCAGCTCGATCGACCGGCAGGGCCGCTATGCATTCGGCAATCAGCCGCACGCCGCCGTGTGGAATCTCGCGCGCTTCGCGGAAACGCTGCTGCCCCTCATCGATGAAAATCCGCAGCGCGCGGTCGAGCTTGCTACTGCAGCGCTCGCGGCATTTTCGACTCGCTTCGCGGAGCTATCGCTGGCAGGTCTGAATCGCAAGCTCGGTCTTGGCGTCCGCGAGGACGGCGATACGGCATTGTCCAATGATCTTCTCGACGCCATGCATAAGAATGGTGCGGATTTCACGCTGACATTCCGCAGGCTGTGCGATGCCGCGGAGCGGGACTTGCGGGCGACGGATGTCAGGGAATTGTTTGCAAATCCCGAGGAGTTCGACGTGTGGGCCCTGCGGTGGCGCGCGCGGCTGGGCCGGGAGCCTCTCGACCCCCGGGTGCGCGCGGCGGCGATGCGACGGGTGAACCCGGCCGTCATTCCGCGCAATCACCGAATCGAACAAGTGATAGCCGCGGCCGTCAACGATCGGAACTTCGAACCTTTTGTCGCGTTATCTGCGGTGCTTTCGAGGCCCTATGAATCCGTCGAAGGGTTCGAGTCCTACGCAAATCCGCCGCAGTCCGGCGAGCGCGTGTTGCAAACGTTCTGCGGCACTTAGGCCGGCCGCTCAGTTCGAGGATTGCGCCGCCAGAGCGAGCCGTGACCGGGTTTCCGGCGCCGTCAGAATTCTCACCCCCAGAAGTTCGATAATCGTACGGGCGCGCGTCACCAATTGGGCATTCGTCGCCGGGGTACCCTTGTCGAGATAGAGATTGTCCTCGAGGCCGACACGGACATTGCCGCCGAGAAGCACGGACTGTGCCGCCATCGGCATTTGCATGCGGCCCAGGCCGAAGGCCGACCAATGCGATCCCAGCGGCAGGGCATCGCGCATCGCCTTCATGGCTTCAGCGGATGCGGGTGCGCCGTATTTGATTCCGAGACACAGTTGAAACAGGGCCGGCTGGGCAATCAGTCCTTCCGATTGCAGCTGTTTGGCGAGTTCGATATGGCCTAGCTCAAACACTTCCAATTCGGGCCGCACATGGTGCTGCCGGTAGGCGAGCGCCATGGTGCGCAGAAAGCCCGGAGTCGTCCCATACAACAGCTCGTCGAAGTTCAATGAACCGCAATCGAGGCTCGCGATCTCGGGCAATAGGTCGAGTACGTGCGTCATCCGCTCCCGCGGACCGACAAAGTCCGTGCCTGCGCCGAAATCGAGTGGCGCATGTTCGGGACCCAGCACGAGATCGCCTCCCATCCCTCCCGTCAGGTTCAGAATCACACTGCTGTTTCGTTCTCTGATTCGCTGCACGACTTCGCTGAAAAGCACCGGATCACGGCTGGCCAGACCGGTGTTCGGGTCACGGACGTGAATATGGACGATGGCGGCGCCGGCGGCATGCGCCTCGAGAGCCGACTGTGCGATTTGTGCGGAAGTGACGGGGACATGCGGGTTTTTACGGACAGAGTCGGCCGAACCGGTCACGGCACAGGTGATGAAAACCTCAGTGGCCAGCATGCGGTGCCGTGATCCGGTAGGGCGGGGCGGTTCGGGCCGCGCTGTCAGGGCGTAATATATGTGTCAACATAGCGCACGTTTATTGCAATAAATGGACCGTCTCGCCGATCTTCAATAGTAGAACCTACAAGAGCCGAGCGTACAACACATGACCGTGGCGTTAAATATGTCATTATCATTCACGGCCGATAGTCACTCGAGTGGATGGCTTGAAGGGTTTCTATCCTGCGGAGGACTATCACCAGGATTACTTGATTCACAATCCCACTGTTCCTTATATTGCAATGTACGACATTCCCAAAGTAGAAAATTTCAAGTGCGCGTATCCGGAGCTCTATAACGGACCGCCGGTATTGGCGCGTAACGAGGTTCGTCCGAGATGAAAATCCGCGGCATTGGTCTTATTCTGTCTTTGTGCTTGGTCAATTCCAGCTTCGGGTCGGGCACGGAGAAGGGGGCCATCACGGTGTTCGCCGCAGCCTCGTTGACCAATGCATTGCAGGATTTGGGGGATGCCTTCACGAAGGAAACATCCATCCCCGTCCGATTCTCGTTCGCAGCCAGTTCGGCGCTTGCCCGTCAGATAGAGAACGGCGCGCCGGCCGATGTGTTTTTCCCTGCCGATCTGGAGTGGATGGATTATTTGCAGACGAGAAATCTGCTTCAACGACAGAGCCGGCGTAATGTGCTCGGCAACAAGCTGGTTTTAATTGCGCCGGCGGACAGTACCGTGAAATTGAAGATCGAGCCGCACTTTCATCTGGTCGAGGCGCTGGGCAAGGGCCGTTTGGCCACCGGCGATCCGGATTCGGTGCCTGGCGGCCGCTACGCCAAGGAGGCTTTGACGACGCTCGGGATATGGAATGAAGTCGTTGATCACTTGGTCCGTGCGGACAGCGTGCGTTCGGCGCTTGCATTCGTGGATCGAGGGGAAACACCGCTCGGCATTGTGTATGAGACCGATGCGCATATCGACAAGCGCGTCCGGGTCGTGGATGTGTTTCCCGCCAATAGCCATCTTCCGATCGTCTATCCCATTGCATTGACTACTGCGGCCACCGCCGATGCGGCGAAATTTGTCGCCTATATCAACGGTCCGGCCGGCGACCTGGCGTTCAAGGCCTACGGTTTTACTGTCTTGCACTAGGCATCGCGCAGGCTCACATGAGTGCCCCTTCCGGAGCCTTGATCGAGGAAAGTGCGTTGCGGGTCTAACGAATCCCCGGCACCCCCTGCCGGATATCCGCCGAGAAAGTGGCGCTGTCGTCGGCTTTTCTGGCTCGTTCGGTGATGCGTCCGAGCGTACGCAGTTCCTGAAAGGAATAGTGCCGGTCGAGCCCGCCGACATCGTAGACGTATTCGGGAAGGTAGCCAGACAGCAGCAATCGATAGCTCAGCGGCAGATAACCGACGATACGGGTCATCATGTGGTAGACGAGGGTGGTGCAATTCACTGAAATAGTGTTGTAAAAGCGCGGCGTGCGCGCCAGCACGTTGGTCTCATCGACGTAGGCCAGAAATAAAGAGCGAATCGCGGTCAGCGGCATTTGCAGACGATATAAATAATCTTCTTCACGCCGAACATTGGTGCGCAGGCGGATCACGTCGCGTTCGTCGGCTGCTATGACGCTGAGTTCGAATTTCTTGAAGAATCCGCCGATCTCGGAAAACGATTCGGTCTTCTCACGGCGTATTTCCACCGAAAAAACGATGTACTCATCGTCGTCGAATCCGAAAGAAATCAGCATATGCGCAATGGCCGGCCCTTGCCAGTACGACATGATGATATCGGCCGATTTCAAACGATCGAGGTCGTAGCTGCGCGATTCCCAGCGCTGTGTGTAGTCGATATTGCTGCGCCAGTCGAAATTGCGCACGTTGTGCAGGGTGACTCGATTGCCGTCCACTGTGCCGGTAGCCATGCGTGCGACATCATCGGCCCAGATCCGATCATTCGACGGAGCAATTCCTCGCCACCATATCAGCATGGCGGCGAACGCCAGTGCAAACATCAGCATGCCGACGGCCGCACGCCCGTGCCAAAGATACACTATCAGGATAAGACTGAAGCACACCCATACGGATACCGTCAGCGCTCTCACTGCATTGCCGCCCGGCGCCTGAAACCAGAGCGCGAATGCGCCCCAGATGGCGGCTACACCCATCGTGAGGGTTGCCAGGAATAAGCCCGTGAACCGCAGGACGACAGCCGCAGTGATGGCCATTTATTACACCCTCGTATCCAAAGTGAGGAGCGCCTGAGCTAGATCGGCAATCAAGTCCGCGGGCTCTTCCAGTCCCACGTTGAGCCGCAGGAGCCGGCCGCCATAATCCACTCCCGGGCGGTCGAGATTAGGGTAGAGAATGGCGAGGCTGGTGACGCCTCCCCAACTGAAACCGATCTTGAATAGTTTTAGCCGGTCGGCGCAACCGGCAACCTCGCCCGCGCTGAACCGCCCGTCGAATACGACGGAAAATATGCTCGCGGAGCCGGTGAAATCGCGGCGCCAATACTCATGGCCGGGACAGGATTCGAGGGCGGGGTGCAGCACGGTTTTAATTTCGGTTCGCTGCGCCAGCCACCGTGCCACCTCCAAAGTGGATCTCTCGAGCCGCTCCAAGCGTACACCCAAGGTCTGTAGGCCGCGCAGTGCCAAACTGCAATCGTCCGGGGACACAGCCATGCCGAGTTGCTTGTATACCGGCCCGATGGCCTCGTAGCAGCGGGTGTCGGCGACGGATACTGAACCCAGCAGCAAATCGCTGTGGCCGCCCACGTACTTGGTCAACGCCTGCATGCTGACATCCACACCGTGCGCGAATGCATCGAAGAGAACTCCAGCGGAATACGTGTTGTCGAGCGCCACCGGCACCTTGCGGGCGTGGGCGGCGGCCACCATGGCCGGCACGTCCTGAATCTCCATGGTGACGGACCCGGGGCTTTCCACCCAGATCAAGGCGGTGTTCTCGCGAATCAAATCGGCAATTCCGGCGCCTATCAGCGGGTCATACGCTTGCACCGAGATCCCGAGGCGCTGCAACAGTCCGCAAGCCAATTCTTGATTCGGGCCATAGGCAGTGAACGGAACCAGTGCATGCGTGCCCGCTGCACAAAACGAAAGATAAATCAGTGAAATCGCCGACTGACCTCCCGGAACGATGAAGCTATGATGAGCGCCCTCGATTTCAGCGATGCGCGCACCCAGTTCCAATACCGTCGGCGTGCCGTATAGGCCGTACGAATAGCCGTTCTCAGTCTGCCTCCAATCGTCGGATACGTCGGCCTGACGCGCGAATATCACTGTCGATCCGCGATAGGTCGGCGTCGCCAGCGAGCGGAAATTCGCTGGCGCATGCGCGTTGGGATGAATGAGTTTGGAGCGCCAATGCATGCCTACGATCCGGCGTCGGCGGCCGCCTCCAATTCGCGCAGGTCGCGGCCCCGGGTCTCGCGGCCGAATATCCAAATGAACCCCAGGGCGAGAATCGCCGGAATGGAGATCAGCGCTGCGGCCAGTCCCAACGTGGGCACGAAGGCCAGCGCGCTCAGTCCCTGGGCAATCAATCCGCCGATCTTACTCCAGCCTGCCACCCAGCCGGTGGCTCTGCCGCGCACTCGAATCGGGTAGTTTTCCGCCGCATACGGCAGAAGAATCGAAACCATAGCGCTCGACCCGATGATCAGCAGGGTCAGCGGCACGACGGGGTTCGATAGGATGGGCAACAGGCCGGTACCGCGCAGGAGGATCGCCAGCAATCCCAGCGAGGTAATTCCGATCGCCAACATCAGCGATGACTTGGTGCTCCAAGCCCCGTAGAGGTAGGCCGAGACGAGGATTGTGGGCGCCGCCAGCAATGTCGAGCGGGCAATCAGAGTGCTCGCCATACCGACGCTGTGGCCTTCAGCGACCAGCACGCTGGGCAACCAAAGCAACACGCCGAAGTTGACCAAACCCCAGACCAGAGCGGCGAGCGTGAGCGCCGCAATCGTGGCCAGTAGATGCGGATCACGAAAGCCTGCATCGATTCCACGGACGGGTGTTGCGTCGGGGCCCGGCTCGCGCACCGATGCGATCACTGCACCGAAGCGGGCCAGTGTTGCGCGGGCCTCCTTCAGGCGCCCGATGTGCTGCAGAAAACGCGCCGATTCGGGAATGAAAGGACTGAGTGCAATCAGCAATAAGCCGGTGGGCAGATTGAGGAACCACATGATGCGCCAACCGAAATACGGCTGCAGCAGTGCCGACAGTGCACTGGCAGCGAAATAACCGCCGATGCTGCCGATACCGCCCACTAAAACGAGGCACCAGCCCCGGTGTCTCGTCGGCATGATTTCCGCGAGCAGCGCATAGGCGACCGGCAGCATGCCGCCGGCGGCTGCGCCCATCAGGAAACACATGGCGACATTCCACCAGAACGAGGGCATCGCGCCGCAGATCGACGTGCCGACAAACATCACCGATGACAGCAGTATCGAGGCGCGGCGGCCGTACAAGTCGGCCAGCGCACCCCATATGAAAGAGCCGGCGGCTGTACCAAACAGTGCCGACAGCGGCAACAACGCCACGGTTGCGCGATCCACCGCGTATTCCGAACGCATGCCGGGTGTGACGAACCCCAGACTGGCCGGCTTCATAATGTCGATGATCAGGGCTACGGCCAGCACGCCCATGAGTCTCCAATGCGCTGCGGTGAGCGGCGCATCCTCGGGTGGCGCAATCGCGTCAAACGCCTCGCTAGCGGGCCGTCGACGCGGCAGCAATCCGTATCCCGCCGCTACAATGCCGAGGACGATCAGCAGCATGCCGATCAGCATTCCGGCATCCATGGGCATGCCCGACATGTTGAAGCCGGTATTGCGTGCCATCCAAAACATCGGCAGGTGCAGAATCACACCGATCGTGACCACCGTCGAGCCGAGCCAAAATGCCAGGGCATTGCGCCTTTCGGAAAAATGGAACAATTGAGCCGCCTGGCTCATGCCGGATATCCGCCGCGGCGGGCGCGTATAACGAGGCGGCTGCATAGAAAATAAACCAAGCCCGCTGCCGCTGCCGCGGGCAAAGAGGCCGTCACGTAGGGATAGAACTCGGCGGACGCGTACGTCAGCGGATTGAGCAAGACCGTGTAGGTGATGCAACCTGCCGCCAGCGCCAGCATCGCCGCCGGATTGATGCCGCGCCAGAAGTGATACGGCCGCCCCGGCGCATCCGCGTACACCGCACGGATGTCGATTTGGCCGCGGCGAAGAACGAAATAGTCGACGATCTGAATACCGCATAATGGCGCGAATGCCACGGCGATCAGCGTCAGAAAATTGCCGAATTTCGCAAAGAACAAATCCGGTATGAAAATCCCGACCAAGGCCACCGGCGCGATGGTGATCATCAGCAGCGTGGTCCATGTGCGCTTTTGCATGGACGCGAAATTGCGCAAGCCGATCGCCGACGCGTAGATACCGGCGGTCGTCGTGCCGAAATTTGCGGCGGTGACGAAGGTCAGTGAAACGATCGCGTAGGTAGGTCCGCCGACGATGCGCAGCCACTCCGTGGGGTCGGAGGATTTGAGAACCAGCGAGCCCGCCAGCCCGATGAGGCTCAATATCGGAACGGGGGCCGCCATGCCGAGCATCACCGGCAGGACCACGGTTCTGCCGTTGGGCGCCATTCGAATCATCGCGCCGATATAGGGCCACCAGGAGAGGGTTGCACCGATGCCGAGTTCGACGCCCGTGGTGTAGTTCCATAAATGGCTGGGGTTCGCGCCGGCGGGTTGGGCTGCGAGGAGTTCCGGCCAGCGGCGCGAAACGAGCAGATACAGCATCCAAAGCCCGATGAATACATGCGCGACCAGGATGTTCGACACCATCGAGACGCCGGTCGCACCGCGACGCAGCGCCGTGAAGATGATGGCGCACGCGACCACCGTTAACAGGGGCACCAAAGCGACGTTATGCGGACCCAAGTCGAGGATGCCGAGCGCCACGGCCAGCTGCACCGCGGATTTTGCGAAGAATATGATCAGCAAGGAATTCCAGCCGATGATTGAAATGGCCTGAAGCGCCGCCGGCACGACCCACCCGCGAGCTCCGAATTGGGGTTTGGTGGCGGCAATGGAGTCGATGCCGAACCGAACACAAGTGGGCCCCGCGGCGAGAAGCACGAGAAGCATGCCGATCATGCAGCCGGCGCCCAGCGCGAAGCCGCCTTTGATGAATCCAAGGTAACTGCCGACCGATTCACCGATCAGATAGCACCAGGTGGCGGCCGCAGTCGTGGCGAGCGTCAGAGTCAGGCGTGCGGCACCCCAAGTGCGCTCTCGGGGGAGCAGCGGCCAGCCGCTCTCGTCGGCTTGCGGACTCGCGGCCGCCGTCACGTCCACCAACCGACGGCGAGCAAGGCCAGAGGTAAGGCGATCCCCAATAGAATCATCCAGAACCAGCTGGCTGAATCGAAGTCCGCGGGCGGTGCACCGGTTTCGAATGCCGCGATGCGCGATTCCAATTCCGCCGGCAGTGCCTGCGGGCGGGGCACCGAGTCGGAGCGATCCGAGTCAGTCATGAGCGGCGCCGCGGAAGGATTCCGCATCGGAATACGGGAACCACCAGAAGTCATGCGCCTTGGCGCCGTAGTCGATCATCGATAGTTTCGTATGCCTGAATGTATCCAGACCTTCCGCGCCGAGTTGTCGGCCCATCCCGGACTGCTTGCGTCCGCCGAAAGGCCCCGCATCGTTGTCGAGCAGCGGAGCGTTGATCCACACCATGCCGGCTTCGAGTTCGTTCACGGCCCGCATGGATTCCTCCAGGTTGGTCGTATACACGGTGGCGCCAAGCGCATAGCGCGAGCGGTTGGCCAGTGTCATCGCTTCGTCGAAGCTCTTGACCACGCTTACCGGCGCCACCGGCCCGAATGTCTCATCGTTCATAATGGGCGCATCGGGTGAAATATCGCCGAGGACGGTCGGATCGACGAACCAACCCTTGGCAAGATTTGCGGGCCGGCCGCCGCCCGCCAAGACCTTTGCACCCTGCGAGGTCGCTTGATCGAGTATGCCTAAATAGCGGGTGAGTTCGCGTTTCGACGCGAGGGGTCCCATGTCGACTCGCTCCAGCCCGTTGCCGACGCGAATCTGCCGCGTGTAATGCACTAGCCTAGCAATGAATTCGTCATAGACCTTTTCATGCACGTAAAAACGTTCGGCGGCCGCGCAGACCTGGCCGCAATTCAGGAATGCACCGAAGGCGGCGCCCCGTGCCGCAATATCGACGGGCGCCGACGGCATAACGATGAAAGGATCGTTGCCCGAAGTCTCGATCAGGGTGCGCTTATAAAGCCGCCCGCAGGTCTGCGCGATGATGCGCCCGGTCTCGATCCCGCCGGTGAACGCGATCATGTGCGTGTCCGGATGCTCGACCAAGCGCTTGCCCACGCCGCCACCGCCGGTGAGGACCTGCACCAGCCCCGCCGGTAGCGAGTCGAATGCCTCGATGAATTGCAGGGTCGTGAGGCTGGTCAGTTCGGACGGCTTGATGATGACGGCATTGCCGCTCGCAATCGCCGCCGCCGCCTGCCAGCACAGCAGGCAGAGTGGGTAATTGAACGGCAAAATGATCACCACCACGCCGAGAGGATCCTTGGTCGTGAAATGAAACTGGCCATCCACTGCCGATCCCAGCACCTTGCCGTTTTCGTGCCGCGCGATTTCGGCGTAGTAGTCGATGGCGCTTGCCGACCATGCCACCTCGTCGAAGGATTCCTTGTAGGGTTTGCCCATTTCGCGGGTGAGCATCTCCGCTACGAGCGGCCGGGCCGCCATGACCTGTCTGGATACGTCGTGCAGCAGTTCGGCCCGGCGATGAAAGTTGACTGAGTGCCAGCTGCGCTGCGCCGTGCTGGCTGCCGCAACGGCCGCATCGATCTCCGCAGGCGTAGCATCTGCGATTTGCCCCACGCGCTCCTCGGTTGCGGGGTCCATCACGTCGGTCGACGCACTTCCCGCCGCACGCACGAGCCGGCCGCCGATTCGCTGGTGACCACTTAGTTTTGAGAATGCCGCAATCGCGCTCATGAACAACTCCGTCGAATATAGCCAGTCGAGAATTTTAGTGTGAGGGAAGGGCGAGCGGTGCGCTTTAGGTCAAGCGGGACCGGGAAGCTTCTGGTATTTGAATGTGCCCATCGCCTTCGCAATGAGGCGTTCGTCCGTGTCGCGCACCTCGCCTTCGCAGAAGGCCATGGTGTTTGAGCGGTGAAATGCATGCGCCGACGCCAGCAGGCGCGTGCCGGCGTTGGCCGGCTGCAGGAAATTGGTTTTCATCTCCACTGTCACGCCGCCGCCCGCGGTGGGGTCGAGTGAGCGGCCTGCCACGGCCATGGCAACATCGAGCAGAGTCATCAACACGCCGCCATGAGCGACCGACCAGCTGTTCAAATGTCTTGGAGCAAGATTCAGCGCGATGACCGCCCGGCCGTTGTCGGCGCTGATGAATTCGATGCCGAGGTCCTTGATGAAAGGAATGTCGTTCCGAAATGCGATTGATTGGCTCATGAGGTGTGAATTTATTCTACCCTAGCCCGGGAGAATTGCAGAGACGCGGCGCACCTCGACTTGACCAATTCACAAAGACGGCTACCTTTGCAATGGTTAACGACTCGAGATGGATCTTGGCACACATTCCCACGGTTTCACGGATCAGCGCAGTATTTGCGGGCTCGGCGGGCAATCTGGTCGAATGGTTCGACTGGTATACCTACTCGGCTGCCGCGTTGTATTTCGCGCCGATTTTTTTCCCCAAAGGCGACCAGACGGCGCAGCTTCTACAGGCTGCGGCGATATTCGCCGTGGGTTTCTTTGCCCGACCGCTCGGCGCCTGGTTGATGGGACTGTACGCCGACCGGGCGGGCCGCAAGGCTGCGTTGACATTGTCGGTCAGCATGATGTGCGGGGGATCGCTCGTGATTGCCGTGACGCCCGGAGCGGCCACGATCGGCCTCGGTGCGCCGGTCATTTTGCTTCTGGCACGGATATTTCAGGGCTTGTCCCTGGGCGGTGAATACGGCGCCAGCGCGACTTACATCAGCGAAGTGGCGGGACGCAAGTACCGAGGTTTCTGGTCCAGCTTCCACTACGTGACGTTGATCGGCGGTCAGCTCACGGCATTGGGCGTGCTGATCATTCTGCAACATTTCCTGTCGAAGGCCGACATGGCTGTCTGGGGATGGCGGATTCCTTTCGTGATCGGGGCCGGTCTGGCCTTCGTGGCCTTCTGGCTGCGGCGACGAATGCAGGAGTCCGAGTCGTTCGTGCGTGCCGCTGCGGCCGGAACCGGGGGAGCGGGCATGGCGCAACTTTTTGCCAAGCATCCGCGAGCGGCATTCACCGTTCTTGGGATGACGGCAGGCGGTTCGATGATCTTCTATGTCTATACCACGTACATGCAGAAGTTCTTGGCAAATTCTGCGGGATTCACCAAGGACCAGGCGTCTGAGATTAGTGCTGTCAGCCTGATTGCTTTCATGACCGTGCAACCACTATTCGGCTGGCTTTCCGACCGGGTCGGCCGCAAGCCCCTGTTGCTAATGGCGTTCGGCGGGGGGGCGCTGATTACCTGGCCCGTGATGACGGGCGTCGCGGCGGCGCACTCGCCCTGGGTTGCGTTCGGTCTGATCCTGGCCGCGATGATGATTCAGTCCGGCTATACCTCGATCAGCGGAGTCGTAAAAGCCGAGCTCTTTCCCACCGCCATTCGATCTCTCGGCGTCGCAGTGCCCTATGCACTGGCCAACGCAGTTTTCGGCGGCACGGCCGAATACATCGCACTATGGTTCAAATCAGCCGGCTCGGAGAGCGGATTTTATGTATATGCCTCGGTGCTGTCGGGGATCAGTTTCCTGACGGCACTGACCATGAAGGAGACCCGCATACACAGCCGCATTCTGGAAGATTGATTCGGCATACTGTCATCATGCTTGCCACTACCAATCCCGCCGACTGGGTCGAATCCTGGGCGCGCGTTCAGCCGCTGCAGCCATTCCTTAAGACTCCCGACGGCGGACAAATTACCTACGCCGAGCTTGACCGGCGTTGCGGACGCTTCGCCTCGGCTCTGATGCGCCGGGGTGTCGTGCCGGGCGATCGTGTCGTCGTTCAGGTCGATAAATCGGTGGAGGCGGTGCTGCTCTATCTTGCATGCCTGCGCATGCGCGCGGTCTACGTGCCGATCAACGTGGCAAATACGCCCAATGAAGTCGATTATTTTTTACGCGACTCACAACCGCGTGTGGCCATCATCCGTCCGGCGGACCGTGCATTGCTCGAACCGCCCGCAACCGTGGCGGGGGTTCGTCACATCGAGACCTTGGGGGCGCAAGGTGAGGGGACGCTTCCCGCGCTCGTGCGGCAGGCCGATTCCGAACCCGAACTGTGCCGCAGCGGCGACGCGAATTCCCTAGCTGCCATCGTCTATACCTCTGGGACCACCGGCCGCTCGAAGGGTGCGATGCTGACGCGCGGCAATCTCGCCTCCAACGCGGCGGTGCTCGCCCACGCATGGCGCTTCACCCAGAACGATGTGCTGCTGCACACTCTGCCGTTGTTTCACGTTCACGGTCTGTTTGCGGCCATCAATACCGTGCTCGCATCGGGTTCCAGCCTCTTGCTGCTGCCGAAATTCGACGCGGCCGATGCGCTGCGGATTTTGCCGCAAGTGACAGTGCTCATGGGCGTTCCCACGCACTACACCCGGTTATTGCATCGGGCCGAACTGAATCTCGAGACGTGCGCCGGTATGCGGCTGTTCGTCTCCGGATCGGCGCCACTGCTCGAGGAGACTCAGCGTGAGTTTCGGGTGCGTACCGGCCACGAGATCCTGGAGCGGTACGGGATGACCGAGACATTGATGAACACATCGAACCCCTATGAGGGCCCACGCAAGCCGGGTTCTGTCGGGCCGCCGCTGGCGGGAATCGAGGTCCGGCTCGCCAAAACCGAAGACGCAGCCGTCGAGGCCGGTGCGGACGTCACGGGCATGCTCGAGGTCAAGGGCCCGAATGTGTTCGCCGGCTACTGGCGGGACCCCGAGAAGACACGCGGCGAGTTCACGTCGGATGGCTGGTTCAAGACTGGGGACCTCGGCCGTATCGATGACGATGGCTATGTCCAAATCGTCGGCCGCGCCAGGGATGTCGTCATCAGCGGCGGCTACAACGTCTATCCGAAGGAGGTCGAGATGGAATTGGATTCCCTGTCCGGCGTGCTGGAGAGCGCTGTGTTCGGCGTTCCACACCCGGATTTCGGCGAGGGTGTCACTGCGGTCGTCGTACCGCAAAGCACCGCGCAGTTGTCGGAGAGCGACATCATCAACTCTCTGCAAACCCGTCTGGCGCGTTACAAGGTGCCTAAGCGCGTCCTCCTGATTGGCGAGTTGCCGAGAAATACCATGGGCAAGGTCCAGAAAAATGTGTTGCGCGCCGAATATGCCTCTCTTTATGTGCCGGGGGCGCCGCCCGGGCGGGGCTGAGCGCCTATTGTGGACCCTTGCGGGTTTCAGAAATCCCGGTAGCTGCCGCGCCGGCGTAACGCCGGCCCCGCTAATCGAGGTCGTGGCAGAGGGAGTCGCGAATTGTTCGCGGCAACGGGCTCAGCAGATGCCTATACTCGTTGTGATCGACGCCGATACTCAATGAGGCGCCGCTTTTCATTGCTTCAATCATCGAGGCCGACAGCTCAAAACGCAGAAAATGCACCGCCGAGGTCTTGTCGTCGTTTTCCCGCTCCATGTCTTCATCGGCGATTGCAAATACCCGCTCCATTTCGCTGACCCGGATCCAGCATCGGTCCTCGACTCCGATTAGGTTCTCGAGCGCAGTACGACGCAACTCGGGGTCTGGAAATTCCAGCAGTAACGTCACTTTCCAATTGCTGCCGTCCGGAATCAGCGGATTGTAGGCATCCAGTTCGCCTTGGATGCCGTCGCTCTCAAAGATCCGTTCGGCGCGCAGCATTTCGAGAATTTGATAGCGTATTGTCGTGACATCCTCGAAGCACCAGGTCGCATTGGGCCCGACTTGGACATTGCGCAATTGCTTGTGAGCAATCACCTCGCTGCGCAGGCGCCCCCGTTCGCACGCATATTGCTCCAGACTGAGTAGATCCGAGCGCACCAATTTTCTCACGCTAACGCCTCCAGGCCATAAGCCATTCTCAGCAAAGTCAGCGGGTGCGTCGGCGGTGATCCATTGTCCAAACCGCTTTGGATTTGGTGCCCCGCCATCGGACAGTCGCTGGCATAGAAATCCGCGCCGCTTGCCTGAACACGCTCGATGACCGGCTTGCCGATCTTCATGGATATGTCGCGAAATGCGCGCTTGACGCCGTAGGTGCCATTGTGACCCGAGCAGCGTTCGATCGGCTCCACCGTGGTTCCGGGGATCAGCTGCAGTATGTCGCGGGTCTTCAGTCCGATATTCTGCACGCGCAGATGGCAGGCGACATGGTATGACACCTTGCCGAGGGGGCGGGTGAAGTCCGTGCGCAGCAAGCCGGATTTGTGCCGCAGCGCCAGGTATTCGAACGGATCGAAAATGCGGCGCTTGACGGCTGCTATGCCGGCATCGTCCGGGAACATCAGCGGCAGTTCTTGTTTGAACATCAATACGCAGGAGGGAATTGGAGCGACGATGTCGTAGCCGTACTCGATCATCGCCAGCATAGACGGTAAGTTCTTGTCCTTGAGCTCCGCTACCGCCTGCAAGTCGCCAAGCTCCAATTTCGGCATGCCGCAACAGTGCTCTTGCTCCAGCAGGGCTACTTCGATGCCGTTGTGCTCGAACACCCTCACGAGGTCCAGGCCTATTTCAGGCTCGTTGCGATTGCCGTAGCAGGTCGCGAACAGCGCAACTTTGCCGCGCGTCACGCCCGCCGCCTGCGCCGTTGCGGCAGGGCTTACGCGCTTGGCAAGCTGCTTGCGCAGAGTATTGGATCGGTACGCAGGAACGGGCGCCTGCGGGTGGACGCCGAGGACGGCATCCAGGACCTTGCGACCCATCGAGCTCTTGGTCACGGCGTTGACGACTTCGGCCACCACCGGAATGCCGGCGATCTTGCCGACCAAATCCGTGGAGCTCAGCACCTTGTCCCGCCAACCGGTCGCCCCGTCGCGGTTCTTGACGGCCTTGGCGCGCAGCATCAAATGCGGAAAGTCGACGTTCCAGGGATGCGGCGGGACATAAGGACACTTGGTCATGTAGCACATGTCACAGAGGTAACATTGGTTCACGACCTGCCCATAACTGTTCTTGTCTACGGCGTCGAGTTCGCCGGTCTTCGACTCATCGATCAAATCGAACAACGTCGGAAAGGCATTGCATAAATTGAAACAACGCCGGCAGCCGTGGCAGATATCGAATACTCGTTCGAGTTCCTTTTGCAGCGCGCCGGCGTCGTAGAATTGTGGTTCCTGCCAGCCGAGCGCATGGCGAGTGGGCGCCTCTAAGTTGCCTTCACGGTCCGAGTTGCTCTGTCCGTCCGACACGGTGGGTCTCCCAACCGACATGATGGCGGGCTCCAACAATGGAGCCCGCTCGACGCAATCGACAGGGCGGCGGCCCTACACCCCTAGAGGTTATCCAAGGCCTTTTGAAAGCGGTTGGCGTGTGATCGCTCCGCCTTGGCCAGCGTCTCGAACCAATCAGCGATTTCGCCGAAGCCCTCGTCCCGGGCACTCTTGGCCATGCCAGGGTACATATCGGTGTACTCGTGGGTCTCGCCCGCAATCGCTGCCTTGAGGTTCAAGGATGTAGCGCCGATGGGCAGTCCCGTGGCCGGATCGCCGACCGCTTCCAAGTACTCTAAATGACCGTGGGCGTGGCCCGTCTCACCTTCGGCTGTGGAACGGAAAACGGCCGATACGTCATTGAAGCCTTCCACGTCCGCCTTGGCCGCGAAGTACAAATAACGTCGGTTCGCCTGGGATTCGCCTGCAAATGCATCTTTCAGATTCTTTTCGGTCTTGCTGCCTTTTAGATTCACGGCTGTCTCCTTATAGGATTGCTTCCGCTCGACGTTAGACCTTGCTGCCGCGGTAAGTCAAATCGGTGATCTCTATCACCGCGATAGTCGGCCTCAATCACGGCGACAACCGGTACGCCGCCCGCAACCAGAAGCGAAGCCACGATCGCCACGGGCCGGGCTCTATTTGCGTTCCTCGGATAAGGCGGTAGTCTTCCGTCGAACGTTGCGCTTCGGTTGGAATAAATCGTGCCAGAACCACCCTCTCACCAATCTTTCCTCATTGCGGACCATACCGCGAGGTTCGACGAGGACGGTCGATTGCGACCCTGGACCTCGTGGAATGACGCGCTCGACCGAGAAATGAATTTCTATCAGCAATGTCCGTCCGATCACGGTTATCCCTATTTCGTGCTGGCCACATTTGTGGATGGAAGTTGGACCCCGGACCCGAATCGCACCGACGCCATTCCCGCGACTCAGAACGGGATGGGAATCATCTCCTACGTTAAGTACTTCGAATTGCGGGGCAGCACCGACCTAAGGTTCATGAAAACGGCGTGCGCCATGGGCGATTACCTGGTGGGGGAAACATTGACGCCGGCTTCCGGCCGCTATCCGGCGTTCACGCGTTCCACCGTCAAGCGGGATTGGTTTCCGCAACCCGCCGATTGCGGCTCGCAAAGTGATCGACCCTACGAGATCGAGCCCGACAAGGGCGGCATCGCCGGCTATGCGCTGGTGCTGCTTTCCGCGATCGCGGGAGAGCGGAAATACCTGGACCAAGGCCTGCAGAACGCACGAGTCCTGGCTGCGAATCAGCAGGTTGGCGACAAATCTCGCTCGCCCTGGCCGTTTCGAGCTGACTTCCGCAGCGGTGAAGCGCGCGGACTCGTCTCAGGGAACATGACTTATATTTTGCGTCTCTACGATGCGCTGCTCGACCTTGGCTACGCGGAGTTCAGCGCTCCGCGCCGCTCATTGTGGACATGGATCAAGGAATTTCAAATTCCCAGCGCTGCCGCGGACGGCGCGCTATTTGCCCAGTTTTTCGAGGATCACGACACGCCCACGAATCGCTCTGCCTGGGCGCCGCTGAATCTCGCCCGGTATCTGCTGGAGAAAAAACAAGCCCTCGATGTCGACTGGCTCGAAGACTGTGGGGCGCTGGTCGATTTCGTGCGCAGGACTTTCACTCACCAAGAATTCGGCATCACGGTTTGTCACGAACAAGACGAGGATCAGCAGGCTTGGGGCGGTATCAATTCAACTTATGGCGCGGTGCTCGCGCTGTATGCAAAGGCGATCGGGTCCAAGGCCCTCGCCGGCGAGGCGCGGCAAGCGCTGGATTTCACCGTGTATTCCATCGACGAGCTAGGCCGGCCTCGCGATCTTTTCAAGAACTCCTCGCCAGGCGGCTGGCAGGAAGACGCCCACACGGACGTCATTCACAACTACGTCGACGCCCTACAGGCTTATCCCGAGTGGGGCGACGCGACGTAAACCCGGTCAATGGGCTGGGGCAGCCTCGACCCAAACGATGTCGTACTTCTGATTGAACGTTACCACCATGAGGCAGGGATTCTTGCCCTGGCAACTGAACCAATGAACGGCTTTGCCCGGCATCACGGCGACGCCTCCGGCGGACAGAGCGACGTCGTGCATGCCTTTCATGCCCGTCGACACGATGCCCTGGATGACGATCAGCTGTTCTTCGGCTGTGTGGTAATGAGGGGCCACGCGGCAACCCGCCGGCGCCTTCAGCAAGATGGTCGATGGCCCTGTATCGGGATTGCCGTTTTCGAGTGCGCCCTGCAGGCATTTGACGTCCCCGTCTTGGGCAAAAATCGCCTCTTTGAGCGGAGTGACACCGTGATGCGCGGCGGGATTTCCCATAACGGCGAAGGGTAGCAATAACGCCATTGCGAGTGGGCCGGTCAGGCGTTTGCGAGAGAGAAACCGTCCGAAGCTGTTCATGGGTCTTCCTATGGGTTGAAGCGCTCAGCCTTGTATACTACCCCGCCATATTCTGCCGTCGCAGGAGACTTCGACATGCTGTCCACGCTTTTGTCCCCAGCTGAGATGGATCCGGAAGAGTGGCGTCTGCGTGGCGAGCTCACCGATTTCTATCATCTCATTGATTTTCTCGGTTGGACGGAGATGATCTTCAACCACATATCGGTGCGCTTGCCCGGTGCGGGGCATCACTATCTGGTCAATCCGTTCGGACTCAACTATACAGAGATCACCCCCGCGAACCTGCTCAAAGTGGGCATCGACGGCCGGCTGGTCGAGCCGTCCGCCTATGCCGCCAACCCGGCCGGCTTTGCCCTGCACGGCGCCATTCACGAAACGCGCGCCGACGTCGCCTGCGTGGCGCATACGCACACCACCGCGGTCTCCGCGGTCGCGATGAAGCGCGGCGGGTTCGATCATAATAATTTTTACGGAGCGCAATTCTACGGCCGCGTCGGTTATCACGATTTCGAGGGCATCACTCTGTACGCCGACGAGCGCAGTCGCATGATTTCGAGCCTCGGCGACAAGCATGTGTTGGTGTTGCGCAATCATGGAATTGCCGTATGTGAACGCGATATTCCGACGACGTTCGCGCTCTTGTGGACGGTGCAGCGGGCGGCTGAGATTCAGTGCCAGGCGGCCGCACTCGGCGGGGAGGATGTGTTGTTGAGCGAGGAGGTGCAGCGACGTTGCCGGGATGCGGTTGCCGATCTGGGCAGTAATATTCGCGTGGCGCGGCTCTTGTTCGATGCGACCGTACGCCGCATGCGCGCCGCGGTTACGTCCTAACGAGGGCGACCGCCGAAGAGCCTGTGCCCCAAGCGAAACAAGGGCCAGCCGGTGAGCAATATGACGATGCCGGCCGATGCAAGCGCCGGCTCCAAAGTAAAAACCCTTACCCCGACGGCGAGCAGGCTGGCGACGTACAACGCCGGCAGCAAGGGGTATCCTGGCATCGAAAATCCGCCGTCACCGGTGCGGCGGCGGCGCAGGACAAACAGCGTCGATGCGACTACAGCCAGAGTGAGCGAGTCTGTAAAGATCACGTAATGCAGCAGCTTCTCGAAGGATCCGAGGACGAACGCCGGCAGCAACATGGTCGCGCCAAAGAATATCAGGCCGATTTCTTGCACCTGAGTGTCTGGATTGACCCGCAGGAACGCACGTGGCAGCACGCCGTCTTGCGCCATTGCATAGAAGCTACGCGGCATCTGAATGATAATGGCATTGACGAACCCCGCCGCTGAAAGGAACACGGCGATAGAAATCAGCATTTCACCCGACGGCCCAAATGTCGCGCGCGATAGGGCTGCTGCCACCAGCGTCGAATCCGCGATGCCGTCGATTCCCAGCACGCGCTGGTAAGCGAAATTGAGCACCAGATACAGCCCGACCACCGTGAACATGCCCGCGGTGATGGCGAGCGGGAAGCGTCGCCGAGCGTCCTTCAAGTCGGCGCCGAGATTCATGGTCAACTGATATCCGCCATAGGCATAGAAACACGGTATCAGCGCGGACACCAAGCGCAGCGCCGACGGCGCGGCGGCGACGTGTGGCGCCGCATGCGTGCGCGGAGCAACCAGCAGAGCCAGTACGGCGAGACCGACGATCATGGCGATCTTAAGAACCGACAGCAGATTCTGTACACGCGCACCGGGCTTCACGCCCCGGTAGTTCGATGTCAATAGGATCAGCATGGTCGCGCACGCCAGCACGAGCGACGCATGGGGTGTGCGCCAGGACGGCGGCAACAGCACCGGCATCAGATAGTCCGCACCGATGAACGCGACCCCGGCGGCGCCGGCTCCTTGCATCAAGGTCTGCGACCAATTCAGCATGAACGCCAGAGTTGGGTCGTAGCAGTCGGCAACAACGCGGTAATAACCTCCGGCGCGCGGATACCGTGAACCGATTTCCGCGAAGGTCAGGGCGCCGATCAGGCTGATCACACCGCCCAGTATCCACGCGCCGAAAAATAGATCGGTGCCGCCGGCCTCTGCAGCAACGATGGCGGGTGTGCGAAAGATGCCGATGCCCACCACCAAGCTGAACACCACCATGGCAGTGTCGAAGGTCGACAGGCGCGCGCGGATAGGCGTCGCGCCGGGCTCAGCGTCCATGCCGGGCTTCTTCGAGCAGTGCCGCGAGGAGCTTAAATTGATCCAGCTCGTTGTAGAGTTGTGCGGAAATGCGCAGCAGCGGAACGGGATGTGGATAGAGCCAAGTTTCGACGCCGCGTTCACGAAACCAATCGTGCAGGCCTTTGCTGTCGAGCCGCTCCGCAGGCGAACCAGGATCGGCCGGCGGCAGGGGTATGGACGCCATCGAGCCTATCATTTCGGCCGGGCAAGGAGCCGTCGTCTCGAATGACTTCAGGAGCAGGGCGCGGGCTTCTAGCGCGAGCGAGCGATTAACGGCCATGACTTCGGGCCAGCCACCGGGCATAAGGCCGCTCATGAACCGCAGCGCCTCGGGAATGCATAGCCACGCGGTCGGATCGAATGTTCCAGTCCAATCGAATTCCGCGTGAAATCCCCCGGTGTAACCGTGGCTGATCACATTCGGATGCAGATGCGATTGCCGATCGCGGCGCACGTGAAGAAAGGCCGCACCCTTTGGAGCGCACAGCCACTTGTGCGCATTGCCCGTATAATAGGCCGCGCCGAGCGCCGATAAATTGAGCGGTATCATGCCGGGGGCGTGCGCCCCATCGACCAAAGTATCGATGCCGCGAGCTCTCAGATCGCTGACGAGGCGCGCCAGCGGCAGCACGAGGGCGGTCGGACTCGTGACATGGTCGAGCAGCGCCAATCGCGTATTCTTTGAGACACCGTGCAGCACGGCGGCAACGATCTGTTCTTCGTCGCGGCAGGGGAACGGCAGGTTCGCCACCACCACCCGCAGGCCGGTTCGCCCCGCCACGAAATCGACAGTCTTGCGGCAGGCCGCGTAGGTATGATTGGTAAGGAGCAGCTCATCACCGGGCTCGAAGGACAGCGAGCGCAGCACTGCGTTGACTCCCGCGGTTGCATTCGGCACGAAGGCGAGTTCCGCCGGATCCGCGGCCAGAAATACGGCCAGTGCTTGCCTTGCGGCGTCGACGCGAGCCGGCAGCGTTCCCGACAGGAAATCCACCGGTTCCCGCTCCATCTCCAGGCGCAAGGCAGACTGCAATTCCAGCACCACGCCCGGGCAGGCGCCGAATGATCCATGGTTCAGATAAACAACCGACTTATCGAGGCACCAATGTGAGGCTCGGTTCATGCACTCTACGATATCATTGCAGCTCACTCATAAGGAGGCGGCAATGAGCGCGATCTTGGTGACCGGCGGGTCGGGCTTCATCGCGTGCCATACCATTCTGCAGCTGCTGGCTGCGGGCCACCGGGTACGAGCCACGGTGCGTTCCCTGGCTCGAGAAGGCGCGGTGCGAGCCATGTTGCAGCGGGGCGGTGCCCAACCCGGCGACCGCTTGTCCTTCGTACCGGCCGATCTTCAATATGATCCGGGCTGGTCTGAAGCCGTTGCGAGGTGCGAATTCGTGCTGCACGTGGCCTCGCCATTTCCGCCCGGTGTGCCGAGACACGAGGATGAACTAATCGTGCCCGCGCGTGCCGGAACGCTACGCGTGCTGCGCGCGGCTCGGGATGCCGGCGTCAAGCGGGTGGTGCTGACGTCCTCGTTCGCGACCGTTGGCTATGGCCGGAAGCAGCAGGCAATGCCGTTCGATGAATCGAGCTGGACGGATCTTAGCGGCGAGGTGTCCGCTTACGCGAAATCGAAGACCTTGGCGGAGCGCGCCGCATGGGAATTCATCGCCGCTGAGGGTGGTGCCCTGGAGCTGTCGGTCATCAATCCTGTCGCTGTGTTCGGTCCGGTTCTGGGGCCGGACTATTCGAGCTCGATTCTCATCTTGAAGCGAATATTGCAGGGCGCTGTGCCGGGCTGGCCGCAACTTTATTTCGGCGTCGTCGATGTGCGTGATGTGGCGGAATTGCACATACTCGCCATGACCAGCCCTGCCGCAAAGGGCGAGCGGTTCCTTGCTGTTGCCGGCGATTTCATGTCGGTGCGCGACATCGCCAAAGTGCTCAAGGCCCGCATGGGCGCCGCCGCCGGCAAAGTGCCGATCCGGCAACTGCCAAATTGGCTGGTGCGCGCCGCCGCTTTGCGCAATGCGGCGCTCACGCAACTGCTGCCCGAACTCGGCAAGGTGAAAAATGCCACCAACGAGAAGGCCCGGCGAGTGTTGAACTGGACCCCGCGATCCAATGAGGAGTGCATTGTCGCCGCGGCTGAAAGTCTGGTTCGGCTGGGGCTGCTATAGGGCCTTGAATGACTCGCGCCGAAAGTGACCCAGCACCGCGAATCGCACCAGTTGCGACCCGCTGGAAATGTTCAGCTTCCGCTTAATGCGTTGGCGGTGAGATTCGATTGTCTTGATGCTCAAATTCAGCGATTGCGCAATCTCGCGCGTGCCCATGCCTTTGCCGATCATATGCAGAATTTGCAGCTCACGATTGCTCAGCAGATCGACCGGATCGGACGAAACATACGCAGTGCCGGCCGTATATTTATGAATCATGTGCGCGCCGATGGCTTCGGAGACGTAAATGTTGCCGTCCAGGACGCGCCGTATCGACACCAGAAACTGCTCGCTGGACGCCTGTTTCATGATGTAGCCGTTTGCTCCGACAGTCAGCAGGCGCTCGGCGTATATGGTCTCATCCTGCGCGGATAGAACCAGAATGGGCAACAGAGGGTGATGTGCGCGCACGTTTCGAACCAGGTCGATGCCGTCGGCCTGTTTCAGGCTGATATCGGTGATCAGGACGTCGGGATGTAATTTGTTGATGGCGGCGCGAGTTTCGCTCACGGTTTCCGTCTCTCCGCAGACACTGAAGTCGCCCTCGTTTTCCAGAACATAACGTAGGCCCTGGCGAATGATGGGATGATCATCGGCAATGAGTACGCGCCGAACGCGGCGCGTCGCGGCGAATATCCCGCTGGTGGACGTTGATTCATCGACGCACATTTCGTTAAAAGTCATTTTCCTCTCCTCAAGTATCCGTTGTTCCGCAGGCCACCAGCGCCGCGAGGGCCGCGACCAGTCCGGTGCGGGTTCCTGTTCGGTCTATCAACATGGCCGCGAAACTCGCGGCCGGCTGCGGTTGACAACAGTAGTAGCCCTGCCATTGGTCGCATTCGAGCCGGGTAACGAACTCCAGTTGTTCTGCCGATTCGATTCCTTCGGCGACAACTCGCAGGCCGACCGTACGTGCGAGAGAGACGATGGCGCCGACGATGGATTCATCGGTTCTGCTGGTGGCCAGGTCGCGGATGAAACTGCGGTCGATTTTCAGTTTGTCGATCGGAAACCGCCGCAGGTAGCTCAGGCTCGAATAGCCCGTGCCGAAGTCGTCGATGGCGACGCTGACTCCCAGTTTGCGCAGTTGCTTCAATATGCCGGCGGCTTCCTCGGGATCGGTCATCAACGCGCTCTCGGTCAATTCGATCTCCAGAGCGCCCGCGTGCAATCCGGCGTCGGCGAGCGCCGAGCGGATCATTTGCAGGACGTTCTGATGTCGAAACTGCGCGGCGGAAAGATTGACGGCGACGGGGAAGGACGCGCCGAAGTCAAGCTGCCAGGCGCGAGCCTGTCTGCAGGCTTCTCGAAGAGCCCATTCGCCCAATGGGATGATCAGCCCGGTCTCTTCGGCGAGGGCAATGAACGAACTCGGTCCAATAATACCCTTGGTCGGATGACGCCAGCGCAACAGCGCTTCGGCCGCTGCAATTCTGCCGGTCTTTACGGATATCTCGGGCTGATAGTAGAGCTCGAATTCTCCGGCCGCGAGAGCGCGACGCAGATCGTTTTCGAGCGTCAGGCGCTCCTGCATCGTATCGGTCATGCCGGGCTGAAAGAACAGCACCTGGCTTCGGCCGCGATCCTTGGCGGTGCTCATTGCGACTTCGGCGTGCGCCAGCAGTTCATCGCTGCGATGACCGTCATCCGGCCATACGCTCACTCCGATGGTGGCCCGTATCCGCACGTCGATGCCGTTGATCCGTAGTGGCTCTTCGAATGCCGCGAGAATCGCGGCTGTGACGACCTGTGCCTCTGCGCGTGCCGCCGTGTTGTCGATCAGCACCGCGAATTCGTCGCCGTCTAGGCGCGCCAGCGTGGTCGTATTGGAGACTAGCGCCGTCAGGCGGCGAGCGATTTCAGTAAGCAGCCAGTCTCCCACTCCATGACCGAGCGAGTGATTGATCGCGCCGAAATGGTCGAGATCGAGCACGGCGATGGCGATGGCGCGGCCATGGCGTTGAGTGTCGACGATTGACTTGGCGAGCCGGTCCTTGAAGCGTTGGCGATTCGGCAGGCCCGTGAGCGAGTCGTGAGTCGCCAGATATTGCAGGCGGGCGTGGACCTCTTCGAGGTCACGCGAGTTGCGGCTTGCGCGCTCCTTGAGCTTGTCGCAGCAAATTGCAATCACCTGCGCGACGACCAAGACGGCGCAGCCTACCGCGGCGGCGGCGACGGCAAATAAGTGGACGGTGGATGTCGGTGCGCTGCAGCAGGCACTGACTACAAGTTGTGAACCAACCAACGCCTGCGCGTTTGCGCCGAGAATCCCGATGGCGGCCCCGACTGAGACCACCAAGCGCAGGGAGCGCGCTGCCCAAGACCGGTCGTCGCGGCAACGATACCAAACGCAGAGTGTAGTAAGGAATCCTGCGAAGGCCACGACGAATGAGCCGCACAGCCATGCCGCACCCTCTTGAAGAACGGCCTGGCCAGGAAGCTCGTCGAGCACGGCACAGTGGCTGCCCATGATTCCTGCGGCGAACGCGAATGCGCTGCCGACCATGCCCAAGGCATTGGGTTGGCTGCAGGCGAGAAAAAGGAGGGCACAGGCGTAGCTGGATGCGGCAATGGCAAAAGGTAGTACGAACCACGTAGCGCCTACGGTCGGTTGCTCCGGCATCCACAGGGATAGGATTTGGACGAAGCTCGTGCTCCATAAACCGATCCCCAAAGCGAGCGCGCTGAGCAGCACCGCGCACGCGCGTCCCTGCACGCTAACGGTGGAAACTCGCAAGGCCAGCGTAAAAGTGGTATGCGACACGAGAATGGCCATGAACGCGGCCAATGCCAATTCCCATGCGTCGGTTTTAAGGACAGTCATCAAGCAATCCCTGCTGCCGTTGAAGGTTGCTA
This sequence comes from Gammaproteobacteria bacterium, assembly GCA_025358295.1. GTDB lineage: Bacteria > Pseudomonadota > Gammaproteobacteria > Steroidobacterales > Steroidobacteraceae > Bog-1198. The sequence goes on from JANYJY010000059.1 coordinate 65,751, forward strand.
GATTGCCCTGTAGAGCCTGCGCGGGAAATTGCGGGAAATGGGTATAGGCGACGGGGAAGCTACCTAGCGATCGCAGAACCGACGAGCAAGGGGGTCAAAACCGCCTTAGGGTTCGATGATTTTGTTGCGGATGGCGTATCGGACGAGTTCCGGGAGCGACGCGAATCCCATTTTGCGCATTATGTTACTGCGGTGCGTTTCCGCGGTTTTGACACTGATGTTCAGCGCCCGGGCAACGTCCTTATTGCTGTTGCCCTCGGCAAGCATTTGGACGATTTCTCGTTCGCGTGCCGAGAGGGTCTGCACCGCGGCCGGATCGGTCGGTTCACTACGCAAATAACCGTCCAGCACCATGCGCGCAACGTTCGAGGTGAAGTAGGATCTGCCGTCGAGCATCGCCTCCAATGCCGCCACGAGAATCCGCCCCGCATCGGATTTCAGAACGTATCCTTGCGCGCCGGCGCTGAGTACTTCCCTTACCAGCTGTTCGGATTCGTGTGCAGTCAAAATGAGAACTCGCGCGGACGGATCGGCGGCGAGAATTCTACGGGCGGCCTCCAGTCCGTTGAGTTCCGGCATGGTCAAATCAAGCACCGCAATATCCGGTCTGAGCTCCGCCGCCAATGTGACCGCGTCCCTGCCGTTGTCGGCGGCTCCGACCACGGTCCAGCCCGGTACCTGGGAAAGTTCCGCAATCAATCCGCGTCTGACGAGTTCATGGTCGTCCGCGATTAATATGCGCGCGGGTCTCACTGCGGCGAGATGGCTATTGTGGTACGCACTCGGGTCCCTGACTTGGTCGATTGCACCGAGAGTGTACCCCCGATTTGGTGAATACGTTCGCGCATGCCGGCCAGCCCAACCCCCAGGATCGGTCCGTCGGCGCCGCTTTTTCCATCGTAGGGGCTCGCCATGCCGCGTCCGGCGTCTTCGATTTCCAGCGTGACGCTGGTGGATTCGACTTGAAGCCGGATTGCCGCCCAGGGGCTCGCCGCATGACGATGCACATTCGTGAGGGCTTCCTGCGCCACCCGAAACAGACAGAGCTCGTCGTCGCGAGGTAATCGTTCCATCGTCTCGGGGAGGTCCAGCCGGACCTCGATGGCGCTACGCTGACGAAAACCATCGGCCAACCAGCGCAGAGCGCTCAGCAGTCCCAATTCGTCGAGCAAGGGAGGATGCAGCAGATAGGACGCTGTCCTGATTTCCGTCGAGCACTGGGTGGCCAGCTGGGCGCAGTGTTCGAGCAATTCGCGCCGCCCGATTGAGTCCGTGCCCAATTCATGGGTCAGCCTGGCAAGACCGAGTTCCAGGGCGGCGAGGGTTTGGCCGGTCGAGTCGTGCAGATCGCGCCCGATACGTCTTCGCTCCTCGTCCTGCGATCGCATCAATTCCGCCGATAGCGCCCGTAGGTCCTGCTCGGCGCGCTTGCGCAGGGTTACATCGTGAACGACCGCGAGCGCCAATACTTTGTTGCCGGAGCTGAGGCTGGACAGGGCGACTTCGGCCGGAAAAATTTCACCCGTGTCGGCGCGCTTGTAAATCCAATCAAAGCGGGTTCCGCCTTCACGCACTGCGATCTCGAAGCATTCACTCGCGAGTTCGTCGGAGCGCCGTCCATTGGGCTGATGCTCCGGCGACAGATCCCAGGGCGTCAGGCCGGCGGCCGCGGGAGCGTTTTGAAGGCCGAACATCCGAACCGAGGTATCGTTGGCGTCGATAAACTTGTTTCCTTCCATAAGAAACACGCTGAACTGGGCGTTGTTGAACAGGGTTCGAAAGTGGTGTTCTCGCCGGCGCAAGGTGTGAATGTAGTGGTTCAGCAGTGCGGTCATGCCCAGCACCAAGGCGCTGAACGCCGCGGTGGCCGCAATGCTCATCTGACGCCGATCGCGCCACCCCGCCAAAGCGACATCTTGGATCTGGCCTGCGACGACATATACAGAATAGTTGTCCAGACGGTCGTAACCGTAAATGACCTGCTTTTTTAAGGTCGGTCCGAAGCCCTCGACCGTGCCCGCGTTTCCCGCCTCGATGGCGCGGCGGAACAAGGCGCTAGAGGCGACGCTGGTGCCAACCTCGTTGTTCGAGTATTTCGGCACTCGCACGAGAATCGTGCCGTCGGCCCCGATCAATGCAAGTACCGCGATCTGATCTTTGATTTGCCGATACAAGGAATCAAATCCGTCGAAGCTGAACAGGCCACCTGCCCACGCCATCGAGCTTTCACCCGACGCGACCCGCTTGGCTATGGGAATGACGAGATCGCCGGGACGTTCCGGATCAGGGATGGGCTTGCCGATCCAGGTTTCATTCAAAATGGGCGCGCTGGATACCGTCAGCCACCCGGGAATGACTCGACTATCAGTCGTATTTACACGGCTCGCCAGCCCGAATCGCCCCTGATCGGCGAGGAACAGAAAGCGCACATAGTCGCCTCCCGTCAGCTGTTTCTTCAGCGTTCCGAGCAATTGATTGCTCGTGGCCTGCCGGATGCCGCCGATGGACTGCAGTTCATTGGCCCCTGCAACGGCGGCGCCCACCCCGTCGTTCAACATGGCCAAGGTGGCGGATTGTAGGGCGGCGGTCACGTCGCGCAGCCGATTTCGCTCAAATTCCATGGTCTGCACATAGTCCGCGCGGATTCTGGAGATGGCATATGCCCAACCGATGGAAACCGCCACGGCTGCGTACGCCAAGACAATCCACGTCAACGCCGATGGATAGCCCATGCGCAATAGGCCTTGGGGCTTGCGGTGCGATGCAGTTGCATCCCTCAATGGTGTTCGCGGCACGGATACGTCCCTGGGCGTGAGACCGCCGACTCCAGTCGGTCGTTGGTGCGAGTCTCCTACAATCGAGGGCGAGGGTCGAGTGGCCCCCGACCTCGGCCCGCGCCGACTGTTGCCTAACGACATCGCCTATACTGTAGGGACCAAAATCGGGGGGAAGACTAATGCGGTTATTGCTGGCGTCTTTATCGTTCATGCTGGGGGCAACCCCGCTTTTATCCCGCGCCGCCGCGACCTATCCGGTGCTCACGCAATTCGCGCAGGATTGGCGAGAATTCGAAAAGCCGGCCGTCAATCACTGTGTTCCCGATTACCGTGCGGCCGCCATGGCGGCGAAAGGTGCGGCCCTTCCAGCATTTCGCGCGCGTTTGGCCGCGATCGACTCGCACGACTGGTCGCCCACGCAGACGGTGGACTATCGCCTGGTCGAGGCGGAATTGAATGGATTGGACTTTGATCTGCGCGTGCGGCGCCCTTGGGCGCGAGACCCATCGTTCTATGCCACGGTGTTCGGCGAACGCAGCGACGTACCTCAGCATGAAGGCGTGACGGCGGCACCGGCAATCGATTTGTTCGCCTACGATTTTCCCCTGTCGCGCGTCGATCAACGGAGTTTGACTTGTCTGCTCGGCGCAATCCCGGCTCTGCTGGAACAGGCAAAAGTCAATCTGCATGAGAGCAATGCGCACGACTTATGGGTTTATGGCGTGAGCACTCTGCGCAGTCAGAGCGAGGTGCTGGCGCACTGGCAGGGCGGCAGCCTGGATATGCGTACGCTGGAGGGCAACAAGCACGCCAGTCTCGTTGGCGCAGATAAATCGCTGCAGCAAGCCGTGCGGCGCGCCCGTATCGCGACCGATGACTTTATTCAATGGCTGCTCGCAGAGGCCCCCAGCAAAACCGGCCCTTCGGGAGTCGGCAAGGAAAATTACAATTGGTATGCGCAGAAGGTCCACCTCATACCATACGACTGGGATCAGCAGGTCACTCTGATGCGCAGAGAATTGGAGCGGGCACGGGCTGGACTGCGTGTGGAGGAATTTCATAATCGTGGGCTTCCCCCGCTCGAGCCGGCCAACACGCCGGAGGCTTTTCGCGCATTGGTCGACGCGCGGATGAAGAAGCTCACCGATTTTCTCATCAGTTCAGGCATCGTTCCAGACCAGAGTTATTATCGCGACGCGATGGCGCAGCAGGTTATTGCGTATGTTCCGCCGGAGAAGCGAAATTTCTTCTTGCAAGGCGCGGCGCGCGAGCCGATGGGGCTATTTTCCCATGACTATCACTGGATCGAACTGGCGCGGATGAAATTCGAGCCGAATCAGAGTCCGATCCGCCGTCTGCCGGCCTTGTCGAATATGTTTGACAGCCGCTCGGAAGGATTGGCCACTGCAATGGAAGAGACGCTCATGCAGGCCGGGCTGTATGACGACCACCCGCGCGGACGCGAAGTAGTCTGGATCATGCTGGCGAATCGCGCGGCGCGCGGACTGGCGTCGCTGTACGTACAAGCCAATCTATTGACGCTGCAGCAGGCGGGCGCGTTTCACGCCGAATGGACGCCGCGCGGTTGGTCCGATCCAACCAGCGATTTGGTCGCCTTCGAGCAGCTTCTGTACTTGCGTCAGCCCGGCTACGGCACGAGCTACATTGTTGGCAAGCTGCAATTTGAACGGCTCATCAGCGATTATTCGCATCAGCAAGACCAGGCGGGCAAGCCCTTCAGTCTCGCTGATTTTTTTGCGCACATGAATCAATCCGGCACGATTCCCTTCGCGTTGGTTGAGGCGGATATGATTGCCACGCCGATGCAGATCGGCGGGCCGCTGCGATGAATTGATCGACATGGAACCTGCAAGGAGAAGCACAGTGAGAAATATCCCTAGACTGCTGATGTTGACTGCATTGATATTTTCCGGCCGCATGGTCATGGCGGATTCCTATTCCGATACCACGGCGCTGTTCAAGAACGCGGGCCAAAGCGCCGGCTTTTTCAAGAGCAGCTATGCCTACGCCGTATTTCCCACTATCGGCAAAGGTGGCCTGGTGGTCGGCGGCGCGTACGGCAAGGGGCGCGTCTATGTCCAAGGTAAGTACGTTGGCAATACGTCCATGACTCAGGTGAGTTTGGGCTTTCAAGCCGGCGGCCAGGGTTACAGCCAGATCGTGTTTTTAGAAGATAAGCGCGCGTTCGACGAATTCACCAACGGCAATTTCGAGTTCGATGCAAGCGTCGGCGCCGTGGCGATAACCGCAGCTGCGGGCGGATCCGCGGGCACGACGGGGGCCACGGGCACTGCCAGCGGCGGAAAAAAGGATGCCGTCACTGCCGGTAGCTATTACAAGGGCGTCGCTGTATTCACCATCGTCAAGGGCGGAGCGATGTACGAGGCCTCGGTCGCGGGACAGAAGTTTTCGTACAAGGCACTCGGTATGAAATAGCCGCTGGCGGTTTGCGTCGTCCGCGCCCCGCCGCAACTGACGGCGCTAGGTCGGCAGCATCAGTACGAAGCCGTCGCTCTCGTAGGCGTAGAAGCGCCATTTTCTTACCGTCTTCGGCGTGCCGAGTATCACGAGCTGCCGCCGCAGCGTGGTGAAGTCGTCGAACACATCTGCAGCGCCGATGATTTTCTCGTAACGTCGCAATAACGTGTCGGTGTCGGCGCCTTCGTCGGCATAGGTAATCAAAACCTTCAGCGGAGCATTGAACAGCTGCAGTTTGTTCATCAGCGCATGCGATTTTTGCCCGCTGTTCTCGTGTTCCAACGCCACCGAGATCCATTTCGCGTACGGGGCATGATTTCCGAGGTTATCCGTGCCGCGTTCTTCGTAGAACATGGCTTCGAGGGAGTAATAGTCCTTGTTCCACGACAACAGGCCAAGCGACCTGGCGATTTTGGGCAATATATTGGAGCGAATGAAATAGTTATAGGATTTGGTTTCGAAGCCGACCGCGGTGCGAAAAGCGTCGCGCTCGGACTTCATTACTTCTTCGAACGCGTTTCTAAAGTCTTTGGGTGTAATTCTATTCATGCAGGCCCTGTGATAAATCGAGTTCGAGCCTAAATAGGTTGCAGGCGAATATCAATGACAGAGATGACCCCGGATTCTCGGCGCGAGCGCCAGGGAGTATAGTCTTCGTACGCGGGTGTCGGAGGTGCCGGCACATTTCATCGGTTTATCGGGAAGTTGCCAATGTCGGCTCAGCCAATGCCCAGTTCGATTTCGATGGCGGCAGCTTATTTGACCGACGAACAGGCGCTGGAGAAGTTGGTGACGCCCATTCCCAACAACCAACAGCTCAAAGAGGCGCTCAAGCCGGGGTTTGCCGGAGACGTCAACATCTATCATGCGGGGACCCGCACGGCTCGGTATGTGAGGGCCGATGGCAAACTTGCTGTGTGCTTCATCCTGACCGAAGTTTCTCAGCAGGAGGCGCAGGCCATCGGTGCGGCGTTCGATAAGGTCAAAGCGAAGGACACGGGCTATGCGGCTTTCGAGACCGCGGTCCGTTCGGTGATCCCTCCGCAAATCGGACAAGTAAATTAGATTGCGGGAGGGCAATCATGAGAAGACTTCTTGTGGCGGCGGCGCTGGCCGCTGATTTTCTGGCAACGAGTGCAGTAAGTCCGCCAGCCAGCGCGGCTGAACCCGCTGTCCTGCCGCCCGGCGGAGCGGCGATTCTCGGCTGGTCCCCGGAGCAGCAGGCTTGGGGCTACCGGAATATCGAAAAAATTAATCCGGCATTCATCATCAAGCGTGGAGATAGGGTTCGTCCGCTTCCGAAGGCCTCGGTACAGATCGATCCGCGTTTCACCTTCGGCACCAAATCCTACGACACCGCTGCGTACATGGCCGCCTTCCGGGCCTCCGGTGTGTTAGTGATCAAGGACGGCCGGGTCGTTCTGGAGCGTTACGGACTCGGTCGCGGCCCCGATGACCGTTGGACGTCGTTCTCGGTGGCCAAGTCGGTCACCTCAACCCTCATCGGCGCGGCGATCAAGGACGGCAAGATCAAGAGTCTCGACGACCCGGTCACTCGCTACATCCCTGAGCTCAAAGCCAGCGCCTATGAGGGAGTTACGGTGCGTCAGCTGATCACCATGACCTCGGGAGTGAAATGGAATGAGGATTACACCGACCCCAATTCCGACGTTGCCAAGGTCGGGCTTCGCGTCATGGAGCCCGGCGTCAATCCCGTGGTCAGTTATATGCGCCGCCTTCCGCGGGAGGCCCCGCCCGGCGCCAAGTTCGTTTACAAAACAGGGGAAACTGACCTTGCCGGCATCCTTCTTTCCAATGCAGTCGGCGAGACCCTGTCCCAATATCTATCGGAGAAAATCTGGCAGCCTTATGGCATGGAGAAAGATGCGGTATGGCTCGAAGATGTCGCAGGGCACGAGCGCGGCGGATGCTGCATCAGCATGACCCTGCGCGACTATGGGCGTTTCGGCCAGTTCGTCTTGGATCTCGGCAAGATCGGTGATCGCGAAGTGTTGCCGAGCGGCTGGATGCAGGACGCCACGAGTGCACATGTAACGCAACCTCCCTACGGCTATTTCTGGTGGCTAATACCGGGTGGCTACGAAGGCGAGGGCATCTTCGGCCAGAGCGTATCGATCTATCCGAGCGAACACCTTGTCGTCGTCATCAATTCTGCATGGCCCGCCGCATGGGTCGATGATATCGACAAACATCGAATGCACTACCTCGAGGCGATTCGCGCGGCGACACGCGGCCATTGACTCTATTCAAGTTCCTGACGGACTATCCGGGCGCCTTCGACCATCGCTCTCATCTTGCCGGCGGCCACCTCGCGCGGCAGATACTTCATGCCGCAGTCGGTGCAAACGATAATTTTGTCGGCCGCGATGTACGGCAGCGCCCGGCGAATGCGCGCCGCAACCACAGCAGGGGATTCGACCTGCATGTCGGATAAGTCGATGACGCCGAGCATGATGGTTTTGCCGGCAAGCTCCTTCAGAACGGAACAATCCAAGTTGGATTGAGCCGTCTCTATGGAAATCTGATTGCAATTGCAATTTTGCAATTCGGGTAGGAAGGAATATCCGCTGGGACGCGTGTGAATGATTGCCGCATATCCAAAGCAGATATGCACGGCCGTGGTTCCTTCTACGCCCTCCAGCGCCCGGTTCAGCGCCCTTTGGCCCCAGGCGCGCGCCTCCTCCGGGCGGGCTTGCATGTACGGTTCATCAATTTGCACCACGTCTGCGCCGGCATTGAATAAATCGCGGATCTCCTCGTTGACCGCAGCGGCGTAGTCCATGGCGGCCAATTCCCGGCTTCCGCCGTAGTGTTCAATTTGTGCCTGTTGGGCCATGGTGAAAGGCCCGGGGACGGAGATTTTGATTTTTCGTGTGGTGTGGCGGCGCAGGAATTTGACATCCTCGACTTCTACGGCGTGCCTGCGCCGAATGGGGCCGATGACTCGCGGCACGGGGTTGGGATGGCCGCTGCGGTCGAGCGCGCTGCCTGGATTATGGATATCCACTCCGTCCAAGGCCGTGGCAAAGCGATTCGAATAGCTTTCGCGCCGCATCTCGCCGTCAGTGATGATGTCAATTCCGGCGTCCTCTTGTGCCTTGATCGCCAAGAGCGTTGCATCGTCTTGGGCTTCCTGGAGATAGTCAGCGGAAATGCGCCACAGTTCCCGGGCGCGCACGCGCGGTGGAAATCGACCGGCCAGTTTGGCGCGGTCGATCAGCCATTCAGGTTGAGGGTAGCTGCCGACAATCGTGGTGGGGAGCAGGGTCATGCGTGACTCCCACCGGCAGTGAATTGAGCAGCGATTCGCGCCACGTGCTCTCCCTGAAAGCGGCACATATCAAGTTCCAGCGCCGAGGGCATGCGTGCTTCGCTGCCTGTGCCTGTGATTGACGAGGCGCCGTAAGGCGTGCCGCCGGTGACCTCGCGCAGAGTCATCAGATCCTTGAAGGTGTAGGGCAGGCCCACCACAATCATGCCGTGATGCAGCAGAGTGGTATGAAACGACGTCAGCGTGGTTTCCTGACCGCCGTGCTGACTTGCGGTACAGCAGAAAGTGCTGCCGATTTTTCCTACCAGAGCGCCGCGCGCCCACAGCGGGCCGGTGCGGTCCAGAAAATTGCGCATTTGCGATGCCATATTGCCGAACCGAGTCGGGGTTCCGAACAGGATGGCGTCATAGTCAGCCAATTCTTCGGGGTCTGCGATGGGAGCTGGTTGGTCCAACTTGTAGCCTGCCGCCGTGGCTGCTTCCAACGACATCAGCTCCGGAACTCGCTTCACCGATACCTGCACGCCTGGGATTCGTGCGGCGCCTTCGGCTTGAGCTCGGGCCATGATTTCCACGTGTCCATAGCTGCTGTAGTACAACACTAGGATCTTGCTCATTGTAATTTCCTCATCGGGGTTCTGCTAAGTGGCGTGTGTATCGAGAAATCGTCTCAAGGCCGCCGTATACATTTGGGGGTTGTCGAGACTGCACAAGTGTCCGGCGTCGGGGATCTCTATGCGCTCGCAATGGTCGAGACGGGACGACAGTCGTTGTGCGTAGCGCCGGCGGCTGTCGAGGTCGTATTCGCCGTTGACAATGAGCAGCGGCGGCATGACCGCATTGAAAGCATCGTAATTCGTTCCTGATGGTGCATTGATCTCGGGAGACAACAGATCGTGTCCAGGATAGCGCTCGATCATGGTGGCGAGAATCTCGTGCGCGCGTGCATTGTGGGTTCTGAGCGTGGCGAGGGGATGCTGTGCCCATTCGAGCCGAAAAGCAGCCATCCCCTCACGGCGCGCAATGCCGCGATAATGCTCGTAAGGCAAGTCGGCAGCATTCGCAATGGCGCCCGGCAGCGGCACTTCGGGCACTCCATCAAGCACCCAGCACGAGATCGGCAGCGGCGGGGCGATTGCCAATTGAAGAGCGACGCGTGCGCCTTGCGACATTCCAACGACGGCGGTTCGTTCGATTTCCAAGTGCCGGCAAAGAGCGCCGATATCGAGGACGTCTTGCGCCAATGAGGGCCGGCCGGACGATAAGCCGAACCCGCGTCGATCCAATCGTACGACTCGAAAGTGAGTCGACAACGCAGACGCTTGAAATTCCCACAAATCCAGATCGAGCGTCCATCCGTGAATAAAGACGACGGTGGGGCCCCGACCTTCGTCGCGATAGCGCAGGCGCGCGTCGCTGATCTCGATGAAAGATTCTTTGGGCCGCGAGCGCGACCATTCATTTGCCTGCCGCGACCCTGGCGTCACATACTTCCAATATTTCGTATAGCGAAAAATGATTCGAAAACAGGCTACGCGGACGGCGACCCAGCCGTCAAGCCGACAATCTAAAGGCGGGGCGTCAGGCGATCGCGCTCAACGAAAGGCCAGGAACGACGGCGAGGTCCGCCGTGATCTGCCGGCTCACCTTTTGCAGCATGTTGAACCGTTCGCGGACGAGTTTCGCCTTGGAGATGCGGCGCGAATGGCTCGAACTATTCAAGGCCGCGACCACCCGGCCATATTGATCGAAGACCGGTACGGCGAGCGCCACCACGCCATAGGCCAGCTCATCTTCCACCGCGGCGTAGCCGGTCCGCCGGCAGTCCTCGATCAATTGCCGCAGCCTGAGCGGATCAATGATGGTTCGATCCGTCAGTGCCTCGAACGTAGCAGTATCGAGGTAGTGCTGCAATCGTTCTGGCGCGAGGCCGGCAAGCAATGCCCGGCCCGTCGATGTGGCGTAGGCGGGGAAACGGCTGCCCACATGCGCTTCGAGCCGCATCAGGGTTCGGATCGAGGCCCTCGCGACGTACACAATCTCGAAGCCGTCGAGTACGCACAGTGCCGCGGAGTCACCCGTGCTGCCGGCGAGCTCTTCCAGATGAGTTTTGGTGAGCGTTTCGATGTTCATCGATTCTAGGTAGGCCGCGCCGAGTTCGAGCACTTTCGGGCGCAGAACGAACTGACGGCCGCGGCGCGTCACGTAGCCCAGTTCCTCAAGGGTCAGCAGGCAGCGCCGGGCCGTGGCGGCCGGCATTTCCGTGAGTGCAGCGACGTCGCTCAAGTTCAGGGTGGCCCGGTCGCGCGTAAACGCACGAATGACCGCAAGCCCCTTCGCAAGTCCGCCCATCGCCTCTCGTCGTCGCACTGGTTTTTGGCGTGTCATGGCTCAGAGTTTATTTCGATATGCGAAAAAGTGAAATGAGAATTCTCGAATGTTGACTCACGGCTGAATGCGGTTCAGCATATTCGGTATACGAAGGGAATTTCGATATGCGAAAAAATTTGTCCAAGGCAGGAATAACTCTCTAGTGAAGATCGGCTCACAGCTCAACAACAAATCCGCGATCTCGACGTCCAACGCATCGACCATCGTCGTGCGCGGGCGGGATCTAACCAAAGAACTCATTGGCAGAATCGGATTCACGGAACACTTCTGGCTGTTGCTCACCGGCGCACTGCCGACGCCGGCGCAGCGCCGCGTGCTCGATGCGACGCTGGTCGCCATCGCCGAGCACGGTTTGGTGCCCAGCGTGCAGGTCAGTCGAATGACATTGGCTGCCGCCCCCGAGGCCCTGCAGGGTGCTGTCGCGGCGGGCATTCTCGGTTGCGGTTCGGTGGTCTTGGGATCCTCCGAGGCGGCCGGTGTTTTCTTGGCGGCCATTGTGAGCCGCGTTGCGGCCGGGGAGGCGCACGCCGACGCCGCGAGGGCGGTGGTGAGTGAGTATCGCGCAGCACGGCGCGCGATCCCGGGCTACGGCCATCCCTTGCATAGGGAATTCGATCCGCGCGCTCTGCGATTGTTCGAGGTGGCCAAGGAAGCGGGCAGCTCCGGCCAGCATGTCGAGGTCGCGCGCCAAGTCGAGACTGTGCTTCCGGAACTGGTGGGGAAACCCCTGTCCTTGAATATCTCGGGAGCCATTCCCGCAGTTCTCCTCGATGCCGGATATCCGCTGCAGGCCCTGAAGGGCGTACCGCTACTGGCGCGCACCGCAGGATTGATCGCGCATCTGCTCGAGGAGCAGCAGCGATCCATCGGTTTCATCATGTCGCACGCTGCGGCCGCGGCCATCGACTATGACGGCGCCGCCCCGGCCGGATTCGAGCCCAGCCATGAGTAACTCTCGAGCCCGGTCGAGCATGAGCGGAGTGCTGAGCGGTATCAGGGTGGTCGAACAGGGCACATTCATCACAGGCCCGTGTGCCGGTATGATGCTTGCGGACCTCGGCGCCGATGTCATCAAGGTCGAGAGCCCGGAGGGCGATCCGTACCGCAGCTACCAAGGCGAGCACTATTCGCCGCACTTCCAGGCCTACAACCGCAATAAGCGCAGTTTGGCGCTGGACCTGAAGCACTCTCCCGATAGCGCTCTGTTCGAGGGGCTGGTGCGCGAGGCGGATGTATACATCCAGAATTTCAGACCGGGCACGGCGGCGCGGCTGGGCGCAGGACATGAGCGATTGAATTCGCTCAATCCGCGGCTGATTTACGCATCGATCAGCGGATTTGGAGCGGATGGGCCGTATTCCGAGAGACCCAGCTACGATTCGGTTGCGCAGGCCCTCAGCGGTTTCTTGAGTGTGGTGGTCGATTCCAGCCGTCCGCGTTTCTTAGGCCCCGCTCTTGCCGACGCCATCACTGGCATTTATGCCGCGTACGGCGTCCTAGGCGCGCTCGTCCAACGTGGCCGTACCGGCGAAGGTTGTTTGGTAGAAGTCTCGATGCTCGAGGCCATGGCTCACTTTGCGGTGGAGCCGTTCGCGGCGTTCTTTGCCCTCGGCAATACACCGACATCGAGCGACAGGCCGCGCCTTGCGCAAGCCTACATTTTGAGGACATCCGACTCGCGCCTGATCGCCATTCATCTGTCCTCGTTGGAGAAATTCTGGGACGGTCTGGTCGCTGCGTTGAATGCGCCGGAACTTGGCGCCGACGAGCGATTCAACCGCCGCACATCCCGAATCGCAAATTACGACGCGTTGAATATGGAGCTCGATCGACGCTTCTCGAAGCACTCTCTATCGCATTGGGTGGAGCGTCTGAAACTCAACGACGTGCCCTTCGCGCCGATCAACACCATTGATGAGGTCATTCAAGATCCGCAGGTGGCGCATCTCGGTCTGATCGTTCCGGTCGAATCGCCTCACGGCGGTGCTCAGGCCGTCAGGCCCCCGGTGCAATTTGCCGGAGTTCGGCACGGTTCCGTGCGGGCGGCCCCTGCGCTGAATGAACACGGAGAGGCCATTCGCAAGGCATTGGCAGGCGGTGAGCGTTGGCCGAATTGGGCATCGACGCAAGGTGGCGTTGGGGTTTGACGATGGAGATTGCGCATCAGGCGCTTAGTCGGCGGCATACGTCGATGCTGATTCAAAACGGAGAACTATATGAAGATTTCAAAGGGAAAAGTGGCTGCGGTGCTGGCAAGCATCGTGGTCTCGCTGGCGCCGACATTGCCCGCGACGGCGCAATCCAGCGACTTGGATGAGATCATCGTCATAGCGCGCAAGCGCGACGAGTCGTTTCGCGACGTGCCTATCACCATCAGTGTGTTCACGGAACACACTATCCAGGCGGCCGGCATAGAGAAGCCCGGCGATTTCATTGCCATGGTCCCGAACATGACTCTGGTCGAGACGCAAAACGCCGGCAATGCGTTTGTCGTGGTGCGGGGCATCTCTCAGGCGCGCAACAGCGAACCCTCGGTCGCCGTGCTGGTAGACGGCGTCCTTGAGACAAACCCCGCGGAGTTCAATCAGGAGCTCTACGATATTTCGCAAATTGAAGTTCTGAAGGGTCCGCAAGGTGCGCTCTACGGCAGGAATGCCATCGGCGGCGCCATCATCATCAGCACCAAACCACCCGGTGATGAGCTGGAAGGAACAGCCAAGGTCGGAATTGGGAACGGCATATCGGAACGCGCTCAGGTTGCATTGGGCGGGCCGCTCAATGACTCAAAGACTTTGAAGTTCCGGGCCTCTCTCAGTTACTACAATACCGATGGATTGCTCGAAAACACTTACTTGAATCAAAAGGCCGACCCGGCGCGTGACTATTCCGGGCGCGCCCGGTTGGTGTGGGAACCGAGTGACATGTTGACCGCGGATCTACGCCTGTCGGCGTCGCTGCTACAGTCGCGCGCGTTCTACTTCGTCATTCCGCGCGACAATGAAGCGAATCCATTCAGCACATTCACGACTCCGCCGAATGCCAACAACGTGAGCACGCCGATCACGGTCAACAATACCGGCGAAGACAATCGCAACCTCTTCAGCACATCGCTCAAGATCGACGTCAAGCCGGGCTATGGCACGATCACGTCCATTTCGGCCTTTGACCGTACCAAGGAGATTGCCACCGGCGATGCCTACGACTTCAGGCCGCGAGCAGACTCGATCTTCAACGCCTTGCTGGGAACTGATCTTAATCAAAGTCAATTCCTGGATGTGAAGGCATGGAGCCAGGAGTTGCGATTCACGTCGCCCACCAATGATCGGTTCAACTGGCTGGCCGGCGCCTATTACGTGCATACCGAACGCTTCATTTCCACCGGCAACATGATCGATTCCGGCGCGGGAGTGTTCCCCATCTATGATTCGCCTCGGCTCAGCGGGCCCAATGCAAGCGCGACGTATCTGGCCGATTCGCAAAACAACAATGCGTGGGCGGTATTTGCCGACGGCACGGTTGAGTTGACGCGCGTTCTGGAATTTGACGCGGCGATTCGCTACGACAAAGACACGCGGAAAAATACCACCGATACTCCGACGGCCTTTCTGCCCGATCCCGCGGCGTTCACGGGCGAGGTTCGCAAGCACACGTGGAGCGAAACCCAGCCCAAGGGAACCTTGCGCTACAAGCCCACTGAGGATTTCACGATCTATGGCGGCTGGAGCCGTGGATTTCGCAGCGGCGGATTCAATCAAACCGGCGTCGGGGCCGTGGCGCAGGGCAGCGCCATCGCCGGTGTGCATGATCTTTTCAACGCAGAAGTGGCCGACACGTGGGAAATCGGCGCGAAGGGACAATTCCTGGACCGACGCGTGAATGCGGGCTTGAGCCTGTTCAGCACTCAGTCGAAAAACGGCTACTTCTTCGTGTTTCTGGCCGCAAACTCCACCCAGAATCTGGGCAATCTGGACGCTAAATACAAGGGTGTGGAGGTCGAGGTCAGCGCCAAGGCCACCGACAATCTCGATGTGTATGCGAATTTCGGCTACACCGACAGCAAGATCACGCACATGCAGGATCCATCGGTCATCGGCAATCAGGCGCCTCTCGTGACCAAGGACACCGTCAACGCCGGCTTCCAGTACCATCAGCCCGTACACGATAAAATCAACGGCATCTTGCGCCTTGACTACCAGTATCTCGGCCGTACCTGGTGGGATCCCTACAATGTCACCTCCCGCGACCCGGTGTCGCTGGTCAATCTGCGCGTCGGCCTGGACGCATCCAATTGGTCGCTCATGGCCTGGTCGAAGAATTTGACCAACGAGATCTACAACGCGGAGTTCTCCACCGGCGGTTTTCTCTGGAAGGCGCAACCGCGCACTTACGGACTTGACTATACTTATCACTTCTAACGGAGA
Organism: Gammaproteobacteria bacterium; assembly: GCA_025358295.1. Classification (GTDB taxonomy): domain Bacteria; phylum Pseudomonadota; class Gammaproteobacteria; order Steroidobacterales; family Steroidobacteraceae; genus Bog-1198. Next base: position 81,131 of record JANYJY010000059.1, read on the forward strand.
GACATGACATGGCGACCGCAGCTAGCCTGCCATCCCGGCTTCATCACACGGCGTACGTTGCGCGTGATTTAGAAGCGACCCGGCATTTCTATGAGGACATCATCGGCTTGCCGTTGACGGCCACCTGGTGCGAGATCGATGAGCTCTTCGGTGCCGAACGCGTGTATTGCCACCTCTTTTTCGGGTTGGCGGACGGCAGCGCCCTGGCGTTTTTTCAGTTTGCGAAGCCGCAGGATCAAGAGTTGTTCGGGCCGCCGCTTGCGTTTTCCCCGTTCCGTCACATTGCACTCAATGTCGACAAGGAAACGCAGCAGGGCATCGAAGAGCGTTTAATTGCCGCAGGATACGCGGCGCCGCGAACATTCGTTCTTGAACACGGCTACTGTCGATCGGTGTATGTCACCGACCCCAACGACATGATCGTGGAGTTTACGCTCGACAATCCGGACGCAGAGAAATTTGCGGCGGAACGCCAGACCAAAGCTCGATCGGAGCTGAAACGGTGGCTGGCAGGCGACCATACGTCGAACAATACATATCGCTGAAAGGAACCCGGCGATTTAGTCCTGCGGGCGCGGTGGGCAGCCGAGTTCCCGCAGGAAGTTGACGGTGGCCGCAATGACGGCATCCGGCTGATCTCGATGGGGCGAGTGCGCACAGTCCTTAAGCTTGCAGACATCGACGTTTGAGGCGCGGGCCGCAATTCGGTCGATCTGCTCAAAGGTGCCGTACTCGTCGTTCACGCCTTGAATCGCCAGCACCGGGCAGCGGACGTTGGGAAGGCATTCCTCTACGTTCCATCGACGAAAATCGTCATGCAGCCAGATGTCGTTCCAGCCGCGAAAGGTGAGATCGACGTCGGCGTGGTGTCGCGCCAGTCGGGATCGCAAATTCGTGGATTCGTAGGCAATCTTGGCGGCGCGAATGCCGGTAATGCTCAGGTCCTCGACGAATACGTGAGGCGCACAGACGATGATGCCTGCGGCGGTGCGTGGCCCCAGTCCTTCGTGGATGATGGCAATCGAGGCACCGTCGCTATGTCCGAATAGGATGGGGCGGCGAATCGACAGCTGCTCCAATAACGCAGGCAGTGCGACTAGCGCCTCGTCGTGCATGTAGCCCGGGCGACGGGCTGAGGTCAGCGTGTCGGAGAACCCGTTGCCGTAGCGGGAATACACCAACGCATTGCATCCGCATGCAGCGGACAATCGTTCCGGGAAATCTTTCCACAGGGATATCGAGCCCAGACCTTCATGCAGAAACACCAGCGTGGGCGCTTCGGGAGAGCCCGTGGCTATGTATTTGTATTCCAGCGTGCGACCCGCGATGCGCACACGCTGCAGGAGGCTTCCGCCGTCATTCGATGGCTGAAGGGTAGCCTTTGTCCTTAGTTTGAATCTCTGTATCTTGCCGGTGGCCGTCTTCGGCAGTGCGTCGCAAAATTCGATCCAGCGAGGATACTTGTACGGCGCGAGCCTGGATTTCACGTGTTGCTTGAGTTGATCCGACAGCGCCTCAGTGGGCGCCAATCCTGCCTTGAGCACGACGTAGGCAGCCGGTTTGACCAGTCCGTCCTGGTCATTGCGGCCAACCACGGCTGCTTCCAGGACAGAGTCGTGAGAAATGAGGGCGGACTCCACTTCCGCAGGTGAAACGTAAATTCCCCCCACCTTCATCATGTCGTCGCTGCGTCCGGCATAGACGAAGGAACCGTCGGTGCGCTCGATATACTTGTCGCCGGTGCGCGTCCACGGTCCGACAAACGTGGTTCGCGTGCGGTCGCGATTGTTCCAGTAGCCGGCGGCGCTGGTGGGGCCTGCTACCTGTAGTTCTCCTACGGCACCCTGGGGCACGAGCCGGCCTTCATCGTCGAGGAGGCGGACGCAGTAGCCCGGCACCGGGCGCCCGGTGGTTCCGTAACGCACTTCGTCCGGTCGATTGGATAGGAAAATATGCAACATCTCGGTGGAGCCTATTCCGTCCAAGATGTCGACACCGAAGCGGCGCTGCCAGCGTAGCCCGATATCCTCCGGTAGAGGCTCGCCCGCCGAGATGCATCTGCGCAATCGACTGGATGCAAGCGGCGGCGCGTCCGGGCTCGCCAGCATGCCTGCATAGAGAGTAGGCACCCCGAAGAAAAACGTCGGTCGATGCATGGCCATGCGCGTAAATACGGCGGTGGGTGTGGACCGTTCGGCCATGAGGATGGTGGCAGCGCCTACGCTCAAGGGAAAAGTGAGCGAGTTTCCCAGGCCGTAGGCAAAGAATAGTTTGGCCGCGGAAAAGCACACATCGTCGTTGTTTATGCCAAGGATGGGGCGAGCGTAGAGCTCCGCGGTTTGTACCAGGCTGGAGTGCACATGCACGGTGCCTTTGGGCGCGCCCGTGGAACCGGAAGAATACAGCCAGAAACACGACTCATCGCTCAACGTATCGGCGGTTCGATAGGGCGCGCCGGTAAGATTCAGCCAATGTGCGAGAGAATCCTCCTGGCCGGAATCGGCGCCGGCAATCAACAAGTGACGCAAAGTATTGAGCTTGGGTCGCAGCGCCTCAATGGCCGGAGCCAGTGATGCGGACACGACAGCGATAGGCGCGCGGCAGTCCTCGAGCATGTACGCGTAGTCGTCTTGGGTGAGCAGTGTGTTGACCGGCACCGGCACGGCGCCTGCCTTGATGCTGCCAAGAAACACGGTTGGGAAATCGACCGTGTCATGCATGCACATGAGGACGCGCTGTTCTCGCTGAATGCCGAGGGCGCCCAAGGCCTGAGCGAACGCTGAACTTTTTTCGTCGAGCTCGCGAAAGGTGAGCGACCGGCTGTCGTCCCGGTAGGCGATCTTGTCGGCGATACCCTTCTTTAGGTTGCGTTGGATCAGGTCGTGAGCAGCGTTGTAATGCCGCGGGATTTGAATACGCGGTGGGCTGTGCGAATGATCGGCTTCACTAAGTTCGAGCAATGGACTCAATACTCCCGATAGTCGTCGCGGGTAGGCCCCAGCGCCAGCCGGGAATAATGGGCAATATAATGCCTGTATATGGCAAGGTCAACCCGAAGTAAGCAAGATAATGCTTGTTATTCTCCTGTCGTTCCGAAATACTCCCGAAATGGAATCCCGAACGCGTTTAAAGCCGGTAGCCGTCGCTCTCCAGGGCGACGATGCTGAATTTCTGCAGAAGGTCGGTCGTCGCGCGCGTGAATTGCGGGAAGAGCGGGGCCTCACGCGTCGTTCGCTTGCGGTCGACGCCGATGTGTCGGAACGCTACCTCGGCCAGTTGGAAACGGGTGTCGGAAATATCTCCATCATGCTGCTGCGACGGCTTGCAGTGGCACTGAAAGTAGATCTTGCTGAGCTTTTGGAAACCGAATCCGCTCAAGTTGAGCATAGATCTCTGCGCCGCTGGCTTCAGCAGATTCCGCGGCATCGAATTCCTGATGTCCTAGCCAGGCTTGAGCGGGAGGTCGGCGCAGAGCGCGAGGCGCGGCGTGACCGTATCGCTCTTATCGGCCTGCGCGGCGCTGGTAAGTCCACTTTGGGCGCGCGCCTGGCCCACGAGCTGAATGTTCCGTTCGTTGAGATGGATCGCGAAATCGAGAAAGAGTCCGGGCTGCCGCTGGCGGAGCTGTTCTCGCTGTACGGGACGGCCGGCTATCGGCGCTTCGAGGGACGCTGCCTGGAGCGCATCGTCAAGGATTTCCCGCGCGCCGTCGTATCGGTAGGTGGCGGTGTCGTGGCGGAGACGAGTACCTACGAAACCCTGCTGGCCAATTGCTTCACGATATGGATCAAGGCGAACCCGGCCGAGCACATGCAGCGCGTCATCTCGCAGGGCGATATGCGGCCCATGGCCGATAGCCGCGAGGCGATGGAAGATTTGAAGCGGATCTTGGCGACACGTGAGCCGCAATACCGCAAGGCCGATCGAATAGTCGACACCTCCGGTCTGTCGGTGGACATGTCGTTTGCACGCTTGCGCGAAGTATCTGCGCAACCCTAAATGGAGTCACGCATGGCATCGAATCTACAACCGGCCGGCCTTGATGTATCGGCAACCGGCGGGGCAGACACGGTCAGTTTCCAAACTCATCCGTCGCAGTATCGGCACTGGCGGTTATCGGTTGAAGGGCCGACCGCGACTTTGCTCATGGATACGCGCGAAGACGGTGGAATCCGACCCGGATACAAGCTCAAGCTGAACTCTTACGATCTGGGCGTTGACATCGAGCTGCACGACGCTCTGCAACGTATCCGCTTCGAGCATCCGACGGTGCGCACCGTCATCGTCACCAGCGCTAAGGAGCGCATTTTTTGCTCCGGCGCCAATATTTTCATGTTGGGCCTGTCGAGTCATGCGTGGAAAGTCAATTTCTGCAAATTCACCAATGAAACCCGCAATGGAATGGAGGATTCGAGTCGACATTCGGGTCTTAAATTCATCGCCGCCTGCAATGGCACGACCGCGGGCGGTGGTTACGAACTGGCGCTCGCCTGCGACGAGATCATTCTTGTGGATGACCGATCTTCCGCGGTCAGTCTTCCTGAAGTGCCGCTGTTGGGTGTCCTGCCCGGCACCGGCGGCCTGACGCGCCTGACCGACAAGCGCAAGGTGCGACGGGATCTGGCCGACATTTTTTGTACGACGACCGAGGGAGTGCGCGGCGCCCGGGCCAAGGAGTGGCGCTTGGTGGACGAAGTCGTCAAGCCGCTGCAGTTCAAGAGCTACGTTCAAGCACGCGCCTTGGCGCTGGCCGTGCAGAGCAATCGTCCGGACGCTGCGCAGGGCATTGCCCTGCGGCCGCTGGCTTGCCGTGCCGATGCCGCCGGCTATCATTATGGATTTGTCGACGTCGCGATCGAGCCGGACTCGCGTCGCGCCACGCTGACCGTGCGTGCACCGGAATCGGATCAGCCAACCGATATCGAAGGCATCATCGCCGCGGGAGATGGTTGGTGGCCACTGCAGATGGCGCGGGAGCTCGACGATGCCATTCTCATGTTGCGCGCCAACCATTTGGACCTGGGCATATGGGTGCTGAAAACCGCCGGCGACCCGGCGCGCGTGCTGGCAGTCGATGAGGTATTGCAGAATGCGAGCGGCCACTGGTTGATCCGGGAGACTCTCGGCATGCTGCGCCGGACTCTGGCGCGGTTGGATGTCAGTTCGCGCACCTTGATCTCATTGATCGAACCTGGGTCGTGCTTTGCCGGCACATTGCTCGAATTGGCGCTTGCGGCGGATCGCATTTATATGGCGGATTATGCCGAACAGGCGCCGAGCATCACTTTGTCGGCGTTGAATTACGGTGCCTATCCCCGAGTCGACGGACAATCAAGACTGTTTGGCCGCTTTTATGGCGAGGCCGCCAGCATGGAGGCCGTCGCCGCGAGCACTGGCACGGCGCTCACACCCAAACAAGCGCTCGAGTTTGGATTGATTACCGCCGCGCTCGACGATATCGACTGGCGCGACGAAATTCGCCTGGTGCTGGAAGAACGCGCCAGCCTATCGCCCGACGCGCTGACGGGCATGGAGGCCAATCTGCGTTTCGGCGGGGCAGAGACCATGGAAACGCGCGTATTTGGCCGCTTGTCGGCGTGGCAAAACTGGATCTTCATCCGCCCAAATGCGGTCGGCACTGAGGGCGCATTAAAGACCTTCGGTACCGGCAATAAAGCGAAATTCAATTGGGAGCGTGTCTAGCGATGAGTATCAATTACAGCGACAAAATCCCGAACAACGTCAATTTGTCGGAAGACAAAACCCTGCAACGCGCGCTCGAGCACTGGCAGCCGGAGTTCTTGAATTGGTGGGCGGACATGGGCCCGGAGGGTTCACAGTCCTTCGACGTGTATTTACGCACCGCCATCAGTGTCGATCGGGCAGGGTGGACGCAATTCGGTCACGTCAAAATGCCGGATTATCGGTGGGGCATTTTCCTGCATCCGTCGGACCCCGATTGCAAGATCAACTTCGGCGAGCATCGCGGCGAAGCTGCATGGCGGGAAGTGCCCGGCGAACACCGCGCCAATCTGCGACGCATCATTGTGACTCAGGGCGATACCGAGCCTGCGTCCGTGGAACAGCAACGCCATCTCGGATTGACTGCACCGTCGCTCTACGATTTGCGAAACCTGTTCCAAGTCAATGTGGAAGAGGGACGTCATTTGTGGGCCATGGTGTACTTGCTGCATCGCTACTTCGGCCGCGATGGGCGCGAGGAGGCGGAAGCCTTGCTGGGCCGGCGCTCAGGGGATGCGGATAATCCCCGAATCCTCGGCGCCTTCAACGAACGCACGCCCGACTGGCTGTCGTTCTTCATGTTCACGTATTTCACTGACCGCGACGGCAAGTTTCAGCTGTTTGCGCTGGCGGAGTCGGGTTTTGAACCGCTGGCCCGTACCACGAAATTCATGCTGACCGAGGAGTCGCATCACATGTTCGTTGGCGAGAGCGGTGTGGGCCGCATCATTCAGCGCACCTGCCAGGTCATGAACGAACTGAATACAGAGGATGCGCAGAAGCTGCGCGCTGCCGGCGTGATCGATCTCGAGACTCTGCAGCGCTATCTGAATTTCCATTTCAGTGTGACCGTTGACTTGTTCGGCGCCGATCAATCCTCTAACGCCGCCACTTTTTATTCGGCCGGATTGAAAGGCCGCTACGAGGAAATGCGGCAGGATGACGATCATGTGTTGAAGGGCGATGATTATCCGATCCTGTGCGTAGAAGGGGGCCAAATCGCCGAGAAACGAGTGAGTGCGTTATCTTCACTCAATGAACGCTTGCGGGACGACTACATCATCGACACCGTGCGCGGGGTCGGGCGCTGGAATCGAATTATCGAGAAAGCCGGGCTCGCATTTCGACTCACGGTCCCGCACAAGGCGTTCAACCGCAAGATTGGAACATTCGCAGGCGTAGCGGTATCGCTCGACGGCAAAATCCTGACTCAAGGCGAATGGAATGCACGAGAGCGAAGCTGGTTGCCGACAGCGGAGGATCGAGCCTTTGTGGCATCGCTCATGGGCAAGGTGGCGACGCCGGGGCATTTCGCGAATTGGATTTCACCACCGGCGGTAGGCATCAATCGCCAACCGGTCGATTTTGCGTACGTGCGTTTTAACTGATACCGATGAAATTCGCCGACATCATCCCAGGAGCAAGCTTCCACGCGGGTCCGCGCGCGGTCACCGAGGAAGAAATTGTCGAGTTTGCCACCCGTTATGATCGACAGCCTTTTCATACCGATCGAGCGAGCGCTGCGGCCAGCCGCTGGGGCGGTTTGATTGCGAGCGGCTGGATGACATGTGCCATTTCCATGGAGCTGGCGACGGGCGATTTACTCAAGGGATCAGGATCCATCGGCTCGCCCGGCATCGATGAGCTCCAGTGGGAGAAGCCGGTACGGCCGGGAGATATTCTGACCCTGCGAGTCACCGTATTGGAATCGCGAATCTCATCCTCGGGCACGACAGGTATCGTGCGCTGGCGCTGGGAGTTGCACAATCAGGGCGGGATTCGGGTGCTCCATTTGATCGCGACCAGCCTCTTTGACTTGGGGACGGTGCGCGAGTGATTGCCTCTCCCGGCCCTGCTCAGGGCTGATCGAGGATCGCCATGGTGAGCCGCGCGGCGCCCACCGGCTCGCCGGCCGCGTCGGTCATGTCAATGTTCCATACCTGCCGATCGTTGAGAATGGCGACGGGTGTCGCCCTGGCAAGCACCGGTCCCGCGGTCCCCTTGCGCAAGTGACTCACGCTGAGGATTTGTCCCACACAGGTTTGTCGGGCGCGGTCTATGCAAAGACTCGCTGCAATGCTGCCCACGGTTTCGGCGAGGATGGACAGGGCCCCGGGGTGCAACGCCTTGTCCCGTCCCATGGTGCGTGCATCCAAGGGAAGAGTCGCTGCCACCCAATTCTCCCCGAAGCCGGTGAAGTGAATGCCACACTGACCCCCGGCCGAATCTTGGCCGACACGATCCAAATCCTCCAATCCAAATGGCCCGGTCCAAACTGCCATGCTGCTCACCTGATTTTAGCCACGCGACCTTGGTTGGGAAACCGCTGAAATTGCAGGGCGTCGTGACCGGGAATGACGCGATCCGGCGACCCTGCCAATTGAATCATGCGCTCTTGATTTGCAATATTAGCCGGATAGTCCGCCTCGCTGAATGTGGCGCTCGCCCTTCGTTCAGCGAGATTGCGATAAAGATACACGTTGTCCGACGCTAGAACGAACGGGGGGCTAACCTCGATTCTCAAGTATTGCGACGCATAGGTGTGCCGGCCTCCCGTGTATGCCCGGATTCCTGGAAATATCTCAATGTCATCGCCAAGGATCAGGTGCAGACGCCCCAAGGTATTTAAATGGACTAGCTCCTGGACATCGTCTGGGTCGATGCCGTCGTGATCTCCACCCGGTTGCCAGGCATCCTGAGTGTAGTAGCGAAATTCCTCTTTTTGAATCCATACGGTGGCATTCGGGAATAGATCAATGCCGCCCATATGGTCCCAGTGAGCATGACTCACGACGACATCGGTGATGGCTTCGGGCTTCACGCCCGCGAGGCGGACTGCCTCGTCCGGACGGATGTAGTTCTTGATGGTCCACTCCTTGAACCATCGCGGCCGGTGAAAGCCGCTGTCGAAGAGAATATTCCGTCCGCCGCCGCGTATCAGCCAGATGACGTAGACGGTATCAAGCTTCTCATTCTTGGGGGCACTCATCACCAATTCAGATACGGAATCACCCGGTGAATCCGCGTAACGAATGGCCTCAATAGAATAGCCCGGTGTGGCGGTGGCGCCGATGAAGATGAGGGCCAGGGCCGCGAAGCACAGTCGCTGCATGCGATTGCTTATGGATTTACGATCACCATCCAAAGGCGACGATTCCCATTTAGCTTGGTGGATCCTCATGATTGGGAGTGTCTATATCGGACACAAATTCTCGTAGCCAGAGAACATCCTCCGGATCTGTGCGGGAGCGCCGGGTTCGGGTGTATCCGCTCTAAGAAAAACCGCCGCAAATGTCGAAGAGCTGCTACTTAGACGGTTCCTTTGATCCGACCACGGAGAGTTCTGCCAGGTCAATACGCCCATGTTGACTCAGGAAGGACATTTTTCCATCTGCGGCCCTGTATTGCAGGACACCGCGGAATTGGTAGGTCGCGGTGTCATAAGTCGCCACAGTCCCATTTCGTTCGATCACAAGGCGGCGTAGAAGGGGAAACGAAGCGTAACGCAGAGTTTCAGATGACCCGAACGTCGCAGGCGTACCGAGATCTGCCGGCCACCAACGTTCCCTTTCGTGGAGTGCCGCGCCGGTTGATCGGAATACGCTGATGTTATTCAAGGTGACCCAATAGAAAGTGGTTACTGCAACAGGGCATGGTGCATAGGCTTCGACGGAGACGCGGTGCGTCCGGCCGGTGCGGCCGAAACGATGGCAAGTACCGCGGCACCGAGTTCGGCCGCAAGTTGCTCCTGTGTCTTTGCACTCTGAGGGGGCTGCGGTTGTGCACGATCAGCGATGATTTGAACGGCTGACGTGACTTCAACCGAGCGCCAATTGAAGCCTTGCGAGCCTTGCTGAAGAGCCAGCAGAAACCCCGAACCCCATTGCATGGCTCCATTTGGATGACTCACCCCGCCGCTCACGCCGCACAATTCTGGGACAAACGTGTCCGGCATCGTATTCAGAATGAATGCAAGGTGTTGGCGGTAACCAATCACGAGTCGATTGAATTTCCGAAACAAATCCGGGTCGATTATTTTTTCGGCCACCTTCCATCCGCGTATTCCCCAGATGGCTGGCAGCCACGCACCGGGTGAGAGTTCCACCGGCCACACAATCATGGCCACCAGATACCCTTCCAGCATGACAATATCCATTCGCCCTCGCGGCCAACCGTCCTCGTTAAGCCACGCGCTTAAATTGTTGCGGTCGTCGACTGTAAAATCGACTGGCCCAATGTCTTTAAGGTTGGGCGGGACGAGTGGCTGTGCCATCCGGCTAGGAGGCGGCCACTTAATTCGTTTAGGTAGCATATTCAATATCCTGCAAGCCTTAATGCGTCGAAGACCGCAACGGACGGAATGTAAAATTTCGACCGTGGTCAGTGGCCTCGAGTTGAGACGGGGGAGGGAGCGTGTACCCTATATGCAGTCTACGCCACAATGGGGGGGAATGCGCAGCTTTGGCCACGATCGGGTGCCAGTGTCAAGTAGGACCGCCGTATCCGGGTGGGGCGTGGACACTACGTGCTGCCACACGCGGATCTTAACCGGTGGCCGCGCTTATGCCGTGAAAATCAATCCAGACACTCGGATTTAGAATCCGAGTGTCTGGAATCAAGTTGTCAGTACGCCGGGCTGATGCGGTAGGAACTCCGGCGAGCCAGACGCATTGATGGCTAGGTTCGCGGCGTAATCTGTGAGTTATTCTCCCCGCCAATAATCACTTCCACGCGGCGGTTCAACTGACGACCACCCGCCTCGGCATTGCTGGCGACGGGAAACGCCTTGGCGTAACCCTGCGTCGACACTCGAGCCGATTCGATGCCGCGAACTAGTAACGCGGACTTGACGGCGTCGGCGCGACGCTGCGACAAATCGAGGTTATACGCGTCCGTGCCGACGCTGTCGGTGAAGCCATCGATTTGCACGCGGCGATCCGGGTGCTCCGTCAGGAACTGCGCAAGCTGGTCCAGTTTACGTCCGGCACCTGGATTTAGGTCGGCTTTGCCAGTGTCGAATAGCACGTCGCCCAAGGTCAAGACCAAGCCGCGCGGTGTCGGTTTGGCGTTAAGGCGATCGACCTCACCCTGCAAACGAGCGGCCTCGGCAGCCGCGGCGTCTCGTTGACTCAACGCGGAGGTGGCTGCCGCATTGGCGCTCTGCACTTCGCTGGTTCGTGCCGCCAGGCGAATCTGATCGCGCTCGGCTTGGCCCGCTGCTACTCGCGCATCGTCGGCTTTGGCGGAACCGTGCGCCAGCGCCATTCGAGCATTCTGGGTGGCCAGGTATGCCGGGTGCGCTATTTGTGCGTCCTTGTGCGCAAGTTGAGCAGCTTCTGCAATCGCGAGATTGTCCTTCGCCGATTTCAGATCGAGCGCGGCATACTTGGATACATTCGGGTCGGCTTCTGCCGCTCCGACGGTCGTGCGTGCCGACACCAGAGCGGCATTCGGTTGCGGCGTCGATGCGCATGCGCCTAGCGCCAGGGCAGCACATATACCAATCAGTAGTTTTGCATTCATAGTATTCTCTTATTGAGTCGGTTGAGTCGGTTGAGTCGGTTGAGTCGGGCGAGTCGATTCTTGGCGCAGCGCGAGCATGCTCGCATCAAACTCCAAGGCCGCTTTGTGCGAGCGCTCCTGCATCGCCCGAGCTTCGGCGAGCTGAGCATCCGCATTCGCCTGGTCCGCCAGCTGGCTCGCCACATCGGCTTTTCGGTCAGCTGCCGCCTTGTCGGCGCGCGCCAATTTGTCGCGCGCGGCGGCCAGTTCTACGGGGGCGAATTCCGGAGCTCCGGCTTGTTCCGCTCGTTGCACGGAGGCTTTGGCAACCGCCATTTTTTCGTTTGGAATAGGCGTGCTTGCGCATGCTGAGACGCCGACGAGCACCGCCGCTACAATCGTGGTCCCTAGTATTGAATTTCGTAAGATCATATGAATATTTCCTCTATTTCAGCTGTTTAACATGGTCGTCGAATCTCAATTGCGGCTGCGGACGACGGCGTGATAGAGCCACAACACCAGTATCGCACCAATCACGGCCACTACCATGCTGTAGATGTTCAAACCGGTCACTCCAACCATGCCGAACTTATTGAAGAGCCAGCCGCCGACGAACGCGCCGACGACTCCAAGAACAATGTCTAGCAGTAAGCCTTCGCCACTCTTGTTGACCAACTTGCTGCCAATGAAACCGGAGATAAGGCCAAGCACAATCCAAGCGATAAATGACATTTAAATCCCCTTTGCGATGATTGTTGTTCTATATCAGGCCTCGCCGCATAAACCGACGTGCGACTGCCTATAGGATTGAACCTTATGCGTCGAGTTACAAGCTCAACATTGCGTAGGTTTATTCCTACGCACGTGTGTCGATGAGCAGGCATTCGTCGGCGCGACGCAAGGGGAAATGCCACGTAAGCGCCCGCTCTCACATCATCAGCAAGCCGTCCTACATACGCAAGGCCGTGGGATAGACACAATTGTTCTGCATCGAAGCAATCATCAGGAACACGCGACCGACAGTTGTCGCGGATCGTGAATTGACTACGGCATTCAACCATCAGGAGAAATTGTATGGGTATCAATAAAGATCAGGTGGAAGGTAGGGTCAAGGAGGCCGCGGGCAAGATTCAGGAATCGGCGGCAAAGGTCGTTGGCAATTCGACGCAACAGGCTAAAGGACTGTTGAATCAAGCCGCGGGTGCCGCTCAGGCGAAATTCGGCGATGCCAAGGAAGTGGTCAAAGAAAACATCAAGAACGAAAAGAAGTGGGAAGACCAAGACAAGGCGAAGCGGGACGATCAAGACAAAGCTAACGCGCGACCGTAAAATACGGCCGATTAGCGGGTGCCCATGGATGGGCGCGCCGCGGATCGGACCATGGATTCCCGCGCATCGTGTCTAAGGTCCTCGCCATAAAATGGACATTCGCAGGTTTTGGGCCTCGCCCCACTCCTTCGTTTTACCGCTGGCTTAGATCGAAGCTCAACATTTCTTCACAGTTCGAGCACGCTTGCGCGTACGTGACTCCATCAATGGCAGAAATGTGTCGGGCAAGTGAATCGCGATCGACGATGGAGAGCATCGGATTGTCGCGCCCAGGTTCGCCTCGATGCGTGCGAAAATCCAAAGAGATCGTGGACTCTGTATATGCGCCGTAAGTGCACATCATTGGAAAGTGTCTCAACGAATGGAGGTGGCAAAGATTACCGTTCTGGAGTCTCACGGCATGGATGCTAGCGGACCTTTGCCGTGTATGTCTGTGCGGTGAGCAACATACCGTTCGCCCGCTGGGCACCACTATGTCGACAACGTCTCCGGCAGTAGACGGTCGTATTCTCTCTTAACGACCGCGTAACATTCACAAGTGCGTTGTTCAAGCTGCGGTCGGTCAAGAACGCTGATGCGGCCGCGTCGATAGCGGATCACTCCTGCTCTATGTAGCTCGCCGGCGGCCTCCGTTACACCCTCCCGACGCACCCCCAACATATTGGCGATCAGCTCTTGCGTCATTACCAGTTCGTTTGATCGCAGTCGGTCGAGGCTCAGCAAGAGCCAGCGGCAAAGTTGCTGATCCAATGTATGGTGGCGGTTGCAAACAGCGGCCTGGGCCATCTGGGTCAGCAATGCCTGGGTATAACGCAACAGTAAATGCAGCACGGGCCCTGCCCGGTTGAACGCCTCTTTCATGACTGCCGACCGCAGTCGAAATCCTTGGCCTGCGCTCTGTACCACGGCGCGACTCGGTGTCGATTCGCCACCCATGAACAGCGAAACGCCAACAATGCCCTCAAACCCAACGACCGCTATTTCGGCCGATCCTCCATCTTCCATCACGTATAGTAGCGAAACAATGGCGGAGGTCGGAAAGTACGCGTGCGCCAGGGTGGCGCCGGACTCATACAACACGTGTCCCAACGGCATATCGACCAATTCGAGATGTGGCTGCCATTGTCCCCATTCTTTCTCGGGGAGGCTCGCTAGCAGGCGATTTTCGCGTGCGTCGAGTGACATGAAAGTGAGCTACTCCATCGACGGTGCGGTGTACCGTACTCGCAAAGAATACCGCAACATTCACCTTGAGTGCACCTTTATCAGGGTGGGCAGTCGTGATAGTGCCTTACGGCCGCTTGCTGGCTCGTCGCACCCAAGGCCGCTGTCGATGCGCCCGCGCGCTTAGTAAAGATGTCCTTGTCATGTCACCACGTTGTGCAATGTGCAGAAGCGTACAGATGGCGCGCGTGCTTGATGTCAGTGTTCATCTGCGTAGCCGCAGGAGTATCGAGGTGAGTTCTATAAAATTGGTTGCAATACTGTTGATCGCCGCGGGCGTGTTTGCGTTGGCATACGGCGGTTTTACGTACACCAACACAACGCACGACACCAGCGTTGGGCAGCTCGAAGTGTCCGTTCGGGACATTCGTACGATAGTCGTTCCTGTGTGGGCGGGGGTCGGAGCAATTCTGCTGGGTGGCTATCTCTTGATCGCCAGGAAAGGCTCGCTGACGGGAAAATGAAGCTGGAGAGGGAGCGCGGCGGTCTGCCTATGTGTGCTAACGCACAGACGGCTCGGATATAGACGCCGATTGTTCGCGGTCGGACCGAATCAATCGAGTCATTTCACGGAAGTGCGCCATGTCAAGAACGGGAGATGCTCGCGCGTCCGCAACAGGGGCTGGCGGGAAAGGCAGCATTGCCGACAACCAACGCCAGAACGCGCTGATAAAGGCCGGGGCGTTGCAAACCGCGATCCTGACCAGCGCAAACTTCTCCATCATTGCCACCGATGAGAAGGGCATCATCCAGCTGTTCAACGTCGGTGCCGAACGAATGCTTGGCTATCGTGCAGACGAGGTGGTCAATCTGATTCGCCCGAGCGATATTCATGATCCCGAGGAAGTGATGGCACGCGCCCGTGCGCTGAGCCTCGAGTTCGGGACCACGATCGCGCCGGGCTTCGAGGCATTAGTGTTCAAGGCCTCGCGTCAGATCGAGGATATCTACGAACTGACTTATATCTGCAAAGACGGCAGCCGTTTTCCGGCTCTCGTGTCACTCACGGCGCTACAGGACGATTATGGCGGCATCATCGGCTACCTGTTGATCGGCACCGACAATTCCGTGCGCAAGCGCGTCGAATCGGAGTTGTACCGAGCCATAGAAGTCGCCGACACGGCTAATCGTGCTAAGTCGGATTTTCTCTCCAACATGAGTCATGAATTGCGTACCCCGCTCAACGCAGTCCTCGGCTTCGCGCAGATCTTGGAATCCGGCGCGCCGACGGCTTCGCAGAAACGAAGCATCGACCAGATCCTCAAGGCTGGTTGGTACCTGCTCGAGCTCATCAACGAAATTCTCGATCTTGCGCTGATCGAGTCGGGAAAAATGACGCTGTCGAAAGAGCCGGTGTCGGTGGCCGAGGTCATGCGCGAATGCCGCGCCATGATTGAGCCGCAGGCCAAGACGCGCGGTATCGCCATGTCCTTTGAGACATTTGATATTCCGTTCTATGTCATCGCTGACCGGACCCGGATCAAACAGGTGATGATCAACCTGCTGTTCAACGCTATCAAATACAACAAGCCCGATGGTGCGGTAACGGTCGAGTGCCGATTGTCTGATGCGAACGCGCTTCGCATCAATATCCGCGACACCGGCGAGGGTCTCTCTGAGGAGCAGCTGGGGCATCTTTTTCGACCCTTTAATCGCCTTGGCAAGGAGGCGAGCGTGGAGGAGGGTACTGGCATCGGCCTCGTGGTCAGCAAGCGCCTTGTGGAATTGATGGGAGGCACGATCGGCGCCACTAGCGTGATTGGTGTCGGCAGCGTGTTCTGGATCGAGCTGGGCTTGACGGCCGCACCGCTGTTTGCGAGTCAGGACGCAGTCAGCACGGCCCTGAATTCGCCCGAGACTCTGGGCGCTGTGCGAGATACCGTTCCCCACGTCGAAGACAACCCGGCTAATCTCGAGCTCGTGGAGCAGCTCATCGCGCGACGACCCGATCTTCGGCTCTTGAGTGCGACGGACGGCAATCAAGGCATTGACTATGCCCGTGTCCATCAGCCTCGGGTTATCGTGATGGATATCAACCTACCGGGCCTCAGCGGAATCGAAGCCATGAGGGTTCTACGCGCTGACCCGTCTACAGCGCATATTCCGATTGTCGCCCTGAGCGCCAACGCTGTGCCGCGCGACATCAAGAAAGGTCTGGAGGCGGGTTTCTTCGACTATCTCACTAAACCGTTGAAGGTTGCCGAGTTCATGGCTGCCTTGGACGCCGCGCTGGTTTCTTCAAAAGCGCTTGCTGTTCCCGTGATATCGAGGGACGCACCGTGACGATCGAGGAGTCAGAGATCCGTAACGCGAGGATCCTGATCGTCGATGATCAGGAGGCAAACGTCCTTCTACTCGAACAAATGCTGGCTGAGGCTGGCTATGTCAGTGTTGCATCGACTATGAATCCGCTCGAAGTCTGCGCGCTTCACCGGCGGGAACACTACGACCTCATCCTGCTCGACCTGCAGATGCCGGCCATGGATGGGTTTCAGCTCATTGAAGGCCTCAAGACGAACGCCGCCGACGGATATTTGTCGGTACTCGTGATCACCGCGCAGTCAGGCCACAAGTTGCGTGCGCTGCAAGCCGGTGCGAAGGATTTTATCAGTAAGCCGTTCAATCTAGTCGAGATCAAAACGCGCATTCACAACCTGCTCGAGGTGCGGCTGCTCTACAAGAAGCTTGAGAATTACAGCAAGGAGCTCGAGCGGCAGGTTGAAGCGCGGACCGCCGAGCTTCGCGAAAGTGAGGCCCGCTATCGCAGCCTGACCGAGCTGGCCTCCGATTGGTACTGGGAACAGGACGAGAATGGGACCTTTACCAAGGTTTCAGGCCCCGTGCTCGAGATGCTCGGAATTCGAGTTCCGACCCTGGCAGGAGAGGACAACGTCTTTGCCATAGGGGGCTGGAACGAGGCGGATCGGGAGGCGCTAAAGACGACAATCGCAGCCCGGCAACCGTTTCTGGACTTTGTATTCGGGCGCATCAACGTGGATGGATCGAAACAGAGCTTTCGTGTCAGTGGTGAACCCATGTTCAACAGCGCGTGCCGCTTCGTAGGCTACCGTGGCATTGGCGTGGAATTGCCTGCGAACCGATAGAATCCTGTGCTTCCGCGAGTTGCGATTTCACCGACCGACAGCCCTCATCAGAACGGGCTGCTCGCGGCTTTACCGGCGGCCGAGTACGAACGCGTCGTTGGGGAGCTAGACCTGGTAGAGCTGCGGCTAGGTGAAGTCCTATACGAACCGGGAGGGCAGCTGGAGCATGCGTACTTCCCGACCACGGCCATCGTGTCGCTGCACTATGTCCTCCACTGCGGCGACTCAACCGAGATCGCCGGCGTGGGCAACGAAGGAATGATCGGTGTCTCGCTGTTCCTGGGCGGCAATACGACGCCCAGTTCAGCCGTTGTGCACACCGCCGGCCACGCCTATCGCCTAGAGCGTTGTCTGCTGACAGCGGAGTTCGATCGCGGTGGGCCCATGTGCCATCTCTTGCTACGCTACACCCAAGCGCTGATCACGCAGGTGGCACAAACCGTCGTATGCAATCGACATCATTCACTTGAACAACAACTGTGCCGCTGGTTGCTCGCGACTCTCGACCGAGTCCCCTCGGGTCAACTCGTCATGACCCAGCAATTGGTTGCGAGTTTGCTCGGCGTGAGGCGGGAAGGCATTACCGCAGCAGCGGGTCATTTGCAGCATGCGGGATTCATCAGCTACCGCCGCGGCCACATTTCCGTGCTTGAGCGCTCAGGGCTTGAGAGCCGTGCGTGCGAGTGCTACGCGGTCGTGAAGAAGGAGGTGACCCGCCTACTGTCGGATTTACAGTACCTTCCAACCACTGAGAATTTCTGACCGGCCACGGTCGCGTTCACCATCAGTCCGCCCTTGGCGATCGTCGGAAACACCGCATAGCCGTAACTCTTATGGAAGAACTCACCGCTCTGATTTGAATTCCGGAAAAGCGTCGACGTATCGCTGTCACTTCCGGCTTGGGTTATGTTCTCCCCGGGAGTCGCGTGTGCAGCGCGTCATCACGCCGGTCTGCTACCCACTCTCTTTGTGTGATGAACCCTTGATGGGTCCCCGCGCTCCGAATCTCGAATCCGCGACTCGCACCATGTTGCCCTCGCCGAGCCCTAATAATGCGCCGCAACGAATAAGGCTGTTGACGAATTGTGTGTTCAGCGCTAGGGTCGCCTGCGCGCTCCTACATAGAAGATATCGGCGATCGATCGATACATAATAAACCTAAGGGGAAAGGGATGTCTCTACAAAAATTTCTAGTCGCGGGAATGCTCGTGATTCCCCTAGTGTCGTCGGGGGCGCCGTCGGCTCACATTCAGATCAAACCGGTCGAGGTCCTGCAGGATCGGCAGGCGGTGATGAACCACTTCCGAGCGCTTGGTTACAGGGCACACGGCAACGTCGACAGGGCGATGAGCGAAGGTGAACGATCGAAGGGTCGCTCCTTCCCAACCTTCTCATCGTCCTTCTCCGTCGGCAGTGCCACGTATCCCTTCACGATGGTCGGGTTTCCGCCGAAATCCGGCCGTTCGACTGAAATCAAAACCCTGATCATTCCGTTGCGGATGAACTTCGTGTTTTTCGGTGCGAATTTCGATGTCAGCCACAGTTTCGATCCGGGTCCAGCGGTCACCAATATCACGAATTCTCCTCTCTACTTACCGGCGCGGTTCCCCAACGGCACTGGTCAGTTCGTAGATCAAATGCAGCGGGCAGCGTTTTGGAATCAAATGGATGAGGAGCACAAATGGCATGTCTATATGGACGAACCCAGGGTTGCCCCCACGGTAAACATCGAAGTGACGCCCGCGACCGGCACTCTGATGCAAGATACGGCCGGCAATTTCATGGGTGACGTCTTGTTCGATTTCATAGATTCCCAGGCCCAGACAATTCTTCAACTGCTTGAGGTGGGGCCGGACACCCTGCCGATATTCGTGACCGACAACGTCACTGCACAGGCACTCGGCTATCACACCGCTTATCCAGTGTCGGACGGTGAAGGTGGCACGCACGTTCAAACCTTCATTTACACCAGTTGGCTTGATCCGGCGGTGGTTCCGCCCATTTTTGCCGACGTGAGCACGTTCAATCACGAGCTGGCGGAGTGGACAAACGACCCGTTCACGAACAACCTGGTACCCGACTGGAACTTCCCGCCGCCGACTGATCCCCTTGCCAGCTGTTCGTTCAACCCATTGCTCGAGGTGGGCGATCCGCAGGGGAACGGGCCGACCTACCCAGACTTCCCCGCCATCGAAGTACCCGTCGGACACGTGACTTACCACCTGCAACAACTGGTGCTATGGCAGTGGTTCGCGGACCAGATCCCTTCCAGTGCGTTTGGTGGTTGGTATACCTTCCCCAGTCCCGGATCGCTGAAGGTTCCGGCTGTTTACTGTCCGTAACGGGACGTATACGAAATCGACGGGTAGCATCGGCGTGTCGATGCGCCGGTGATGGCGTGCGGGGATGGGCACTTGTTCGGTTGTGGCCGGTCAACGTCGTCGGTTGGGCGCGGTCGACACCGATGTCGGCCCCCTCGGAAGTTTCATTGAAAATGCGTCGCCGTTAAAACTGTCACCACTATGGACGCTGCGCGCCCAGTCTTACCAATATTTTGGCAGTGATCAATGTAAGGAGGTCGTTCGGATTTAATACGCTTGCTGAGATATTCCGCGCAATCCAAGTCGCGCATACGCGTCGCGCTTGTAACGTCGGCTCATTCTTAATCGGGTGCCATCGCGAAGTGCAATCTCATAGTCACCATCCGACCCCGGTGCGAGTCGGCCAACGCGGTCGAGGTTCACGATTGTTGAGCGATGGATACGGACGAAGCCGGCACCGCGCAGATCCTCTTCGAGATCGGTAAGTGTGCGACGCAGTATGTGCGTCGCGGCGCCAACGTGCAGGCACGCGTAATAATCTGCCGACTCAATCCAGTCGATACTCGCGACATCGATGAAAATGACTTCGCCGACGCTGCGAATCGCAATTCTATCACGAGCCGTCGGCACCGCGCGGATCGCGGCGATGCGTTCGGAGACGCGCGCCATCATTTTGTCGAAACGCATTTCGTCGTAAGGTTTCAACAAATAATCCAGTGCGCCGGCTTCAAACGCCCGCAGCGCGTACGCATCGTAGGCGGTGACGAACACGATGACGGGAAGCCGTCTTCCGCCGAGGCGTTCGAGCACCTCGAAGCCGTCGCATTCCGGCATTTGTACGTCGAGAAACACAAGGTCGGGGGCGCGCTCTCGAATCGCATGGAGGGCCTCAGTGCCAGCGCCACACTGCTGTACGACGTCGATCTGGTGGTACGCGCTCAGCATCCGGCAGAGGCCGCTACGCGCGAGCGGTTCATCGTCGACGATCAGCGCACGAATCTTAGGCATAACCGTCTGCATGATGCTTACGCCACGCGGTACGGCAGCGACACGCTGGCTTCAACGCCGTGGCGTACATCGCGCAGCGAGAATGAGCATTCGGCACCATATAGGCCGCGCAGGCGTGCGCGCACGTTACTGAGGCCCACGCCCCCTTCTTCGCGTTGATCGGAGAGCGCCGGGCCGTCGTTGTAGACGCTGAGATCGAGTCGTCCGTCGGCACGTGCGGCGGCAATACGTATATTTCCCGTGCCCGCGTGTTCCGCTATACCGTGACGGATCGCGTTTTCGACGAGCGGTTGCAACACGAGGGATGGCACGCGCGCCGGCAGCAGGTCGTCCGCGACATTGATTTCAATGCGCAGGCGATCGGCGAAGCGCACCCTCTGAATATCGAGGTACCGATCGAGAAACTCGAGCTCTTCGCCCAGCGCAACTTCCTGCCGCTTGGTGTTGTCCATCAGTCGACGCAGCACGTCACTCAACGCAACCAGGGTAGTAATGGCTGCGCTAGTACGTCCGTCGCGGATCAGCACAACGGCACTGTTTAGCGCATTGAACAAGAAGTGGGGTTCGATCTGCCGCTGCAGCGCCTCGAGTTGTGATCGTGTCAGCGCCTCGCCGAGCAAGGCAGCATCGACCTGCTGCCGAAACAGGCGTTGCCGCGACGCGATGATATATCCGCCGGCAAGTATCGCAGCGTACAGGAACAGTGTTTGCAGAATGCCACTGTACATGTGACTGAACCAAAGAGGGACAAATGGTCCTGCATGTTCTTTGAGTGCCCATGGATTCAGCCAGACTTCGAGCAGAGCAGTCCACCCCGACGCGACAAAGTCGATGGCCGCGCACACCAAGAGATGCACCCCTGCAACGACCGGGGAAAGCTTGTCGACGGGGAAACGCTGGGCCAGCGAGAGCACGAGCGGTGTGGCGATTGCCCAGGATAACCAAATCAGGACCTGTGTTACGTATAAAGCCACCCACTCGTGATGCATACCTTCGGCGCGCATCACGAAGACCGTCTGTGTCGCGTCAAAGAAAGCGATCACGAACCAGATCGTGGCGTTCCAGCGTTGCAGCGGCGCCCTGTTCGTCTCGGATGTCATGACCCAAGGTTAACGCAGACACAACATCTTGGAGGCCCATTTGCAGCCGGACGCCTGGCGCATGCAGTGAGCGGCGTTTCTGTCGCTTTGTCTCGGAGGCATGCTGGAGCCCCCATCCTCATAGGATCGTCTCATGCTGCCCACCATCGCCTGTGGCCTTTTGGCCGCTGCTTCCTTCAACGCCGCTGCCGCCGCGCCAGTGGCGGGTTCCAAATTCTCCGGGGCCGAGCAGGGTTCGATTCCGATTGCGTTCGTGTTGACTGAAGGCGCCGTGATGATCGACTTCGCTGGTCCGTGGGAAGTATTTCAAGATGTGATGGTGCCTTCGCGTGGCGGCGCGATGGCTGATCAACACGTGTTCCACCCGTACGTCGTTTCCGATAGCAAGCAGCCGCTCCACGTTTCTGGAGGCATGACCGTGACGCCGGATTACACGTTCGACGATGCACCGACAGCTAAGATCGTAGTAGTTCCCGCGCAGCACGGCGAGTCGCCGAAGATGATGGAATGGTTGCGTAACGCAGCCGCGCACGGCGACGTTGTAATGTCTGTGTGCACAGGCGCATTTAAGCTCGCCAAGGCTCGGTTGCTCGATGGCAAGCCGGCAACGACGCACCACAGCTCCTGGAGCCGCTTTCAGCAGGAGTTTCCGAATGTGCATCTGCAACGTGACAGGCGCTTCGTGCAGAGCGACGGCGTCGTCTTTACTTCAGGCGGGCTCAGCTCCGGCATCGATCTCGCCCTGCACATCGTGGATGGATACTTCGGCCGCGATGTCGCTGCCGCAACGGCGCGGCAGCTTGAATACGAAGGCACAGGATGGACGGGAGACGGCACTTCCAATGTCAGGTATTCGGAGCCAATTGTGGTGCATACGCCGGCTGATGCCTATCACGATGGCCCATTCGGGAATTGGCGCGGAACGCTTGCCTCTTCTGACGGCGCGTTCCGCGTTACGGTGCACCTCTGGCCAGGTATAAGCAACAAGCCCACCGGGACAGTCGACAGCATCGACGACGACGTGTATGACGCGCCGATCAACAAAGCAGAGATCGAAGGCACGAATATAATGTTCGCAGTCAGTGAAGGACGGTTCAGCGGCAAGTTCGATGCGAGGCGCGATGCAATTATAGGTACCTGGACGCAGGGTCAGGCAAGACTGCCGTTAACTTTGCTTCGTGCGCCGGGCTATTCGTCAGACTGAGCGTTAGTATCCGATCCCGATATCGACCGATCTGTCATGTGGTGTTCAAGGGTTTGAGCAAATAGTCGCATGTTCAAGAGCATTGAATCCTTTGCCGGCATTGAGGCGGAGAACATTCGGCCGTACTCGCGAAAAGCATGCGCGCTTATGCTGCGAAATCGGACAAAGCCCCTTCTCAAGGGAGGAGTCCTAAATATGGGCGCCACTGATATGCTGACAGGCTTGGAGCACCGCCATGACAATATCGTCCGACTCAGGAAGGAGCTGGCGCTAGGAATTACCACGGACAAGAAAAGTATGTACCACCAGGCCGTTGCATATGTGACCCGCTTGGGGCAGATCTACTACTTCGCAATATCAAAGTTCGTGGAGCAAGCTGGATGTGAAGGAACACGAAAAGTCTGTGCCGAGATGTAGGGCTTCTGAGCACCGTTATCCTCTGGGACCCACAGCCTACTTAGAGAAGGTCACGCAGCCGTCGCCCGGAGCTTTTTTTGTGTCCTCCGCCGGTGGTAGTCGGTACGGCTATCTTTGAATCGATGGGTTTCAAACGGGCCACCATGGAACGTGGGATCTGCACAGCCGGCTCGCGCGGCAGCTCAAAAGGCAACAGCGGAGATGTCCGTGTTCGTGAAATCTTCTCCCTTGAAGAGTAGTGCTTCACCTGTGACCTTCGCGAGCGCATAGCTGAAGCAGTCGCCAAAATTCAGCCCCGCGGAATGGCGGCCCTTGCCATAACGGCGCCAAGCTTCCCGGGCGGCTTCGGCCTGGTCCGCCGTCACGGATTCGATTGACAGCCCCGCCTTTGCGATCAGGAGATCGAGCTCCCGACCGCCAGCGGGACCATAGCGAGACTCGATCACAAGCGTCGCCTCCACCACCGTGGCCGCGGATATGAGCCTTGTCACATCTGATTCCATCGCCGCCGCCAATCGTGCGGCCTCAGGCTCCATGCTAAGTAAGGCGACCAATGCGGAAGTGTCGACGACCACCGTTTTCGGCTCTACCGCGGCAGCCCATTATCGTCGTAGCCGATGATTTCCTCTGCGGATCGGTCGTTCTCTACTGGGAGGCGAGCGCAGCGCCTACCGATTTTCAACAGCTCCTCGCTCAAGCGCGGACCACGGGGGCGACGCACGCGTGCAAGGCGCTCGCGCAAAGACCGAACTACTGCTGCGGTCAAGGTTTCACCAGTGGCTTTGGCAACCTCGCGTGCCAGACGATCCGCTTCTGGGTCTTTTATGCTTAATGCCATACTTTTGTATATAAAAGTAGAATGACGTATATAATAGGCTGCGGAAAACGCAGTGTAAAGGCTGAGCTCAGCAAAGAGCGATTGCCCCTTCCATTGTGGACGCTATGAGAGTCCCTGACGCTCCGTCACAACGGCTCAGTCGAATACCTTTCTTCGGCTGATATCGTTTCATATGCGTACTCACTCGTCCTCGGACTAATGAGCCATTTTCGGGCTGTTGTACCATACTATTTTATAGCCTGGAATAAGGCTATATGATAGGATTGGCCGTTAATAAATCTTTTTAAGGCTATAAATGTGCGTCACTCGAACTAGTGCGGATCTGGAAGCGCTGCTGGGTTCGCGCTTGCGCGAATTGCGGCTGCTCAAAAATCTTGATCAGAAGTCCCTTGCTGAGCGGGCAGGCATTTCTCTCAACGCAGTAAAACATCTGGAATCTGGCAAGGGCGCACGCGTTAACTCACTTATAAAAGTGGTGCGCGCTCTAGAGCGGACTGACTGGCTGGACACGCTCGCACCTATCGTTTCCATTAGTCCGATGCAAATGCTCAAGAGCGGCAGCCGCGAACCCAGGCGCGCCCGCCGTAGGGCCCGCGCGCGTGTATAAATCTGTCGTCATCGTTGAGATTCGGGCCTGGAACCATCTCGTCGGCGCCGCAGCTTTAGACCCCCGGCTGGGGTACTTCGCCTTCGAGTATGCCCCAGCATTTATCAAGACGGGAATTGAGCTTGCACCGATGACCATGCCACTAGGCAAAGCTCAGCAGCCATTTATATTTCCAGAGCTAGCGGATCTCACTTTCAAGCGCTTGCCGGCGATGCTTGCAGATGCCTTGCCGGACGACTTCGGCAACAGCCTGGTCAATGCGTGGATGGCCAATCAAGGTGTGGCCGTGCGCGACATCACGGCTTTGGATCGACTTGCCTACATGGGGAAGCGAGGAATGGGCGCTCTCGAATTTCGTCCCGCGCGCGGTCCTACCACCCGGCATGCAACCGCGATCGTGTTATCCGAGCTGGTAGAGAGCGCTAGGCAGGCTGTGCACGGCGAGATTGGCGATGACCCGCGTGCTGTGGCCGCGCTGAAGCAGCTCATCTCCGTCGGTACTTCCGCCGGTGGTGCTCGAGCAAAGGCGGCGATCGCCTGGAATCCGGCGACGAACGAAATTCGCGCCGGGCAGTTCGATGTTGATTCGGGCTTCGAGCACTGGCTGTTGAAGTTCGATGGCATCGGCAAGGACAGCGAACTCGGTGAGTCGCAAAGGTACGGGCGGATCGAATACGCCTACTACCTGATGGCCACGCAGGCGGGGGTCGTCATGTCGCCGTGCCGGCTGCTAGAGGAGAGTGGCCGCGCGCATTTCATGACGAAACGATTCGACCGCGTCGGCAACACCAAAATGCACACCCAAACGCTGTGCGGCATGGCGCAGCTCGACTACAGAGCCAGAGGCGTCCACGACTACAGTCAATTCTTGAGCACAATGCGACAACTGAAAATGAGCTCCGAAGCGTTCGAGCAGGCGTTTCGCCGAATCGCTTTCAACGTGATGGCCACAAACTGTGATGACCATACGAAGAACATCTCGTTTATTTTGCGTGAGCAAACCCGTTGGGAGCTCGCTCCCGCCTATGACTTGATCTACGCGTACAATCCGAAGGGTAAATGGACCTATCAGCACCTGATGTCGGTGAATGGAAAATTCGATCACGTTGAGCGGACTGATCTGTTATTGCTTGCCGACCGCTTTGAGATTGGAGCGCCTTCCAGGGTGCTCGCCGAGGTGAGGAATGCCGTCTCGGCCTGGCCGGAGTTCGCAAGGCAGGCCCAAGTATCGAGGGCCTCAACTGATCGCATACATCTTCACCATGTGTTGTTGTAGGTCGAACCATTTGCCGTGCCGTTTAACTCGCACGGCTTGCGGCGGACGTTGGCGACCCGAATCGGCGCGGCGCTCGGCGTTGGCGGCGAACAGCTGAGTCAGTCAGATCTCGATTTGGTGTGCGATTTCAATCACTTTCTCAGGTGCCAAATTAAAGCGATCAACGACTTTGACGGAGTTTCGGTACAAGAAGGAAAAAAGCGCTAAGCGCCAACCTTTAAGCGCTGGATTAACGTGTTTGCGCACCACCAGATCGCGCGTTCCGATGAATCTCGCTTGATCTAAATCAATGGCCGGATCCAATCCTTGGGCCTGATTTAACGCCTCGCGCAGATCCGGAATTTCTAAAAATCCGAACCGCGCCGTAACCCGCCACAACCCCTCGCCGATCGGTTCCACCAACGTGCACTTCGGTCCTAAAACTCGCGGCACGGCTTCAAAGACAATGCTCAAGGCAATCGCATAGCGTGATAGCGTACCAACAAAGCGCGCATGATCGATGATGAGCTTTGAGACCTTTTGGGTGCTTCGTGTTAAAAATACTGTCGTGCCTTCAGTCCGCAATATCACGCCGGACTTAAGATCGGCTAAGAATTGCTCACCCACTTCAGGTCGTTGCACGAGAGTTGCGCGCACTGCCTCAATGCCTCTGCGCCATGTCACCATGATGAGGAAAAGAATCGCAGCTAGGGTTAATGGCAGCCATCCGCCATCGGCGATCTTCCACAAGTTGGCGATAAAAAAGCTCGTATCGACAATCAAAAAGCAGCCGGATACCACCACGGCAACCGCGATCGGCCAGTGCCAACTATCGCGCATGGCTTTGTACAACAGCAGCGTGGTCAGAAGCATCGTCGTTGCCACCGCGGTGCCATAAGCGCCCGCCAGTCGATCGGAAGTGCCGAAGGCGATGGTAATCGTCACCGTTGCGATCATAAGCAGCCAATTGACCACCGGCACATAGATTTGCCCATAGATTTGGTCTGAGGTTTGGCGAATCGACATAGCGGGGAGCCAGCCTAATTGCATGGCTTGTCGGGTCATCGAGAAGGAGCCTGTGATAATAGCCTGGCTCGCAATGATGGTGGCCAGCGTGGCGAGCGCCACCAGTGGGTAAATGGACCAATGCGGGGCGATAAGAAAAAAAGGATTTCCTGATACTGACCCCTGGCCGAGTAAAAAGGCGGTTTGACCTGCGTAGCTTAAAAGCAAGGCGGGTAACACGATGAAATACCAGGAGCGCCGGACGGGCTCTTTACCAAAATGTCCCATATCCGCATAGAGAGCCTCGCCGCCCGTGATGCAAAGAAACACGCCACCGAGCACAAACACGCCCGCCTTACCGGCATGGCTTAAGAACTTTATAGCGTAGCGCGGGTCAATCGCTGCAAGAACAGCAGGATGTTTCATGATCGCGATAATCCCTAGGATTGCGATGACGAGAAACCACAAAAGCATTACGGGCCCGAAGGCGCGGCCAATCTTCTCTGTGCCATAGCGCTGGGAGGCGAATAAAACGAGCAAAATGACGACTGCGGTCGGCATGACGTAGGGTTTAAAAGAGGCGGTGACTACATTGATACCCTCAAGAGCGCTTAAGACTGATATGGCGGGCGTAATCGCGCCATCGCCATAGATCAGTGCCGCCCCGAGCAGCCCCATGCCCGTCAAGACGGCCACGCGCCCAGATAAGGTATTGGCGCCGATTAAGGACATCAGCGCTAATATGCCGCCTTCCCCATGATTATCCGCACGCATCACAAATAGGCAGTATTTAACCGATATCGTGATGATTAGCGTCCAGAAGACCGCGGAGAGGACCCCCAACGTGCTTGCCGGGGTAAATTGGCCTCCCATCACTTGGACTACCGTCTGCAAAGTATAGAGGGGACTGGTACCTAAATCGCCAAAGACGACACCGAGCGCGGCAAAGCCTGCCCAACGGGGGATCCTTGCTCCTTGCGCGTTAAGAGTGGTTGAGTTGGGGGCGGGGATAACGGTGGCGGCGGAAGTTGGCATGTTGATTCCAAAAGATGTGCATGAAAATGTAAAGCGCAGCGCTTTGTATCGGTTTTCGGAGATCTCGTTTTGCGTGATAGTGAAGGCTTCTTTGGGGATCGCGCAAGCAGGCGATCATTCTTGGCGATTCTCGAGGACGAACGTGAGAGCGCACGTCAGGGTAAGGAGGATCCGATCGGGGATGTGGCTAGAGGCCATCTACAAGAAGAAACTCGATAAGCTGATGGTGGACGGAGAGCCCGAGGCTGCAGGGGTGGTGCTTGGCACGATCGAGGAGTTTGCGCGGGAATCGGCGACCGTGCTCCATCGTTTCCTGGACGGCATTCGCGATCGCTTGAGTGTGTTGCTGCGGCGTCATCCGAAGCGCCGGATGCTGCTCGCTCCAGGAGCAGCGAAGGATCGGCGGATTCGCTTGCGAACGCGCTTCCCTTCCAACCCCTCGAGCAACAACTTCAATCCCGTCCAGTCCATCTCGCGGGTGCGCACATTGCGCCAGTCGCTGATGAACCGGCCGGTCTCGAGCCGCTTGCCCCAGATGCAAAATCCGCTGCGATCAAAATACAGGCACTTGATCTGCGAACCACGGCGGTTGATGAAAATATACAACGCGCCGTCGAGCGGGTCGCGATCCATCGCATGACGGGCGAGCGCCTGCAGCCCGTCGTAGGATTTACGCATATCGGTCGGCTGCCCCTACAAGTGCACCCGGATCTGAGCCTCGGCGAAGAACATCAGCCGCGAGCGATGCTCAAGACCATACCGCCGCCGAAATCAAGACGCACCTCAATCCGCGGACCGTTGGAGCGAAGATCGCCCAGATCGATGAACGGCGCCGATACCTCTACCGCCGGCGGCGAGGTCTCTCGACTCTCAGTCAGCGAACCCTTCAGCGTCGATCGCCATCGCCGGAACAAACTCGCGTTAATCCCTTCGCGCCGACAAAACTCCGGTACCGACAATCCACTGCTCTACTGCCGGGCAAATACCTTCAACCACCCTGTTGTTCCCCGTCGGATCCGCCTCTTCGTCCGTCCCATCGTTCGCTCCAGTTGTTGAAAAACCGGAGAACATTGTCCAAACGCTCACGCTGAGGGGAAGAACGCCGCCTGGTTACTTTCAATTACCCACAACTTTCTGATTATTTCTAATGATTTGCAAATTATTCTTGCAAGTGTTTCTTGATGATGAGATACAGATGATCCGTGTGCCACAACACGGTGCTCTATGCCGAACGACCTTGTTCGAAAGCGCCGGCAGACTCGTGTTGCCGACGCA
>JANYJY010000040.1 GCA_025358295.1 Gammaproteobacteria bacterium
CTTCCTGGTCAACCCACGCGTTGGGTGATTTTGCGTCGGCAACACGAGTCTGCCGGCGCTTTCGAACAAGGTCGTTCGGCATAGAGCACCGTGTTGTGGCACACGGATCATCTGTATCTCATCATCAAGAAACACTTGCAACAATAATTTGCAAATCATTAGAAATAATCAGAAAGTTGTGGGTAATTGAAAGGTTGCTCAACCGCTTACAATCAGCCAGCTTCTCACGACGCGTTTCCAATAAAACGCGCGAAACGAATCGGAATAGACGATAGTGGCCAGCGCCGCGCGGGAGAAAAATTATTTAGACGCCGGAGCGGCACTCACTCGCCATACGGTGTTCGCCACATCGTCGGCAACCAAAAGCGATCCCTGTTTATCGATCGCTAATCCGACCGGACGGCCCCGTGCTTCCCCATGGGGACCCAAGAAACCACCCAACACTTCGATGGGCATTCCGGTGGGAGTTCCCTGCTCAAACGCGACGAATACTACCTTGTACCCGCTCTTGTCTTTTCGGTTCCAGGATCCGTGCTGGCCGACAAACATGCCATGCTGAAAGGGCGCGGGAAGCTTTGCGGCGCCGGACCAACAAAGGCCGAGGGATGCGGTGTGCGCGCCTAACGCATAGTCCGGCGCAATGGCTTTCGCGACCATCTCGGGGTTCTGCGGCTTCACCCGATCATCAACATGTTGACCGTAGTAGCTGAACGGAAAGCCATAAAAAGCATTGTCCCGAACCGCGGTCATATAGTCGGGTGGCACATGATCTCCGAGTTCATCCCGTTCGTTCACCGATACCCAGAGCGCACCCGTCTCCGGTTGCCAAGCTAAGCCCACCGGGTTTCGGAGCCCATTCGCGAAAATGCGGTGCTGGCCGCTACTCGGATCTATTTCCCACACCGCATTGCGTTCGTTCTCGGCCTCAAGACCATTCTCGCCCGCATTGCTGTTGGAGCCGACGCCGACGTAGAGCTTCTTACCGTCCGCGCTCGCAATCAATGTTTTGGTCCAATGATGATTGATGCGGCCCGCTGGCAGCGCGACAACCGGCTCCGGTGCCGCGCTAATTTCGGTGTCTCCCGTCTTATACGGAACCTTCACCACCGCGTCGGAGTTAGCCACATAAAGTGTGGCGCCCACCAGGACCATGCCGATCGGCGAATTGAGGCCTTTAAGGAACACATGGCGCTCGACGTGAGCGCCATCGCCGGCGGCATCGCGCAGCAACGTTATTTGATTGGCACTGGGCTTTGCTCCTGATCCGGCGCGTTTCATAACCGCCTTCTGAATCTTGCCGCGGATGCCTTTGGAGTCATCCGGTTTAGTCGGGGCATCACTTTCGGCGACCAGCACATCGCCATTCGGCAGCACATAGAGCCAGCGCGGATGTTCAAGGTGAGTGGCGAGCGCCGATACACGAGTGCCTGGAGCTGATCGCGGCGTATCAGTGCCCATCCACGGCTTCGCCTTCGCGATGTGCAGCCTCGGGATCAATGACTTCTCAGGCGCCGGGAGAACCGGGGAGGGTCCGTATTCTCCTTGAGCATCATATTGAATGGCGCCGTAACCCATAGCGGGAATTACGAATATGCCTGCTAATACCGAGGACGCTAAAATCTTTATATTAGACAAGGGGACCCCCGGGAACGAACCCAAACCTCGGAACGCCGCAACTAAATGGTGAAACAGTCAGCACGCGGTGCGTCTAGTCGCCGCTCATGTTAGCGCGGTCCGCAGGTGCGTTTCCATCGCCTAGTACAGAAAGCCGGCCCATGTCGAATTGTTGATAGTCCGCCTGTTCTGCCATGCGCTTTTCCTCTGAGAGTCGTGTCTTGGGAAGTTGCGCCCATCGAGTTGGCCTGCTCGTACGCACCGCACAAGAGGGGTCGGTGTCAGTGCTACCAAGTTCTTTACGCCTCACTGGCGGATCCGCACAACGGGGCTAGTAAGCCGCCTACCCAGCCATACCCCCTGTCTGACAGAGGTTGTCAGGCATGCTAGGATGCCTACCTGGTAGCAAGGGAATCTCGCAACTTGACGCGAGCCGAAGATCAATTACCTGGGTTGGCCGACTACCTTCAGGCCGCACGGGTTCGAATTCTGCTGTGCTGGCAAGACGCGGTCGCTCGCGACCCGCAGCTTACGACCGCGTCAACCATTTCACGAACCCAGTTCAACGACCACATACCCCAGGTCCTCGAAGCTTTCGAGCACCGCCTGCGCGCACACAACTTAAGCGAAAGACGCCAGGCAAGCGAGGAGCAGCGCGAAAACGCCGCCGAGCATGGCCTGCACCGCTGGCAGCAAGGGTACGATCAGCGGGAGACCATGCGAGAGTGGGGACATCTGCATCTTTGTGTGCTTGCAGAGCTCGAGCGCTTTGCACGCGATCATAAGGAGCTTGACGAGTCAGCCATGCCTGCTGCGCGGGCAGCCCTAGTTCAGCTGTGTGCGGAAGGGGTGTGCGAGAGCGGGGCGCGATACGCGCGCCTGCAACAGTCCGAGGCGGCCAGCCGGGTGTGCGATCTGGAACGTGCGCTGCATGAACTCCAGGAGCTCGAGCGGGAGCGAGCTGAAGCATGGCGCGAGGCGGCGCATGACCTGAGGGGAACGGTACACGTGATTACCAGCGCATCGACCCTCTTGACCAAAGATACCGCTCCGGATCCGAAACGCACCCATCTCTCACAAGTATTGCGAAGAAATCTCACCTCTTTACAAGAACTTCTCGGAGACCTGATGGACTTGGCTCGACTGGAGGCGGGCCAGGAGCACCGGAAGATCGCGCCCTTCGATGCTGGCCATCTACTCAAAGAATACTGCGACTCCATGCGCGATCTGGCGACTGAGCGCAATCTTTTTCTCAAAACCGAAGGGCCGGCTTCCCTGCCGGTTCAAGGCGATGCGATCAAAGTGAAGCGCATCGTGCAAAATCTCGTGCTCAACGCATTGAAGGTGACGGAGAGAGGCGGAGTCCGCGTGACCTGGCAGGAGCACGATGTTCCGGGCACGCACCAATGGATTCTCTGCGTACAGGACACCGGTCCGGGCTTTAACCCCGTTCATGCCGCCCCCCTTGTTCGCGTGCTCAAGCAAGCAACGGTGACCGCCCAGGATGTTGAGGTCAGTGCAGCATTATCTGGCGAGGCCGCAGCCGGAGCGGAGCCCGCGCCGACGCTTGCCTCCAGATCAGAATCTGCATCATCATCACACGCCGGCGGAGAAGGAATCGGCCTCTCGATCGTGAAACGTCTATGCGAGCTGCTCGACGCAAGTCTCGAACTGCAAACGTCGGCTGGCAGCGGTACGACGTTTCGCGTGATTCTTCCGCGGCACTACCAAGGCTCAGCCATTTAGGAAAATATGGCCGGAGGCAGAATGGCGCCCGCCGGATCCCAGCGAATTAGGGCAGGGTGACCATCCAAACCGGAGGCGACCTCACGATCGCACGTGAACCGGCAGTCCTGAAGCCATTTGTCGCAGAGTAGGACTCGTCTTACACATTCTGTGACCAGTTGGTTATAGCGAGGCCGGTGTTTGAATGTAATGATTACATCTCATCAGGCAACTTCTGGAGTCAATATGAAAACTAAACTTGCAATCGCGTGCCTAATTGTTGGCGCTTCACTCACCCCGGTCGTCAGTTATTCTGCCGATGAAACGGATATGGATCGCTCTCATCCAAAGGCATTCGTCAAAGATTCGGCGATAACCATGAAGATAAAATCGAAGCTGGCGGCGCAACACGTCACCAGTTTGGGACGTATTCATGTCGATACCGATGCGAATGGGGTCGTATGGCTGAGCGGAACCGCACGTAGTCAGGACGCCATTGATAAAGCGGTCTCGATCGCGCGGGAAACAGAACACGTGGTGTCCGTAAAGAACGAGCTAACAATCAAGAAGGACGATTAGCCAGTGGGCTGCGCTTAAACTCGCAGCCATACGAGCTTAGCAGCACACACAGCTCGCGATCGACCGAACGTCGCAGCGCGCGTAAAATATGCTGCTGAACTATCTCTGGCTCAAACCAAAAGCCGGGCGGTAAGCTATGAACTTGCTGAAATGCAGAGTTGCTATCAGCGCTATTCTTGCGACCCTCGTCGCCGGATGTGCATCGCTTCCGCCCGGCTCCGGCTTTTCCAAGCGCCCGTCCACCGCGTTTGCTCATCCTGAGGAAACACGGGTTGGCGTCTTATTCGAAAACCAGGCGCGCGTTCATCCGGATGAATCGGCGTTTCGCATGCTTTCGGTAGGCGCCGACGGCTTTGCCACGCGAATGCAAATGATCGATGCAGCGCAGCGCAGCCTGGATGTTCAGTACTTTATATTCACCGCAGACACTACCGGCCAGTTGCTGACGGGGTCTTTGTTGGCCGCGGCCGATCGTGGCGTGCACGTGCGTATTTTAATCGACGATGGATCCACCGCTCCCGGGGATGAGCAGATCCTGGTGCTTGCAGCCCACCCGCAAATAGAGGTGCGCATCTTCAACCCCTTCGCCTATCGTGGCCATTTGCGATTGCTGCGCTCCCTTGAATTCGCATTGGATGCGCGGCGCCTTGACTATCGAATGCACAATAAATTGTTTGTTACGGACAATGCCACCGCGCTGATTGGCGGCCGCAACATCGGTGACGCCTATTTTCAGGTAGACGCCGACGCACAGTACGCGGACGACGACGTTTTTGTAGCGGGACCAGTGGTTCGCAAACTCTCCGCCACGTTCGACGAGTACTGGAACAGCTCATTTGCCATACCCGTCGAGGCCCTGGCTGGCGGTAAACCCTCCAAAGCAAATCTTGCACGCCAACGTCAACGACTGGATGAAAACCTGCGCATAGCTCGCAGGACGGGAGTCGACTTCGTTAAGCGCGCCGAACAGGGAGACCCTTTCGCCGGCATTGTGGCCGGCAGGCTGCCCCTTGTGTGGTCGCGGGCGGAGGTGGTGTGCGACAGTCCGGATAAAAAAAATGTCATCAAGGGTACTGTCGTCGGCAGGCTGATGTACGGACAGATTGAGGAAGCTGCCAATGCAACCGCATCAGAGATGATCATGGTGACACCCTATCTGGTGCCTACGGCCGGCGAGTTGCTGTTACTGCATACCTTACGTCAGAGAAATGTACGAGTGCGCATCCTGACAAATTCTCTCAATTCGACCAATGAGCTATCCGCCCATGCCGGCTACGTTCGGTATCGGAAGCAGTTGCTTCGAGAAGGTGTGGAGGTTTACGAGGTGCGGGCACTCTTGGGCAAAAACAGTAAGGGTAGCGGACAGTCCGCCGCCATGTCCCGTCACGG
The DNA here is from genome assembly GCA_025358295.1 of Gammaproteobacteria bacterium. Lineage (GTDB taxonomy): Bacteria > Pseudomonadota > Gammaproteobacteria > Steroidobacterales > Steroidobacteraceae > Bog-1198. The sequence continues at coordinate 5,308 of JANYJY010000040.1, forward strand.
CAATTATGGCTTACATGCGAAATTTTTTGTATTCGACCGGCGCAAGCTGTTTGCTGGCTCAATGAATTTCGATCAGCGGTCGAGGCGACTCAACACCGAAACCGGATTGATTATCGACAGCCCCGAATTGGCGGAGCAAACCGCGGCCCGTTTCGAGGCCATGACCCGGCCGTCAAGTGCGTATGCGGTGACATTGCAGTCGTTAAACTCGGGTAAGGAGGAATTGGTTTGGCGCACGCAAGAGAACGAAAAAATGGTTGAATATACTCGCGAACCGTCACGATCCTCTTGGCGACGAGTCGAGGCGAGCATATTGACCCTCGTACCGGATAGAGAATTATGAGGCGCGAATCCGTGCGCTCGGTACTGTAGAGGTTCTTTCATGCTGCATACGCCTCGAAGCATCGGCCCGAATAAGATTGTCGGTTGTCGTGCTCGTTAATGGCTGCTGACGCGTGGGTTCCTTCTTACAGTAGAAATCAGTTGCGTCCTACGGATTAGACCGCGCGCCTGCTCAATAATCCGCACTGTCAACAGGCGAGGTATCTCCATGAATTACGAAAAGCAAATTGATCGCTTAATGAATGACGCCCGCGAGCTAGTGTCTAAGTTGCACGACACAAACAATCCCGACCTGCAACGGCTGCGTGATCGTTTCGACAAATTCACCTCGCGACGAGCGGAGAGCAAGCCGCCGGGTGGCGCGCAGCACTCGTTGAAACTTACTCGTATTCCGAATTCACTCTGGGAGTATGTTCACGAACATCCCTGGTTGGCGGTCCTTACAGCCGCGTCGCTCGCATGGACTCTGAGTCATTTGTCCGTGGCGAGTCGCGATAACCGATAACCGGAAGTGTCTGCGGTGAAGCATGAGTGCTGGCCCAACAGTTGAGCAGACTATGACGCGGCGAAGAAGCTCATTGCCGAAGGCAGATCGCGCTTCACGCAATGCATAAACTGGGCACGTAGGATTAGCCTTACACTACTACTAGCAAATTGATAATTGTTTCTCGCGAGGTCGCCGCCTACAGTTTGACCTAAGTTCATAACACTCGACTACAAGGAATCCAAATCATGGGTCGCGGAATACTTCTTTGGATGTTAGGGGTGCCTCTACCAATTATTTTGTTGCTCGCCATGTGTTCGCACCACTAGGCGACGTTTATGATCGAAAACGTACGCCCAGAGTCCGTCGACCGCTCCGGCTTACAGCATCTCGCGTACTCCCGGTCCGCAGTCTCTTGGCCTGCGATCGTCGCGGGGGCCTTTGTAGCGGTTGCAGCCTCACTCATCCTTATTGCGCTGGGGTCTGGTCTGGGATTTGCCTCTATTTCCCCGTGGCCCAACCAAGGCGTGTCCGCAACGGCTTTCGCGGTTACGAGCGTTATCTGGATCATCGTCACGCAATGGGTGTCAGCGGCTTTGGGTGGCTACATTGCCGGACGACTGCGGACTCGATGGATCGGTACGCACACTCATGAGGTGTTTTTCCGAGATACCGCCCATGGATTGCTTACGTGGTCAGTAGCAACCGTCGTAGTCGGCGGCATTCTTGGAAGTTCGCTGTTTGCTGCGGCCGGCGCCGGCGTGCATGCGGCATCCGATCTCGCCACCGTCGGTGCCAAAGAATCCCTGATGAGCGCGACTTCGACCTCGGCTAGCTACGAGATGGACCGCCTATTCCGGGCGGCGGACGTTGCTAGCACCCCAGTTGGGTCGGATCCGCGACCGCAAGTCATCGGGATTCTGGCCAATGCAGCAGTTTCGGGACAAATACCTGAGGCTGATCGCGCTTACTTGACGCAACTAGTTGCCGCGCGGACCGGAATGTCGCAAGCGGATGCGCTGGTGCGGGTGGATGATTTCGCTGCTCGAATAAACGATGTGGAGGTCAAAGCCAAGGCTGCTGCCGACACTGGGCGCAGCGCCGCCGCGAAACTGTCGATTTATCTAGCTCTATCGTTGTTGATCGGCGCCTTCATAGCGAGCATCTCCGCGGCGCTTGGCGGGCGATTGCGCGATGAGCATCCTTAACGTTCTAATTGCCACAATTACATCCTGAGAGGAATCATGAACAAGATGCAAACGTTTGACAGCCTGCCCGACCACGCCAGCAAGGTAATAAACGGGGTCGCTGAGGACGCGGCGCCTAAAGCGCGAGAGCTGGGAAGTCGAATTAACGATACCCTCACATCTGCCGCAAGCGCCATTGCTGATGCGAGTGCGAATGCGGGAAATGTCCTTAAAAGCGCGGCCGCATCTACGGATGAGTTTGTCCGCGATAACCCTTGGATTGCGATTGGCGTGACGGCAGGAATTGCGGGGGCCGTCGGCTTTCTCGCGGGGCTTATGGCAGCCCCTAAGAAGCGGTTTTGGACTTAATTAATCGACGAAACAATAGAGAACGGTATCCATGGACGTGATTATTGTGCTGATTGTCTTGTTGGTCCTATTCGGTGGTGGTGGTGGGTTGTATTGGGGGATGGGCACCGGTTGGGGTATGGGCCCCATCGGGTTAATCGTTGCCGTCCTCGTCATTGCCTTGTTGCTAAATGGGTATCGTGGCCGAGGGCGTCGTTAGTCGTGGCCGTTCGACGATTTAAGGAGTTGTCATGATTCGACGAGCATTATTGCTGCTGGCCATTGCGGGTATTTATATGTTGGTCAAGCGCAACGGGAAAGCACTCACGCCGCATCCAAGCGATCGCGAGGCAGACTCACGATGGGCAAATGAAGGTGGTGCAAACGCACCCACAAGCGTTTAATCCGCGTCCAAATATTGCCGGCGACCAAAGCGGACTGACGCTGCTCTGTGACCTCGCCGCTGGGCGAAAAAGGCGATCAATCCTGCCGAGGTCCCCAAATCGCTGGGTGTTGTACGCGCGGCCGCCCAGCCGCCGAGGTTTCGGCCTTAGTGGTAAGTAACCGTCAGCAATGGGGCGAATGAGGCACGATCTGCGCCAGTGGTGTCGTCGATCTCAAGCAGTAACGGAATGGCCGGGCCGAGCTCCTCCAAGATGCGGATCTGGAAATCGACGAGTCCCATTTGCTGCGCTTTGACCATCAACGTAGTGACATCAATCGATACATTGGTGCCCACATCCGACTGCGCAAAATCGGGAGAGACCAATATCGATGCCAGGGGTGGCTGCGCCACTCGGTCGTAGTCAGTCGAAATGATATTCGGGGGCTGGAATTCGACCAGATCGATGCGAATGGGGAGGGTGCCGACATTCGTCTGCAGGCTCTTCACGTGGATATCCAGAAACGCCGATTCAATGAATGCGTTACCGGGGACGCCATTGGAACCCGTCAGTTGGAAATCCAGGAACGAGCGGTACTCATCACCGCTGGCGGGATCGATGCCCGCAAAGACGCTTTGCACCGTGGCTGACATGCCTTGGGTGACAGTGAACGTGTTGGCCAACGTAAGTGCAATATCGCCGTCGAAGCTTGGGTCGCTCTGGATTTGGGTGGTGTATGAGACCGGCGGCCCGAGGGCATGGTCCCCACCGCCACATGAGGTCAGACCGATGCATGTGAAGGCCAGGGCTAGTGCGACTCGTTGCAGATTGATCATCCCGTACTCCCATTGCGAAATACCATCTTACTGGTTTTGTGGCAGAACGATGTCCGCAAACTACAGTACGCAAGAAGCGTTCGCGGGTTGACAATACCGGACGAAATACATTTTGCTGGCAGGGATTGAAAAATTTACACGCCTTTGACGTCGACGCGGTCGCACGAGCGGACAAATCGCCGAAAAGTCTATATCAGATATGCGTGGGCGTCTTATGACACAAAGCGATCTTGGCGGACCGAGGCTGCCCAAGTGTAGCTTAGCGAGATCACATAGCCGGAAATGGCGAAGAACAGATCCACTCCGCTCGACGCGTCCTACGGAAATATTGGAACGTAGGATTACAGTCAGTCGAAGTGATCGCTCCCGAGTCCGACCAGGCCGCTAAGCCCCGAATTAGCCCGCCTTCAATCGTAGATAGGCAGACATCTTTTTAATTTCGTCGGCGAGGTTTTCCGCCAGCGCTGGAATGTGTGTGGAGTTGCCCGACGCTGCGGCTGTTTCGAGTTGGGCCGCGGCTGATGCGGCGGCCGAGGCGCGCAGATTCGCGCTGGCGCCTTTGAGTGAGTGCGCGGAATCGCGCAATGCGGCGTTGTCACCCTTGCTCAGCGCGCTTGAGATTGCGTCGAGTTCGTGCTCTCCGGTGCGAATGAATGCGTTCGCCAGATCGCGGGCGAATACTTCATCGCCATCGATGGATTCCAGCAACGCTGACCAGTCGACCGGTTGATTCTGATGCGCGGCAACGGCAACGGGCGCGAGTCTCTCTGGTTCATTCGCCGCCATGTCATCCTCGACGGCTGTCGCTGCCTCATCGGCGGAAGCCATATTCGCCGAACTGACATTGCGCAACAGTCGCTCCAGACAGATATCCAGCTTGGTGCGGTCAATGGGTTTGGCGAGGTAGTCATCCATGCCGGCGGCGCGGCATTTTTCTTCGTCGCCTTTGATGGCGTGTGCGGTGAGCGCCACGATGGGGATATGACGCTTGCCATCCTCGAGCCTGCGAATCTCGCGCGTGGCCTCGTAGCCGTCCATCTGCGGCATCTGGCAATCCATGATGATGAGATCGAATTTTCCGGTCTGCCATGCGGCGACCGCTGCGAGGCCGTCTCCGACGACGTCCACACGGTAGTCTAATTTCTCGAGCAACCGCAGGGCAACTTTCTGATTGACCAGATTGTCTTCGGCCAGAAGAAGTCGATTGCGACCCTGGCCCCGCTGCACCCGCAATGCATTTCGCGTGATCATGGGCTGACTTTGCAGATGCCATGACTGAGCGGAGTTGGCCAAGGCCAACACCAAACAGGCCGTCAGGTCTCGCTGCGTGACGGGCTTCAGCAAATACGCCGCAAAGCCGATGTCGGCAAATAGTTGTCCATCGCCGCCCTGACCGGAGGACGTCAAGAGAATCAGGCGGGTCGATTTCAGGGCCTCATCCTGGATGACATTTCTGCCCAGCTCCGCACCGTCGCAATCGGGCATCAGATGATCGAGTAGCGCTGCGTCGAAGGGCCGGCCCGCGGCGGCGGCCTGGCGCATGAGCGTCAATGCTTCATCCGCCGAGCTCGCGGATATCGGTTCGACGCCGCAGAGCAGCAGTTGACCCATGAGGACTTTGCGATTCGTGGCGTTGTCGTCCACGACCAATACGCGCTGCCCTTTGATCGACGTCGGCGCCGGATAAACCGGGAGCAAGCTTGACGTGGCAGGCCCGAAGTGCGCGGTGAACCAGAATAGAGAACCCTCGCCTTCGACACTCTCGGCACCGGTTTTGCCGCCCATCAGATCGACGAGGCGACGAACGATCGATAATCCTAAGCCGGTGCCGCCGAATCTGCGGGTCGTCGAGGTGTCCACCTGCATGAACGGCGTAAATAGGGATTCCAGTCGGTCGGCAGGAATGCCGATCCCCGTGTCGCGCACCTCGCAGCGAACCATCGTGCCGTTGGGCCCTGTTTCGAGGACTTTGATCTCGATGGAGACCTCACCCTTGGTCGTGAACTTGATTGCGTTGCCCGCGAGATTCAGCAGAATCTGGCGGATGCGCCCGGAATCGCCCTTCACCAGATCGGGGAGCTTCGCATCGATTTGAGCAGTCAGCTCGAGGCCCTTGGCGTGGGCGTCGACGGACAGCAGCCGTGCGACGTCATAGAAGGTGTCGCGCAAGTCCACGTCCACTTGTTCGAGTTCCAGCTTGCCGGCTTCCACTTTCGAGAAATCGAGAATGTCATTGATGACGGTGAGCAGCGAAGTGCCGCTGTTGCGAATCGTTTCCGCGTAATCGCGCTGCAGGGCATCGAGCTTAGTGTCGAGCAAAAGTTCGGTCATGCCCAGCACACCATTCATCGGCGTGCGTATTTCGTGGCTCATATTGGCGAGAAAATCGCTTTTCGCGCGGTTGGCGGATTCCGCCACTTCCTTGGCACGCAGCGTTTCCAGCGCAGCCGCTTTCAAGTCCGTTAGGTCGAGTACGATTCCCTGTATCTCGATCGGCTGTCCGCGAACATCGCTGCGCGTGGCGACGGCGGCGCGCACGTACTTGACGGCATCGTGGACGAGGAGTCGATGATCGAGGGTGCGTGATCCTCCATGGGTGCTCAGATCGGCGAGCATGGTTTCGACCGATGCGCGGTCGTCCGGATGAGTGGCCGCGAGATAGGCCGCCAGCGCGAGGTCGCTATCCGCGGGATTACCCAGCAGGTGCCGAAGCTCGTCTGACATGGAACCGGCGCGAGTGCGGAGGTTTGCATACCAGGTTCCCAAATTGGCGAATTGCTGGGCCCTTTTCAATTGATCTTCGGTCTGCGCTTGAGCTGCGATTGCTCGACGCCGCGCGCTTTCGGACCGCCAGATCGCAACCCCATTGAGGAAGGCGAGAGCACCTGCAATCAAAATGCCCAATACAGCGGATATGTCGACTCGCCTCAGCAGTTGCCGATACCGCTCGGCCCGCATGGTGATGCCGACATACCCGGTCATTTCCCCATTCCGGGCGAACACCGGCGCATGAGCCCTGATCCCCATGCCCCAGGCCGTGGCGGTGGGTTCACTTTCCACGGCCAGCCGTCGCGTTCGGGTGACCTCCAGTTCTCCCGGACTCGGTTCTGACTCTTCCATGGGAGGAGAGTGATTTGGCCTGCCCGCCTCGTCGAAAGTGCCCTGCTGGGTTCCGTCGAGCACGAAGTGCATGACGTTTCCTTGAACGACTCCGACATAGGCGAATCGGATATCCGGATTCGTGTCGAGCAAGGCCCGCAGAGGGCGCGCGGCACGGTCGTATTCCGGCGATCCGTCCTGATTAGGGTTGTTGAAGGACTGGAGTTGGTCTCCGTCGATGAGGGCGGCGGTGCCTGCGACCGTGCGCGCCAGATAGGTCCTAATGTCTTCCAAAAGAATCTGGCGGACGATGACATCGACCACGGCTATACCCGCGATCGCGGTTCCCCACGCGATCAGGCCTCCAACAATGGCGGACAACAGGGGACGTGCCTCGTGAGCTATCCGGCCGGCCGATCTTGGGGGCTGCGAAACTATCGACTTACTCACGGGTGTCAGGGATTACCTTAGACGCTGGTGTAGGAGTTTTTATGAGGCATTGGGCTTGAGAATAATCCGTTCCCGTAGGCGATAACCATCCTAATCTGCCTGATTCGCGATGCGCATCTCGAAGCGAGGGGCAAAAGAACTTGACCGATCGGGGTGGTTCAGTCAGGTTTCCCATCTAATTTTGATTTATGAGAGCTTAAGGACTATGAACCATTCGGGGATGCGACGGGGTATCGCTATTGCCGCAATCTGCATGATTGCGGCGCCTTTCCTTGTCAGCGGGGCCGGAGTGCCTGAAAACAGCCCCTCGTTTTCGGTCAAATTGCCGGGCACACACGTCGGCGCGCCGATTGATGGCCGTATGATTCTCTTGTTAAGCGCGGATTTGGCCCGTGAGCCACGTACTCATGTGTCAGCCGACGAGCCGCTCGCCAGTCCGTTCATTTTCGGTCTCAATGTCGATGGTATGACTGCTGGGCACAGCGTGGTCCTGGATGACAATGCCTTCGGTTGGCCGGCCAGACAACTGTCGAAGCTGCCTGCGGGCGACTACCTGGTCCAGGCGCTGCTGAATCGCTATGAAATTTTCCACATGGCCGACGGCCGCACTCTGAAACTCGCTCCCGACAAGGGCGAAGGCCAGCAGTGGGCGAGCAAGCCGGGCAATCTCTATTCAACGCCGATTCGCCTGCATGTGGATCCGGCGCACCCAGTCAGAACCGCTTTGGTTCTCGATCAGGTAATTGCTCCCATCGCGCGTAAAGCGGATACCGCGTTCGTTCGGCACATTCAAATCCGCAGTGAACTCTTGTCGAAATTCTGGGGGCGCGATGTGTACATCGGCGCCCATGTGCTGGTGCCGAAGGGCTTCGATTCACATCCCCAGGCACGCTTTCCGCTCATGGTCTTTCACGGGCATTACCCGGACGACATTTCTGAATTCCGCACCACGCCGCCAGATCCTGCGCTCACGCCTGATTACTCGCAGCGTTTTCATCTCGCGGGGTACAACCGAATTCAGCAAGAGGAGGCGTACGCCTTCTACCAGAAATGGATATCCGCCGATTTCCCGCGCTTTCTGGTGGTGGAGATCGAGCACGCCAACCCCTTCTACGATGACAGTTATGCGGTCAATTCAGCGAATCTCGGTCCCTACGGCGACGCGATCAACCAGGAGTTGATTCCGGAGATAGAGCGCCGATTTCGCGGCATCGGCGCCGGCTGGGCGCGATTCACCTACGGCGGATCGACCGGCGGATGGGAGGCGCTCGCGACCCAGGTTTTCTATCCAGACATGTACAACGGCGCCTTTGCCGCCTGCCCCGATCCAATCGATTTTCGCGCCTATACGCTGATTAATCTGTACCAGGATAAAAACGCGTACGCGCTCAAGGGCGAAGCGTCGTCCGTGGAGCGTCCCGTGTTCCGTAATTACCTCGGCGAGGTATTCGCGACTCAACGTGATGCCAATTACATGGAGCTTGCACAGGGCGACCGTAGTCGTTCAGGCGGCCAATACGATATCTGGCAAGCAGTGTTCGGTCCGGTCGGCGCGGATGGTTATCCGAAACCCATATTCGACAAGGTTAGCGGCGAGATCGACAAGAATGTGGCCGACTATTGGCGGGAGCACTACGACCTGTCCCACATCATCGCGCGCGATTGGGCGACAATCGCGCCGAAGCTTCGGGGCAAGATACATATCTATGTCGGCAACGGCGATAATTACTACCTCACCGACTCGGTGTATTTCGCTCAAGAGCGGCTCGAATCGCTGCAGCCGAAATATGAGGGCACGGTGGCTTACGGCGATCGCGCGGAGCACTGTTGGAACGGCGACGCGAAGCTCCCCAATGCCTATTCGCGTCTGCATTATGATTTTCAGTACTTGCCCATTATCCTCGAGCGCATCAAAACTGCGTCGCCCGCGGGAGCGGACCTGACAAGTTGGCGCTACTGAGAGCCGCTTACATACTGAGAGTCGCTTATTTCGCTTCGAGCAAGGCTTTGAGGGTCGCGGTGGCCGGGTCGAACACGGCGAGCAAGGGCCGCCCCCGCCCTAACAGCGCCATCGAATTCTTCTGATCGGCTGCGAATCCCGACGCCTGCAGGCGTTCTTTGAGCCGTTTCCTTTCGTTGCCCGAAAAGTAGCCGATATCATCCACCTTCTTCAGTTGCGTGCGAAGTGACGGCAGTCCCTGGTCCCAGGGCTTGAAGTATCTTGGCATCGATATCACATCGTCGCCCCCGCTGATCGCGGAGTTCAAGACTCGATCATGTTCCTTCGGGTCTTGCGGCAGCGGCGCCCAAACCCAGCGAGGCAGGCTATACCAGTGCGGCGCAAATTCCACATGCTGTCGGCGGGCGGCAGCACCTTCCTCGGGATTGATATCGTAGGCCTGCACGATCTGCAGTATGGTCTCGGAGAAGGCGTAGTACAGCGGTCGTCCGTTCCAAATCGACATCGTGCCGTACAGCAGAGCAACGATCTGTATCGCAATGATTACCGCGATGTCGCGCGCAAGCACGCGGCGTAATTTATTCTGGTTCGCCACAATGAAGGTGAGAATCGGACCGACGACCAGATCGACGCCGGCCATCACTAGAACCACTTGGGAGACGCCGGCCAAGTACCAGCCCGGCCATCGATACCACGCGAAGTAAAGAGCGCCGAACACCAATGTCAGCGCGACCGCGCTCGAGAGCAGATGCATGCCAAACGCCTTTAACCGGAAACGCATAATTATTATATTGTCAGAAATCTACCGGTCAATTGAGAGGTGCGCATCTATGTAACGGAGATGCTGTGCCGATGTCCCTTTGCTCCGTCCGGGGGCGCGGCCGCGTGATGCCATACACGAAATCCGCCGAGAAAGGCGAAATCATTGCTGCCGAGGCGCGAGTTCTTCGGCAGCCGTTTCAATTTTCGCGCATTGCCACCGCCGATGACCACATAGTCCGCTTCGAGCAGTGTGCTCAGCTGCGCGACCACTTCACTGACAGTTCGTCGCCATTTCTTGCCGCCCAATCGCTTCAGGCCGCGCTCACCGACGTAGTCCTCATAGGTTCGTCCTTTCTTATAAGCCAGATGCGCGAGCTCCATCGGGGCAACGACGCCGTCGACGATCATCGCCGAGCCCAGTCCGGTACCCAGGCCGAGAAAAAGCATTCGGCCGCCCTCGTAGCTGCCGATGGCCTGCATCGCGGCGTCGTTCATGATGCGGGTCGGCCTGCCGAAGGCCTTGCGAAAATCGAATCCCACCCACCCGGGTCCCAGATTATGGGGTTCAGCAACGATCTTACCGTGCAGTACCACCCCAGGATAACCGATGGAGACCGCTTCGTAGACCCAGTCGCCGGTCAGCGCATGGATCTGCGAGACCATCTGACGGGGCGTGAGATCCGGCCCCGATTCGAATTGGCGCAACTCTCGACGCCCAAAAACACGCGCTTTTACGTGACTTCCGCCGATATCGATGGCGAGTACTCGCCGATAGCGTTTTGGCTTCATGACCGAAACGATACCTCAATCCGCGGTCGCAGAGTGGAAGTACGCTTTCGCCACCGGTTCTGCGATGCCCCTGGCAACCGAGTGGGCGTCGTCCAGATTGGTAAGGACGACTATGGTGAGCCGATCGCGCGCGAAACGGGAGATGCTAATCAAGAATCCTTGATTGCTGCCTGTGTGAAATTGCATGGGATGGCCGTCCACTTCACCAAGCTCCCATCCAAACCCGTAGGGATAGGACTTTCCGGAATTCATTCGAACGGGTGTCCACATTTGTTCCAGCACGGCTTGCGGCAATAGTTTCTCGGTGTACAGGGCGGCATCCCATTTGGCGAGATCGATGATGTTGACGTACAGCCCGCCATCCGCCGTGGTATTCAAAGAGGGTGCAATCCACTCTTGATTCTTCAGTTTTCCATCGACGATGCGATAGCCGTTGACACGGCCCGGAACGATATCCGCCTCGCTAATAATGCGTGTAGCCGACATCCCGAGGGGCAGGAAAATGCGTTCCCGCAGAAAATCGCCGTAAAACATTCCAGAAACACGATGGATTAGAAATCCCAGAAGCTCATATCCCGTATTGGAATAATTCCATCGATCGCCGGGCTTAAAGTCCAGCGTCAAGGTCAAATACCGTCGCAGCAGCTCGTCCTCGGTATAGTCGCGACGAAAATCGAGAATTCCCTTGTTGTAGGAGTCGTCCTCGCTTTCGCCAAAAATATCGGGTATGCCGGCTGTGTGCGTGAGCAGCTGGCGCACCGTGACGTTCTCCCAGGCAGTTCCACGCGCTTCCGGAAGATATTTGACGATGGGATCATCCAATTGAACCTTGCCTTCCTGGACCAGCATCATCACGGCGGTTGCGGTGAACTGCTTGGCCACCGACCCGGATTGAAACAGCGATGCCGGCGAAACGGGCACCTTGAGTTCGACGTTGGCGTAGCCGTAACAGGAGGATTTTATGAGGACGCCGCTCGCCACGACACCGAGACAGACGCCCGGTATCCGGTGCGTTCGCATGGCATCCCGCACAATGGCATCGGCCTTGCCCGAGGCCGGCTCCGCGGCCCCCGCCGCAAGGGCAGCGCACAGCAACAGACAGGCGATGGCCGGCCTTGCAAAAACGCTGCGTCGATAATCGGATTCGGTGTCCATTTCAAGACTTCATAAACATCGGCCGCTCTGACCTATGTCAAATATACTCGGACTTTCCCGATGGGTCTCCTTAGATAGATGAACAAGAAACCATACGACCTGATCATTTTCGATTGTGACGGCGTGCTGGTGGACAGCGAAGTGATTACCTGCCGCATTTTTTCCAACATGCTCAACGAACTGGGTCTCACGATTTCAATCGACGAGGTATTCGAACGATTTGTCGGTAAATCCATGGCGCAATGCCTGGAGATGATTGCGGGACTGATGACTGCTGATGTTCCGGAGGATTTCGTTTCTCGATTTCACGCTCGCACCACGGCGGCGCTCAAAGCGGAGCTAACGGCGGTTCCGGGTATAGAATTGGCGCTGCAGGCCATCCGCATTCCCTACTGTGTGGCGTCCAACGGCACCCACGAGAAGATGCAGGCCACGCTGGGTATTACCGGCCTGCTGCCGAAATTCAAGGATCGGGTATTCAGCGTCTCGGAAGTGGCCAGAGGCAAGCCATTTCCCGACGTGTTCTTGCACGCGGCGAGGAAGCTCGGCGCCGCGCCGTCTGCGTGCGCCGTCATCGAGGATACCCCGACAGGAGTGAGTGCAGGAGTGGCAGCAGGCATGACCGTGTACGGTTACAGCGCACGCACGCCGGCCCAGCGCTTGACGGACGCGGGCGCGCATTGCATTTTCGATCGCATGAGCGATCTACCGCGATTGCTCGCCGGCAACTGAAATAGGGCTTTTGCGCCGCTGTTTATATTTGAACCTTCATGGACTATCAGGTGAGATATGTTTAATGCAGTTCTGATCGAACGCGATGACCGTCCCTATCGAGCGAGCTATACCTCACTCGATGACAAGCGTTTGCCCGCCGGCGATGTGACGGTACGAGTCGATTACTCCTCGCTGAATTACAAAGACGGGTTGGCGATTACCGGCAAGGTGCCGGTGGTGCGACAATTTCCAATGGTTCCGGGAATCGATTTTGCGGGCTCGGTCGTGGCATCCGAGAACGCCTCATATCGGGCCGGAGACCGGGTCATACTCAATGGTTGGGGTGTCGGTGAGCAGCATTGGGGCGGCCTTGCTCAGCTTGCTCGCGTAAAGGGGGAGTGGCTGATCCCGATGCCGGGCGCATTCACGGCTCGACAATGCATGGCCATTGGCACGGCCGGCTACACCGCCATGCTGTGCGTCATCGCTCTGGAGCGCCATGCAGTGCTGCCCGATAGCGGCGAGATATTGGTCACAGGGGCTGCGGGCGGAGTTGGCACGGTGGCGGTTGCCGTGCTCGCCAAGCTGGGATATCGCGTGGTTGCCGTGACCGGCCGCCCCGCCGAGGCCGAATTCTTAAAGAAATTGGGTGCGGCAGAAATACTGGATCGCGCGCTTTTCTCAAATCCGGGCAAACCCCTCGCCAAGGAGCGCTGGGCGGGTGCCATCGATGTGGTTGGAAGCCATACCTTGGCCAACGTTTGCGCCTCCCTGCGCTATGCAGGAGTCGTCGCGGCATGTGGACTTGCCGGAGGGATGGATTTTCCGGCGACCGTGGCGCCGTTCATTTTGCGGGGCGTCACGCTGGCGGGGGTGGATAGCGTCATGTGCCCACGTGTCCATCGGCTGGAGGCCTGGCGCCGGCTGAGTCAGGACTTGGATATCGATAAGCTGGAGTCTCTCACCGAGGAAATTGCCCTCTCGCAGGTCATTGACCGAGCCGCCGGGTTTCTCGAGGGGAGAATTCGCGGCCGCATCGTAGTCGATGCAAACAGTTAGCGAGCGCCGCCGACGGTAAGTATCCAACTCAATACCAGCAGCGCCAAGAAGATAGTTTCCGCTGCGATGAGGGCGATGGCCCGCTTGCCGACGGCCATCATTTCACGCAGCGAAGTCTTCATGCCGAGAGCGGCCACGGAGACGACCAGCAGCCACTTCGACGCTTCCGTAAGCACCGCGGCGACCGGCGCCGCGACCAGGTTGAACCCATTGAGGGCGGCCAAAACGACGAAGGCGATAAGAAACCCCGGCAGCAGCGGGACCTTCTCCTGCGGGGGCGCGTCCAAATCGGTTTTCTTCGCGGCAACGATGGTGATGATGAACACCACCGGCAACAACATGGCCACTCGCATTAGCTTCACTATGGTTGCCGTGTCGCCGGTCTGCGGCGAGGAGGCATAGCCTGCGGCGACTACCTGGGCGACGTCGTGGATGGATCCGCCGAGGAATCGGCCGGTTTGTACCGGGTCCAAATGCAGATGGGCGACCAGAACCGGGTACAGCACCATGGCGATGGTGCTGTAGGTCGTGATACAGGCTATCACCACGACGGTATCGCGCTCTGAGTCCTTGCACGGCCACGCCACGGCAATCGCCATCGCGGCGGAGGCGCCGCAAATTCCAACCGCGCCGCCGGAGAGGACGCCGTACCGGCCATCGATCTTCATGGCTTTGGCGAGAGCCCAGCCGAAGAGTACGGTCAACGGAACGCTGACCACGACCATGATCCAGGTCGACCAGCCGAGCGCGCCGATTTGACCAAAGGTAATGCGCAATCCAAGCAGGGCCACGCTGATGCGCAGAAGACGGCGGGCCGACACATTGATGCCGGGCAAGTAGCGCGCCTCAGCCGACAATTGATTCAAGGCCATGCCCAACAGCAGCGCGAATATGACGGGCGGCGCGTGGTAGTGATCCGACAAGTAAGTTGCGGCCAGAGCCACGATCAGCGTGGCCGCGATTCCGGGACCGTTGATTTCCCATGTTTTGCGAATTTTGTTGGGACGGCAACAGTCGACAATCGTGGCAAGCTGCATCAGGAGGATCTTACCCGCTGCAACGCATTGCGCCAGCCCACGATCTGCGAGTCTCGGTCAGGAATATCCAAGGTCGGTTCGTAACGGGTCTCGCTACGGCTGAGGGTCGCAATGTCCTCGAGAGAGCCATAGACGCCGCTGCCCAGACCGGCCAGGCAGGCAGCGCCGAATGCAGTGGATTCTGCATTGGCGGGCCTGCGAATCGGTATCCCGAGAATGTCGGCCAATCTTTGCAAGAATAGAGTGTTATTGGACATACCACCGTCCACCTTGAGAGTCTCCGGTCGAAGGCCGTCCGCAGCCATGGCGTCGAGCAGGTCGTAGGTTTGAAACGCGACGCTGTCGAGCGCTGCGCGCGCGATTTCGCTGCGGGTCGAGCCGCGGGTCAGTCCGAGGATGGCGCCGCGCGCATCGGGATCCCAATAGGGCGCACCCAATCCCGTAAACGCCGGCACGAGATAGACGCCGCCGCTGTCAGGCGCCGACTTCGCGAGCGCTTCGATGTCGGACGCCTTTGCAATGAGGCCGAGTCCATCCCGCAGCCACTGAATTGTCGACCCGGCGGACAGGATGGAGCCCTCCAGAGCGTAGGTGACGACGCCATTCAGACTATAGGCGATGGTGGTCAGCAATCGATGCTTCGACGGGACGAGCTGTTGAGCCGTGTTGAGCACGAGGAACGCGCCGGTGCCGTAGGTGCTTTTGACATCCCCCGCCTTGAAGCACGACTGGCCGATCAGTGCGGCCTGCTGATCGCCAGCGATTCCGCAGATGGGCAAGGCTTGGCCCAGAACACTGGCGTCCGTGAGGCCGAATTTGCCGGCGCTGTCGCGGACTTCCGGCAACACGTTCATTGGCACGTCGAACAGGTCGCAGAGCGCCTCATCCCAGCGCCCTCTGCCGATGTCGTAAAGTGCGGTGCGGCTGGCATTCGTGGCGTCCGTGATGTGCAGGCGGCCGCCGGTCAACCGCGACACGAGAAAGCTATCGATCGTACCGAATGCAATGTGCCCGGCCTTTGCAGCCTCGCGCGCACCGGCGACATGATCGAGAATCCACGCAATTTTAGTCGCGGAAAAATACGGATCCAAGCGCAGCCCGGTCTTGGCGCCGATGGCGGATTCGCCATGCTCACGGGCCAATTGCCGGCAGCGATCGGCGGTCCTGCGATCCTGCCAGACAATGGCGTTGTAGATGGGCGCACCGCTGCGCCGATCCCAGAGAATCGTTG
Organism: Gammaproteobacteria bacterium; assembly: GCA_025358295.1. Lineage (GTDB taxonomy): Bacteria > Pseudomonadota > Gammaproteobacteria > Steroidobacterales > Steroidobacteraceae > Bog-1198. Next base: position 21,144 of record JANYJY010000040.1, read on the forward strand.
TTTCGCGCTGATTGGTAATGCCGATGGCGGCGATAGTCCGCTTCATCGCGGCGATCCGTTGCAGCACCTGACGGCTGGTGGACAACGCCGTGGCCCAGATCTCTTCGGGATCGTGTTCCACCCAGCCAGGTTGCGGGTAGATTTGTTCGAAACCCTGCTGCTGTGTCGTTACTACCTCCGCGGTATTCGAGAAAGCGAGGGCACGCGTCGAACTTGTTCCCTGATCGATCGCCAGCAGTAGGTGGTCATTACGCTTCATCATTCGAGAATAGCGGGTGGCCGAATCCGCGCAAGCGGACCCGGTGTCCGCGGCTGCAATCGAACCCTATCCGCGGACAACTTGGATTTCTCGGAAGGCATATAAAAATATAAAAAACAATAACTTATAGCTGACTTAAGCTCGGAGGCCGACGGCCCTGCAGTAATCAGTCGAATTCCGTGGCGAGTTGCGGATGCGCGGCATGGTGGAACATTCTGTCGATCTGCGCAGCCGTGGTTCGTCCGAGGGAGAGGGGAGGCAGTGCGTCGCGAGCGAAGAACGCCACTTCACTGGTTTCATCGCTGGCGCATGCGCTGCCGCCGGTAATTTCGCATATGAAAAACAACTTATAGATGGAGTCCAGATTGCGGGGCGGATGAGCGCTCTTTTGATAATCGCGCACGGCGGCAAGCTTCAATGTCTTGGCTTCGAAGCCCGATTCTTCGGCGATTTCGCGGACCACGCATTCGGCGGCGGACTGGTGAATGTCCGCCCAACCGCCGGGCAACGTCCATTTGCCGTCGCTGATTTCCCGCACCATCAGCACACGGCCATCGACGAAGGCGGCGCCACGTACATCGACCTTGGGCGTCGCGTAGCCGGCGTCCTGGTCAAAAATCCCCAGGATTTGATCGCGCTCGCCACCGCACCCCTGCGCCACCATGCTCGCCGCCAATTCGCGCAGCCGTACATAGCGTAGCCGGTCGAAGCGATCCCGGGTGAACGTCAGGCCGGTCTGCGCAATGGCGCGTAGCTCGCGCGCGATGCTCAACCAAAGTGGATCGTCAGGCGGCGTCACGGTGCTGTCTCCTTAAGGTCATGCCAAGTTCGCTCCTATTTCAGCAACGATTCGCCGCTGCGGAGCTGCTGAATCACAGTAGCGTAGTGGCGATGGCGCAACTCGAATCCAGCAATAATTCCCCGGCTGGGCCGCTGCTTGCGAGCAAAACGAATCCTGGGCCCTCCAGGTAGTCCATGCCGACGAGAATCAGGGTGTAGTCACCGAGCGCGGATTTTTCCGCGGGCAATTTCTTGGCGAGCAACTCGAAGGGATTGGCGTCGTCCAGCTCCTCGCCCAAGATGCGAAGAGCCGAGAACCGCCGGGAGCCGATCGACTGGGGCGACCAAGTCTCACTGATTTGACGCGCGGCCGCCCTAAGGTCCTTGGCGACATCGATACGCACGCATTCGATGTGAATGTGCAATTGATCCTGACTACGTGCATGCCGCGGATTTAGGGCCAGGCCGACCATGCCGCGGCGGAGCGTGTGCCCGGCCGCATCGGCGACCAGATCACGCGAGCGCCACGCTGCGGCGAAGTAATTCGGCGTGCCGGGTTCGAACAACTCGGCACTCTCCATGCCGGCAATGGTCTTGGTGGGAATCAACAGGAAATGAGCGCCTCCTTTGATGTCGTGGAGCACCGCGAATCCTGCGTTCTCATTCGGCGCTTCAGGCAGAGAAACGCGTTCGCAGGGCAGGGCATCGTGTTGCTCCCGCCAATGAACGGTGCATTGGTCTTGCACGATCTGACGCAGCGCGTCGCGATTTGCCGCCGGCGCCGCGGCCGGCAGCAGTGTCGCCGCACAAATGTGAAGAATGACGAGCAAGCAGCCGGCCCGTCCGCTGCGCACTGGGAATGAAGAATGGCAATCCAGCACCGTTTTACCCCGAAAATTTGACCTGCTGATTTTAGACAAAACAGCGATTTCAATCGCTTCGATCTGGGTCTCGGCTTGAACTTCTGATCGGAACGCTTAAATCGGCACCGGATCGGCGGTTCGCTGCAACGCATTGACGGCTGGGATTCTTACCAGAAGATTCGTGCCGCCGGAGGCGGCGCTTTTCACGTCCAGCCGTCCGCCGAGCGCGCGCACCCTGTGGCGCATGGACGCCAGGCCGTGCGAGCCGATGGCCGTGAGCCGTCCCGCGGGGATGCCTGTGCCGTCATCGGAAATCTGCATGACGATCGCATCTCCGTCCAGGCGCAACGCGAGGGCCATGGATTTTGCCGCCGAATGCTTCAGGATATTCGTGAAGGCTTCTTGGGCGATGCGGAAAAGGGCGATAGCGGCTTCGGACGTGAATGTCGGCTCTTCGTCAGGATATGACTCGGTACATTTGAGGCCGGCATTGCCGCAGGTCACTTTCAGCTGCCAGCGCAATGCGGCGAACAGTCCCACGTTGTCCAACAGGGTAGGCCGAAGTTCCTCGATGATCCGTCGTTTCAAGTCCACTCCGGCGGAGAGATTTTCCTGCACGCGGTGCAGGCGATGCTTGATGTCGGGATCTATGTTGGCGAGATGCTGTTCCGCCCAGGATATATCCATGCGTGCGCCCACCAACAGTCCGCCGAGCTCATCGTGCAGCTCGCGCGCAAGGCTGGCTTTCTCGCGCTCAGAGACGTTCTGCAAGTGAGTGGAGAGCTCGACGAGCTCCCGATTGCGCTCCTCCGCCTCCAATTCGAGCTGCTGCTTTTGGTCGCGAAGTTCCGCCGTCTGCAGCGTGCGGCGGCGCAAGTCCATGTACACCAGCCGCGCGGCGACGCCGACCAGCAGCATGTTGATAATTGTTCCGCCGATGGTGAGCCACCGGCTCAGCAGCAGGGATTTGGACCAATGCTCCTCTGCGGCGGCGTGCTCAGCGTGTTCGCGTATGCGCAACTGTTCCAGAATGTCGTTGATCGCGTCGCCGGTATCCGACCCGACGGTGGTTTTTACCAAGGCGTTGGCGGCAGGGGCTCCTTGGGTATTTTGAATGGCCACCAGCATCGCGAGATCCGCCAGACGCTTGCCGATCAACACATGCAGGCTGCGCACTTTCGTCAGATTAGCATCGGAACCCTCGTACGCCAGGCGCAGTTCCTCCAGGCGCGGTTCCACGTCGGCGACATGTTTGTCATAGCTCTTGTAATATTTCTTATCGCCGGTCAGCAGGAAACCGCGTTGGGTGGCAACCGATCGGGAGACTGCGACCTGCAGATCATCGATCGCATGTTCGCGCAGCGCAGATTTCTGCAGGCGCTCGCTGGCCTCCTGCAGACGCTGCTGGCCCGCGCCCGTCAGAAAAAACAGGGCAGCCAAAAAGCCTATGATCAGAAACGGGGGTACCGCGACATACCAACGGCCCAGTCCGTCGAGCGCCTCCCCGAGAATGTTGACCCGATTTGCCATGCTCATGCGGATCCACTGTACGCGAATTTTCTGTAAACGCGAATGACCTGAACCCCGAGCGTCAGTAGATGGCGAGGCTCACCGAATCGGTCAAATCTTCGATCTTAAAATCAACCGGCATCGCAATGACCGGAACTCGTTCCTTGCCCTCGAGCCAGGCCTCGAATGCGGCAAGCGGCATGGGTTTTGCGTACAAATAGCCCTGCGCAATATCGCAGCCGAAGCTGCGCAGGCGTGCGGCCGCTGCTTCAGTTTCGATGCCTTCCGCGACCACCTTGAGTCCCAGGCCATGGCCCATGTCGATGGCCGATCTGACCACGGGTTCGGTCTCTGGGTCCGACTCCAGACCCTGCACGAAACTACGGTCTATTTTGACTTCATGCACCGGCATGCGAGCCAGGTGACTCAGCGAGGAATAACCCGTACCGAAGTCGTCAATCGACAAGCTCACGCCGAGTGCGGCAAGCGCGTCGAGCATGCGCAGCGCACGCGTGGGGTCTTCGATGAAGCCGCTTTCGGTCAGCTCCAATGTCAGCAGCGCCGGCGGCATTTGATGCCGCGTCAACATGCTGGCTACGCGCGTGTCGAAGCGTTCGTCGCCGATGTCGTCGGCGCTAATGTTGACGGCCAATCCGACGGGCTTGCCGGCGCGCTGCCACACGGCGCCTTGTGCGATGGCGTGGTCCAGTGTCCAACGGGTCATCCGTCGGATGAAGCCGGTCTGCTCGGCGAAAGGAATGAAATCGACGGGGGAGAGCAGCCCGCGTGTGGGATGCTGCCAGCGAAGCAGGACTTCCGCTCCGGTGATGCGACCCGTTTTGAGTTCGATTTTTGGCTGAAAGAACAGGCGCAGCTCATCGTGTTCCACCGCGCGGCGCAGCTCGCCGAGCAGCGAGAGCTGATCGCGGGCCGCGGGTTTGAATGCCTCCTCATAAACGGCGAGCGCGCGCTTTTCGCGGCGTGCGTGTTCCAACGCAAGATCGGCGCACCGCATCAGTTCGTCGGTCGAGGCGGATCCTCCTGCGGCAAGAGCCAACCCCAGGGTCGCGGTAATGTCGATGGGCTGCGCTTCGACGAACACCGGTTCGGCGAGGGCCATGACCAGCGAGGTCCCCCAGGACTGCAGGTTCGCCGCGTCTTTGAGTCGCGTGAAGGCGGCGAATTGATCGGCCGCGAGCCGCGCCACCGCAGAATGCACCGACGGCACCGCCGCCAGGCGCGCCGCCATTTTGGTGAGCACGGCATCGCCGACCGAATATCCAAGATGTTCGTTGATGCGCCGAAAGCGGTCCAGATTGATCACGGCGACCGCGACGGGTCCTGCGTCGGCCACCGCCAGCGCTTCGCTCAGCGCCGCACCGAAGGCCGTGCGGTTCATCAGGCCGGTGAGCGTATCTTCGTAAGCCAGACGACGGATGGATTGGTCCCGGGATTGAACGGCTGTTTGCATGAGATGCAGACCTTCGGCGAGCACTCCCAGCTCGTCGCTTCGCTGCACGCTTAAGGCCACATCATAGGTTCCGCTGCGCATTTGATCGACTGCCTTCGTCAAGTCATGCAGCGGCCGGGTGATATTGCGTGCCAGCCAGAAGGCAGCCACGGCCGATGCAACCAGGCTGATGGCGGCGATCAAGAACAAAACCTTTGTCAGGCGTTCGAACGGCGCGCGTGCGTCCGCCAGAGAGCGCGACAAGATCGCTGCCGCTTGTGAGTTTCCCCACTTGGACATTTCGATACGTCGCGTGACCACGTCGGTCTGACTCGTTGCGCCGGCTGGCAGCGTGGTGACCACGTTGGTCCAGCGTCCATCGGAATTCACGGCAAGCGTCACAGCCAGCCCGGTGATGTCGGCGAGTTCGTGTGCGGCCTTTTGATCGAGTTCAAAGGCCATCGCAATCCACGCCACCGGCAAGGGGCTGCGCACCGGCACGGTTACCAATTGGTAGATGCGGCCGTTGTCGACCATGAGGCTGGTTGCACCGTCGCCGGCAAGGCTGCTTCTTTGTGCGGACGATACTGGAAACGGTGTGCCGGCCTTGACGTGCAATCCCGAGGCGGCGATGACATCGCCGTTGAGAGACGTCAGGACCACCAGGGCGGCGCCGATGCGTTCGCCGCTGTTTTGCAGAACCGACACGAGGGTGTCGGTGTCGCGCGTCGCAACCGCTTCGCGGAAGCCGTAGTCCGAGGCGACGGCCTGCGCGGCCTGGGTCAACTGCCGGCGATTGCTTTCCAGCAGGCGCTGAAACACCGAGACGCCGACGTCGAGCTGGCGCTGTACTTCGCGTTCCGCGTTGCCGCGGTTGGTCGCGGACACGGCGCCCAGGGCCGCAGCCAACACCGCGGCGAGCAGGAGGCTGAAAGTCACGGCAATTCGGGTACGTAGCGTCACTGCCGGTTACTCGGGCCAACCGACGGCGGTGGGAGCACTGCTCACGTCGATCTTGACGGGCACCGTCAATGATGCCGCTTGAACAGCGATCTCCTGTGACGGTACGGCGGCGAGCGCATTGGGGTTCCATGTGCGCAGGCGGTAGCGCCCGGCCGGAAGATTCAACGACGCCGTTCCTGCATCGGTTGTCTTGGCATAATATGGTGAGTCGACTACGCCGACGTACGCGACCATGTTGTCGTGAATGTTGCAGCCAAGGACCACGAGACCCGGATGATCGAAGATCACGGGTGTATTAGGCGATCCCGCATACAGCTTGAGCGTAAAAGTCTTGGCCGGCGAGAATGAATAGACCTGGTGACGGATACGGTCGCTGTTGGGAAAAATGATCGACGTGCCGGTGCGCACCACGCTGACGCGCGGCACGAATCTCTTGCTGACTTGGTCGATGATTGCTGCGTCATGGCTCGGCGGCGGAGCCGCATCGAGGGGGTCGAACACGACGACGGTATCCCGCGCCGGGGCTCCCGAGGGGGTCGTGACGTCCACGGTTACCATTCCTGCCGACGCCGCGTGCGCACACAGCGCCGCGAGCACTCCCGCGACAATCCGCCGGCGGCGCTGCACGATGGTCATCATGGTGCGATGTGCGCGGGTTCCACCACGTCACGCTTCATGGGAGCGAGCAGGCGCAGCAACTCGTTGGTGGCGCCTTGACTTACATGGCGGGCTTTCAGCACTTCGCGCAGATCCGCGACCATGCCATAGAATTCCGCTTCCGAAATGTGATGTCCGGCGTGCACTTCCTTCATGGAATCCCCCGAATAGCGGCACGGTCCGCCCGCAAGATCGCAGATCTGCTCGGCGAGCAGCTTCTTGATCCGGTCCAATTTGGAATCCTTGAAGCTGCGCCCCAGATCGGGATCCGAACTGACTCGGTCAATGAGCGCAGTGGCGATGGCGCTGACTCCGGCCGCACCGCCCAAGCGATCGTAAAGACTGGCCTGCGCGCCCATGGCATTGCCGGCCGCCGCCCCTATGAAAAGCAGGAGCGCAGAAACCAGCACCCGATATGCGACGGCGGTCATAAGATGGCCCAATAAAGGCTTAGGTTAAACGGGCTGGGTCCGCGAGGCTGTGCGCTTGGACACAATATTCCGCAGCCGCGCCCCCTAACCTTGCATGCCGTGAAAACACCCATTCATATGGCGTTCGCCCTGGTGGCGGCGGCCGTCGCACTGACCAATACCATGCCCGCCCAGGCCGGCGATCGGCTCGGGTGGACCGGCGGTGTCACCCAGGTCGAGGGCGCCGCGGGCGGCGGCCTCGTTCCTTGGGCGCTCATCGGCGGACTGGGTACGGACGCGCAGGTCGGCGCTTCCGGATCTGTGACCTACGTCTCGACCCAGGATTTCTCGCTGCGCTCCGCGGGGGCGAGCATCGATGTGGCCAATCGGATAGAAATCTCCGTGGCGCGCCAGAGATTCGACGCCGGGTCCGTGGTTTCGGGGTTGACGCTGGGCCAGGACATCGTCGGGCTGAAGGTCCGGTTGGCCGGCGACGCTGTTTTTGACCCCGACCAATGGCTGCCGCAAATTGCGCTCGGGGCGCAATGGAAGCGGACCCTGGATTTCGAGGTGATTCCGCGGGCTGTCGGCGCCACGCGCGGCGCGGACGTCGACTGGTACATCGCGGCGACTAAGGTGTATTTTGCTGCGCTCGCGGGGCGCAATGTGATCATCGACGCGACGCTGCGCCGTTCCAGCGCCAATCAATTCGGGCTCTTGGGGTTCGGCGGAGACGCCGGTGGATACCGGGTGAACCCGGAGGCCTCTGCCGCCGTGTGGTTGAACGACGATGTGCTGCTGGGTGCGGAATACCGCCATAAGCCGAACAATTTAAGCGTATTCCGCGAAAACAGCGCCGAAGATTTGTTTCTCGCCTGGGCGCCGGTGAAGAATGTGGCGCTCACCGCGGCGTGGACCGATCTGGGCTCAGTCGCCGGCAAGCCAGTACAACGGGGCATCTACATTTCTGTGTGGCTGGGTTATTGAGGCGAAGCCGCTTATTATACGCGGCCTCATGCCTACCGTCCGCCTCGACAAAGTCTCCTTAAGCTTCGGCCTCAAACCCCTGCTGGACCACGCGGACCTGCAGATTCGCAGGGGCGAGCGCGTCTGCTTGCTCGGCCGCAACGGCGAGGGCAAGTCCTCGCTGTTGCAGCTGATCACCCGCCAAATCGTTCCCGATAGCGGTGAAGTCTGGGTGCGTCCCGGAGCACGTGTCGCGAGCCTGGCGCAGGAAGTCTCGCCGGCCAGCGAGGCGTTGGTGCGCGACGTGGTGCTCGGCGGCGTCGCCCCGGGTGCTATCGAGCATGGCGATTGGCAGGCGGAGTTGCAGGCTGACCAGGTGATCTCGCGCCTGCAACTCGATCCGGATGCCACCATGGGTTCATTGTCGGGCGGATGGCGCCGCCGGGTAATGCTGGGGCGAGCGCTGGTCGGAGACCCGGACCTGTTGTTGCTGGACGAGCCGACGAATCATCTGGACATCGATGCCATTACCTGGCTCGAAGAGATGATGCTGGAATTCGACGCGGCGCTGTTGTTCATCAGTCATGATCGCGCCTTCGTGCGCCGTCTGGCGACCCGAATCCTGGAGCTCGACCGCGGACAGCTGCGCGTCTGGCCCGGCAGCTACGATGACTACGTTGTTCAAAAGCGCGCAGCGCTCGAGGTCGAAGCCAAGCATGCCGCGCTGTTCGACAAGAAATTGGCGCAGGAAGAAGTGTGGATTCGCCAGGGCGTGGAGGCGCGGCGCACGCGCAATGAAGGCAGGGTGCGGGCACTCAAACAGCTGCGGATTCAACGCAGCGAGCGGCGTGAGCGCATCGGGCAGGTTGAGATTCGGGTGCAGGACGCGGCGCAGTCCGGCAAGCTGGTATTCGAGGCGGACCACGTCACGCACAATTTCGGCGGGTCGCCCGATAGGGTACCTGTCATCGCCGACTTTTCCGCCCGCATCATGCGCGGCGATCGCATCGGCATCATCGGTCCGAACGGCTGCGGGAAAACGACGCTGATCAAATTGTTGATCGGCGAATTGGAGCCGACTGCGGGCACAATCCGGCGAGGCACCAGCTTGTTGCCGGCCTACTTCGATCAACAGCGCGAGCAACTGGACCTGACAGCCTCCATCATGGACAACGTCACCGGCGGCAGCGGCGACGCGGTCACCATCGATGGTCAGCCGCGGCACGTGTCGGGGTATTTGCGCGATTTCTTGTTTCCGCCGGAGCGGTTGCACGCGCCGGTGAGCATGCTGTCGGGCGGCGAGCGTAACCGCTTACTGCTGGCGCGGCTGTTTGCCCGGCCGAGCAATTTGTTGGTGATGGATGAGCCGACCAATGATCTGGACGCCGACACTCTGGAGCTCTTGGAGGAGATGGTCGCGAATTACGCCGGCACACTGCTGCTGGTGAGTCACGACCGGGCGTTTCTCGACAATGTGGTGACCAGTACTCTGGTGTTCGAAGGCTCCGGCGCGGTCAACGAATACGTCGGAGGTTATAGCGATTGGCTGCGGCAACGCAAAGTGAAAGCTCCGGCCAAGGTGCGGGCGCCTCTCGCGCCGGCGGCCGCAGCACCCGCCGAGCCTGCGGCGCCCGCCAAGCAAGCTTTGCCCGCGCCCATCGCCGCGACATCACGCGCTGCCCAATCGAAGATGCGGCGATTGTCCTACAACGAGCAGCGCGAGCTCGCGGCCATGCCGGTAAATATTCAACTTCTCGAGGCCGAGCAATTGCGACTGCAGACCGCGATCGCGGATCCTGCGCTCTTCAAGGAGGATCCGGCACGCGGTACGGCAGCGCTGCAGCGTCTGCAAGAATTGACCGCGGAACTGGAGACGGCGTACTCGCGCTGGGATGCGTTGGAGTCGTCTATCTAGCGCCGCGTGCGCCCGCGTCCGAGTAAATCACTCGAATTCGGCAGCGCTCCGCCGGCGCCGTCCGGAATGACCAGGGATGACGCCTGCTCGCGGCGCATTTCTTGCAGTTCTTGCATGGTCTGATGGACCGCCTGTTCCGCGGCAGCGCCGAACTTCTCGATTGCAACATCGAGCGACGGAGCCTCGAGCTCGAAGCTGATCGGGAGGGCGCCCATGGGCGTCATGACCTGCGCCTGTCCGACATAAATCACCGCTCGCGCGGAATCCACCGATCCATCCGCGGCCGTGGGTGTCAAGCGACGGATGGTGCCGACTTTGCGATCGGTGAATGTCTCCTCGCGATAAATCTGTGTCGCATCCATGTTTGCCTGACGGCCATCGTTAGTCGAACTCATAGGTGGGCTACCCCTGGGTAAACGGTTCCAATAAACATCAACCCTAGCAGTTTGCAGCGCCGCCTGGGAGGCCCTGCTACGATAGCGAGCTTGGCACACCCGGTCACAGCTCCCAAGGTCCCCGCGTGGACCACCCTGTTAGGCGTCGCCCTGTTTGGGCTGGCATTGTTTTGGCTGCACCACCTGCTCAGCCAATACCGCTGGCAGGACATTCTCGCGCACGTTAAGGCCATTTCCACGGGGAAACTGGCGAAAGCGGGCCTGTTCTCCGTCGCCGGCTACTTCTGTCTGACCCTGTACGACGCGCTGGCCGTGCGCTTTGCCGGGGCGCGGGTGCCGTATCCCCGGATTGCCCTGATATCGTTCATGGGCTACGCCATCGGCCACAACGTGGGCCTGAACACCTTGAGCGGCGGGGCGATTCGCTATCGAGCCTATTCCGCACTGGGTCTCGGCGCAAAGCAAATCGCCACCATCATCGGGTTCGGTACGGTTACGTTTCTGCTCGGCGCGGGATTTCTTCTGGGGCTGTCCCTGCTGACCCAAGGGGGGATGTCGGGGTCGGTACTGCATGTGCACTCCTCGCTGGCCATGCTGGCGGGCGGGATACTGCTCGCGTGCGTTGCGGCGTATCTGTGGTTGGTGTGCACGCGGCACGAGCCGCTGCGATATCGCAGTATCGTGATTCCGGTGCCTAAGCCGCGCATTGCCATTGCCCAAATTGCCGTGGCATGCGCGGATCTATTGTGCGCGGCCAGCGTCTTGTACGTGTTGTTACCGCCGCAGGCGCTCATCGGCTTCGCGGCTTTCGCCGGCGTCTATCTGGTTGCAATCGCCGCCGGCGTCATCAGCAATGTCCCCGGCGGCATCGGCGTGTTCGAGGCTGTTTTGCTGCTGTTGCTGCCGTCGGTGCCTCAAGATCGGCTGCTGGGCGCTTTGGTCGCCTATCGCGCCATTTATTATTTTGCTCCCTTCGCCCTCGCTCTCGCCTTATTGGGCGCGCATGAGTTATGGGTGCATCGCGGACCCGCGGTGCGTTTGATGCGGCTGGGGCGAAGTTTTTTGATTGCCGTCACGCCTCAGGCGATCGCAATTGCGGTGTTCGTAATGGGAGCCGTGCTGTTGTTCTCGGGCGCAACCCCGGGCCTCGGCAAGCGCCTGGACCTGTTGCGCGATTTCGTGCCGCTGCCCATTCTCGAGCTATCGCATCTGCTCGGCAGCGCCGTGGGAGTAGGGCTGCTCGTGATTGCCCACGGGCTGTACCGGCGGCTCGACGCGGCGTGGTGGCTGACAACGTGGTTGCTGTGCGCCGGGATACTTCTGTCGCTGCTCAAAGGTTTCGACTACGAAGAAGCCTCGGTACTGGGAATCGTCGTTGTCGTGCTGGTTCTGGCTCGCGGGCGCTTTCAGCGGCGCGCGTCGCTGATCGAACAACATTACTCCGGACCCTGGATCATCGCGCTGGCCTTGGTGCTTTTCACCGTGGCGTGGCTGGTGATATTCGCGTACCGCCACGTTCCGTACGACAGTCAATTGTGGTGGCAATTCGCGTTCCATGCGTCGGCGCCGCGCAGCCTGCGCGCCTCGCTGTTCGCCGCCGTGCTGGCCGCCGCCTACGGCTTGTGGCGGCTGCTGCGCCCGGCGAAGCCGGTGGCCACTGCACCAAGCGAAGCCGACCTGCAGCGTGTCACGGAGTTGATTGCCGAAGTCGACGATACGACGGCCAACCTGGCATTGCTTGGCGACAAGAACTTGCTGTTCAACGCCGAACGCACGGCGTTCATCATGTATCAGGCCTCCGGCCACAGCTGGGTGGCCATGGGCGATCCGGTCGGCCCGCCTGCGGTTTGTGAGGCGTTGGCGTGGGAGTTTCTGGAGAACTGCGATGTGATGGCGGTGTCGCCGGTGTTCTATCAAGTGAAGCCGCAGAATCTGCCCCTGTACATCGATCTCGGATTGAATCTCAGCAAGCTCGGCGAAGAAGCCCGCGTCCCGCTGGAGGCGTTTTCATTGGAGGGTCCGGCGCGTGCGGACCTGCGCCAGACGCACCGGCGCGCAAACCGGGACGGCGCAATATTCGAGGTCGTGCCGCGCGCGGAAGTCGGCGCGATTCTGCCGCAGTTGCGCGCGGTGTCCGACGCCTGGCTCGCAGAAAAGAATACTGCCGAGAAGCGTTTTTCGCTGGGCTTTTTCGATGAGAAATACTTGGTGAACTTCGATTGCGGAGTGGTGCGACGCGGCGGTGCCATTGTTGCCTTCGCCAATCTATGGCGCGGCGGTGGGCACGAACTATCGGTGGATCTGATGCGCTACGGCGGCGACGCCCCGAAGGGCGTGATCGACTACTTGTTGATCGAGTGCATGCTGTGGGGGAAGTCGCAAGGCTATCACTGGTTCAATTTGGGGATGGCACCCCTGTCGGGCCTCGAGGAGCACGCGCTCGCACCGACCTGGCACAAGCTCGGCCGCATGGTGCAGCGCTATGGCGAGAATTTCTATCCCTTCGAGGGGCTGCGAAAATACAAGGAGAAATTCCTGCCGGAGTGGCGCCCGCGATATCTCGCGGCGCCGGATGGCCTGGCTATTGCGGGCGCATTGCTCGACGTGACCGCAATCATCTCCGGCGGCGTCGGCAAGGTGTTGAGAAAGTAACGAAAGGGAACCGAAGGTGAAAATCGCTGTGATCGTGCGCGCCGCGGAAATATTGAAGGTCGTCGGGGTTCTGATGTGCGGGTTGGGGACGGCGGTTGCAACCCCGAGTTCGCTGATTGGTTACGGGCGATTCGGCGAGGTGAGCGTCTATCGGGGCAGCGCCGCTCCTCGCGATATGGTGCTGTTCGTGTCGGGTGATGGAGGTTGGAACCTCGGAGTGACATCCATGGCCCAGCGCCTCGCCGACAACGGCGCGATCGTGGCCGGCATCGATATTCGCCACTACCTGGCGCAGCTGGAGAAGTCCGGCGACAAGTGCGTATCGCCGGCCGCGGATATGGAGAATTTGAGCCGCTATCTGCAGTCCAAGCTGGGCATCGATCACTATTTACAGCCGACGCTGGTGGGTTATTCGTCCGGTGCGACGTTGGTGTATGCGACTCTCGCCGAAGCACCGGATGGGCTATTCAAGGGCGCTCTTTCGATCGGCTTCTGTCCGGATCTGGACCTCAAGAAGCCCGTGTGCCCAGGCTCGGGAATCGGGGCGACACCGCGGCGAGATTCCAAGGGCGCCTTGAAAGGGGTCAATTTCCTGCCCGCGCAGCAGCTGTCGGGAAAATGGATTTCGCTGCAAGGGGAACTGGATCAAGTGTGCCCGGCTGCCGCGACACAGAAATTCATCGCGACCGTTCCGGGCGGCAGCGTCATCATGCTGCCGAAGGTCGGCCACGGATATTCCGTGGAGAAAAACTGGGTGCCGCAATACGAGGCCGCCTATGAACGCATAACCGCCACGCCTAGCGCAGGAACGGCCCCGGCATTGCCTGCGCCGGTGGCCGATTTGCCGCTCACCGTCGTGCCTGCCGCGCCCGGAAATTCCAGTCCCTGGTTCGGGGTCTTTCTGTCGGGCGACGGTGGTTGGGTGGGGCTCGACCGCGGCGTGTCAGATGAATTGGCCAAACACAATATTCCCATCGTCGGCTGGGATTCCTTGAAATATTTTTGGTCGCCGCGCACGCCTCAGGGGGCTGCGCAAGATCTCGATCGGGTGGTGCGCCACTATTCGCAAGTGTGGGGCAAGACCCACGTCCTATTGATCGGCTATTCCCAGGGCGCTGACACCATGCCGTTCATGGTCAACCGCCTTCCTGCGCAAACGCGGGACATGGTGGGGTTGACCACTCTGCTCGGCATCAGCGACAAAGCGCTGTTCGAATTTCACGTGGCGAACTGGCTGGGGAATCCGACCGGCGGCATCGAAACGGCGCCGGAGCTGCAACGCTGGAGCGGCGCGCCGTACCTGTGTTTGTACGGCGAGGCTGACGGCGATTCGACTTGTGCGCAGATGCAGGGAAAGGACGGCGTCGTGGTCAAGATGCCCGGCGGACATCATTTCGGCGGTGGGTACGCAAGCATCGCCGGCGAAATATTGCGGCGCTTGCCCCCGCTCTAGCGCGCCACGCCCTCTAGGCGCTCGCGGCGTTCGCGTTTACGAACTCCGCTTCGATTTTCTGAGCGACATCGCGCATCTTCGGCAGGAATTGATCCACGGCCGTGCGCAATGGGAGCGCGGTCGCGGCATAGCGGACGGTGACCGTGCCCAAAATTCTGCCCTTCCCACGCACCGGCACCGCCAGACTGGTTTCTCCCGATACGCGCCTGGCGCGATGCGCCATGCCGAATCCCTGGGCGCGGGTTTCATTGAGCAGTCGGTCGACGTCGAGGGGGCTGCGCGCCAGGCGGTCCTCGGGCAGAGAAGAACGAGACAGCAGCTCAAGCAAGGCATCGCGCTGCGGACTCGAACAGAACGCCAGATACGCACGTCCGGCCGCCGAACCCAGCATGGGGACGTGAACGCCGATGTTGTAGTGTTCAAGGGCAAGAGGGCTTTGATGATCCGTGGTCTCGCGAATCGTCATGGTCGCGCCGGAGGGTGTGGCGACGGCGACGGGCCATACGATTTGCGCGCCGAGTGCGTTCAGATGCGGTTTGGCGATATGGGCAACCATGGCCTCATCGTTAAAGCCGTCCGCCAGAGCGCGCACCATGATAGTCGGTCGATAGCAGTCATCATGCTCATCCCGGTCGACATAGCCCGCAAGGCGCAGGGTTTCCAAAATACGGTAGGTGGTTGTGCGCGGCAGGCGAGCTTCGCTGGCCAGCGTATTGATCGCAGCCCTTTCGAGGCGATTCAAAGTCGTCAGCACGTCCAGCCCGCGATTCAGGGAGCGAATCGGACGGGTGGACCCATGATCACCGTTGAGAGGTTCTGGTGAGGGAGCGACTTTCGCGTGCATGATCGTCTTCCTTGAATAATTTTCTCAGATAAAACAGGTATGTACGTTCCCTGGGGCGCTATCGCTGCAGGGGCGCAAGCCCGCAAACCCCTCTTGTACATAGGTACCCTGAGTTCGGCATCTGGTTGCCTGGGAGTGGGGTGAACCCGTGCCTCCCCCGGCGAAACCAAACAAGTGTGGCTATAGGCATTCGGCTACAATTTGCGGTTGATTTAGACGGAAATTGAAGGAATTAGGCTTACCATGTCGGAAAATCTCGCTGCGGCGCAGGCCGCCCCCACGACTGTCGATACGGTCATCATCGGCGCAGGTCCCGTCGGACTGTTTCAGATCTTCGAACTCGGCCTTCTCGGCATCAAGGCGCACATCGTCGATTCCCTGCCGCAGGCCGGTGGCCAATGTACCGAGCTATATCCGGACAAGCCGATTTACGACATTCCGGCATTGCCCATATGCGGGGCACAGGAATTGATCGACCGGCTCATGGAGCAGGCGAAGCCGTTTCACGCGGTCTTTCATCTGGGGCAGGAGGTCAGCGAACTGCGGGCGTTGGAGGGCGGCAAGTTCCATGTCGCGACCTCCACCGGTACTCGCTTCATTGCCGGCGCCGTGGTGATTGCCGCGGGCGTCGGTTCCTTCCAGCCGCGTCGCTTGGCGCTGCCCGGGGTGGAGGATTTCGAGGGCAAGAGTGTCCACTACCGCGTGAAATCGGCGGCCGATTTTCACGGGCGCGACATCATCATTTGCGGCGGCGGAGATTCCGCTCTCGACTGGACCGTGGCCCTGTGCGAAAAAGCGCGCTCCCTGACGCTGCTGCATCGGCGCGCGGATTTTCGCGCGGCGCCGGCCACCGTCGCACGCATGCGGGAACTGGTGAGCGCCGGCAAGATGCAGGTGCTCGAGGGCACCGTGGCGGGATTGCGCAAGGACAATGGCAAGCTGGCCGGACTCGATGTGAAAACCGCCGACGGTCGGGACCTGCCGGTGTCCGCGGAACAGGTGCTGGCTTTTTATGGCCTGCATCCGAAGCTCGGGCCCATTGCCGACTGGGGCATGGAACTGGAAAGGCGGGCACTCAAGGTGGACACCGAAAAATTCCAGACCAGCGTGCCCGGCATCTTTGCCATCGGCGACATCAATACCTATCCCGGCAAGAAAAAACTCATATTGAGCGGCTTTCACGAAGCCGCGCTCGCCGCGTTCGCCATTCAGCATCATCTGTTTCCCGAGAAGCGGCAATTTCTACAATACACCACGACCAGCCCCATCATGCAGAAGCGCCTGGGGGTCTCGGCAGCGGAGACCGATTCGATGTCAGGCGGGATATGAATCAGCTGCTCGGCGACCTGATCAAGGTGATGACGCTCGAGCGGCTCGAGATGAACTTGTTCCGCGGCGAAAGCCGGGACATCGGCAGTCCCCAGGTGTTCGGCGGGCAAGTGCTGGGTCAAGCGCTGGTGGCGGCGACGGCAACCGCGGAGGGCCGCGTCGCGCATTCTCTGCACGCGTATTTCCTGCGTCGGGGGGACTTCAATTCGCCGATCGTTTACGAGGTCGATCGGGCGCTCGACGGCAAGCATTTCTCCTCGCGACGAGTCGTCGCCATTCAACATGGCCGGCAAATCTTCAACATGTCGGCCTCGTTTCAATCGCCCGAGACCGGGCTCGACCATCAGATCCCGATGCCGGATGTGCCCCTTCCCGAGACATTGCCCGACTTGGAATCCTACTATCGCGGCATGGCGGATCAGTTGCCGCCGGCGGCGCGCCGCATGCTGGAGCTAAAGCGCCCATTCGAGTTTCGACCGGTGCGCCCGCCCGATTTCCTGCGCGGCGACAAATCCGCGCCGCTCAATCACGTATGGTTTCGCGCCGTGGAGAAGCTGGACGTCGATGAAGCCCTGCATCGCTGCTTGCTGGCGTACGTGTCGGATTTCCACCTGCTCGACACCGCCCTTAAGCCGCATGCGGTCTCCATCCTGTCACCGCAACTGGTGATCGCCAGCATCGATCATGCGATGTGGTTTCACCGCAGCGTGCGCGTGGACGATTGGCTGCTCTATGCTGTCGACAGCCCCAGCGCTTCGGGCGCGCGCGGGTTCACGCGCGGCAGTGTGTTCGCGCGCGACGGGCGCTTGGTCGCCAGTGCCGCGCAGGAAGGTTTGATACGCATCACGGCGTAATGCCGGGAGGTCTCGCATGCTGAAGACAATTCTGATCATTGCGGTTGCGGTGGGCGCGATACTCGGCGGGCTGCTGACGCTTCGCAACAGCGGTCGAGCCGGCGTGCCCGACAAGGACGTCCTGGAGCGTGCGGCTAAACGCGCGCGCGAGCAGGCTGCCGCCGAGCAGCGGGACGACGGCGGGACCTAAGGCGTGGCCTCAGGGGCGTAATCCACCCGCGACGCTTCCCATACTTCGCGCGGCAGCACGAACAGGTGACAATCCCACCATCTGTTCTTGGCGCGGCGATGCTTGCGAAACACGGCTTCCCAGCGCATGCCGATTTTCTCCAGCACGCGGATGGAAGCGCCGTTGTTGACATCCACCGTTGAGATAACTCGATCGGCGCGCAGGTCGAAGAAGGCCGCGTCGACGAGCGCCAATGCGATCTCGGTGGCAAGCCCCTTGCCCCACACATCGATGCCGAGCATATATCCCAAATCGACGACATTGCGTTCAATGTACGACAGGTCGCATGCACCGACCACGCGCCCTGATTCGTTTTCCTCGACGGCAAGTTCGAATCGGGTTCGCGGGCGCTCGCGCTGCGAGGCCAGCAGCCCCTCGAGATATTCGGCCGTGCTGTCCTCGTCGCGGGGACCGAAAAATAAATAGCGCGTGACGCGCGGATCGGACGAATAGGCATACACGGCGCGCAGGTCGGATTGGACGAACTCGCGTAGACTCAGGCGAGCCGTGCGAATGGGAAGGATCAGCGTTCGCACAGCACTTTGCCTGGATTCATGATGCCCTTGGGATCCAGCGCCCGCTTCAAGTCGCGCATGACGTCGAGTTCCGCAGGGTCGGCGCGCCGCGCGAATTCGGCGGCTTTCAGCCTGCCGATGCCGTGTTCGGCGCTGATGCTGCCGCCGAGACTTTCGACCAGATCGAACACCGCCAGCTCCAGCACCGGACCGCGCGCCATGAAGCTCTTGATGTCGGTGTCCGGCTTTTGACCGACATTGAAGTGCAGGTTGCCGTCGCCCGCATGTCCGTAGGCGATGACATCTCCCTCCGGGGCGAGACGATGCACCAGGGCCGACCCCTCCTCGATCAGGACGGGAATGGCGGAGACCGGCACCGAGACATCGTGCTTGAGGCTCGCGCCATGGCGGCGCTGCGCCTCGGGCACCGATTCCCGCAATTTCCACATGGCGTGAGCCTGCGCTATCGAGGTCGCGAGCATGGCATCTACAATTGTGTTCCGCTCGGCGGCCGCCTCGAGGGTGGCGGTCAGCAGGGTGAGCAAATCCTGATGCGGATTCGGCGAGGAAAGTTCGATGAGCAGATACCAGGGGGAATTCTGGTCCAACGGGTTCGCAACGCCCGGCACATGCTGCACCGTGAGTTCTACCGCCAGGCGCGGCATCAGCTCAAACGATGTCACTTGATCGCCGGCCGCGGTGCGCAGCCGCGCAAGCAGGTCCAAGGCGCGCTGCGGCGAGTCGATGCCGACCAGCGCCGTCGCCGTGTCCGCGGGCAGGGGAAAGAGTTTCAAGCACGCGGCGGTGATGACACCGAGAGTCCCTTCAGCGCCCACGAACAGCGATTTCAAGTCGTAGCCGGTATTGTCCTTGCGCAGGCTTTTCAGGCCGTTGAGCACGCGGCCGTCCGCCAACACGACCTCAAGTCCCAGCACCAGGTCACGCATCATGCCGTAGCGCAGAACGGCGGTGCCGCCCGCATTGGTGGAGAGATTTCCGCCGATCTGTGCGGTCCCTTCCGAGCCCAGACTCAGTGGAAACAAGCGATCGGCCTCGCGCGCTGCGGCTTGCGCCTCGGCCAACGTGCATCCGGCCTCGATGACCATGGAATAATTGGCGGCGTCGGTTTGTCGGACACGGTGCAACTGACGCAGGCACAGCACGATCTGGGAACCGGTTTCGTCGGGGGTGGCCCCGCCGCAGTAGCTGGTGTTGCCGCCGTGGGGCACTACGCCCACTTCCTCGCGGTTGCAGATTCGCAAAATCTGCGCCACTTCTGCGACGCTGCGCGGCAATAGAACCAATGGCGTGGCGCCGTGATACAGGCGGCGGAAATCGGAGAGATAGGGTTCCACCGAATCCGGCGAATCCAGCCAGGATCCGGCGCCGACGGCTGCCTTGAGCTCGCCTAGAGTTTTAGGATCAGGCGGGCGGGGCATGTACGGTGGCTACGGCCGCACGGCGCGAGAATGGTTTGGTCAGGAGCGTCCACTATTTATTCGAACCGCTTGCCTTCCCCGAGCCGAACTGCGGCCGGCACCGGCTTTAATTCCCATATCACGCCGAAGAAGGACATCAGTTTCAGCAGGTAGAAAGTGATATCGAATTCCCACCAATAAAAACCCTGGCGCACCGACGCGGGGTAATGATGGTGATTATTGTGCCATCCCTCGCCCAAGGTGATGATGGCCAGCCACACATTATTGCGGCTGGCATCCCCGGTCTTGTAACGCTGACGCCCGAACACATGCGACAGGGAATTGATGGTATAGGTACCGTGATAGACCGCCACGGTCGAGATGAAGAATCCCCACACCAGCATCTGCCAGCCGTTCGTCCCAAGGCCCGGCGCGACGTGCTTGAGCAGTACGCCGAGGAGAAATACGCCGACAGCGAGAATGACGGGCACGACGATGTCGAAGCGATCGAGGAAGCGCAGTTCGGGGTACTTGAGCAGGTCCTTCACGCGCGATAAATCCGCGGCGAAGTGTTTGTGCGACATGAACCAACCCATGTGGCTCCAAAAGAACCCATGC
Source organism: Gammaproteobacteria bacterium (assembly GCA_025358295.1). GTDB lineage: Bacteria > Pseudomonadota > Gammaproteobacteria > Steroidobacterales > Steroidobacteraceae > Bog-1198. The sequence continues at coordinate 41,223 of JANYJY010000040.1, forward strand.
TGCACCGGCGAATGCACATCGTCCGGCTTGTCCGAATGAACGTGGTGGTGGCGGTGATGTGCCGCCCACCAGATCGGTCCGCGCTGCACGGCCGAAGCGCCCAGCAATCCGAATATGAATTGACCGACGCGCGAGGTTTTGAAACTGCGGTGAGAGAAATAGCGGTGATAGAAGCCGGTGATGGCGAACATGCGCACCAGGTACAGCGCCACCGTCACGGCCAGCGCGACCCAGCTGAATCCCACCCATATCACCGCAAGACAGGCGACATGCATCAACAGAAAGGGGATGACTCGCGCCCAATCGACATGCCTGGCCTGCTCTCGATGCAGCTCGGTTTCCGGCGGGCGGGCCGACAATTCGTCGCTGCCGAACCAACGCGACAGTTCCCGGCTCACGCGTTCTGCTGCAGGCGGCTGGGCCGCGGTTTCATTCTCTGGGATCATTTGAATTCCTATGACTGGAGAGCGCCGATGCGCTCGTCGAGCGGCGGATGGCTCATGAACAGCCGCATGAAACCGCTCGTGCTGCCGGTGTTGATTCCGAAGGCCTGCATTTGCGGTGGCATCGGTTCTCCTTGACTGCGTTTCAGCGCCTGCAGCGCATCGATCATGCCGGCGGTTCCCGCCAGGTCGGCACCGCCGCGATCGGCGCGGAATTCGCGGCGCCGCGAATACCAGCTCACGATCATGCTGGCGAATATTCCCAGAACGATCTGCGCAATCATGGTGGTCAGAAAGAAGCCAATACCCGATTCCGCTCGCTCGTTCTTGAACAAGGCCCGATCGATGAAGCTACCGATGATTCGCGCAAGAAATATGACAAAAGTGTTTAACACACCTTGCAAGAGGGCAAGGGTAACCATGTCACCGTTCGCGACATGGGTGATTTCGTGTCCCAATACCGCTTCGATCTGGGGGCGGGTCATGCTGCGCAGCAGTCCGGTGCTCACGGCGACCAAGGACGCATCGCGGCGCGCGCCGGTGGCGAAGGCGTTCATTTCCGTGGCATCGAAGATGCCGACTTCGGGCATACCGATGTGGGCCTGATCCGCCAGGCGCTTGACCGTGGCCACCAGCCAGAATTCCACGTCCGATTGCGGCGCCGTGATCACGCGCACGCCCATCATGCGCTTGGCCGTCCATTTGGACAGGGTAAGGGAGATCAGCGAGCCGCCGAAGCCGAAAATCGCTGCGAATAGCAGCAAACCGCCGGTTCCGCCGCCCGTCAAGCGCACACCGAAGACCCCATCGATGATGAAGATCACCACGCTGAGCAGGGCCAGCACAGCCAGATTCGTCACCAGGAACATGAAAATGCGATTCATAAGCCTTTTCTTTCCGAAAACTAACCGCAATATGGTAGCGCGGCACTCCCCATGGTCGGGATGTTCCGGATCAATTTCAAGGATGACGATTCGGTCCGGGTCGGCCGGTCTTGGCTATGTGCTGGTAATATATAGCAATAATCTCGCAAAGGTTGGGCATGCAATATAAGGATTACTACGAAGTTCTGGGGGTGAGCCGCAGCTCGGATGCCGATGCCGTGAAGCGCGCCTATCGCAAGCTGGCGCGCAAATATCACCCGGACGTCAGCAAGGAAAAGAACGCCGAAAGCAAGTTCAAGGAGGTCCAAGAGGCCTACGAGGTGCTGCGCGATACCGAGAAGCGCGCCGCCTACGATCAGTTGGGGCGCGATTACCGCCCTGGACAGCAATTTCGACCGCCGCCGGACTGGTCGCAACGCTACGGACAGTCCGGCAGCCAGCGGTTCTCCGATCTGAACGGCTTCAGCGATTTCTTCTCCAGCCTGTTTGGCGGTGCGGGAGGGGCGCCGCCCGACGCGGATGCCGGCCACGTGGACGTCACTCTCGAAGAGGCCTTTGCGGGCACCAAACGGCGCGTCATGCTGAACGAGGGCGGCCGCTCGCGCTCGGTGGATGTGCAAATTCCCGCCGGGGTCGGCGAGGGCCAGTCGCTGCGCATTGCCGGCAATGGCGGCGGCCCTTCCCTGTTATTTCGTATCCGGCTGCGTCCGCACGCCCTGTATGCCATTCAAGGCAGGGACGTGCAGATCGAGTTGCCCCTGGCGCCCTGGGAGGCGGCCTTGGGTGCCAAGGTGGCAGTGCCCACACTCGGCGGGACCGTCGAGGTGACCGTGCCGGCCGGGGCGCAGTCGGGGCAGAAACTCCGTTTGCGAGGACGGGGCCTTCCCGGCGGCGATCAGATCGTCGTCATCAAGCTGGTCACACCGGCCGCAGAATCCGCCAAGGCGAAGGAAGCCTACGAGCGGATGAAAAGCGAATTCAGCTTCGATCCGCGCGCCGGCTGGCCTTAACCGTCGCCGAGCAGGTCGGGCAGGTCCGGCGTCATGCCGCTGCTGCCGCCACGCAGGCGCTGTGCCACCAGCACGCTCTGCGGCTTGACGAAAAGCGCCGACACCTCCGGGTGGGCGGCGCGAATGCGGGCCTCCAATTCGACCACGGCACGTTCGATGTCCGGCGCACGCAGGTAATCGAAAAAGTCGAGGCTCAAGGTGGCTATCACATTGCGCGGTGCGAGCTGCAACGTCACGATGCTGTTGGCACTGCATACGCCGGCGATGCCCGCCGCCGTCCGGATGATGGCGTCGCTCAAGGCAGGATCAGCGCGTTCGCCGATCAGCAGCGCCTTCGATTCCCTGGCTAGAAGCGCGGCCACTCCCGCCAGAATGACGGCAATGATCAACGATGCGACGCCGTCCCAACGCGCATTGCCGGTGACCATGGCGGCCGCCGTGCCCGCAGCCGCCACTACTATCCCCCAAGATCGCCGCGCTGTCCTCGAACACCACGATGAAGGTGGGTGGATCCTTGGAGCGTCGAAACGCCTGCCACCAACTTAAGGTGCGCTTGGCGATGCGAAATTCGCGGATGCCGACCAGCCACGAGGCGCCTTCGAATGCGAGGGACACGCCCAGAACGACAAAAATGACGATGGGTTTCTCGATGGGCATGGGATGCATCAGGCGATTGCCGCCCTGATAACCAGAGACGCCCGCGCCGAGCGCAAAGATCAGCAGGGCCACGATAAAGCTCCAAAAATACAGCTCTCGGCCGTAGCCCAAGGGGTGCACCCGGTCGGGCGGCCGGGCGGAGCGGGCGATTCCATACAGCAGCAGAAGCTCATTGACGGTATCGACCAGGGAGTGAACCGCCTCACTCAGCATGGCGGCGGATCCCGTGACCGCGGCGGCCACGAACTTGGCTGCGGCGGCCAGCACATTGCCGGTGAGCGCTGTCCTGACCGCCAGATTGGTGACGCTCTTCGCCATGATATCTTGAAGAATACAGCAGCGACCCCATCTCGCCTGGAGCATCGCTAATTTCCATTAAAACAACCTGATATCCAAGGCCATGATGACCGACACCCAGCCCCAGACGAAAGAGTTCCAAGCCGAAACCAAGCAAGTACTGCGATTGGTGATCCACTCGCTGTATTCGCACAAGGAGATCTTCCTGCGTGAGCTGGTTTCCAATGCCTCGGATGCCTGTGAGAAGCTGCGCTTCGAGGCGCTCGCCAAGCCTGACCTGCTGGGTGCGGACGTGCTGTCGGTGACCCTGACTCCCGATGCCGCCGCGGGCACCTTGAACATCAAGGACAACGGCATCGGCATGAGCGAGGCGGAGGTGATCGACAATCTGGGCACCATTGCGCGCTCCGGCACCAAGAAATTTCTCGAGACACTGAGCGGGGATTCGGCTAAGGATGCACAGCTGATAGGCCAATTCGGCGTGGGCTTTTATTCGGCGTTCATCGTTGCCGACAAGGTGACGGTGCTGACGAAACGCACCGACGCGCCCGGTGTGCGCTGGGACTCGGACGGCGAAGGCCAGTACCAGATTCAAACCGACCAAAAATCGGACCGCGGCACCGAGGTGATTCTGCACCTGCGTGATGAAGACAAGGAGTTCTTGCAGCCGGCACGCCTGCGCCAGCTGGTGCGCAAATACTCGGATCATTTGAGCCTGCCCATCATCTTGAAAGAAGGCGAGACCGAGGAAACCGTCAATCAAGCCAAGGCTTTTTGGACACGGCCCAAATCCGACCTGACCGATGAGGATTATCAGGCGTTCTACAAGCACTTGACCCACGACTCCGAGAACGCTCGAGTGTGGGCGCACAACAAGGTCGAAGGGAATATCGAATACACCTCGCTGCTGTACCTTCCCAAGCGCGCGCCGTTCGATCTGTTCGAGCGCGAACAGAAAGGCGGCATTCAGCTGTACGTTAAGCGCGTGTTCATCATGGACAAGGCGGCGGAATTGCTGCCTCCCTATCTGCGCTTCATGCGCGGTCTGGTCGACACTGCCGATTTACCCCTGAATGTGTCGCGCGAGCTGCTGCAGAACAACCGCACCGTCGAGAAGATCAAGTCCGCGCTGGTCAAGCGCTCGCTCGATTTGCTCGAGGATTTGGCGGCGAACAAGCCGGAAGAGTATGCGGAATTTTGGAAGACCTTCGGCGTAGTCTTGAAGGAAGGGATCATCGAAGATCCCGGCCAGAAGGAGCGCATTGCGAAGCTGCTGCGCTTTCACTCCACCGCGGCCGCCGGTGATGCTCCCGACGCGACGCTCGAGCAATATGTGGGGCGTATGCCAACCGATCAGAAGTCGATCTACTACCTGACCGCCGACACGTTGACCGCCGCGCGCAATAGCCCGCACTTGGAAGCCTCGCGCGCCAAAGGCGTGGAAGTGCTGCTGTTGGTCGATCGCATCGACGAGTGGGTCGCAAGCCACTTGCACGAATTCGACGGCAAGCCGCTGGCGAATGTCTCCAGCAGTGCCGCCGATGTGGCGTCCGCCATCGAGACGCCGGAGAAGGCTGCCGCTGAATCGACGTTCAAAGACACCACGGAGCGGTTGGGCAAACTGCTGACCGGCAAGATTGCCGCGGCGCAGGTGTCGGCGCGCCTGACCGAGTCGCCCGCGGTACTGGTTGCAGGAGAATTCGGCATGAGCTTGCGCATGGGGCGCATTCTCAAGCAGGCGGGCCAGAACAATCCTTTCGCCACATTGCCGATTCTCGAATTGAATCCCAAGCACCCCTTGATCGAGCGCCTCAAGGACACTGCCGATGAGACGGACTTCGCGGATCTCGCCCATGTGCTGTACGACCAGGCCATGCTGGCGGAGGGCGGCGAGCTGGATGACCCGGCGATTTTCGTCCGCCGCGTCAATCGCCTGATTGTGGACGGCCTCGCCGAGAAGCCGAAAATCATACTGAGCTGAGCATGCTGATACCGCAGTGGGTGGCGAACAGTGACGCGAGCGATGCGCAGGGCGAGCGCGACACCTCGCTGGTCGATGCCTACTCGGGGGCGGTCATCGGCGCGCTCGAGCGGGTGTCGCCGGCGGTAGCCTTCATCGACGTGGTTCACGGCGCCGCGCCAAAATCCCAAAGACGGACGCGCGGCAGCGGCTCGGGATTTCTTTTCACTCCCGACGGCTATCTGCTGACCAACAGTCATGTGGTCCAAGGTGCCCAAGAAATCACGGTCCGATTGAATGATGACACCGGCTTCGGCGCCGATCTGGTGGGCAACGACCCGGACTCGGATCTGGCGGTACTGCGCATCGGCTCGCCGACCGCGCTTCCCTACGTGGCGTTCGGCGATTCGGCGAAACTACGAGTCGGCCAGGTGGCGATCGCCATCGGCAACCCGCTCGGCTATTCCAAGACCGTCACGACGGGAGTGGTTTCGGCGCTCGGGCGCACCTTGCGCGCGACCCCCGGCAGGCTGATGCACGATGTGATTCAGACCGACGCAGCGCTCAATCCTGGAAATTCCGGCGGCCCGTTGGTCGACTCGAAGGGTTTGGTCATCGGCGTCAATACTGCAATGATCCCCCAAGCTCAGTCGATTTGCTTTGCCACGGGCATCGATACGGCAAAATGGGTGATTGCGCAGTTGTTCGCGCACGGTCGGGTGCGCCGTGCCTATATCGGCGTCTCCGGCGCCACGGTGCCGATTGCGACGCGCGTGGTGCGGCATTTCGGCCTATCGAGCAATACCGCGGTGCATGTGCTCGAATTGGTGGCAGGCAGTCCGGCGGCGCTCGCGGGCGTGGAGGCGGGCGATCGCATGATTGCCATCGACGGGCTATCTATCGATGGAATCAACGGCCTGCAGCGGCTGCTTGACGCCGGTTGGATTGGACGCGAGGGCGAGTTGCAGTTGCTGCGCAGATCGACCTTGATTCGTGTAAAAATCCGGCCGATTGAAATGCCCGCACATGGCCGCTGACGATGAGCGCCTGAATCGGTCCGAAATCGAGGAGGAGATTCAATGAGTCCCAACATCCCCGCTCACACGTTGGCAGTGCCGCTGGAACCAACAGACCACGGCCTTGGCTCCGAACATGCACGCGTCACCGTGATCGAGTACGGCGATTTCGAGTGCCCGAGCTGCAAGGTGGCTGCTACCACGCCCAAACTTTTATTGGAGCGATATCCGAACAGGATTCGTTTCGTTTTCCGGCATTTTCCGCTGCAAGAAGCGCACCCGCATGCGCTCGGCGCGGCCGAAGCGTCCGAGGCTGCCGCGGCACAGGGGAAATTCTGGCCCATGTACGATGTGCTGTTCCAGAACCAGGCCCATCTGAAGGACAAGGATTTATATCGATACGCCGCCGACCTGGGCCTCGATATGGCGCGCTATACCGCGGAGATGGACGATCATATCTACCTGCAGAAAGTGCGCGAACACATCGAAGGCGGGCGCCGCAGCCATATTCGCGCGACTCCGTCGTTCTTCATCGACGGCGTCGTCCAGGATATCTCCTTCGGCATGAAGGCATTGCACGATGCAGTGGCCGCCGCCGTGGGACGCAGCGGCTAGGGCGACGCCCTGTCAGTCTGCGTACGGTTACCGTGTAAAAAAGAGGGCGCCCGGTTGGGCGCCCTTTGATGCTGCAGTCGGCGTTCCGGCGCTTCTAGCTCCAGTCGCCGCCACCGCCCCCGCCGCCATCGCCCCAACCCGAGCCGGGGTCGTTCATGCCGAAATCGGAGCCGCCCATGTCGCTGTTGCTTGAGCCCGAGTCGCCGGCCTCGGCCGTGGGAATCACGCCGCCGCTGCCGCGTCCGCCATCCAGGAAGTGATGGGCAAGTTCTTCGCCGGCCACCACGCCCGCGCCGACCGCCAATCCGGAGGCGAGCCCGCCGGCGATACCGGAGCCGATGCCGCCACCGCCCATGGGGCCGGGACCATAGCCGCCGGGACCGTAGGTGCCGGGTGCACCGCCCATGCCGGGTCCGGCCGCCGGATAGGGGGCATAAGCAGGACGCCTGCGGAACATCATCCACAGCAGGCCGACGGCGCCGGCCAGAATCAGCAGGGTGCCCCAAGGAAACCGACGTTCGGGTGCGCCGGACCGCATGAGGGTGGAACCTGCCGGCCGTGCGCCCAGGCCCAGCTGGGCCTTCAATTCCTGGACGGCGCGCGGGCTGGCGAAGGGCAGGCCGGGTTTCAACTGCTCGGCAGTGCTCAACTCGGAACGCGCCTGCGGGATTTTGCCCTCTCGCGCATACAGCTCCGCCTGTACGTAATGCGCGCGCGAGCTATCCGGGTGGTCGGCCAGCACTTGGCTAACCATTTGCTGTGCCCGATCGAGATGTCCGGTCTGAGCGGCGGTATAGATCTGATCCACGGTGGGATCGGAATCCGCCAATGCGGGCAGTGCAACGGCACAGCTCACCGCTACGGCAAGGGTTGCAGCAACTAAGAGTCTTCGCATAGAGGCCCCCACAGGTCGAATTGACCCATGTATGCTTAGATATGGGCGCCGGGGCGAAGTTCAACGCCCCAAAGCGCGAGCTCGCCATGACATTTAGATGACACCGCGGCGCTTTTGGTCCAATTCAATGGACTCGAACAGGGCTTGAAAATTCCCTTCGCCGAAACCGTCGTTGCCCTTGCGCTGAATGATTTCGAAGAAAATCGGACCAATGGCATTTTTGGTGAAAATTTGCAGCAGAATGCCGCTGGTCGCGTTGCCGTCGATAAGAACCCCGCGGCGCTGCAACTCGCTCAAGTTCTCGGCATGCCCGGCGACGCGGGCGTCGATGCCCTCATAGTAAGTGTCGGGCGTGTCCTGGAACTCGACGCCGCGCGTGCGCAGGGCGTCGACGGTGCGGTACACGTCATCGGTTCCGAGCGCAATGTGCTGAATGCCCTCACCTTTGTATTCGTTGAGGTATTCCTCGATCTGGCTCTTGTCGTCCTGGCTTTCGTTGATCGGGATGCGGATTTTCCCGCACGGCGAGGTCAGCGCGCGCGAGAACAAGCCGGTCTGCTTGCCCTCGATGCTGAAATAGCGGATTTCCTTGAAGTTGAATAATTTCTCGTAGAATCCGGCCCATAAATTCATGTTGCCGCGCTTGACGTTGTGAGTCAGGTGATCGATGCGCGTCAGGCCTACGGGTTCACTGGAGCCCGGCTTTGCTGCGGAGACGGGCAAGAAATCCACGTCATAAATCGTCCGCTCGCCGTAGCGGTCGACCAAGTAGATCAAGCTGCCGCCGATGCCTACTATCGAGGGAATATTGAGTTCCATCGGTCCAGCCGTGGCGGGCCCCGGTTTCGCCCCCAATTCCAGCGCGCGCGCGTACGCGAAGCGCGCATCGGCCACGCGAAACGCCATGGCGCAGGCGCACGGCCCATGCGCACGCGCAAATTTCTGCGCGAAACTGTCGTGTTCCGCATTGATAATGAAGTTGATGTCGCCCTGGTTGTGCAGGGTCACGTTCTTCGAGCGATGCCGTGCAATCGCCGGCAGGCCCATGCTCTCGAACAGCCGGCGCAGCAGTTCGGGATCGGGCGCAGCGTACTCGACGAATTCGAAGCCGTCGGTGCGCATGGGATTGGAAGCGTTCAGCTCGATGTTCATGGCGGCGTTCCCTCTCTCATGCGCGCGCATGCTACGTCAGTCGCTCGATACCGGCCAGCAGACGGTTCAATTCGTCGCGGGTGTTGTACATGGAAATGCCGGTACGAAGCAGGCCGCCGCGCTCGGCAAGTCCCAACACTTGCACGGGCCGCGCCGCGTAGAAGTCTCCGTCCCAGACGCAAATGCCTTGCTCTCCCAGGGCGATGGCGGCATGGCCCGCGGTTGCCTTCTCGAGAGTGATGGATACGGTCGGCGCGCGCGCGCGGCCTGTGGCGAAGTCCGGCCCCCAGACCCGAACTCCGGGGATGCCGCGCACCGCATCGTAGTAATAACGGGCGAGGTCATGTTCGTAGCCGGAAATATGCGTCATTGCGTCCACGATGCGCTCGCGCAGGGTGGAACCGCTGCCCCAGCCGGCGATGAAATCGATCGCGGCACGCACGCCGTCGATCGCCGCGTGATTCAGAGTGCCGGTTTCGATGCGATACGGCGCGGCGGGATCCTGCACGCTCAAACGGTCCGTGGGCAGCCGATCAAGAGCGCCGGGCCGCGAATACAGCACGCCGACATGCGGCCCGTAGAACTTATAGCCCGAGCAGAGCAGAAAGTCACAGCCGAGCGCCTGCACGTCAAGGGGGAAATGAGGTGCGTAATGCACGGCATCGACGACCAATAAGGCGCCGACTTGGCGCGTCAGACGCCGAGCGAGCGCAATGTCATTGACCGTGCCGAGGGAATTCGCCGATGCGCCGATGGCGAACAGCTTGGTGCGCGACGTGATTTTGGCGGCCATGTCGGCAGGGTCCAGCTCGCCGGACTCCATCAAGCGTACTTCGCGCACGACGATACCGCGCTCCTGCAGGCCGAGCCACGGGCCGCGGTTTCCCTCGTGATCGAGCTGGGTGACGAGGACCTCGTCGCCCTTGTCCAGCGTGCGGCCGATGGCCGCGCTCAGGTTGAAGCTGAGCGTCGTCATGCTTTGACCGAAGGAGATGCAGGAGCCACTTTCGGCGCCGAGAAAAGTGGCGACGACGCTGCGTGCATTCTCCATGCGACGATCCACTTCCCGCGAAGGCGCGAAGTTGCCGTGCGTATTCACATTGCAGGAGGCATAGACATCCGCAATGGCCTCCACCACGCAGCGCGGCACCTGACTGCCTCCCGGCCCGTCGAGAAAGGCGAGGCCGGGATTCTTGACCAATGCAGGAAAGTCCTGCCGGCTGCGCAGGCAATGCTCGAGTGTGTAGGCCATTACAGCAGGTCGTAGGTGAAATCGTAGCTCGTCGATTTCGCATCGCGGGGGTGCAACTTCATGCTGCCCTTGGCGCCGGCGTATTTGCCGGTGCCTCCGGTGACGGCGAAGGTCGAATCACCTTCGTCCATGAAAGGACCTTCGACGGTGATTTGGCCAGCCTTCAGAGTCAGGGTCCAAATGCACTCCCAACTCTTGCCGACGATGGTGCGCACGCAGTAACCCTGATCGGTGCCGATTTGAGTTTTATTGGCGGGGTCGAACACGCCGTTGGCGAACACCAGCAAGTCGCCGATCGAATCGCCTTTGGCACCGAGATCCACGGTCGTTTCCCCGACGGGACGCTCAACCATTTTGATCTGTTCGGCGGCAAATGCCGGTAAACCTAAGAGCGCCGCTGCCAGCAGCGCCACGCGGCCGATTGTTATGTTCATTGTGTCTCCAGGGTTTTCGTTGAGTGAGTGGAATGATAGCTATTTTTCGAAGCTGGACGCGACCACTTCGATCAGCGTCGGTCCTGCTTGAGCGAGAGCCGTGCGCACCGCTTCGGTGAGCGCGGCCGGGTGGTGCACCCGGTAGGCCTCGGCGCCACAGGCGCGCGCCAAGGCGACAAAGTCTGGATTGCGTCCGATCACGCCGAGTTGCGGAATGCCCGCGGCCACCATGTCGTCGCGAATCTGGCCCAGGGCCGAATTATTCCAGACCACGATGGGCAGGCTCAGGCCGGATTCAACGGCCGTCATGAGTTCGCCCAGGGTGAATTGAAGTCCGAAGTCGCCTGCGAGAGCGATGACGGCGCGGGCCGGGCTCGATACTTTTGCGCCGATTGCCGCGGGCAGAGCAAATCCCAAGGTTCCGTAGCCCGAGGGGTGAAACCATTGCCCCGGATTTTCGACCGGATAGGCGTAATTTCCAAAGTAAGCGATTTGCGTCATGTCGCTGAACACGACGCCGTCGGCGGGCAGCGCGGCCTTGATGGCGCGCAGGGCACTGCCCTGAGCGCGGGCCTTTGAATCCAGGCTGGCGTCGATTTCGTTGCGATATTTCTCGAATCCGCCGAGGGCGGTGCGCCAGCCCGTGCGCCGCGGCCGCGCTTGCATGGCATCCGACAATCCCTGATTGATCGAGTGCAGGGCACTGCGTGCGTCGGACCACAGGCGTACATCGGCTCCATACTGGTCCGCGAGCTTCACCGGATCGATGTCGATGCGGATCAACAAGCCGCCGAGCGGCAGCTTGGTGGTGAAATACATGTCGGTCTCGCCGAGCTCCGTCCCCACGCCGAGCACCACGTCTGCATCGAGAATCAATTGCTGAATCGGGCGGTACGGCAATGTGGTGCCGAAATTTGCCGGGTGACTATCCGCAAGCGCGCCTTTGCCGGCAGCCGTCGTCACCAATGGGCAATCCAGTATGTCCACCAACCGATGTAATTCCGCGCTTGCGAGGCGCGTGCCGCCGCCGGCGATGACGAGAGGTCGCGCTGCCAGATTGAGCGTGCGTACCGCGGCCGCGATTTGCTCCGGGCTTGCCTCGGGTGCCAGCGGAGTGCCGTCGAATCGCTGCACCTCCAGAGTCGTGGTCTCCGCGAGCACGTCGAGAGGAATCTCCAGATACGCCGGACGTGGCCGGCCCGTGCGCAGCGATGCCAGGCAAAGCCGCAAGTGATCGCGCACGTCTTCTGCGCTGTGCGCCGACCGCGCGATGCCGAACACGCCGGCGGCAAGCGCGGCCTGGTCGGACAGTTCGTGCAGCACGCCCCATTGTTTGCGAAACGAGGCGCGCACCGGCGCCGCGGCGATGACCAGCAGCGGTACCGAATCCGAATAGGCTTGCGCGACCGCGGTCATGATATTGGTGAGTCCCGGACCCGAAATCACGAAGGCCGCGGCGGGCCGGCCGCTCATGCGAGCGAAGCCGTCGGCCGCAAATCCCGCGCCTTGTTCGTGGCGCACGAGTACGTGACGCAGGTTCGCGGCAGTCAGGCCCCGGTACAACTCCAGGTTGTGCACGCCGGGAATACCGAACACGGTGTCGATATCGTTTGCGGCCAAGAGTTCGACAAGATAACCGCCGACATTGCGCGACATTTGAACCTGCCTGAATTTGAACGCCGTTTCACAAAGCGCGATAGGATTGCGCAGCGGCGTAGGATTGCGCACCGCCATGACGTAGGCAAGAGAAAAGATGCAATATTCACCTTTAGTCAGGCGAATTTCCGGCGAGGGCACGGACGCTTGGGTCGTTCATTACGCGGCGCGGGCGGCCCTCGAGCGCGGCGAAGACGTCATATTGTTGAGCGTCGGGGACCCCGACCTCGATACGCCGGCGCCGGCCCTGGAGCGCGCCATCGAGAGTCTGCGGGCCGGCGACACACACTATACGCCGGTGATGGGCCGGCAGCACTTGCGCGAGGCCATTGCGGCCACGCACCGTGCCCGTACCGGGCAAGCGGTCGATGTTTCCAATGTGATTTTTCTTGCCGGCGCGCAGAACGCGCTGTTCGTCACGTCGATGTGCATCGCCGCTCACGGCGACGAGGTCATAGCGCTCGAACCCTTGTACCCGAGCTATCCGGCGACTCTCGAAGTGTCGGGCGCGCGCATGGTGAGGGTGCCGTCGCCGGCGGCGCTGGGATTTCGCGTCGACCTGAATGCGCTCGAGGCGGCAATCACGCCGCGCACGCGGGCATTGTTCTTTGCCACGCCGAACAATCCAAGCGGAGTGATCTTGAGCACGGCCGACTTGGCGGTGATCGGCGATCTGGCGCGCCGCCATTCACTGTGGGTGGTGGCGGACGAGGTTTACGCGGGCCTCGCTCCCGCCGGCCGGGTGCCGAGCCTCGCCGCCGAGCTGCCGGAGCAGGTGGTGACCATCTGTAGTCTGTCCAAATCGCACTCGATGCCGGGCTGGCGAGCAGGTTGGCTGGTGGGTCCGCCGCAATTGGTGGTTTACGCGGAGGCCATGGCGCAGTGCATGCTGTTCGGGCTGCCGGGTTTCATTCAAGAGGCTGCTGCGACGGCCTTGAGCGTGTCGGAGGCTGCGGAATCGCGAGTCCGCGAGTACTGCGCCGTGCGTCGCGATTTTCTGCTGGCCGGTCTCGCGAGCATCCGCGGAATCCATTGCCTGGTTCCCGACGCGGGAATGTTCTTGTTGCTGGATGTACGGGGCACGGGGCTTTCGGGCTACGATTTCATGTGTGAGTTGTATCGGACCGAGCGAGTGTCGGTGCTCGACGGCGGTGCCTTCGGCGATGAGACGAGGGGATTCGTACGAGTGTGCTTCGCCACCGACGAAAAATTGCTCACTCTAGCCATCGTGCGAATAAGGCGTTTCGTTGACTCATTGGTGAGGTAAGGGCATGACGGTTGAAAACACGGACATGGGCATAGTGGTGCGCGCGGCGGGCGGTCCTGAGGCGCTGGAGTGGACGGCCGTCAATACGGGCAGTCCCGGTCCAGCTGAGGTGCGCATCGTGCAGCGCGCGATCGGCGTCAATTTCATCGATACTTATTTTCGCAGCGGCCTTTATCCCTGGCCGTCGACTCCGTTGATTCCGGGGGCCGAGGCTGCGGGCGTGGTCGCGGAGATCGGCACGGAGGTCGCCGATCTGAGGGTGGGCGATCGAGTGGCGTACACCATGCCGTTGGGCGCCTATCGCATGCAGCGCGTCGTCCCTGCCGAGCGGCTGGTCAAACTTCCCGACGCCATTGCTTTCGACGTGGCCGCCTCGGTCATGCTCAAGGGCTTGACGGCGCAGTTTCTGCTGACCTCGTGTTTTCCGGTCAAGGCAGGCGACACTGTGTTGGTGCACGCGGCCGCGGGTGGAGTCGGCTTGCTGCTGGGTCAGTGGCTGAAAACGCTGGGCGCGATATCGATCGGCACGGCGGGCTCGCCCGAGAAAGTCGCCATCGCCAAAGCGAACGGCTACACCCATGTCATCGATTATCGCACCGAGGATTTCGCCGCGCGCGTCAAGCAGATCACGGGTTCGGCGGGTTGCGACGTGGTTTACGATTCAGTGGGCAAGGACACTTGGCGAGGCTCGCTTAAATGTTTGAAGCTGCGCGGCAGCTTCGTTCATTTCGGTCAGTCGTCGGGCATGATTGCGGATTTCAAATTCTCGGACCTGGCTTCCGGCGGTTCCCTGTTCGCGACGCGGCCCATGTTGTTCGACTACATCAAGAGCCGCGCCGAGCTGTCGTCGCGCGCCGCGGATCTATTTGCACGGCTGGCCTCCGGCGAGGTCAAGGCGCATGTAGGTCAGCGGGCTGCGTTGCGCGATGCGGCCGACGCCCACCGCGAATTGGAGGGCCGACGGACCATCGGCGCTACGGTGCTGCTGCCCTAGCGGCCCTTACAGATTGGCCTCGATGAATGCCGCCAGCTGGGACTTGGACACGGCGCCCACCTTGGTGGCCACGACTTCGCCGTTCTTGAACAGCATCAGAGTGGGGATCCCGCGGACGTGGTACCGCGAGGGCACGGATTGATTCTCATCGACGTTGATCTTGGCGATCTCCA